>JANNSO010000020.1:0-7647 GCA_031402655.1 Spirochaetota bacterium | reverse complement strand
AGTTCGCCAAAGGCGAACTGTGATACGACTCCCGTCGATCCCTCTAAAAGTATTGCCCGCCTTTCGGCGGGCAATTATTGAAGCGACCGACGGGAGTCCGCTCCGGTACTCAACATCCTGTTTCGTACCTGCGCGCCGCCTTCAGAGGCTGCCGCGCACGTCCTGTGCGCTAATCCTCCCGTTGGTCGGCGCCTCTTTCGGTACGTCGCTATGCGCCGGATCGTAAGGAAATTTATCTACCAGTTCGCCAAAGGCGAACTGTGATACGACTCCCGTCGATCCCTCTAAAAGTATTGCCCGCCTTTCGGCGGGCAATTATTGAAGCGACCGACGGGAGTCGAACCCGCGTCACGGGCTTGGGAAGCCCGGGTAATACCGTTATACGACGGTCGCGTATTGTAACATGTGCGCTGGAAGCGCACGGAACTCATAGGTTACCATCGTTTGCCTCAGCGCAGGGAGCCCTTTGCGCTTCGTCATACGAAGGTCGCGTATTGTATGGTGTGCGCTGAAAGCGCACGGGTAGCTAGGGTTACCATCGTTTGCCTCAGCGCAGGGAGCCCTGCGCGCTTTGTCATACGAAGGTCGCGATTTTGAACGTGTGCGCTGAAAGCGCACGGAAGTCATAGGTAACCTTCGTTTCTCTCCGGCGAAATACGCCTGCGTGATACGAAGGTCGCGATTTTGGACGTGTGCGCTGGAAGCGCACGCGTATCTTAGGTTACCTTCGTTTGCCTCAGCGCAGGGAGCCCTGCGCGCTTCGTCATACGAAGGTCGCGATTTTGGACGTGTGCGCTGGAAGCGCACGGGTATCTTAGGTTACCTTCGTTTGCCTCAGCGCAGGGAGCCCTGTGCGCTTCGTCATATGAAGGAGCGTTGGATTCAGTATGCATAAAAATACGGGGAATGTCCAGCTTTTGAATTTATGGAACGGTCAATCTTTCTTTTTAACCTGAAAGCTGGGGAGACCCATAGACCTGATCTGGGAGCCATGGAACGAATCATGGGAGCATAAATATGCCACTACATCGCCGTATTTGGCTTTCCAGCTGGGCATAGTCTCTTCCAAACCGGTTTCAGTCAAGGCGCGCAATGCTTTCATGCAACTTTCATGCATTGCATTAAAAAAAAGCTTATCCTTGGCCCATGCTTCCTCGGAAATATCGACAGGGATCGTAAACCACTCTTCTCCGGGGAATGGCCACTGCGGAACGGATGCTCCCAAATCCTTGGCTACGGCATATTTGCACTTGGCGCAGTGGATGCCGATGGACCAGGCGCTATATCCTTCCCATGTTTTGCTGCTGGCTGCCTCCGCCGCAGACAGCTTGTCCAGGGTCCCCATGAGCGACAATCCATTCCAGGACTCTCCGTTGAATTCCCTGTCGATTATATCGAAAAAAGGCTTCAGTAAAGTAATCATAACAACTCCTTGCGCACGCTTATAATATCACGCGGATACACAGGATGGTCAAGCCGAAAACATCGAATTGCTTGACATCTCCAAAATAAGCATCCATAGTACGACGATGGAAGTCAAAGCGGATAAAGATGATTATACGTCGATACCATGCATAATTCCCACTGCCGGCCGGTCGTCCCGAATGGGTTCTTGGAAACCGCTTTTACCCTGGGGTGAAGGCACGCTTTGCCAGGCCGTTCTGGAAGCGGTCGAATCAGGAGGCTGCAGGCCTATTTTGGTGGCAGGATACCGGGCGGAAGAGCTTATTGGAAAATTCGAAAATCGACCGGGACTCACGATGGTTATTAACGAAAACTGGGAGAAAGGCATGCTCGGCTCGATTCTCAAAGGCGCCGAATCCATAAAAAAACCTGGATTCCTCGTGGTTCCGGCGGACATGCCGTTCATCCCTGCTTCTCTTTTTCGGAATTTGGTCACCGAAGCGGAACAGCGGCAAAACCGCGGCGAAAGTGAGGCGGCTATCTTCGCTGCCCATAAAGGCAAACTGGGGCACCCGGTCTGGATACCCGCGTTTTTTTTGGCTGAAATGAAAAAGCTGCCTCCGGATGCCAAGCTGCGGGAATATTTACTCACGCAGCCATGGGTCGCCTTGGAGGCTGGTACGGAAGGGATTTGGATCGATATTGACAATCCCCGGGATTATGCGAAGGCCGAGAAACTTGGAAGATTCCATCCGCCTTAACGGTAAAGGGAAGCTCTTATAACCAACAAGCTTATCAGAGCTTCCAAAACCATTCTCGAGCAAAATATCAGAGTACTTCTCTTTGACCCGCCCTCTCGATCAAGGCCCTGAGCGTTGCCGCGGGATTTTTTCGCTTGCCGAGAAGTATCATCGCCGCGATGATATACGGCTTGAAACTCGCTTCGCGATAAGTGTCATCGCGATAGCGGTCGAATACGCTTGCGGCCACCTCGCCGGCTTTGCAGGAAACATCCGTGATATCCGCGGGCAGACAATGCATATACAGCGCTTTGCCTCCCCTGGTCAATTTCATTTTCTCCTCGGTGCATTCCCAATCAAGGAACTTTGCGTTATTTGCCAGGCACTGCTTCTCCAAATCCTTGAGACCCACCTGATCGTTTGCATGAAGCAGCGGCACGCGCTTTTGCATGACGTCGTAGGGAGCCCAGCTTTTGGGATAGACTATGTCGGCACCCTCGAAGGCTTCCTCCATCGAACTTACATGCTGAAAGGAGCCGCCGGATTCAATTGCCTGCTTCTTGGACAATTCGACGACGTCGGGAATTAAATTATAACCTTCTGGATGAGCAAGCGTTACATCCATTCCAAATCGGCTGGCCAGCCCGATTATTCCCTGGGGCACGGACAGCGGTTTGCCATAGGATGGCGAGTAAGCCCAGGTCATCGCTATTTTTTTTCCTTTCAGCTTGTCAAGGCCGCCGAAGTAATGCGCAAGATGGAGGATATCGGCCATCGACTGGGTAGGATGGTCTATGTCGCTCTGCAGGTTTACGACGGTGGGACGATCGGGGAGCACCCCTGCCGCCAACCCTTCGTCGAGCGACTTTGCCACTTCGCGCTGGTACTTGTCGCCTTCGCCGAGGTACATGTCGTCCCTGATGCCGATCGCCTCCGACAGGAAGCTTATCATGTTCGCCGTTTCGCGAACCGTCTCCCCATGCGCAATCTGGCTTTTGCCTTCATCGAGGTCCTGTACATAGAGTCCCAGCAGGTCGCATGCGCTGGAATAGGAAAACCTCGTGCGCGTGGAATTGTCCCGGAAGTTGGAAACCGCAATGCCGGAATCCCATATTTTCGGACTTATGTTTTCCTTTCGCATGCTCCGCAGTATATCCGCGACAAGGAAGGTTGCTTCCAGCTCTTCCCGGGACTTTTCCCATGTAAGAAGAAAATCCTTATGGAACATATTGATTTTCTTTCCCGCCAACTGCTCTACCAGCTTTGTTATCTCGCTTGCGCTCATCATTTCCTCCATTGCATTCATTCTATCCGCTTCTCGGCGGATTATAGCTCCGTAATCACTCAGTTACTTTTATATTACAATTTCCCCATGGCCCGCAAGACCCTTTCCGGAGTAAACGGATATTCCCGGCACCAGGCTCCGACTGCGTCGTGAATCGCTATCGAGATGGCGGGGGAAGCACCGTTCAGGGCTATTTCAGAAACGCTTTTGCCCCCGAACGGCCCGACTTCGTCTTCAACGGGAACAAGCTCCACATGAAAATCGTCGGGCACCTCGAAAATAGAGGGTATCTTGTAATCGAGGAAGCTAAGGTTGCACGGCTTTCCGCTTTTGTCATACAGGAGTTCCTCGTACAAGGAATGGCCTACGGCCTTCATCACCCCGCCATATATCTGTCCTATGGCCAGCGCGGGGTTAATGGGAGTCCCGCAATCCTGATATGCATGATATCTTTGCAACTTGACCTCTCCCGTGCGCACATTGACCGCCGCCTCGACGAAATGCGCCCCGTAGGGGAATGCCGCATGATCGGTCTTGAAGTTTCCCATGCCGGTCAGTTCATGATGATGCTCACCCTGAATAGCCATGTGTGCCAGTTTGGCCAGCGTCACTTCGCCTGTCTTTCCCCTTATGATTCCCCTATGGACCAGTTTCAGGTCGGCAGCATTCTCCTTCAGGATGCCCGCGGCCACCTCCAGGCACTTGTCGCGCAAATCCTCCGCGGCGCGGACGGCTGCGTTACCGGAGAAATAAGTCCCGGAACTGGCGTAGGCTCCCTTGTCAAACGGCGTTATATCCGTATCACCTGAAATTACGGTAACGTCGGCCATGTCCAGGCCCAGGATTTCGGCGGCGGCCTTGGCCGTTACGGTATCCAGTCCGGTACCCAGGTCGGCCCCGCCCGACAGCAGTAATACCGTTCCGTCGGCCAGTAGGCGAATTTCCGCATTTGCCGCATCAAGGCCGGGCAGTCCGGAACCCTGCTGGATTATCACCGCTCCACGACCGATTTTCCAGTCCGGATTAACGGCAGGCATCTTAGGCTTGTCCCAGGCAAAGGCTTTCTTACCGCGCTCGATCATTTCGCCCAGACCGCAATCGCCGAGAGTTACAGCCGCGCCCGGACGTCCTTCGCCGAGGCTTTTGAGAATCTCGATGCGCGAACCCGAGCGAACCCTGTTTTTCTCCAGCATATCCAACTGATCCATGCCCAATTCCGCCGCCAACTCGGCGAGTATTGTCTGAAGGGCAAAGGAGCCTTTAGGGGCACCATAGCCCTGGTAAGCCCCTGCTACCGATAAATTGGTATAATAAGTTGTAACTTCGAAGGCTGCATTCTCGCACAGCACGAGAGGCAGACTCTTGCTTACCGCATTCATGGGGACGGTCAGGCAATGCTGGCCGTAGGGACCCGTGTCCGCATCCACCTTCATGTGAATCGCTGTTAATAAACCATCACGTTTTGCCCCAACCTTTACGCTAATCTCCATGGCATGCCTGGTACGGCTCGACATAAACTCCATCGCCCGGTCAAAACGGAAAAACACCGGCTTCCCCGTTTTCCAGGCCATATAGCCCGCCACGTCCTCAAGAACGATGTCCTGCTTCGCGCCGAAGCCCCCGCCCACCCGCTCCTTGATTATACGCACCTTGTTTTCCGGTATTCTGATTACGCGGGAAACGATGCGCCGAACATGCCAGGGAACCTGCGTTGACGCATGGATGATAAGCCTTCCGCCTTCCACCTTGGCAAAGACGACATGGGGTTCCAGCGGCGTGCATTGCACCCTGTTTCCCTTATAGGTCCTTTCGATTACCACATCCGCCTCGGCAAAGCCTTTTTCAAGGTCGCCGATTCCCCCAGAAACGCTGGCGGCGATGTTCCTGTGCGGGTCGGCATGGAGCGGAAACTGATATGTTATAGGATCATCACGCCCATCGCCCTTGACGGAACTGCCCGCCGGACCTTCGCCCACTACGTAGGAAACGTCACCGTGATGAATTACCGGTGCGCCCGCGGCTTTTGCCTCCGCAATGGAAAGTACGGGCTTCAGCACCTCGTACTCGACCCGGATCACCCGTACGGCCGCTTCCGCCTCCTCCACCGTTTCCGCAAGCACCGCCGCGACCCGGTCGCCGACATGGCGGACTTTTTTAGGGAACATGCGCTGGTCATAGGGACTCGGCTCAGGATAGCCCTGCCCAGCCGTGGTATAGACCATGTCGGGACAATTTTCGTGGGTAACGATATCTATTACGCCGGGCATGGCCAAAGCCTGGGCGATATCGATTTTCCTGACCCATGCATGGGCATGCGGTGAAAGAAGCATCTTCAGGTGACAGGTATTGGAATCCACCCTATCCTCGACGAATGCCCGTTCTCCGCGGGAGAGCGCCAAAGCATCGACCTTGTCCCGATCCTTGCCCACATGCCTGAGATCCGGCCGAAACTCCTGGGCTGCCGGTTCGACGTAGTTACTGTCCGCAAGGCGCTTAGCGGCTATTCTGGCGGCGTTATAAAATTGTTCATACCCGGTACAGCGGCACAAGGTTCCCGAAAGCGCGTCACGGATCGCGTCCTCTGAAGGATCGGCATCCCGGCCTAGAAGCTCCCGAAGCGCCAATGCCACGGCTGGGGTACAGTAGCCGCATTGCACGCAGGCAGCTTCGATAAGCGCCTTCTGGATTATAACGATGACTGGATCCTTGGCAAAATGGTCTACCGTTATTATTTTTGAACCTTCAGCCTGCGCCGCGAGGATCTGGCACGAGTTTACCAGCTTTCCATCGAACAGAACCGCGCACAGCCCGCAGGACCCTTCGCCATCGCAGCCGTCACGCACCGAAACTATGCCTTTTCGGCGGAGCATGACGAGAAGGGTTTCGCCTGCATCGAAATCCCAGGATACCTGGCGCTCGTTAAGAGCAAAAGAAACTTTCATACTATCGCCTCCGCCATCCGAAGCGCGTCGGCAAGAAGCACCGAGCCGCGCAGCTTTTTGTATTCTACGCTGCCGCGCTGATCGCCTATCGCCGTTAAAAAAGGCTGGGCAAGGTCCTCAACATCAGAGGCCGAAGGCATGGGCCTCCCTTCAAGCATCGATTCAATCTCGGGAAAACGCCTCGCCTTCGTATCGAATCCACCTATGGCTATTCTAATATCGCGCACGATGGCTGAATCGTTTCTATAGATTACTGCGACCGTAGAAGTAGCGAGATCACAGGCGGTTCTGCTGGAACGCATGCTTGCCCCCCTGTACCCATCGGGAATCTTTGCGCTGACGCTTAAAAGTATTCCGTGCGGCATGGAAAGCCACTGCAACAAAGTGCAGGTTGAGATTTTATCGCTTTTTACCGCGAACTCGACTTCTGAATCCAAAGCCAGAAAAATAGGCACGAGGCTCGAGCATGATTTGTTAGCTCCCAGATTTCCGCCTATCGTGGCCCGGTTCCGGATATTCCGGTTAGCCATGCTCTGTGCCGCCGTCTTGAATATTCGAGGAGCGTCCCCCGAATCTACGAGTGCCTGGAACGTACAACCCGCCCCGATTTTGAGAATGCCGTTCTTGAGCTCGATGCCCGCAGGCAGCAGCTTCCCTATGTCGATTACGATTTCCGGCCCCTTGGCCGGGGAGCCGGTTGCCCTGGAGTCGCCCTCGGCGAGAAACGATCCCGGATCGCGTAAAATCTGGGAACCAAACGAATACCCGGCCAGCAGAAAAGTCCCGCCGGCCAACAGTGCGGAGCCGGGCGCCGAGGACAAGGAACGCAAAGCGTCCTCGATCGATGCGGGCCTTTTATATTCTTTTACCATTGTGCCTCCACTCCCGCTTTTTCGAGAAGTCGTTTCGCGCAGCGATTGGCTTCGTCCCTTATTTTATTTTCGTCTGCACTGACGAGTTTCCTGTTTCTGACGACGAATTTTCCATTAACCAGGAGATTGTCCACGCCATGGTCATAACCCGAAAAAAGAAGCGCTGCGGCAGGGTCGGACAAGGCTCCGGCGTATTCCATCTTATGCACATCGAACATCGCAATGTCAGCCAAAGCGCCTTCCTTCATCCTGCCGGTTTCCTCATAGCCCAATAGTTTCGCACCGCCTATCGTGGCGATGCCCAATACTTCGCGAGCCGTTATTCCCGCCGCGCCATAGCGAACCCGCTGGAGCAGCAGCGCCTGCCTGGCCTCTCCCAGCATGTCGGAAGAATCGTTCGAGGC
>JANNSO010000019.1:0-35779 GCA_031402655.1 Spirochaetota bacterium | reverse complement strand
AGCGCGATCGCCGCCTGGTTGGCGATGGCCTCCATAAGCGACTCGTAGCGCTTGTTGAAGGGCCGCACTTTTTTTTCATAATCCTCGGGTGAGGAAAGCTTGATGCCCGAGGAACTCTCGGAATCCGGATAGTCGGAATCTTCCTTGGAGTTTATGAGCTGTATTACGCCTATTATATCCCCGTTATGCCGACGCATGGGAACCGCGAGCATGCTTTTCGTCCTGTATCCATGGGTTTTATCGAAGAAACGCTTGAATTGGTAGGGTTTGTCCTGGTCAATCTCGTAAACATCGGGAATATTGAGGATTTGCCCCTCGAGCGAGACCCAGCCCGCGATGGACATGTGATCCACCGGCATTTTAAACTCGGCATAGTCGACGTTGATTGAATGCGTATGAGAGTAGGCGAAACGCAGGAATGTTCCTTCTTCGGCATGCTCCACAAGAAAGATGCTTCCGGCATCCGCGCCGGTGATGCGCTCGCTGGTGGAGAGTATTATCCGCAGAAGCACGTCGGTATCGCGTTCCTCGATCAGGTTTTTACCTATATCGATGAGTGCCTGCTGATCCCGGTAGGCGTCGATAAGCTCGGAAATGTCCCTGTCGTCGAGTTTTTCATGGGTAGAAAATTTTTTTTGAATCTCTTCGATCATGTCACAAACCCTTTTGTTCGATTCTGGCTGCTTACCATGCTGTTACCCCATAAGTATAGGCAGGACGGCATAAAAATCCAACAAAGAATAAAAAAAAAGAAGAAATCCCGATCTTATTCCGAATACTCAGTTAGGAAGGCGAACAGGAGCCGCGAGTATGCAGCCAAATGCTCTTTTGCCCGAAGGGGGAAAACGGACTCCATGTATGCGAGCGTATCGAATTTCGTGTGCCAGATTTCGCCCTGCACGCCGAAACCGCTTTGAGTCTGCACGTAGCCGTCTTTATCACCGAAGTCCCAATTTGTCGCTTCGAACGCGGCGTACTGGATGCCTGCGGCCTCGAATGGCGCATGGTCGCTCCAGTCTCCCGTGGTTCCCGCCGGGTATTTTTTATTCTTGCCGCTCTGCGCGATAAGAGGCAAGAGCCATGCCTGCGCTTTTGCGAGCATCCAGTCGCGCACAATTCCCCGTGCTCCGGCGCTGCCATGGGCGTATAGTTTGTCTCCCGCGATAAGGCTGTCAAAGTTGAGCATTGCCGCGGTAGCGGCGATTTCTCCTGGATCCATGGCGGATACGTAGAAATCGGATCCGAGCTTGCCAGCTTCCTCCGCGCCGAAAAACACGAAGCGGACCGTAAACGGCAGGCTTCGGCTTTGCACCAGCGCGCACATTTCCAAAAGCAGGGCAACGCCGGATGCGTTGTCATCGGATCCGTTGCCCTCGGCAGCGCTATCATAATGTGCGCCAACGATTATTTCCCGGGCGCCTGTTCCCGGTTTTACCGCGATTATGTTCTGCGAGCGTATTACGGCGTCTTTGCCGCCGATACGCGCGGTTTGGGTAAACGACTGCACCAGCGGCGAATATCCAAGGGACGCGAGTTCCAAGGCGATATAGTCCGCCGCCGCTTTTTCTTCTGCGCTGCCTGCGGTTCTTGGTCCCCTCGCGTCCAAGAGCCGCAGCTGCTCCATGGCACCGGTGCCGAACCACGCGGGGGAAACCTGCGCGCATAAGGGGGGCAGGAGGAGACTGAGTGCGCTGACGATGAGCAAAAGCGATTTTTTCATTGCATAAGCATTTCTAAAACCTGTTCGCTTCGATGATGGCCTTGTACTCCCCGGATCGCTGCATGTCGTCCAGTATGGACTGGAATTTTTTTACCTGCGCGTCGGGGGTGTCTTTATTGAACAAGGCATAAAGGTCGCCGGGAATTTCGTCGATGCGCACGAGCTTGGCCACCAGCTTCGTGGAGCGTTCCATAACTGACAGCTGGTAGTTGATGTTGTCTTCGGTCATGGGCAGCGAGTCCACCGTGCCGTCGAGGAGCTTCAGAAGCGAGTCGTTCGTGTCCATGGTAAATACGATGCCCCTGCCCTCGGAAAAGCCTTTGGACATGAAGTACTCGGCTAGACCGTCTCCCCGCACGATGGCCATGCGTTTTGTCCTAAGCTCTCCCAGCGAGCCTGCGCTCATGGGGTTGGCGGCCAGCTTGAATACCCAGAATTCGGAATGTATCAGGGGGCCGGCGAATTTATATTTCTTGAGGCGCTCTTCCGTTTTCATGAGATTTACCGCCACCATGCCAGGGCGCGTGCTTGTGCGGTTCAAGGCATCCTCCAGGTTCATAATCTCGAGGTAGAGGGGTATGCCCATGCGCTTGTAAATCTCGGCGCACAGGGCCACGTTCATTCCCGCGGCCTTGCCGTTTTTTATGTAGTTGTGCGGGGGCATGTTCTCGCCCACGACGTTGCCACCGGCTTTAAGGTTTCCCTGGGCTTCCATAATCGCCTCTGCCGTGCTGGTATTGCTTTTTCCCAGCTGCACGATTACCGAAACCGCTCCCTTGATGCTTTCCACGCCCAGCCCGACGCGTTCTATGAACGTTCCGTTTTCGTCCGCCAGCGCGCGCACTTTCCCGACGGCGGCATCCAGGAGATCGGCCTTGGATTCCATCGCATGCGATGAATCCCTGACCAGCTCGCTGCGTTTCTGCACATCCGCAAGCGAAGATTTTATATCGCCGCTTACGTTGCGTACGCTGTTCGTGCCTTCCCGTATCAGCTCGAGGCTGTCTCCCAGTTCCTTCATGCCCATGAATACGTCGTTCATGGAGCCGCCAAGCCGCTCCCCGGCGGCCTTCATGGTTTGCACCGTCGCAAGCACGGTGGCAAGGTCCCCGCCCATGCGGGCCGAGTTGTTCTGCGTTTCTTCCGCCAGCTTCCGGATTTCGTCCGCAACCACGGCGAAACCCTTCCCGGCTTCCCCCGCATGCGCCGCCTCGATGGCCGCGTTCATCGCGAGCATGTTTGTTTTTTCGGCGATGTCGTTGATGATGGTCAGGCTTTCCAGGACCACATTGGTAGATTCCGCCACGATATTGATGGACTTGAGGGTTGTTTCCATATCCTCTCCGCCGCGCTCTGCTATCTTGCCCAGGTCGTCGGCACGGCGTTTTTTTTCTTCCGCGGTGCCCGCGAGCCTGCCTATGGTGCCTACGAATTCGTCAACGCCCCTGTTCGATGCGCCCACGGCCGCGACTTGATCCGCAACCATGATGGCCACGTCGCGCGTAAAGCCGCGTATCTGGCTAACGGCCTCCTCGGCGGCGGCCAGCTCCGAAAGCAAGGCCGCGTATTCGCGCCGCATGGAATCGGTGTCGCTTGAAATTCCGCTTATGGAATGCTGAATGTGCTTTGAGTTGCTGGAGATGTCGATTCCCAGGTTTTCCGCCTGCACGTGAATGTTTTTTATCGCTATGATAAAGCTCGAAAGTTTATCCAGGAAGGTATCGAGCCTTCGCGCCAGGCGAACCATGCTGTTTGCCGTAAAGCGGCCCCGTTCATGGAATTCCTCCCTCCCCGAAGCGACGTCGTCCAGGGTGTCGGCGAATTCCGCCTCCGATACGCGAAAGCGCAGCCGGCCCAGGATGCTGAATGCGGCGGCAAGCAGGGATAGCCCGATGCAAGCCAAGGAAAACGAGGCGGGAATCGCTCCCGTAAATATAAAAACGAGACAGACGCCGCATGCCAGGGAGCTTGTCAGGGAAATTATCATGCGGATATCCGGCCGGCTTTTCATGGATGCTGCTCCTGGTGGGCACCTCGCAAAACAGAAGTTTTCGATATCCCCAAGTTTGGTTGATTCTCGTAATACCCGCTGATTTTAAGGTCTTACGGCGATTCTGTCAAAATAAATCCGTCAGCTCTGGTGATACCTTGGAGTCCGCCGCGCCCCGGCCTGTTCTATCTGATAATCCTGCATGGCGTCGAATACTTCGTAGAGTCGCGTCTTGTCAGGATAGTTTTCGAGTCCCGCCTGCTCGAGCGCGCACAGGATTTCGTGGGTAGCTTCCAGGGTGGACAGGCAAAAAGGGGCGGGCTGGCGCTTTATGGTGTAACGGCTTGGCGTGCTTGGACTGAACTTTACTTGCCGCAGCGTCATGAGCCCGGGGCTTTGTTTGATAACCTGCTTGGCCAGTGCCCAGGTCGCGTCGATGAGAAATACCACGAGGGTTTTCTGAGCCACCGTTTCCGGGGAATCGCCATCGGCGCAGAGGGAATCCATGAGCTTTTGGCGGAATCCGCTTTGGCTCAAATCCAGGGCGTATCTGCCGGGGTATAGGAGCAGGGGAATGTTTTTCGGGTTGTCTATAAGCTCGCGAACACGCGGGTGGCTGTCAAAATCCAGGCCGCACAAAAATTCCGAGTTGGCCAGGTTCAGGCAGGTAAGGCGGCCGGTATTGCATTTTTTGTGCCTGAACTCCTTGGGATGCATCAGGAGGACGATGCGCGTTTTGGTGCGCATGGGCGGCATCTTGGGACAGAGGCAGGCTTCTTTGGGACGGCGGCAAGCGTAGCACAATTCTCGGGACATGGGCCGATTGTAGCCCGGGGCAGAAGCGCGTGGCTAGAGGAATTATATTGGGCTACTTCTCAATTGCCGGTGAAAATTGTGTTTTTGAGTGATTCTGAGGTATATTAATTATGATCTTACTAAACGGGACCTTTAATAACCTGTTGGTTATCAGAGGCCCCTAGATACGTTCAGGAGGTTTGTATGAAACGTAAAAGTTTGATTCTTGTTTTGGTCCTTGTGGGTATAGTTGGCGCAAGTACGGCGGGCGCCCAGGTTCGCCTCGACTTGGGGGTATCCGTTCCCCGGGGTTTCGGAGCTCTTTCCGGGGGAACGCTTTTTACGCCCGAGACCACCGAATTCCTCGACAAGACGATACTGCCCTTTCCGGAAGCGGGTGTATATTATCAATTCGGCGGAGATCTCCTTAAGTTCGGCGTGGGAGCGCGCTTTTTTACCCTGATACTCGAAACGGTGCTCTGGCCCAACGCCTTCGTCGAGCTTAACCTTGGAGACTATTTCGCCCTTCAGGCACAGGTCGGCGGCGGCGCATTTGCGTACTTCGGGCTGGCAAGCGGCACTACCGCCGGGGCGGTGTTTTTCCCGGACCTGTCGGCCTGGTTCAAGATCGGCAAAGTGTTCCGCCTGGGAGGCGGCGCCCTGGGGGTATTCCTTCCGGATTTAACTTCGGACACGATTCCCTATGTCTGGTACCTGGGTGCAAAATTCAGCCTGACCTTCTAGCCTTTAGCAGGCTGTTGAAAAAGCTTGTTGCTTTGTCAACAGCCTTCAACATTCCTCGCATTTGATTACAAATGCTACGATAATGTTACATTTTGGAAGTGTTGAAAATCCTCATCCGAGGTTTTTCAACACCCTGTTAGTAGTGTCTCTCCCGGATAAAAAAAATCCGGGAGTTTTTATTTTACCCGCGAGACGAACAGTATCGATACCGCTATCGCCGCAAAGGCCGCCGCTTCCACCGGGTCGAAGGGCGAACCGAAGACGGCGTAGGAAGCCAAGGCCGGCCAGAGCACCTGCATGCCGTAGAAAACGGGCGAGACCGAAGCCATCTCGCCGTCTTTGTAAGCCAGCTGGATGAACATGAACGAAGACGCGCCGGCCATGAAATAGGTATAGAAATAGACGGTGACGAACCAGGATAAAATCGAAGGTCCGGCGGACAGCTGTACCGCGCGCATCATCAGCACCATCATGCCGCCCATCGCGCCGGCTACCGCCGCCATTCCTTGCGCAACGCCGGGCAGCCTGCCTTTTTTGCGGGTGGCGCGCAGCAGGAAGCCGGCGATAAGCGGTACCGAGAAAAACGTAAACAAGCCGACAGGCGAAAAACTGTGCCCAGCCGCTTCGCCTCGAAGGCCGGCGAGGGTAAGAGAAGCGAACAGCGCGCCTGTCCAGGCAAGGCGCCTGGCTCCGATATGCTCCTTGAGCATCACGGCCGTAAGCAGGCTCGTAAACGCAATGCTGGAACCGATCAGCGCAGCCACGATATTGGGCGCAAGCCCGAAAAGCGCTGCATAATTAAAAATTGGCACCATGTTCATAAGAATGAATCCGGTAATCCATCCGGCTTTGTGTGCGCGGTATTTGAGGCGCATCGCCTTGTCTTTGCTTACCCAGAGCACATTGCGTTTCTGAAGTATCATGCCCAGAGAGAGAAGAAAGTTGCCGCTAAGGGCTATGCCCACCGCAAGGTATATGTTCATAAAACCAGTATAGTGCAAGGAAACGATATTTGTTTATTATTTTGGAGTTTTTAGGGAAAAACGATACAGGGAAATTAGCATTGGGGGATCTCTAACACTCTGTCAGCAGGCTGTTGAAAAAGCTTGTTGCTTTTCCAACAGCCTTAAACATTCCTCGCATTTGAGTACAAATGCTACGGTAATGTTACATTTTGGAAGTGTTGAAAATCCTCATCCGAGGTTTTTCAACACCCTGTTAGAGTTATAAAACCAAGGCCCATGCTGCTCTTAATCCTGATTTTTACTGTATACGAATTGACAAGTTTTTGATCTTGGAGCAGACTGTTGGCGTCGTTTTTACGACAAAACACCAGCTTTAGGAGGCTTCCATGAAACTGAATACAGTGCAGCGATCGATTAAGACAATCGCTCTCCTGTTTGTAACGATGACGCTCATCGGCGGACTAGTCGCGTGTACCAAGACCAAAACTGCAGCAGCCAAAGGCGGGCCTGTTACCCTTACCCTTACAAGCTGGCGAACCGAAGATATAGAACGCATGAACCGCATCAACGCCCTTTTTACCAAAACGCATCCCAACATCAGCATCAACTTCCAGCCGGTCAACGATACCGAGTACGACGCCAATATGCGCGCCGGATTGGAAACCGGAACCGGCGCGGACGTCGTGTTCCTGCGCTCCTACGATACCGGCCGTGCCTATTACAACGGCGGCTGGATGTACGATCTTACAAAGGTCATACCCAACCTTGCGGCATTCCCTCCCGCAGCCGTAAAAGCCTGGTCTACCGAGGACGGAATTACCTACGCGGTGCCTTCAGTCGGTGTAACCCACGGTGTGTACTACCAGAAGGCTCTATTCGAAAAATATAAGCTCAAGGAACCTGCAACCTGGGACGAGTTTTTAGCCCTGTGCGAAACGCTAAAAAAAGGCGGAGAGAAAATATTCGCTCAAGGCGCGCTGGATGACTGGACCTTGTATGAAGTGGTCTTCTCGGGTCTCGGTGCCAATTTCTACGGCGGAGAGGCCGCGCGGCAGGCTCTGATGGCCGGTACGATGAAGCTTACCGACCCCAATTTCGTGGCCGCGTTCAAGGCTATCGATTCGCTTCAGAAATATTTGCCCAAAGGTTATGAAGCCTTGGATTATGTAAGCATGCAACAGATGTTCGGCTCGGGTCAGGCCGCCATGTTCATCGGCGGCTCATGGGAAATCGGCGTTTTTGAGGACCTTGGTTCGAACAGTACCAAAATCGGCTGGTTTGCACCGCCCGTCGCCAAGGCCGGCGACAAGCTGCAGTACTGTTTCCATGTCGACGCCGGCATCGGCGTAAACAAGAATTCCAAAAATCTGGAAGCCGCGCTTGAATACGCCGCGTGGGTAGCGGGACCGGAATATGCCCAGGCCATCATGAACGAGCTTCCCGGATTCTTCTCCTATACCCCCGGCAAGATAGCGCTTACCAACCCGCTGGCGCAGAAGATGTTCGACGCGGCTGCGAACGCGGACCTTACCGTGCGCACCGTTTGGGAAAAGATGAGCGCACAGGCTCCGAGCGGCAACTCCCTCATGGGTGTGGCTCTTCCGGGCATGATGGTGGACAAATATACCCCCGAAGCGGCGGCTGCGTACGTGCAGGGCCAGCTTGCTTCCTGGTACGCCCCGTTCAAGAAGTAATCGGAACAGGACCTCTGATAACCGGCGAGGTTATTAGAGGTCCCCATAAGGGAGATTCCATGAAACGAACAGCCGAAAAAACCAGGCTGAAGCCTGGCATGCTGGGGACCTTCGCGTTCAGGTCCGCCTTCCTGCTGCCCGCGCTGCTTGTTTATTCCCTGATTCTGCTGGTTCCCATCCTGGACTCGATGCGGCTCAGTTTTTATTCGGGCAGCGGACTCGTTCCTACGGAGTTCGTAGGAATCGCCAACTATATAAAAATATTTACCGATCCCTCCTTCAGCGAACGCGTTTGGGGCGCTTTTTCCAATACATTCGTATTCTTTTTGATCGTTACCCTGCTGCAGAACGTCCTGGGCTTCTTCCTTGCCCTGGCGGTGACCCGCGCCATCAAAGGGGCTGCATTCATAAGGAAGCTCAGCTTCCTTCCCACGACCCTATCCGTGCTCGTGGTGGGGTTTCTCTTCCGGCAAATGCTTAACCCGATTTGGGGGCTGTTCGGCAGTTTTCCCTGGCTGGGCAACGAGCATACTGCGCTTCCCACGCTGGCTGTGGCCATAAGCTGGCAGTTTATCGGCGAGTCCATCCTTTTGTACACGATTGGCATCGACGCCATTCCGGTCGAGCATCTGGAAGCCGCCCGGATAGACGGCGCCACCTGGTTTCAGGAAATGCGTTATATAATCCTCCCGGCGCTCAGGCCCGTGATAGGCATCGTAACCCTGCTTATATTCGTGGGCGATTTTACCCAGTTCGACATAGTCTATGCCATGACGACCACCATGGCCAATCCGCGCTATACCACCGATCTGTTCGGCTCGCTCTTCTACCGGGCGGCATTCTCGACGCCCGTGCGGGGAGGCTGGGGCATGGGAATGGGTGCGGCGGTTTCCACCATAATGTTCTTCGTCGTTTCTATCGGCGTCTCGGTCTGGTATTACCTTTTCAAGTCGAAGGCGCGGAGGGAAGACTGAGATGGAAAAGAAAAAGAAAGTATTTTATTACACGATAATGCTTGCGTATGTCGCGGTCATCCTGTATCCGATGTACCTGATGATAATAACCTCGCTCAAGCCCAATGCCGACGTTTTTACCAATCCGTTCGGCCTGCCAAAGACGCTGTATTTCGACAATTACGTCAATATGATAGCGCGTTCAAACTATATAACTTATTTTAGGAACAGCCTCGTCGTGGTTGCCGTTTCGCTTTTTGCCATCGTGGTATTCTCGTCCCTGGCGTCGTTCGTGCTGGCCAAGCACAAGTTTCGCGGTTCCGTGGCCATCTACGCGTTTTTCCTCGTCGGTCTCATAATTCCCATAAAGCTGGGAACCATCTCCATACTCAAGCTGATGATCAACCTGGGGCTCCAGGACAGGCTGGGATCGGTAATCCTGGTGAATATCGCCATGGGCATCCCCTTTGGTATATTTATATTAACCGATTTTATACGCTCGATTCCCGATGAGCTCATCTCGGCGGCGCGCATCGACGGCTGCGGCGAAGCGGGAATATTTTTTCGCATCGTTTTGCCTTTGCTGCGTCCGGCGATCGCCGCGGTGGCGGTGGTAAACTTCATTCCCATCTGGAACGATTTCTGGTTTCCGCTCGTGCTGCTCAAGTCTGACGCGGTCAAGACCGTACCGCTGGCAACGGCGCTGCTGTTCGGCCAATACCAGACGAATTACGGCAACGTTTTCGCGGTCCTGACCATGGCGTCCATCCCCGTGGTTTTAATGTATCTGGTCTTTTCCAAATGGTTCATCAAGGGAATGACCGAAGGAAGCATCAAAGGCTAGGCCCGGGGAATAAAAAAGGCATCGCGAAGCCTAGTGCAGGCTTCTGCGATGCCCCCTTGACTTTGCCCTGAGCCCTATCTCGACTTATCCTCGAGCAGCCTGCTCGTGAATTCGGCGTGTTGCTCCAGTTGCTCGATGCGCCTGTCCCGCTCGCCAATCTGACTTTCCAGAGACGCCACGCGTCCTTCGAGCTCATGCAACCTGGAACCTTCCATGCCTTGTCCCGCATTCTTTTTTGCCTTGCCCATCATATCAAAAAAACCGGCCGCAAGGGTCATGAGCACGAGTCCGCCCACGATTATTACTGTTATGCCCATATTTCCCTCTCGCCTACACTTCGCGGCGCTGTGAGCGCGAGCGGAATTTGCTCCGCGTAGCCGAAGCGCCGCCGAAACCGCCGACAATGGCTATATAAAAGCCGAAGTTGTACCACCAGCCCGTGTTGTACTGTTCGAACACGCTTATTTTCTTATCGAAAATACTGATGATAAGCGATACGGGGGCAACCCAGCCGTGCCACACGCCCATAAAAAATCCTGCGGGCTTTTCCGCGTTGTTCTTGCCGTCTCCGGGGACGCAACCCATGCTCAGTACTGCCACGAGCGTGGCCAGTAGCAATAACCCTGTGGTTCGCTTCACTTGTTCCTCCGTCCTGCCCGTGCGGGCCAGGAAAATCGTATTGTAGGAATATAGCACTTATGAATGTTCATTGGCCAGTAAAAAATCATGCTTTGAGCGGCCGGTTATGCATCCCGACCGGATTCTTCCGGTTCGTCCGCTTTTTTTGCCTCCGGCTGGCAGGCAAGCTTGGGTTTTGCCTCCTTGGTTCCCGAACCCTTGCCCGATGTGCCATAGCCGGGCTTTATGAGGATATGGGACAAGACGACGATTCCCCATGCCTGCCAGAACGAGATGGCTTTAAGGCCGAACAGTTCCGGCATAAGCCAGTTCCAGAGCCACATGACCAGCAATCCGAACACGAAACCCATTAGTGTAGCCATTGCCAAGCCGCCGATTATCAGTCCGGCTACCTTGAGTATCTTTGAGCCGATACTTTCGTTTTCCTTAAAAAATGGCATAATCTTCCTCCTAGAAGTAATCCTGCATTGCCGACTTGATTTTTGCGAGCGCATAGCGCTTGCGCGATGCCAGCGTGTCGATGGGTATGCCCGTTCGGACGGAGATGGACCGGAAGCTCTCGCCGGACAGGCATTGGGCTTCTATCACCATGCGCTGCTCGTGGGGCAGCGAGCGGATCGACGCCTTGAGCGCAGACAATATCTCCGCTTTTACCAGGTTATCCGACTGGTCGTAGCCCCAAGCGGCCATGATTTCGTCGATCTCCATGCCTGGATCGGCATTATGCGCGCGGCGGACGCGGGTTCTGCGCCACTTGTCGCGCAGGGCATTAGCTGCCATCCGCCACAGCCAGCTCGCGATGTCGCGAATCGGTTCCATGGCGTCGATGTTAGAAAAAGCCCGCGTAAACACATCCTGCAGAATGTCTTTTGCGCTTTCGCCGTCGGTTTTAGACGACAGCCAGGAGCGAATCCGCCCGCCGTGCTCATGATACGCCGATTCAAGTTTATCTTTTTGGTGCATACTCATCACCCTTACAGACGCGCGTGCGGCGGAATATGTTTGAAGGAAAATGCGATTTGCATGCCGAATCGCATTTTTTCGTCTGCGAATGCGCAATGGACTGTTTCACACGCTGGCGCACGGTGTCGGTTTAGCTACTTGTTCTTTCGGTTTATTTCCAGCCACGAAGATATCGAGCCCGCGACAGCGCGTTTTTCCCGGTCGGACAGGGAGCGGCCGAAGCGTATGTTTTTGGTTCCCGCCTCAAGGACTATTTCAAGTTCCGTCCGGCCGTTTTGGGATACGTTGGATCTTTGCACCGAGCATGTTCCAAGGTCGCTTAACGGAGCGTTCCTGATTTTTGTCCTGCCGGAAAAAATTTCCGCCATGGTAAAACCGGTTTCCGCGTTGAGGCTTATATTTGTCGCGGTAAAGGCGGGAACGACCAGCATTCTCGCCATGAAAATGCCGACCGCCCAGAATGGCACCGAAAACAGCGTAAAGAAAAACGGGGCTCCCATCGTTACGCTCATGATGGTCCAGAAGGCGACGAAACCCAGCCAGATAGCGGAGAATCCAAGGCCAAAAACGGCAGTGCCGCCTTTTAAGCCGGTTTTTGGCATGTCCACGGTAAACATCGACGGATCCGAGCTTATGCGAATCTTGCTATCCGTGGGGAGTGTTTCGGTTTGGGAATTCCTTCCTTGACCGGCGGCTCTGGGCGATCCGAATACGGGGATAGGCAGCGATTCGTCGTCCGGGGAATTGCCTATGCGTTCCGCTAGTTTGTCCGTGAGGCGGCCGAGTGCCTGGGCAAGCGGACCTTCCCGCAGGAAACCGGGCAAATCCTGGGACTGCAAGACCGGTTTTGCGCTCACCGTTTGCGGCGCTGGAGAATCCATGGCGCTTGCATCGGGATTTTTTTCGCCGCGCAGTATCGCGACGGCATCGGAGACGGGGAGGCCGCGCTTGGATTCGTCGGCCTGCAGGTAACTGTCCAGCACGAAGGCGAGGGCCGCCGACAGTTCTACGAGGGCTCCGGGGTCGGGGCTCATGTTTTTAAGCGGCAGGTCCGACGGATGTTTGTGGGTAACGAGGAAAGCGGCGGTGGCCGCGACGGCGTAGAGGTCTGAACGGATGCTTGCGCGTCCCGAAACCTGCTCCACGGGTGCGTACCCGGCGCTTCCAACCATGGTGCTCGTGTCGCGATAGGCCAGGCGCACGGCATCCTGCACGCCGGAGAAGTCCACGAGAGCCAGGCTGCCGTCGTCCTTGAGCATGATGTTCTTGGGGTTTATATCCCGGTGGATGACAGGCGGCCGCAGCGCATGCAGGTACGAGACTATTTCCAGCAGGTCCGCGATCATGTTCTGTATCTCGGCCTCGGTAAAGCGCTTGCCGCTTTCCACGATTTCGGCGAGGTTCTTGCCTTCCACCCGCTCCATAGCCAGCACGATGAATTGCGATCCGTCCTGTTCCAGCCGGAAGGAATCCACATAGCGGGGAATCCCGCGATGGCTCAGGGATTTAAGGACGGCGGATTCCCGTTCGAACAGGTCGTAACCCTTCCAGTCGGGCATATCGCCCAGGGACAATATTTTTACCACCAGTCTTGTGCCTGGCTGCGCATTGATGCAGGTGTCGCCGGCTGCGGCAAACCAGGTTTCGCCCAGAAGGCTTTTTCCTATTCGGGATTCCAGAACATAAGAACTTTTAAGCGTATCGCCTGCCTGCATACATGCTCCCTGCCAGGCGAATTAAGCCCGCCTTGAAGAAATTGTAAACTATTTCTAAAATTCTGCAAGTGGCATGGAGCCGGTAATATTAAGAGCGGAAAGCTCGGGAACCCGCTTACTTGACTATGCCTTTTTCGGGAAGTCCGGCATATACCGTGAACGCGCTGAAAATCGACTTGGTATTGTACTTTTTAATTGCCGCGTCGAG
Source organism: Spirochaetota bacterium (assembly GCA_031402655.1). Lineage (GTDB taxonomy): Bacteria > Spirochaetota > Spirochaetia > Treponematales > UBA12059 > JANNSO01. The sequence goes on along the minus strand of JANNSO010000019.1, from coordinate 22,549 downwards.
CCGCTTCATGAGGTCGGTTCCCGCGGGGGTCTTCGCGACCGCCAGGCCGGCGGGAATCTTGGTGATGGTATTATAATAGAGGTTTTTTATCCCCAGCTTTGCGATGGTGGACATGGTGCTGGAGCGCTCGAACATGATTGCGTCGATTCTGCCGGCGGACAGCATTTTAACGAGGGCTCCCAGTTCCTCCTCGAAAAAAGCGGTTTCCGGAACGCCGGAGATGCTGGCGAAAAATTCCTTGTTTCCGCGAGGGCAGCCGATTTTCAGGGAATTCCACTTTGCTTTTTCGACGTTTTCCGCCTTGAGCGCGTAGATGTCGGCAAAGGTATCTATCGACCATTCCAATTCCTGGGCATAGGCATAGAAGGCTTTTTCTTCCTGCCCGTAGGGAGTATGTCCCATCAGCTGTATGTTTCCGGACATGAGTTCCGCTTTTGCCCTTGCGTAGGTTGCAATCTTTATTGTGAGAGTGACTCCGGCGGAAGAAGCTACCGCCTTGAGCATATCCACGGTCATGCCGGTTCCATCCTCGTTGATAAGAGGCGGCATGGGCTCGAGCATTACCTGCACTGGTTCGGAAAAAGCCGCCACAGCGGTGAAAACCAGAAAGAGCGAAATTAAAATTCTACGCATCTCCCACCTCCACAACAATAGTTGGCCGGTAAGCGCCCGGCCTCGCGCCTTTAACAGGCTGTTGAAAAAGCTTGTGGCTTTTCCAGCAACCATAAACATTCCTCGCATTTGATTACAAATGCTACGGTAATGTTACATTTTGGAAGTGTTGAAAATCCTCATCCGAGGTTTTTCAACACCCTGTTAAAGCACCTGCTTTAAGTCTTGTCAATCTAAAGGGGACCTCGAAAAACTTCAGTTTTGCGAGGTCGACCATTAAAAAACCTTATTCCTGTAAGGAATCAGTAAGGCGCCTCTGATAACCAACAGGGTTATTGGAGGTGCCCTAAATCGTCTGTCAAGGAAAAAAACGGTTTTATTTAAAATGTTTTTCTGTCTTCTCCGGATAGTCTGGATAGCATGGTTGAAATTCATTGAATTGCCCTTGACACCGGCCATCCGGAGTACGAGAGTTTTCCTCAGTCGTTCATCGAGGAGAATGCCATGAAGATCAAATTGGTCTGGTTAGTTTCGGTTTTCTTGCTGGCGCTTGCCTTTGCGTCTGCCAAGGATGTCTATGTAAGCGCCGGTAAAAGCGGCGACGGTTCCAAAGCCAACCCTTATGGGGACCTCGCGGTGGCGCTTGCCATGGGCCTGTACTCAGGCGATGTGGTGCATGTATCGGAAGGCGTGTATTACGGCGAAGGCGGCTCGGGCAAGTGGATAATCCGCACTCCCAACGTCGCAATTGTGGGCGGCTACAACAAGACCTTTGCCGAACGCGACCCGTTCAAGTATAAAACGATACTCGTTCGCGGCATGGATCCCGATCTTGCCGCGGAAGCCAAGAAGCGCGGGCATGATGCGGCCTGGGGGCTCTCGCTTGTGCCTACCAAGGCCAGTTACAACGGCATGGCCATGATCTCAACCGAGGGCGAGGCCAACAACGTGGTAATCGACGGTTTCGTGATCGACGGTTATACCCGCCAAACTTATAAGAGCAACGGCGACCTTAAAATCGATATTGGACCCATCGGCACGCCCTTGGTATCATTCAATAAACCCGGCTGCAAGGTTCGCAACTGCGTAATCATGAACTCGGGCGGGCCAGGCATACAGATGGGAGCTTCGGGAGCCAAGGACGACCCGGAATCCTGGAACGAGGTATCCAACTGCATCATAGTCAACACCCTGATGAGCGGTATCGATTTCCGGGTGGGCTTGTGGGATCCGAACAACGCGCCCGACAAAGGTTATGCGCTGATCAAGAATAACAGCATAGGCTTCGTGTGGAGCCACCTGGGCGAAGGCTACGGCATATTGATAGGCCGCCAGACTCGCCTTACCATAGAAGGCAATATCATCGCCTTTTGTACCGATTACGGCATGAACAACGGTTTCGGCAACGACAAGGCGACGCTCAAGAACAACATATTCTTTAATAACATGGGCGGTGTTTACCGCTACTTTGCCGCCGGAAACTCGGGCTCCACCGTGGTTGTAGACGATCCGGTCCTGCTTTCCGGCAAGCAGGCCAACAAGTTATATTATCTTTCGGACAAGTCGGCGGGCAATGCGATGGCGGATCCTAAATTCAAGCCCGATCCCGCTTTCTTCGACAAGTTCTCCAACCAGATAAAAAGCGAAGGCGGGGGCAAGGTTGTCTGGGACGACGTAAATCAGTGGCGCTCCGCCCTGGGGCTTTCGCTTATCGGCTCTACGGGAACGGGCGCCAAGAACTTCGCGCCGATTTACGAACATGCCTATATGTTCCTTATCTCGGACGCCGTAAGTGCCGGCGCCAAGGCAGGTACCTACCCGGCGTATGCGTCGGCCGCCGAGGCTGCTTCGGATAAATCCTATGCCGAGATTAAGTTTGCCGACATGAAGCCGTACCTCGGCAAGGACGTGCGCATGCGCGTCAAGCTGGGCAAGGATGTGGAAACCTCAGGTTACTATGTGCCCGCCGCCTCAAAGGAGGCTTATGTCTGCTATCGCTCCGAGGACAGAATGCATTTCTTCTACTTCAAGAAAGGCTCGGAAGCCCTAGATTCCGCGATAAGCGCCATCAAGAACGGCGAGTACATCTATGTGTCCGGGGCGCTGGTGGACATTGCCGCTACCATAAAGACCAGCGGAAAATACGGTTTCGTGGTAGATATCGTGGAGAGTGACGACTAGCATTGCCAAATTGGCAATGCTGGTCGTCTCGCGGATTCCCTTCGGGAATCCGCGGTCAAAGAAACTGGTTTTCAAAAATTTCATATGTGTTTTTAGCGTCCGGGGCCGCATACCGCCGGACGCTTCTTATTTTTTCGCCGCAGGTTTTGCCGTTACGGGAGTTTTTTTGATCCTGTGGCCGATGGTTTTTTCTATGAGGCCCAGGTGGGCTTCCTCCTCGGGGCTCACGAGGCTGATGGCTATGCCGGCGACCCCCGCGCGGCCTGTGCGGCCGATGCGGTGGACGTAGTCGCTCGCCGACCTCGGAAGTTCATAATTTATAACGCAAGGCAGGCCGCCTATGTCGATTCCCCTGGATACGAGGTCGGTGGCCACCAGTACCCGGAGCGACCCTTTGCGGAATTTCTGCATGGCATCGGTGCGGGCGCCCTGGCTTTTGTCGCCGTGCAGGGCGAGGGCCGGTATTCCGTTGTTTTCCAGCTTGCGTACCACGTTGTCCGCGCGCCTGCCCGAGGATACGAATACGAGCACCTGCGTCCAGCTTTCCTTCGTAAGCAGGTCGCGGAGGAATGGACCCTTGTCGTCGCCCGAAAGCAGGTAAGCCTCCTCCGCAATGTCCGCGGCAAGCAGGGGAGAAGCCTCGATTGTTATATTTTGTTGATCATGCAGAAAGGTATCGACGACCTGCCGCACGGCGGTATTCATGGTGGCGGAAAATAGAAGGCTCTGTCGGGTGGCCGGAAGCAGCTTGCGTATCTCCCCCATCTCCCCGGAAAAGCCTAGATCCAGCATTTTGTCTGCCTCGTCTATCACGAGGTATTCCAGCTCGGTTAAATTTACGGCGTTGTGCTCGATGAGGTCCAGGAGGCGGCCGGGAGTCGCTACGAGCATGTCTCCGCCTCCGCGAAGCGCAAGCATTTGGGGGTTTATGGAGACGCCTCCGAAGGCGGTGCGAATCCGCACCGTAACATCGAGGTGCTTTACCAAACCGATGGCTCTGTCGCTTACCTGCATCGCCAGTTCCCGCGTCGGTACGAGCACGAGCGATCGCAACGCAGTTTTTGTTTTTCCCGTCTCCGGTTTTTTTGCCATGAGGTGGAGGAGGGGGGAAAGGAACGCTATGGTTTTTCCGGAACCGGTTTGCGCCTGTACGACCAGGTCCCGGCCCGCGAGTATCGCCGGAATGACAGACTGCTGCACGGGGAATGGCTGGGTGTATCCCAGGGATACAAAAGCAAGCTGCAGTTCGCGGCAAAGGCCAAGGCTGGAAAAAGGCATGTCAGGCTCCTACGGCGTAAAGGTGCGAAATCTTACCATGAAAAAGGCTTTGTGTCGTCGGGCCAAATAAAGCCTGGCGCTTCTAACAGGGTGTTGAAAATCATCATCCGAGGATTTTCAACACCCTGCTAATGGCCAAGCTCGTAAAACTGAAGTTTTTCGAGCTTCCCTGCCATCGATCAAGGCTAGAAATTACCCCAAAGACCCAGTTTCTTCGCGCGGGCCGTTGATTCGGCTTTGCGGAAGTCATGCATAAAATAAAACGGGTATCTGGTGTAGGCAAAGCCGTAACCTTGGGCCACGATGTCGAGGTTGACGCAGGAGCCATCCTCCAGGAATACGTAAGCCAGGAGGCGACCGTAGTTGTCGCGCAGTTTTTGCTCGAACGCGAGGCACACCGTTTTGCCCTGCAATTTGCGGCCGACATATTTCGAGGCTTCCATGCCAAAGCGCTCAACCGGGCGCCGGGGATCCACGGTCTCCGGCGTGTCCACGCCAATCAGCCTTATTTTTTCGGCTTTTGCAAAACCCGCCCCGGAGGCAAAGACCACGACTATCGTGTCTCCGTCCACGATGCGTTCGACGCTGGCCCGGTTCATGCTTGCCAGCAGGGTAGAAAGCGCCGCGACATTCGCCACCGTGGTTGGTATCCGGTAGATACTGCGATTGGCATCCGGGTCCCGCGCCGTTTTTGCCTCAGCCAGCGATTTGCCGAAGCTCCCGAGAAGCACGGCGCACATGGCCAGGCTTGCGGCCAGGATTAGCCCTCGTTTGAGTTTATTTTTATTCACTCGTTTGGCCCGGGCTTTGCGCCGAAGCCAGCATTGAATCCGGGTGCGCGGCTAGTAGCAAGTCCGGAGTGCGGATAAGGCGGAAGGCGCAAAGGAGCATGGCCTTTGACGACCCGAAAATTGCATCCCCCGATTGATGCGCGCAGCCAGCGTGGCGTTCGTACAACCCGCCTGTGGCGTAGGAAAAAATTCCTCGGACCGCGGAGTCCGGCGAATGTGGCGGCGATAAAACCATCTGTTGTTTTTCGTTCAATTCCATGGTGGCTTCCTAAAAGAACGGATTCTGTCTACATGTTAACTGAATATATCATAATTATTCAATCTTGTTTGACAAATCCGGAATTTTCGGGTTAACTGGCACAACCTATGCATAGAATTTTCAACATCGAACCGACAATCAGGTCTGCCACCGCAATGCTTCCGCCGGGATTCGATTTCGACAAAGCTGATTGGTGGAAGAAAATCGAAGACGAGAACCGGGGGTATCTGTATAAAATACTCGGCGGGATATTTCTCGGGGCATTTGCCGTGTCCCTATGCTTTTTCGCCCAGTTCATGCTTTCTTCATCTGCGATTCCGCCACTGCGCTACTGGCTTGCGATGGTGGGGACGGGCGGTGTAGCGTTGGCTTATTTATTATTAAGGTACAACGAGATATTCGCCACCGTCGCGATTGTCATGGCCGTAAGCGGGATACTCGGAGGCGGGTTTTTCCCTCTGGGCTATGGAATCGAAGGGCTTTTCTTCGTCTGTCTGCCCGGGCTGGTCTTTCTTTTTTTTGGTATTCGCAGGGGGAAATGGCCGGTGGTGGCGTTCGGGTTTTCCGGCCTGGCCATGGTTCTCCTGAGCGCAACGCCGCCGTTCGCGGACTTGGCCATCGCGGCGGTGCCCATGGAATATAAAATTATAACTTTAATCCTGTACCTAGCGGTGGCGATCTTCGTATCCAGGCTGCAAAAGGCGTATGAGCTAACCGTGGCCGGGCTCATAAGGCATTTTGCCTTCGACGAAACGACCGGCATGCCCACGCGCAATATCCTCAAGTATATCCCCCGAAATAACGCTACCTTCGCGATACTGCACCTGGCCAGCCTCGAGGATATCCGTTCCATGTTCGGCTATGACGTGGCGGAGTCCGCCATGTCCTTCGTGTCAGAGCACCTGAAGCTGCTGGAAAGCGACTACCATTTTTCCACGTATCGCCTGAAAGGAAACGAGTTCGGCCTCCTATTTCGCGGTAACGGCAGCGAACCCGCGACTTTCTTTACCATGGAATCGCTTTCCAAAATAATCTCGGCCAAGGAATTCGCCTACGACGACATGAGAATACGCTTAAGCTTCGTTATAGGCTTCGACGAGCACATGGACGAAGACCAGCTGCTCTGCATGCGCGACGATTTTCTTTTCAAGGCGGATATCGCGCTCAAGGAAGGCATCCGCAATAAATCGGCGGTAATGAAATATAGCAAGGACCAGAATGTCCGCGAGAGCGCCGGCAAAAATCTGGCTAATTATTCCATTCTCGTCCGCAATATCGAGGAGTGCGCGCTGAAGGCGCTGTTCCAGCCTATCATCGACGTGTCCACCGGACTCGTAGCCTGGCACGAGGCATTGGTGCGGATACGCACGGGAACCGGAGAGTACGTTTCGCCGGTGGAATACCTGGATCTGTGTTCGTCGACCGGCCTGTCCCGCGATATAGCATTTTTCATGATCGAGCAGGCCTTCGATATGATAGCGCGCACCGACTCGCCGGTATCCGTAAACATGGCCCGCTCGGACATCGTAGACGACCGTATGCGCTCGATGATCGTAACGCGGGCAAAAAAAATAACCGGTCGCGGGCGCTTCATCGTGGAGCTCCTTGAGAGCGAAAAATACGGCTCCGAGATCAAGCTGGCGGATGCAATCCGGGAACTTCGCTCCCACGGCGTATTGTTGGCCATAGACGATTTTGGCTCCGGGTATTCCAACCTGGTTAATTTCATCGACCTGGAAGTAGACATAATCAAGATAGACGGGGAGCTCATCAAGCGAGCCGAAACGGATCACAAGCTCAAGGCTTTCATAGCGGGTACGGTTCGCTTCTGCGCCAATTCCGGTATACGTACCGTGGCCGAACATGTCGATACCCCTGAGCTCGCCGCCTATCTGAAAAGCGAAGGGGTGGATTTCTTCCAAGGTTACCTGTTTGGCAAACCCGAGGTCGAGCCCCTTCCGGCAGGCAATTGGACTGCGGAGGGCAGGGGGTTTCCGGTTGCGAGTTTTCGCCAGGCCCATCAGGCAAGGGACTTGTTTTCCGGTGAATAAAATCCTGACTTTAATACAAGGTTGTGCTAAGCTGGGCAAACCATGAAGAGTTCCGAAAAATCGGCTTTAACAGCGCCACAGCCTTCGAGTATCGCCACCGAAGAAACCTATTTTTACGCGATGGGCAACGATTCCGCCATTCCCTCGTTTGCGCAGGCCGCACTCGAATCCGCGCAGCTCGCCGGCAATAAGAACGACGAATTGTCCGCCGTGTTGCTTTTGGGTATTTGGGCAGACCGCTTTGCCGGTCATGAACAGGCTTTAAGCCTGCTTACGCGTGCGCTGGAAGGCGCGGAAACGGCGGGCTTACCGCTGCTCATGGCGCGGTCCCGTTTTTTTCTGGCAGTTTCCCGCTCGCGCGAGAGGGGCGGGGATGCGGCGCAGATTCCCGTCATGAAGCTGATTCTCGAACAAAATAATAACACTTTAACCGCGCTTGACAAGGCGCTGTTTTATAATTCCCTGGCAGTTTCCTGTTTTTATATCGACCAGACCGAGGAAGCAGTCAGGAATTACTATAAAGCCATGGGATTCGCCGTTACGGCAAACAACACGTTTGTATTGTCTACCGTCCTTAATAATCTCGGATCCCTCCAGATGGATCTCGGAAATATGGAAGAAGCCAAGTCGCTGTTCCATCAAGCGCTGTCGCATCAAGACACCAGCAGCGGCTGCGGCGGAATTTTAGGAATCGTGGCGGGGAATCTATCCGTGGTTCTTGAGCGGGAGGGACGGTTTCAGGAAGCCAGGGACGTAGCGGAACCCTGGATGATGCGTCTCGATGAAATATCCGTGCACTCCCGCGCCCTCGTGTATCTCGCGATGGCGCAAGCCTGCGCCAGGCTTGGCGAGTTTCCGGAAGCCGGAAACCTGCTTGATTCCTTGGAGTCCCGGATTCCTTTGGCTGAATGCACGGATGCGGTGAGCAGGACTTATCGCATCGCCCAGGCATTGCTGGTAAATGCCATTATCGCCGATGGGCAGGGCAAAATGAGGCTTGCGCTCGAAATGGCGGAGGAAGGGATTCAAAGCCTGGCCGGACATCAGGAGCCGGATTTGACGGACAGGCTGCGCGAGCAGGCTGCCCTCAGCGCGGCGGCTCTGGGCGAATGGGAGCTTGCCTATCGTTATGCTTCGGTGTCGCTGGCGGACAAGCGTCGCAAGATAAGCGAATCTGCCCGCGGCATTTCTTTGACCCTTGGCATAAAGCACGAGCTGGAGCAGGCATACCACGATCGCGACCTCAGCCGCGAGTTATCGCTTTCCGATCCGCTGACTGGTCTCTTAAACCGCCGCTTTTTCGGCGAAGCTGCCAGTTCGATGCTTTCCCTGGCACGGCGGGAGAGCATACCCGTGTCCCTGGCTATGATAGATCTGGACCGCTTTAAGACCGTAAACGACAGCTATGGCCACTCCTTTGGGGATACGGTACTGGTGGAATTCGCCAAAGCCATGAAGGCAACCCTTCGCCATGAAGACGTGCTGGTCCGGTATGGCGGCGAGGAATTCTGCCTTATCATGCCAGGCGCGGCCTCGCACGCCATGAAGGTACGCCTCGAAACGGCTCTGGCGGACTTCAGCCGCATCGTATTCAACCCCGGCGGACTGGAGCTTACCGGTCTTACCTGGTCCGCGGGCGTCGACTGCTCGCCCGACGGTTCGGCCACGCTCGAGGCGCTTATAATCTCGGCCGACTGCGCTTTGTACAAGGCCAAGGAATCGGGACGAGCCCGCGTCGTTCTGGCATAAAGGTAGGCCTCTTAAAACCTAAGTTTTTAGAGGCACCTTAAAATAGTAACACCCCGAGAGGCAGCATGAAACATTTAATTTTCCGGCTCGCGCGTCTGGTCTTCGGACTCTTTCTTTATGCGCTGGGAATCGTGGTAACGATAAACGCCAATATCGGCTATTCCCCCTGGGACGTATTTCATGTGGGGCTCGCGAATACCGTGGGCATCAGCCTTGGGCTGGCATCCATCGTAAGCGGAGTGGTTTTCGTAATCGCCGGATTTTTCCTGGGCGAAAAACTCGGCTTGGGAACTTTGCTCAATATGGTCCTGATCGGCATCTTTATCGACTTTTTGATGAGATTAAAGCTTATTCCTTTTGCCCGGAATTTTATTATCGGAATTCCCGCGATGCTGGCCGGGCTTTGCATAATCTCGCTCGCCTCGTTTTTTTACATTGGGTCCGGCTTCGGCGCGGGACCGCGGGACAGCCTGATGGTAGCGCTCAAGCGCAAGACCGGTTTGCCTGTGGGACTGTGTCGTGGGGCCATAGAGCTGCTGGCGGTGCTCGTTGGCTGGAGGCTCGGGGGAATGCTGGGCGTCGGTACCATCATCGCCGCGCTGGGTATCGGCTTATGCGTTCAGCTTACCTTCAAGCTCCTGAAGTTCGACCCGACCGCGGTGCGGCACGAAACGCTCGGCGCAACATTGCGAAATCTGCGTAGTAAATCCGGCAGTCACCCGGACGCCGGGAAATCCACGGGAGAACCAAAAACATAAACGCGGCTAGGTCGAATCGGATAGGCCTAAGCATTATGTTCCATATTCCTGGATTCAGGCGAAACCGGCCGTAAGTATCGGTGAACTCTCCCTGTCGATGCTCTTGATCCTGCCGATATCGATAATAATCGAGCTGGCTTCGTTATTTTTGCTTAAGGACGGTCATTCCCACCAGGTTCGTCCCACGTAATCGGGACGGAAAGTGGACGTGGCATGCCGGATTACCGCCGCGGATCGAAGTTCGGGTGCCAGCATGCGGATGCGTTCCGTCATTATGGAAAGCGTGTCGCCCGACGCTGAATCCTCGTCGAATACGAGCAGGCTCGAGCCATTGCCGAATGACTTGATGAATTCCTCGTCGCGGACGGAAATGACGGGCGCCTTGTCCTGCCGCTTGAACATGGAAAAGCGCACGAACCACAGCCTGCAGCAGAGCATCTCCGATAGCAGAAGGCCGGCCATGATGGAGCCGTGAGCCGCGCCAAGTGCCAGTTTGGGTCGGCCGTGCTTCATGACGGAAATCGCCAGCGCGCGTACCTTGGCGGGATCTGCGGCGCGCCAGGTGTATTTGTCGGCTCGCGAGGTGTAGACGAAATCCGCCAGCGTACCAGGCAGGCTTTTCCTGAATGCGCTTGCCTGCGCGCGAAAGACCGGAGACAGCCGGTAAGCGGCACGCGCCAGGGAGATCGACGAGGCAAACAGGACTTCCGCCGCTTCGGTCTCCATCCTGCCGTACGCTGTCCCCCGTGCGTCACCCGCATTCAGCTCAAAATACCGCGTGGGGTGCAGCTCCAGGCCAAAGTCCACGCAGATGCGGTAGTTGAGCGCCACGTTGACCAGGGCCGGGGCGCTTACAAAAAGTTGAGCGGCCAGTTGCCAGGCTGCCGGATTTTTTTCGCCAAGCGGTCCAAAGGCTAGGATGCCTTCTACGAGATCGGCGCAGCGCTCGATGGCTTGCCCGTAGGTAAGCTCGAAATCCATGAAAGGCGGCGCTTCATCCCAGTCGCAGTACAGGTAATCTTCTATCATGTCTCCAGCTCCGCCATCCAGGCACGCACCTTGAAATCGCCTACCAGCTTGACGATACCGCCGAACCCTTGTGCAGGCGGGTAAGGGCCGAAGCGAAAGCTGGTTTCGCGCGAATCATCGCCTCGACCGCCTCGACTCTGCAAATGGCCGGTGCATCGTCCATGAAATATTCCAGTCGGCTCCCCGGGAGTCAACGGCTGGAAGCGAATACTCCCGCGCAAATAAGCGCCACGCCGATTAGTTTGCCCACCGTGATGCGCTCATTGAGGAATATGGCCGAGGCCAAAATTATAGCTACGTAGGAAATGCTGGAAAATGGGTAGGCCTTGCTCAAGGGCACCAGTTTGAGAACGTTGAGCCAAAAAATAAAGCTTGCGACATAGGCGGACACGCCGATGAGCAGGAAAGGGTTCGTGAATATATTCTTGAGCGAAACGGCTCCGTTAACCGTTATGCCTTTTTTCATGAGCACCTGGCCCAGTACCGTGCAGGTAACGGTGCAGAGCAAAAAGAGCAGCCCTTTGGGTGTCATTGCGACTCCTTATTACTATAGGGTACCTCGAAAAACCCATGTTTTTCAAGGTGCCCCAGAGAGCACCCTTGCGGAAATTGATACCAGGGGCGGCGTACTCTTATGGGCACCTCTGATAACCCTGTTGGTTATCAGAGGTGCCTCACTGATTCCTTACAGGAATCAGGTTTTTTAATGGTCGACCTCGCAAAACTGAAGTTTTTCGAGGTCCCCTTATGTTGAAAAGCCTTCCGGCATTCGGGTTTCTCCCGGCTTGGGGGACAGCTTTCTAATAATGGCAGCTTGCGTCGGATATCCTGCGATTAATTTTTCTGAACTTGCCGCTTCGAAGCACTCGCCGGTAAAGCCCGGTGCCATGGTGCAGCCGAACAGGGCATATCTGCCGTCGGCCGCAAGTTCGCCCGCCTGCCACGCTCCCGCGGGAACCGTAAACTGCGCCAGGTGGCCCTTGTGCGCATCGCATCCCAATAGGACGGTCTGCGCGCGGCCGTCCGGGTGCAGAAGGTGGAGCGCTAGAGGGTCGCCGTTATAAAAATGCCACACTTCGTCGGTATCGAGGCGGTGGAAGCACGAAACGCTCCTTGGGCTGTTCGCATACATGCCTATCATGGCCGTTCCCGCGGGACGGGTAGCTGCATAACCGGCGATTCCGGGGACCGTTTCGGCCGAGCGCCAGGTGCTTTTATAGAGGGTACCCTCTACCGGCAGGCGTAAAAAGCGATAATGCCTTAACATCGCCTGGGTGTCGGGGTGTATCGGTGCGCCGTCGAATTGCTCAAGGTCCACCAGGTCGATGATGGCGTCGGCGTTCAAGGGACCGTAGAGGTGGGGAAACAGCGTGCCTGTCTCCAAGCCGTCGGCCGGCTTTTCTTCCGGCATGGGACTCGGTGCCTCGAAACGGAGTTCGGAGCGGAGCAGGGCCGGGTCGACCACCATGATCACCTGATCGCGTAAACCGGCGTAAAAAAGCTCCGCGACTTGAAGCACTTGGTGCGCCTGCGAGAAATGGATAAACCCTTCCGACGCGATGCTCGGAGTGCGGTACTCGCCGGATTTTACGGCGTCGCGCGCCTGCCAGCGGCCGGTTATATGAAAGATGCACTGGGTTTTCATGCCGCGAAGCGTATCATAAACGTAAGGATGGCGACAGACCCCAAGGCCTCGAAATTTATCTTTTCTTCTCCGTGCCCTCCGTGTCTCCGTGCCTGAATTTACGGTTTCTTACTCACAATCCGCCTTGGCCTGTCTTTCGTGCTCGTCGATGTCGACGGCGTCCCAGGGGTAGCATATCCACTTGTCCATGAGGTCGCGGCCGGACAGGTACAGCGATACTTCCGGCGGCATGGCGCCCCGTTTTTCCTTGAGCTTGTTGTGCAGTACGGCTACGGCGATGGACGCGGGCTTGTGGGACAAAAGCTCACGCACGCAGTATTCCAGGGTGGATCGCGAGTCGTCCACTTCGTCCACGAGGAGGATGCGCTTGCCCCGCAGCTCGCGCTCGGCTTCCTCTATCCACTGGACTTTGCGGGGCTGGTCCGTGGGCTTGTTGTCTTTGTCGTAATAGGCGACTCCGACTGCCAGTATCGGCGCTTTGACGAAGGTGCGCAGCATGCGGGCGGGTATGTAGCCCCCCGATCCGATGGCCACGATGATGTCGGTAACGTAGCCCGACTGCTCTATGCGCGCGGCCAAGTCCCGCACGGTGCGGTGGATGTCGTTGTAGGTAAAACGGTACTTTTCCATGGCAATAGCATAAAGTAGAAAATATCTTGGCGCAAGCCGGAAAATACGGGGAAATACGCGGGCAATAATTACAAGTGCGGCCAATGCTGGCCGATACTGTAGGCAGAAAGTTTGCTTGACCAAGCCCGCGAGGCATCATAGGATAGAGGTACCCATGAAGAAAATAATGCTTTCCTGCATAATTGCCCTCATTCTGCTGCCGCTGGCCGGGCAGCCCATCGATCTTACGGCCTCCAATTGGTATTTCAGGGCGGGCTTCAGCGATGAATGGATTAAAACCGTGCCTTCGTATACCGACGGCAATTGGAGCGTCATACGAAAACCGGCCGGAAAACGCACCATGATCGTTCGGGATTTGGCTATTTCGCAGCTGAATCCTTCTTCCAAATGGAATGCTATGCCTCAGGATACGATTTCCGTTTGCGCAGTTATCCCGTTTACGGTAACGAAGGACTTTCTTGAATTAGCCGATCCTACCCTGCTTTTAGCGCAGATAGGGCAGTCCTGGTCTATCTACCTTAATGGCGCCTTAATTTACAGCGAAATGGGCAAGGATAATTTGGGCCGGTATATAGAACGGTCGAAGCGCAGCGCCCTGATTCCCCTCGATGCCAGGCTGCTCAAGGCGGGCTTGAATCTGCTGGCCATCCAGCTGCTTGGCGACCCCGGCAGCGAGCGCATGGGTTTGATACTTAAGGGGCCGTATCTAATTGATTCCTACGGCATCCTGGTAAAAAAGAACCAGGAATACGTGGATATAGCCCTGATTGGCATCTACGCGATTTTCGCGCTGTACAACCTGGTGCTTTTTTTGCTGCGTACTAAAGAAAAAAGCTATCTGATGTTCGCCCTTGCCACGCTTATGCTCAGTGCGTACCTGGCTTCCAGAACCCTGTTCGTAACGCAGCTGGTTAACAGCACGGGTATATCGAACCGAGTGGAAATCGCTTCCCTGTTTTGCATTCTCCCTTTGTTTTTCGCTTTTTTCGATCTGCTGCTGCGGAACCGCATTTCCCGCCTGACCATGGTTCTTTCGATAGTGTACCTGATTTTGCTTGTACCCGCGATGATACTGCGTACTGAGCCTTTCTTGCTGCTGTGGCAATATTCCGCGCCTTTTTCCGGTGTGTATTTTATAGTTTTCGTGCTTGGCCGGGCCATCGTAGCGGATGGCAGGAAAATTTTCGGGGACATGCAGGGGCGGAATTTACGCGGCCTGTTCCTTGCCTGGTGGCGCTTCAACAGGGAAAGCGACACGGGAAAAATAATGCTAGGAACGACAATATTCGTGGCCGCGGCGATTTTTGACATTATTCGCGTGCTTAACGGGCAGGATTTGCTTTTGGTAAAATATTCGTTCCTGTTATTTATCCTGGGAGTGGCCGCCATGCAGGCGGGCAAAGTGTTAAACATATATTCGAGCCTGGAAAGCCTGAATGCCGGCCTCGAACACACGGTAATAGAACGGACCTCTGCGCTTTCCGCCACGACCTCTGAGCGAAAACGCCTGAACTCGAAAATTTTGGAGTCGAACCGGGATTTGCAGTCTTCGATTGAAGAATCGCGGCGGGACATGAGCATGGCCGTCTCGGTGCAAAAGGGTTTCTTTCCTGCCATTGCCCCAACGGTAAGAGCTTGGGATATTGCCCTCATTTTTGAGCCTGCCGCGGGAGTGTCCGGAGATTTATACGATTTTTACACGAAGGGCGACGAATTTAACGGCGTGCTCGTGGGTGACGTATCGGGTACAGGTATTGCAAGCGGCCTTATAACGCTGCTTGCGCGAAGCATATTTTTCCGCAAGCTCAAGGATGCGGATCTTGTGGGTTTGGCTGAAAAAGTTTTTGCCATCAACAAGGAGCTTGTGCGCGAGCTGTCTTCCGTGGGAAATAATTTTCGATGCGCGCTGCTTTGGGTTGACGGAAACCGCGTGGAATACGTAAACGCCGGCCACCCGGACGTATTGCTGCGGCATGCGGGCAAATCCGAGGCGCTGCTGCTGCTGCCCAAGGACGAAAGGGGCTTTAGACTGGAACCCCTTGGCAGGAATCAACTCGAAGAAACCGTCGTTCCGCTGCGGTTTACGGTGGGCTCAGGCGACGGCATCCTTGTTTACACCGACGCACTGGTGAACAGCACGAACGCCAAGGGTGAACCCTACGGCATCGAGCGGCTGCGGCATTCTTTCCGACGGGCGGACATGGAAAGCGCCCAGACGATTTTGTCGTCCATCATGATCGACTTCCGCGGTTTTGCCGGCCGCAATGCCAAACAGGATGACCTGACCCTCGTGGTGCTCAAGAAAAGCTGATGGTCTGCGAGCTAGCCGAGGCTCCCGGCATTGGGCTGTATTCGGAAAAAGGCCTGCATGCGGCGCTCAAGGGCGTCTATGCCGCGGGCAACGGCCGGGTCGAGGCCAAGCTCGGGGGCAGGGTAGTCGACGTGGTGCTTCCCCACGAGCTCGTGGAGATACAAACGCGGAACATCGGCTCCATCGTTACTAAAATATTGCATCTGGCGACCATCATGCCCGTGCGCGTGGTGCACCCCGTAACCGTAGCCCTTACCATAGAGCGCCTGGACCCGGTAAGCGGTGCGTCGCTTTCTTCCAGGAAGAGCGGCAAGCGCAGAGACCTGTACAACCTGTTTGACGAGCTCGTTCGCGCCAGTTTACTCGTGGCCTCGCCCAACGTGCGCTTCGACGTGGTGCTCGTGCGCGTGCACGAAAAACGAGCCCGGACGGGTAAAGGCTCCTGGCGAAAAAAAGGCGATGAAGTGCTGTCCCGCCGCCTCGAGGCCATCAGCGAGACGATTCACCTCGATACCAGGGATGATTGGCTGGCGCTGCTGCCCGCGCCGACCGAAGGCGGGGATTACGATTCCGCCCGTCTTGGCCTTGCGCTGGGAATCGATCCGGTGCGCGCGCGAAAAATTCTTTACACCTATGCAAAGGCCGGCCTGCTGGAGGAAACGGGCAGGAAGGGTAACAGGAAGCTGTACCGCAGGGTGGAGTAAGTCGACCTTCCAGGGCTATCCGCTTACCGGTCGAGGGTAGCAAGGGGGAATTCCAGCGTGGAGATCGTACCCGTTGGCAAGCCCCGTATCGAAAAACTTCCGCCGATCTGGCCAGCCAATGCTTGCACGAGGCTTAAGCCCATGCCCGCGCCGGGGATTAGGCCCGTGCCGAAACCTTCGGAAAGGCCTATGCCGTCGTCCGCGATTTCCAGTGTTACCTTTGTATCGCTTTTTGCGAGGGTCATGCTGATTCTTCCCGACCTGAGGCCGGGAAACGCGTACTTGAGGCAATTGGTTATAAGCTCCGTTACGATGAGCCCGATGGGAGCTGCCTGCGCTGCCGCGATGATGACAGGCTGCAGGGCGGTTTCGAGGGTGACCGATTCGGACAAAGCTACCAGAGCCGAACCGATCTGGAGGCAGTACTCGTCAAGTTTGGCATCCTCGAACGATCCGGAGGCGTAGAGCATGGAATAGAGCGTGGAAATGGATCGTACGCGGTCGTCTATTTCCGCCAGCGCGAGATGCGCCTCCTGGGAAACGGTGGCTGTCGTCGCAAGGCCGATCATGCTCGAAATTATGCTGAAACTATTCTTAACACGGTGCTGCAGCTCGGCAAGGAGTTCCTTATTGGTGGCAAGGGAAGTTTCAAGCGCGCCGTTAAGGCGGAATAATTCGCGCTTCGCGTTGATCAATTCGTTGTTGATCTGGGAAATCTCATTGTAAAGCTTATCGTCGTTCATAAAGGTCCTTTAACAGGGTGTTGAAAAACCTCGGATGAAGATTTTCAACACTTCCAAAATGTAACATTACCGTAGCATTTGTAACCAAATGCGAGGAATGTTTAAGGTTGTTGGAAAAGCCACAAGCTTTTTCAACAGCCTGTTAGGTCCGGCCAAGAAGGGCGCTTGCGCTTTCCAGGGATTTTAGACAATCCGCTGCGGTGGCGTCGGCACCGATAGCCTTGAATAAATCCGGATCCACGATAAAGGGAGCTCCGCCCACGAGAAATCGGCAGCTTAGCGAAGGTTCATCCTTGATGCATTGTATCGCTTTTTCCACCCAGCGCACGTTGGTAAGCATGGTAGCGGAGAGGGCCAGCACGCCGGGTTTGACTCTGCGCACTTCCTGCAGGAGCGCGTCCACGGGCAGGTTGGCACCGAAGAACCTGGTGTCCCATCCGTCTGTCTGCAGGAAGTCGCATACCATTCGCAGGCCGAGTTCGTGCAGTTCGCCCTGGGCGCAGGCGGCAATGAGCGTTTTACCCTGTTGAGGTGGGGCGGCGAACAGTTTGCCATAGAGCGTAGACATGATGTATTGGGTTGCGGATGACGCGAAATGCTCCTGAGCCACGCTGATTTTTTTTGTAAGCCACAGCCGGCCAAGCTCCCGTTGGGCAGGCTGGAAAATATCCAGATACAGCTTGCTCAAAGCAAGGCCTTTCCCGGCTTCCCCTTCTACCGTCGCAAGGGCAAGATCGCGCCGGCCGTTTATCAAAGCTTCCAGGTAGGCGCGGGAAGGACCTGAACGCGGACAATTTTCTTCAAGATACCGATTATTCAAAAGTGTCGGGTTGGCATAGGCGGAAACCGCGCGGGATATGCAATCGGCGAAAACCCTTGCCGAATCTGCTTGCAGATGGGGCGCCGCCGCGTGTCCGACGCAGCGGAACGAGGCCGTTACGTCATTATCTGTAAACCCCAAACCGTCGAACAAAGCCTTAAGCCAGGACAAATAATCAAACAGCGATTTATCGCTGGGAGTAAGGATGCCGGCCGCAAATTGCCGCAGGTGGTGAGCCATGTCTTCCTGCGACTTGGCAAGGCGCAGCGGATCGATGCTCTCCCGTTTAGCATGGTAGAGCGCCAAATACAGATCCATCGCCTCGCCCGCTATTTCCGATGCGATATCGGAAACATTTTCTATGGAATATAAATCGCCTCGCATAAGATTCCTCTAATCATAGAATATGGCCTGCCTCCCAAATTAGCAAGAGCATCTCAGAAATTTCCCCGAAACCCAGGCCTGCGGCGCACCATAGTCGCGCCACGACCCCGCCAATAAACTTTAAAAACAATTCATCCGCCGCCCTGCCTAAACCGGGATAGATTTCACCCACTGATTCCAATGAAATTAACCCCAGAAAGCAACGCCCACCGAAACCCTGGCCTGCGGCGCACCATAGTCGCGTCAGCCGCCTGTGAATTGCAAACAAAGCGCCAGTCGGGGTGGCGCAGACAAGACACCCGCCGCGATAAGCGGTGCGTGTCTTGCCAGCGACAGGACCCCGCCAATAAACTTTAAAAACAATTCATCCGCCGCCCTGCCTAAACCGAGTATTGTATCCGGACAGGCTCGTTTCCGTGCACGTTGCGCCTGATTGACCAGAGCCCTTTCATTTATTACAATCGTATTCTTATGATTACCAGCGATGAGCTTCGAACCAAATACCTTGAGTTTTTCAAGACCAAGAACCACGCCGTTATTTCCGGCAAGTCACTCATACCCGAGAACGACCCTACGGTTCTCTTTACCACGGCGGGCATGCATCCGCTGGTGCCGTATCTTCTGGGCGAAGCGCATCCCGCAGGCAAGCGCCTCGTGGATTACCAGAAATGCGTGCGCACCGGCGACATCGACGAAGTGGGTGACGCAAGCCACCTTACCTGCTTCGAGATGCTGGGCAACTGGTCCTTGGGCGACTACTTCAAAAAAGACTCGGTGGCCTATTCCTGGGAGTTCCTTACCAGCAAGTTCTGGTTGGCGCTCGACGCAAAAAAACTATCCGTTACCGTATTCATGGGCGATGAAAACGCACCGCGGGATGACGAGTCCGCGACCCACTGGAAGGCCAACGGCGTGCCCGAGGATCGCATCGCGTATCTGCCGGCAGGAGACAACTGGTGGGCGGCCGGCCCTACAGGCCCCTGCGGCCCCGACAGCGAGATATTTTATTGGGTAGGAGAAGGCCTTCCACCCCCTGGTTCCAACAAGGGAACGGACAGCGCCAACTGGATGGAAATCTGGAACAACGTGTTTATGGAATATAACCGGATGGACGAGAAAACCCTCGTTAAGCTGCCCATGCAGAACGTGGACACGGGCATGGGACTCGAGCGCACCATCACGGTTCTAAACGGAAAGACGAGCGTTTATCAGACCGAGATATTCCTGCCTATAATAGAAGCCATCGGCAAGGTTTCCGGCTATGTCTATGGAAGCGATGCTGCCAAGGATGTTTCCGTACGCATCATAGCAGACCACGCGCGCGCGTCGGCGTTTATTATCGGCGACCCAAAAGGCGTATCTCCTGCAAACGTGGGAGCCGGTTACGTGCTGCGGAGGCTCATCCGCCGCGCAGTGCGCCATGGCAAAAAGCTGGGCATCGAAACAAGCTTTTTAGGCAGGCTCGCGGAAGTGGTCATCGAGAAATTCGTGTCCGCGTATCCCGAACTGGGACAGAACCGCGAGCGCATCATGGGCGACCTGCTGCGCGAAGAGGAGCAGTTCCTCGAGACCCTTGTAAAGGGCGAGCACGAGTTCGAGAAGATGCTGCCCAACCTGTTGCGCAATCCGCAGAAGATAATGAGCGGCCGCCTGGCGTTCAAGCTCTACGACACCTTCGGCTTCCCCATCGAGCTTACCCTGGAGTTTGCCTCCGAGAACGGCATGACCGTTAACCGCGACGAGTTCGACGAGGCGTTCAAGAAGCACCAGGAACTCTCCCGGGCCGGCGGCGAGGCTACCTTCAAAGGCGGCATGGCCGACAATTCCGAAATCGCGACGCGATACCACAGCGCCACGCATCTCCTGCACAAAGCCCTGCGCATGGTACTGGGCGACCATGTTGCCCAGAAAGGCTCCAACATAACGTCGGAGCGCATGCGTTTCGACTTTAGCCACCCGTCTCCCATGAGCGCAGAAGAAGTACGCCGGGTTGAGGATATCGTCAACGAGCAAGTCGAGCGCGATCTTCCCGTAACACTGGCCATGATGCCACTGGAGGAAGCCAAGGCAAGCGGAGCTATGGCCCTGTTCGGAGAGAAATACGAAGCCGTGGTTAAAGTATACAGCATGGGCGACTTCAGCAAGGAAGTATGCGGGGGACCCCATGTGGAACATACCGGACTCATCGGCAAGTTTACCATCCAGAAGGAGCAGAGCTCCAGCGCTGGCGTCAGAAGGATTAGGGCGGTGCTGGAGTAAGCGCATTGGACTACATGCCGTATTATTGTGAAGAAAATGTCTGGAAGTACCTGAGCAAGCTGCCTGTCGCCGCCCGTGCACGCGCATGGGCGGTATTTATTTTTGGCGCGCACGGAAACGTAGCGGTATGCCGCCAGAAAACCGGGACCCCCCAGAATGGCTTCGTGTTATGGGATTATCATGTAATTGCTCTACAGGAAAAAATCCCCGGACGCATCGACGCGCTCGACTTTGATTCGACTCTGGGGTTTTGCACCGAGGCGCATAGATATCTCGAAGCGGCATTTCCCCCGGGGCTGAGAATCGAAGCCGCGGCGAACTATGTCTCCCCCCTGTTCAGGCTGATACTTGCGGAAGATTTCGTAACTCGTTTCTACAGCGACCGCTCCCACATGAAGGCTACGGACGGCACTTGGCTGCAGCCTCCGCCGGAGTGGGATTTTCCATCGGGTGCGGCCGGGCAGGAAGCCGGGCATGACGCCATGAAGCTCGCAGACCTGCTTAATCCGGAGGCCGCAGGCATTGGGCAGGTGTTGGGGCTGGAGGAAATGGCGGAGTTTGTTAAAAATAATTCTCCTTCGTCGAAATGACTACCGGAAAAAATAGGCCATTTATTCCTCGAATACTTTTACAATATTCTCTACCTTGAAAGAGGGCGGCTTCAACCCACTACCCGGTGTTTCTGAAAACGAACCTTTTAGAATTACACGCTTATTCTGCAACTTGCTTAATTCTTTTTCCATGTTTCCGGCTACTTGAACCACAGTACCGTCGTCCATCCTCAGAACCAGCATGGTAAACGGCTCATTGCCCGTCATTTTGAGTACGCCTTCAAGTTGGTTAACGCAGGAAGCGAATAGAAATACGGTGGCACATACCATGGGGACCATAATGGTTTTGAATCGCATTAGTGAGGATCTCTGAATACTACGGTAAGGGTTTGTCCCGGTTGTATTGTGAACGAACCGTTTGCGACTCCGTTGGTTATGGGCAGGGAAAAGTAGACATTGCTCATGGGTTCGTGGGAAAGATTGGTTTCGTTGGGGTTTATCGGTACGCCATTATAGATGTACAGACCATCGAACCAGTACGATCCGTTCCAAACAGAATAGTTATCCAGATTAATCGGGCCAAAAAGGTAAGTAGAGCCGAATGAGCCAGATTTATTATAAATGAACGGGGTTGGCATGCTTGCGCTATGTGAAGACAGACAAGCAAGCCCCCATTGCGTAAGAAGCGATAATCTAGTTTGGGCACTTGAAGTAATCGCACTGGTAACAGCATCGAAGCCCAAGCCGGGATTTTGGACAATCTTCGTAAAAAGCGCTGTTCCACCATAGTTGCGCGCCAACCAGGCACCGAAAGCGTATACAATCGAATAATCATAATTAGTCTGGTTCCAGGTAGTAAGGGATTTTTCCGGCCAGTAATCAAAGTCAGGAAGGCGACCTTGCTGATTTTGCTGAGGAATCGCGCTTGGAAGATCAAAGGTATTCGCGACGTCCATAACTCCGCGAGGACCAGGTATGGCAAGCTTTTGCGCGACGAATTCCTCTGCCATGGCCGAACACATCTCGTTTAACCAGGTTTCGGAAAGGCTTGTGGCGTCATTTAGAATAACTTTTTGATAGAAGTGGATTATGTGTTGGAACTCGTGGGCAAGTGTCGCATAAAGCTCTTTGGGCCAGTAGTCGGCGGAATCCCAATTGATGTCGGATGCTCCCCCGATTGGATTAGCATACATCTTGGAATCCAGGAAGAATATAAGGCGTCCGTTGGAGTTAGGATTACCAGCATCGTTTATGTAATTGTTTGCAAATGAAAAATAACCAACAGTACCCCCGTCTGCCGTTACGGGTTCTGCAATATCCGCAAGAAGAATATAAATCTCATTTGTAAAATCAATAGCTGTGCTGTCATAATGAGGATTTATATTTTGATTAATGTTTCCCCATTCTTCACCAAAGATCGCCGTAACCCATGAATAAATATCTTCACTTCCAATTGATAAAAGGAATTTGTCCGCAAGAGCAGTTACCATGGCTAGGTTTATATTTCCAGAATTCCACTCAGCATCTTCGACGTAAATATACAGTGTCTTGCTATTTGTTGAGTTCGTAACAGTTTTTTGGCATTTGGCAGACACGCAAGGGCTTTGTCAGCATAGGTAATAATATATTCATCCATACCTGCCCGGCGTGCCTTTAACAGGCTGTTGAAAATATGGTGTTTTTGGCAATGTTCATTCACCTGAATGCAAAAACAGAAGGATAGTAAATTTCAAATTTAGAAATCCACTTGATTATCATTTTTAACGGTAATAACGAGCGGTAGCGAGACCGTTA
>JANNSO010000018.1:0-16075 GCA_031402655.1 Spirochaetota bacterium | reverse complement strand
GTCTTCGCCATCCCGGCTCATCCCTACGGACGCCTCCGTGAGCTGACGCGCGCATCCATGCGCGCTTATCCTCCCGTTGGGACGCTCGTTTCACTAGCTATTCGGTAAGGAAGTTATTTGATGACGTCGCACAAGCGACGTGCCGAACGGCGCTCACTTCGGTAGCGCGAAATACGCGCATACGATAGGTATGGTTTGTAGGTGTCGCCAAAGGCGACTGCGCAACGAGTCCCGCCCCGCGGATTAGAAAATACGAAAGCCGACCCTTTCGGATCGGCTTTCGTATTTTCTAGCAGGGGCAGGACTCTTCCTCCGGTCTTCGCCATCCCGGCTCATCCCTTCGGACGCCTCCGTGAGCTGACGCGCGCATCCATGCGCGCTTATCCTCCCGTTGGTCGGCGCTCACTTCGGTTCGAGTCCCGCCCCGCGGATTAGAAAATGCAAAAGCCGACCCTTTCGGATCGGCTTTCGTATTTTCTAGCAGGGGCAGGACTCGAACCTACGACCTCCGGGTTATGAGCCCGACGAGCTGCCAACTGCTCTACCCTGCGTCGTGTTTGAGTAATTTATAGAAAACGGGGGACAATGTCAAGGGGTGGGAATTATTTGGCCAATTTAGCCTGAAGCTCCGAAAGGATAAACGGTTTTTGAAGGAAATCGTCGAAAAGCTCAATAGCCTTGACATCGAGTGCGTCATCGCCGGTTACCGCGATTATTCGCAACGGCTTACCTCCGCTGCCTTCGGTTTCCAGAGGGTCGGGCTGCAGGCGAATGCGGCGGGCAGCCTCCTGGCCGTTCATGTCGGGCATGTTCAAGTCCAGGAGCACCACGTCGTAGCGAGCCGATTCACAAGCTCTTACCGCGGGTATGCCGCCGGAAACTTCGTCCGCGAGCCACCCAAGCCGCTTGAGCATGCGCCCCAGCAATTCCCTGTTAAACACGTCGTCGTCTGCTATCAATGCTATCATTTGTGCGGCCTTTCCCGATGCTTCGCGAATACCGATGCCATCATTCGTTCTATCCTGTTGATAAGTCCATTCAGCACCGAATGATCCTCATCCGCATAATGCTCGAAGAAGAGTTTCGTAAGCTCGATGCCCTCGTCGCTGGCAAAGCGGCTGAATACATGGATGACCCTGGCCGTTTCCGTCCGGACGTCTATCCTCTCTTTGTTATTTCCTTTTAACACCGAGCGCAATGCGCCGCACGCCCTGATTACGGTATCCTCAAGGGAGCTCAAAACCGAGTCCTGTTCGGATTCGATGCCTCCGAATCCGGCGTTTATAAACGCAAGGGAAACAATTTCGCGTGGAACGATAGCCGCCTCGATGCTTGCGGTAAGCTTGCGCACATCGACGGGCTTCAGGAAAACCTCGCGGAAAATAGTACCTGTGTCACCCATCTCTTCCATCTCCTCGGGGCTGAACGCGGTCATGGCGAACAAGGGCATATTCGGGGAGTAGCGCGTTCCCGCGTAGGCGCGTATGGCCTTTGCCAGTTCCACGCCGGAATAGCCGGGCATCTGTATATCCAGAACGGCAACATCCACATAACGGTCTTCAAGCATGCGGAAAGCTTCGGTGGCGCTGCCTGCGGTAAGGACGCGGTACCCGGAGTTTTCCACCAGGGTGCTCAAATACTCGAGGTTTATCTTGTTGTCGTCAACAAGCAGCACCACGTAAGCGCTGGGGTTATAATCGCTAAACGTGGAAACCGGCGAGCCCACGGGAACTATCATCGTAAAAACCGAGCCTTCGCCATGCTTGCTGTCCAGCCGTATTTCTCCGCCCATGGTGCGCAGAAGGTTTCGCGCCAGAGCCAGGCCTATTCCCGCGCCTCGGGGATGCGGCCTTGCTCCTTTCTGGCTTTGGCCAAACGGCAGAAAAACCTGTTCCTTGTCGGCGATGCCTATGCCGACCCCGGTATCGCGTACCGTAAAAGTCAGGTGCGGCACATTCATGTCCTCATGCTCTATTACGGCGCTTACCTCGATGCTTCCGGACTCGGTAAACTTGACGGCGTTGTCCACGATCGTTACGAGAGCGCGCTGCAGGCGATCCGGATCCGTCTCGATATTACCGTCGCTCACGGTTTGGATGGCAAAGGAAATTCCCTTGTTCCTTGCCTTGATCAAGTAGGGAGCGCACAGGTTTTCCACGAAGGGCTTCAGGGGTATCAGAAGCTTCTGCATTCGCGCTTCTCCGCCTTCGGACCTTACGTAATCCAGTATCCCATTCAGCATGGTAAGCAAAGCCTGGGCGTTGTCGATGATGCTGTCCATCCTGCGCTCGATCTGTTCTGGCTGCGCCTTGACGAGGTTGGCCGCGGACAGGATTCCGGTAATGGGATTCTTAAGCTCATGCGTCATGGAGGACAAAAATTTGGTCTTCGTAAGCGTCGCGTTTTCCGCCTCGATTTTCGTGCTTCGAAGCTGGTCCTCCAGCGACCTTCTGGAACTTATATCATCGATGATGGCTATAAAATGCGATACGATGCCCAAGGGCGAGCGCACCAGCGAAATGGAAAAATCCGCCCAGAATTGTCCGCCTGACTTCCGGGGGATAAGCACTTCGTCACGCAGGTCCAAACCGTCGCGGATATGCATGCGCATCTCTTCCGATTTTTCCGGAAGCAGCATAAGAAAGCGAAAAAAATTCGTGCCTATGACGTCGCCGGGGGTAAATCCGGTAAGCCTGAAAAACAGCGGGTTAACGTACTCGATTTCAAACAAATGGTTAATGATAAATACCGAAACGGACAACTGGTCCACAGCCTGGTACATCTTGCGAAGCATCTCCTCGGATTTTCTGCGCAGCGTCACGTCGCGGATAATGCCCACGGAACCTTTCAGTTCCCCTTCGCCCTTGTCCGCGTATGCGCCGGCTGCGGAGACCTCGCCGTAGGAGATAACCTCGGCTATCAGGTCATGCGGGGCGTCGGTACCGATGCTTTTTTTACGCAGGCGAACCTCGAGGCCGCTGGTTTTCCTGTTGATGCTTCGCCGTTCGTTGAACAACTTCGGGCTCAAGGCAAGCCCCGTGCGCTCGCCTTTATACTCCGACAACAATGTTTCCCTATCCATGGAAAGCGCGTCTTCCTTGTATAAAAGCGTGGAATAATGCTTTCCAAGCAGCTCTTCGGGCTTATATCCGAGCATCTTTATGGAATCGTTGAGCAGCGAAAAGCGATCGTCGATGTCCAATTCGTAGACGATATCGGGCAGGGCATGTACGAGATCTTCGTACCGGCGCTCATAAGCCTGCGACTGTTTTTGCATGCGTGCCATACCCGCCAGCAGTCCTTGGAGCGTAGCCTGCAGCCGGGGTGACGTTCCATCCGGCAGTACAAGAATGGGTATCCAGATCGAATCGCCGGGTACCGCTGCGTCACCTGCTTCAAAAACAGCGGCAAAACAGGCAGGACCGTTTGCGGGAACCTCTCCAAACTCCGCAGCGAAGGATTGCGTACATACTATTGCCAAAACATCGGCGACTAAAAAAGCCTTCGAAAGTTCTTCATAGCTGCCCATCGATTCTACCGTAAGGGCGGGATGGGCGCTGCGCAAACCAGCTGCAAGTGCTTCATGGCAGGGGAAGCCGGAGGAACATAGGAGGATTCGAGATGGCAGCATAATCGGTAACACCTACTTAATTGTGTCTATCTATTTCGTAAAATCAAGTGCGATCGGCGATTTGCGCTATGGCTTTTACCCAGTTTTTATCGGCCAGCAAATCTTCCAGGCTCCAGCGCATGCGCCAGGTCCAATTAATGTCCGTTTGCGTACCGGGAATGTTGACGCGGTCATCGCGCGGATCAACGCTGCGAAGGGTATCGGATACATCCAGATAGTCCTGCATCTGTGCCACAAAAATCGACGAAGCACTGCGGGCAAGCGCGCGCAGCATCGCAAAGGCTGTCTTGGCATCGAGCTTTTCGGGTACCGGCCGCAATTCGGGGCAGTATGCCGCGGCAAACCCGTTTCGGCCTTCTTCAAACTCCCACCACTCGCGCAGGGTAGATGTATCATGGACGCTTACCGCGCACACCGACCCCTGCCTGAAATCGGACAGAGATTCGTAAGGCTGGCCGTCCTTGTTCCAGAGGCGGGACCAGCGGGGAATCTTGAGTCCGGGTATGCCCAACTCGGCCAGTACCGCCGGTACGCAATCGGGAACGGCTCCGAGATCCTCGGCGCATGCCAGCATATCGGAAGCGCCGACAAGCACGGCCAGCAGCTTTTTGCCGCGCTCGGCCCATAGGATTCCGTTCTTAACCTGTTTTTCGGAAAACAGCCGCTCAAGCCGGCCTTGTTCGTCCACGGATAAACTAGCCCAGGCATAGGCCTCGGAATGCCGCCAAGTGGGCACGAAAGAATTGCCTTCCAGGGGCTGCAAAACCCTGTCGCGCCAGGCATGCTTCAAGAAATCGGCCAGAATCCCGGGGAATCCCCTGGCGTCGATGTCGAGGGTACCCCGCACGATGGAGGTAAACAGGTACAAATCCTCGCTGCCCAGTCGCTCGAACATGGGGACGGTGCCGGATTCCCCGCTAATCGTCAAGTCGCTCATGACACGGGCGGAATTCTCCAGTGCTGCGCGCAGTTCAGAGCCCCGGACATGGGGAAGAGACAGCCAGCGGAGGCGCTCGGGAGTAAAACCGCAGGCGCGCAATTCTTCCGACGCGATGGAGATTTCGGGGTGAAAATGCCCCAGGTAGCCGTCGCTTTCAAACTCGCTCATGGCCCAGATACGGAAAAAACCCAGCACGTGGTCTATGCGGTACGCGCTGTAATAGGCCGAGGCCTCGGCTACCCTGTTCTTCCAGAACGAGAAATCGTCGGCTTCCTGCTTTTCCCAATTGTACACCGGGAAACCCCAGTTCTGGCCGTAGTGCGAGAACATGTCCGGAGGCGCTCCCGCCCGCAGGTTCATGGTAAAATACTGCCGATTGGACCACACATCCGCGGAATCGTCGTTCATCAGGATGGGAAGATCCCCAAGCAGCGTGATCCCCGAGTCCCGGATCGCCGTGGAAGCGGCCGCGCATTGTCCGGCGCAGCGAAGCTGCATCCACACGTAAAACAGGTGTTCCTCTTTCATGGCAGGATCGTTCCACAGCGTGGCTATCGCCGTCGCAGTCGGATCGCGGTAGCTGTGCCAATCCCGCCAGGAGCGGTCTCCGTTATTTTTTTTTAGCCTCTTGTAGACGGCATAGGTTTTTACCCAGGGATGCGCGGCGATAAATTCCTGCAGTTCGGGATTAGCCGTTATGGATTCCTTGGAGCCGTCGAAAACGGCGCGCAGCGCATCCATTTTGACGCGATAGGCATCCCGGTAGGAAAAACGCGCGTCGCGCTGGTGCTTCGCGGCATAGGCCGCAAGCGAGGCCGAGACGGCGGGAAAAGCCGCGGCCTCGGCCAGGTCGGCCACGCGGATATACAAGGGGTGCAGGGCAAAAGCCGACAGCGCGGAATACGGCGAGCTCTGTCCGCCGGAGTCGTTGATAGGCAAAAGCTGGATTAGTTTAAGTCCGCTGCCTGCGCAAAGGGCGGCCAGCGGCACTAGGTCCGGGTATTCTCCGGTGCACCATGAGCCTTTTGTCCTGATTCCGGACAATGGAATGGCAACGCCGGCTATTTTTACCTTGGATGCTGAATATTTCATGATGCCTCCGCAGCCAGTATAGAATTTTTCCGCAATCCTTACAAGAAAAAAGGGAACTTACGCGTTACCCCGCTATAGCGCGATATCGGTCAATCCTCCGCCGGGGGCTTTTTTGCGCTTGGCTTCGAGCCAAAAAGCATCTGAATGGTTTGCCCGACGCTTGCCGCTTTCTGCCATTTCTCCGAGGCTGAAAGGCTTGCGGTCTGCGGATCGGCGGAAGCAGGCTCATGCGGGCCGATTACCGAGGAAAAACCCATGGCATGCGCCGCCTTGGATCTGCCTGGCATCCTGCGGACGGGCCTGACTTCTCCGGCCAGCGAAATTTCGCCTGCCAGTGCCAGCTTGGGCGGCAGCGCCAAACCTGTCCGCGCCGAATACAAGGCCAGTGCAAGGGCCAGATCTATGCCCGGTTCGATAAGCCGGATTCCCCCGGCCACGTTAACATAGATATCCTGGTCCGAAAAGCGGAGCCCGGCGTGTTTTTCGAGCACCGCCGCGACTCTCGCCACGCGGGCTGCGTCTATCCTGTCGGAGTATACTCGCGTCATGGAGGCTTTTCCCGGTACGGTAAGGGCCTGTATTTCCACGAGGAAGCATCGCGTGCCTTCCCAGCTTGCTGCCACGGAGGCGCCGGCGGGGTTTTGGCCTTCGCGCCGCACCAGAAACACGCTGGAAGGATCCGTTACTTCGCGTAGCCCGGTTTCCGTCATGGTGAACAAGCCCACCTCGTCCGTGGAGCCGAAACGATTCTTCGTGGACCGGAGAAACCGCACGTCTGAATCGGTCTGCTCGAACATGAGCACCACGTCCACGATATGCTCGGCCGCCTTGGGACCGGCTATCATGCCGTCCTTGGTGACATGCGCCACGAGAAAGCACGCGGACGCGTGCTCCCGTGCCCAATCGGACAACTCGAGCGAACAATACTTAACTTGATTTGCCGTCCCCGGAATCGCTCCGCCCTCGGTGGCCAGCATCGTCTGCATTGAGTCCACCACGAACAAGTCCGGCTTTACCCGGTCCAGAGCGGTAAGCACTTCGGGAAGGTCGCCGGAGCACAGAACCTCGAGGCTGTCCCGCTTCAAGCCGAGGCGATCCGCGCGCAGGCGTATCTGGGCGGCGCTCTCTTCGCCCGATACATAGAGGATGCGTCCTTTTACCCCTGCCTTCGCGGCAATCTGCAGAAGCAGGGTGCTCTTGCCTATGCCCGGCTCACCGCCCACGAGCACGCTGGACCCGCGCATGATTCCCCCGCCGAGCACCCTGTCCACCTCGGGCATGCCCGAAGGCACGCGGACGCCCTGGGCAGGATCCACCGCGGACAGGGGCATTGAGAACCTGCCTGCCTTGGCCGCCTTGTTTACGGCAGCCTGGCCTTTTGACTCGTGCAGGGTGTTCCACTCGCCGCAGGAAGGACAGCGCCCCAGCCACTTGGGTTCCCGGTGGCCGCACGCGGAGCATTCGTAGGCCGTCTTCTCGGCCTTAGACGCCATGGCCGTTTCCTACAAGCCCAGGTCGAAGTCTATCTTCGCCCTGGTAACCGCAAGAACCTCGGCGGTGGATACCCGCACCAGCTTAAGAAATAATTCATAACGGTCGGCCCGCTTATAAAGCGTCCCGGCCACCAGGATGTCCGCACCCAGGAATTGCCCGACCCTGGCGGCGTTGGCATCGTCCATAAGTCCCGAAAGCTGCAATTCCAGCTCAGTGAGCACTTTCTGCAAATCCTTGCGTTCAACAAGCTTGAAGCGTTTCGCCTTTGCGCCGGTCATCGAAAGCCGCTCGGCGAAATACTCTGCCGTGGGAGCCAGCCCTTCCGCCATGGGCGTTATGGGCAGCACCGCGCAGGGCGTGCCTGACCCTATCTGGAAGGTGGAATAATCCGCAAGATTTCCCAAGGCTTCCTCGAACAGCGCATCGAGCGTCTGGTCGCGGCTTTCCGAGCCGATCTTGTCGGCGGTAAAATAGCTCTCGTCCACGACGGGCGGGGTATCGGAAAGATTGGCCACCTCGTCCCGCACGAAGCGGATGATGATGGCCTCCAGCTTGTCCGTGGTAAAATTGGCGCCCGTGTGGTGGCTTACCGAACCCTCGGTTCCCCCGCCCGCTTCGGTCTTTTCGCCGTAGGTCAGGAATATGTACTTGCCTTCCGTAAGCTGGGAAATCTGGCGAAGCACGTACTCTCCCTCCAGGGGCAGCCCGCCCGTGCCTATGGTGTAAATTTTTATTCCCTTGGCTCGGGCATCGTTGGCCGCGTTCATGTAGGTGTAGTCGTGGTAATAGTCGAGGTGCGCCTCGGCATCGGTAACAACGAACGCGGTTCGGACGCCGGTCTTGTTCCAGTCCATCTTGTTCACGGCGTCGTCGAGGGCCGCTTCCAGGTCTTCTGGGCTGTCGCCCCCGCCCGATGCGCTTACCTTGTCCAGCTCAGCCTGGAAAGCGTCGACATCGGCGGTGAATGGAACTATCTCCGTTATATAAGAATCACCGCGGTCCTTGTAGAGCACCATGCCGAAACGTACGAGCGGCTTGGGCTTCAGGGCGGAAACATTGGCGTGGATGATTTCTATGGTAGACCGCAGGCGCTCGATTTCCTCGCCCATGGAACCAGTGGTATCCATGACGAACAGCATGTCCAGCGGCACGGGTGAGGGCACCTGGCGCTTGGAAGCCAGCTTTACGTCGATCGTGCGCCTGCCGTCGCGCAGAATCGGTATCAAAGCCTGGCCGCCGCCTACCGCCACCACGAAGGAAGTGGCGTCGCCGGCCTGCGCACTGGGGTAAAAGCGGAAAATGCCGTCCGAAAAACTGGTTCCGGAGGCCAGCAGCTTCCCGGCTTTTCCCGCGCCTGCGGAAACAGGGGCATGTATCGCTACCGACGCATTGGCCACCGGTTTTCCGTCGACGTCCAAAACGCGTATCGAGAGGCGCTCGCTTATGTCAAACGCTAAATGCGGTACAGTGCCGTATTTTTTAAGAAAATCTACAAAGTAGTTGAACTGGGCATTGTCGTCGGAAAAACCGGCTTTTAAGCCGGAGTCCGAGGCTAGCGGTTTTCTGGTTGCGCTTGCCGTACCCGTGGCCGCACCGGTTCCAGCAGCTGCGGACTTGGGGGCCGGCGCAGGTGAATCTCCCGCCCACGCCGTGTCGCCCCGTGTGGAATCGGCGCGAAGAGAATCCGTTACCACGGGTGCCGGAAGAGGAACAGTGCCGGGTTTTGAGATTTCTTCCGCCGGCTTGGCAAGCTTTGCCCCGCCTTTTTCATCGGAGGAGCTTGGCGTTCCAGCAGCCGTTTCCCGATCCGCCGATCCCTCGGGCGCAGGACTGCCTTTTGGCACTCCGGCACACGAACCAACAAGGCAAACGGCTAACAAAGCCAAAATAAAATAAGTGCTGATTACTTTTCGCATATGCTTCCTCCGAATTTCTGTCTGTTAACAGTAGTATAGCGTGTTTTCAAGGGGAAATTCGCAAAAGAATAAAAAAAATCGAACTGGCTCAGGCAGGTATCGACCATCCACGACGCGACGTTCAGCGGTCAAGAACCAAATATCTCCTCGAGTATGCTAAAAAACAGGCGCCAGGCCTTGCAAAACTGTCACCTGCCGGTCTAGCATCGCCTAATGAGAACACTCCCATCGGCATACCTTAAGCAACACGAAGAAGACAGGCTGCTCCGCGGGCATCCCTGGGTCTACAACAACGAGATCGGCCGCATCGCAGGAACAACCGAAGCCGGCGGCGAGATGCACGTTTTTTCCTCCCAAAAGCGTTTCATGGGAACGGGCATATACAGTCCGAGCTCAAAAATCCGCATCAGGCTGTATTCCTCAAGCGATGTAGCTCTCTCGGAAGATTTACTGCGCGCGAGGATACACAAAGCCATAGCTATCCGCAGGGACTTTCGAAACTTCGAAGCAGACTGCGCTAGGATCATCTTTGCGGAGGCCGATGGATTACCCGGCCTTATCGTGGACCGCTTCGCGGGAAGCGATCCCGCGGGGGTGCGAGGATCCTGGCTCTCGGTGCAGTTCCTTGCCTTTGGCATGGACAGCCGCCGCGACTTGATACTAAAACTGCTCAGCGAGGCGCTCGCCCCGGACGGCATCATGGAACGCAGCGATGCGCCCGTACGCAAACTCGAGGGGCTCGAACCAAGAACGGGGGTGCTCCTGGGCAGCGTGCCCAAAACTATCACCATTACGGAGAACGGCCTGACATTCCGCGTACATATCGGGGAAGGGCAAAAGACGGGCTGGTTCATGGACCAGAAGGAAAATCGGGCATCGGTGGCGGTGCACGCCCGCGGGCAAAACGTGCTGGACATGTTCTGCAACGAAGGCGGCTTTTCCCTTGCCGCCGCCGCAGCCGGCGCCCAAAACGTCGTGGCGGTCGATGCCTCCTTCGATGCGGTCAGCGCTGTCGCCGCCAATGCCAAAGCCAACGGATTGGAAGGGAAAATCAGCACCCATGCCGCTAACGCCTTCGAGTTCCTCCGCGACGAAAAAGCGTCCAAGGGACCCTACGGCCTCATTATCCTGGATCCGCCGGCCTTCGCGAAAAACCGGGCAGCGGTGGATGGCGCCCTTCGCGGGTACCGGGAAATAAACGTGCGCGCCCTCAAGCTCCTGGGCGATGGCGGAACCCTGGCTACCTTTTCCTGCTCGTTCTGGATATCGCGCGACCGATTCCTGGAAACCCTGGAGGCATCGGCCGCCGATGCGGGAATGGCTCTGCGCTACATCCAGGAACTTTGCCAGGCTCCCGACCACCCTATCGTTTCCGGCTACCCCGAATCGCGCTACCTGAAGGGCTTCATCGTAAAAGCCGAAAAACGCTGACCGGGAAAATTCAATTCGCCCTGCGAATTGAATTTATTCTTCAGAGGGAAAGAACGCGCTTTACGGTTTCTACGTTAACGCCGAATAGACGCTTGAACTCTTCGAGAGTCGTATATGCGGTACCCGAAATGCTATTGAAATAAAGCGCAAACTCATTGAACTCGGCCTCGTTCTTGCCAAAAAGTGCGGAAGCGAACGCCGACCTGAACAAGCCTTTTTGGGCAAGCTCAATCGTCGACAATTTTCCGTAGCGCGCTTTTGCCTTGGAATCGACCATCGCAGTGCTGCCGTCGTAGCCGATCGTAAACACGAATTCTTCTCGTGAAATCATACAAACTCCATGCATCAAAAATCGCCTCAGTCTCTCCCGAGGCGCGCCCCAGTTTTACCGAGGCGCGCCCCGGGGAAGCCCGGGGCATTGAAACGAGTAGTCAGGCCGGCTTATTCGACGGGGCTGAAGTTATCTTTTCCCGCGCCGCACAAAGGACATACCCATGAGTCCGGCAGGTCGTCGAAACTTGTACCCGCGGGCATCTTGGAATCAGGATCGCCCAGCTCGGGGTCGTAAATATAGCCGCAGACATCACAAACGAATTTCTTCATCCATTAACTCCTAAAATAAAATTACGAACCCTTGCTCAGGCTTTCCACAGACCATGGAGATTGCAATACTCTCTCGCGCTTACCTTATCGGCCCGTACCTTGAACTCGGCTTCCGGCTTGCCGCCGGGAGCGAGCATCGCTCGGTAAACGACCTTGTCCGCGATAAGTTCGATCCACTGTATCGAATGTTTTTCCTCCATGGGATGGGCCACTGCGCCTACGGTAACCCGATATCCATCGGCGATTTTCTCTATTACCGGAATGTGTTTTTCCTTGGCGGCCTCGGTGGTGTTTTCCACGAGCAGCTTCATGGGCTGACCGCAGCATACAAGCTCTCCGTCACCGGCAAAAAGCACTTCCACGATGTTTCCGCATATTTCGCAGCGGTACACTTGATTGACTGTTACCATTTGAGGCCTCCTTGTTAAGTTAAGAAATTCAATCCGGATACGGATTGAATTTTCTTCTGTACGGATTGAATTTTCTTCTGCACGGATTGAATTTTCTTAATCACCAGTTTTCTTCAAGCAGCTCGAAATAGGACTGTGGATGCGCGCAAGCGGGGCATACCTTGGGGGCTTCTTTTCCCTCTGAGATATAGCCGCAGTTTCGGCATATCCAAACCGAGTCTTTTTCCGTTTTAAACACGCTTCCCTTGTCTACGTTGGCCTTCAAGCCCTCGTAGCGCTTGGCGTGCTGTTTCTCTGCCCGGGCAATGGATTCGAAAACCGTGGCGATCGCGTCAAGACCTTCTTCCTTGGCTATTTTGGCGAAACCAGGATACATCTCCTTCCATTCGTAGTTTTCGCCGCCGGCAGCCTCTTTGAGGTTTTCCGACGTAGTACCCACCGGTCCGGCTGGAAACGTGCCTGTAATGGTGATTTCTCCGCCTTCCATAAGCTTGAAAAGTCGTTTCGCGTGCTCTTTTTCCTGGTTTGAGGTTTCTTCGAACACAGCCGAAATCTGGATATAGCCCTCGTCCTTTGCCTTGCTGGCAAAATACGTGTAGCGGTTTCGCGCCTGGGATTCGCCGGCAAAGGCGGCCATCAGGTTTTTTTCAGTCTTTGTACCCTTTACACTTTTCATGCGTTCTCCTTGTGTGGAAGTAATAATGAAGACGACGGAACAGGCTTAGTATACGAGTAATTTTACCGTTTGGCAAATGGAGCCGTAAAAAACCGGGTTATTTCTCGGGGTCCTTTGCATTTCCCTCTTCAATTCGCTTTTATTTTTGAAGGGAACCTCTAAATGCTTAAATATTTAGAGCTCAACCATTAAAAAGCCAAGAGAAACCACGGTTTGAAATTCACCCAAACGTTTCAAAAGAAAATTCTACAGACATCAAGGCATGCAAACGAGGTTTTCCCGACGTACTACAGTCGGGGGCACCAATGACAGAACCAATCCACTACAATATTTACCCAAGCGATGAATCGACCAAGCCTGATATACGGGAACGCATCACGGAATCCGGGTCTCTCTCCGTAAGCGACCACGAACTGCTGGCCGCCATACTGGGGACAGGCACCAGAAGCCAGGACGTCCGCGCCCTTGCAGCCGAGATTCTAAACCGGGTGGACTTCAGCAAGGGGGTTCCCGTAGTTGAGGAGTTGACCAAAGTTAATGGCCTTGGAAACGCCCAAGCCTGCCGCATTATTGCCGCACTGGAATTGGGCAAGCGCTATTTTGGCCTGCGCGAGCGAAAAATCTCCACCCCCCACGATGCCTGGCTTATCATGCAGCATTATGCCGATCGCAAGCGCGAGCATTTCATCTGCTGCACCCTCAATGGCGCGCATGACCTTATCGCCGTACGGCTCATCACCATTGGGCTCGTAAATCGCACAATTATCCACCCCAGAGAGGTTTTCGCAGAAGCCTTGAACGACCGCGCCTGCGCATTACTCGTCGCCCACAACCACCCCTCCGGCCACCTGGAACCATCGCGCGAAGACATTGAAATAACCGGGCGCCTCCAGACAGCAGGGGAAATCCTGGGCATACCGCTCGTAGACCATATAATCTTCAGCGACACAGGTTTTCTGTCCTTGGCGGAAACGGGGGTAATAAAGCTGGGCGGGATTAAGTTGTTGACTTGACGTTACAGCTCAGAAGGTGTAAATTTGCATGAGTGGAAAACAGCTTATCAAAATATTGGAGAAACAAGGTTGGGAACTCGATCGCGTGTCTTCGAGCCATCACATCATGAAGCGCGGCAGGAAAACATTATCGGTGCCGGTTCATGCCAACCATGATCTTCCGACAGGGTTATTGCATAAGCTACTCAAAGAGGCGGGGTTAGCATGAAGTATTTTTATCCAGCAAGGATTTCCTACGACGAAACCGATAAAATATTTTCCGTAGAATTTCCCGACCTGCAGGGCTGTCTCACATTCGGAAAAACATATGATGAAGCATTGTTCATGGCCTGCGATGCGCTTTCGCTATACCTAGAATCGGTCATTGAACGCAAATTGGTATTACCGCGGCCATCCACCATCAAGGGAACAGTTTTAATCGAACCTCGCCCAGGTGTTTCTTTTGCCTTATGGCTACGTGCCAAACGAAAAGAATCCGGCCTGACTCTGACAGAGGCTGCAGAGAAACTCGGTGTCAAATACCAAGTCTACCAGAAGTTGGAAAATCCTGCCATCGCCAACCCAACCCTCAAAACCCTCAAGAAACTGGAGAAGGTTTTTGGGACGGAACTGGTGCGGGTATGATTAAGTCGCTTGCCAAAGAAACGGTAAAATCTAATACTTTTGGTATGGACGAAATCTTTTTCTTGATAGAGGAAAGCCCCGATGGTGGCTACACTGTACAAGGCTTGGGAGTTTCAATATATACCCAAGGAGATAGCTTGGAAGAAGTAAAGGCCAACCTGATTGATGCAGTAGGCTGCCACTTCGAGACAGCTTCGCCAAAAGTACTTCGATTGCACATTGTACGCGACGAAGTCCTTAGTTATGCCTAAAATTTAATATTACGATTCCCGCACATTCACCCCTGAAAATTGGAACACTCAATGCAATTCTCGTCGATATTGCCGGGCAACTCGGAATCACAAAAGAAGAACTGATCAAGCAATTGTTTTAATAAAATTCCTCAGGCTTGTTAAAGGAATATCACTCATCCATCCTCGTCGCCCACAACCACCCCTCCGGCCACCTGGAACCATCGCGCGAAGACATAGAAATAACCGGGCGCCTCCAGACAGCAGGGGAAATCCTGGGCATACCGTTGGTGGACCATATAATCTTCAGCGATACAGGATTCCTGTCCCTGGCGGAAACGGGAGTAATCAAGCTGGGCGGGATTAAGTTGTTGACTTGACAATGCAGTTATACCATAGTTATACTAGTAGTATGAAAACAGCGGTATCTCTTCCTGACGACTTATACTCAAGTGCAGAGAGCATTGCCAAGGCCATGGGGATTCCCCGAAGCCAGCTGTTCGCAAAAGCCTTGGAAGAGTTCATCTATCATCATAAGCGGGGAAATATCACCGAACGCCTAAACCAGGTTTATGCAAAACCAGCCGCTTCGGAACACGTTTCTATTTCGACTATCGGTCTTGAGTCACTCCGGGAATTGACGCAGCATGATACGTGGTGATATCCGGTGGGCTGATTTCGGCATACCTTTCGGAAGCGAACCGGGTTTTCGTCGTCCGGTGCTGATCGTCCAGGACGATGCGTTTAACAAAAGCAAAATCAGTACTATTGTTATTATTCCCTTGGCTACCAATTTGTCCCTTGAAAACGCGCCGGGCAACGTGCTGCTGGAAAAAACTGTTTCAGGCTTGCCAAAGGATTCCATTGCCGTTGTTTCGCAGCTTTACGCGATCGATAAAGTTAGACTGATGGAACCGGCAGGTAAAATCGGCAGATCCGTCATGAGCGAAATCGAAGAAGGGATAAAACTCGTACTGGGGATGGAGTAAGAAAGCGGCTCTCTGCCGTATAGCCTTAGAAATAAAACCGGCAGCGCGTGAGCACCGCCGGTTATTCATTTGTAATTATTTATTATCCTTAAACAGTAATCAGTAACGAATAAAATCACAATCATGGAAATTCGCAACATGATATGCAAAAACGAAAGTCTGCGTGCAAAAACGAAAATTAATCGGGCGAATACCCTTGCGGGAGGAACTCTTTTAGCTTAAAGTAGGGACATGACGGCACGACACCCCGGCGCTTTGCGCGTTTTATTCAAAAAGAATTGGTTCCGCTTGACCCTGGCAGTAGTGGTTTTTCCTTCTATAAACTTGGGTTTAAACGAATTGATACTGAGAACCTCGGTACCGCTGTTCCTGGACAGCATCTTTACCGCCTGCGCCGCGGTACTCGGCTTGCCGTTTGGATTGCTGACGGCCGTGCTTACCAATTTTTACGCGGAGATACTGCATGGTTTCCCCGGACGCCACCTGCCCTTCGCCCTGTGCGGCATCGCAACGGCGCTGATCGTTTGGGCAATGCACCGTAAAAACCTGCTCCGGACGCCCCTTCACTTCCTGGCGGGTACCTTGGCGGTAGCCCTGGCCAACAGCGTTCTCGGCGCGATCATCGCGACATTCGTTTTCGGAGGCGGCACAGGCTCCAATATAGACGTGGTAGTCGCCGGATTCGTGCTTGCGCTCGAAAACATCCTCTCGGCCGCCTTCGTTGGCCGAATGATCGTCAATCTGGTGGACAAGGCTCCGGCTCTTCTGGGTGCAATGCTTTTCGCCGGTTTGCTAGCCGCTCCCGGCGAAAAACCGCAACAGGCATCTGTGAAGGCTTGACTGGTTTACAGATCCAGGATGCCGGCCGCCAGCGCAAGCCTAACCAGGTCCACAGCGGAATTCAAGCCGAGCTTGGCAAACAGGCTGCTCTGGTAGTTTTCCGCCGTTCGAACGCTTATCGACAGCCGTCCCGCGATTTCCTTTGCGGTTTTCCCCTGCGCAAGCAGGCTCAGTGTTTCCTGCTCC
>JANNSO010000017.1:0-4097 GCA_031402655.1 Spirochaetota bacterium | reverse complement strand
CTCAGTGTTTCCTGCTCCCGCGCGCTTAAGGTGTCGAGTTGTCTGCGCGCCGATTCCCGTTCCCCGGATCGGTTCCGGATCGGCGTCAACAAGTCCCGGATTATTTCTGACTCAATGAATAATTGGTCGAGGGCGACGAGTTTCAACCCGAGTACCAGGGCTTCAAGGTTGATCTGCTTCGAAGCGTAGCCATTGGTTCCTGCCTGTAGGCATTTGAGCACTATTGATTTATCGGCATGCATCGAAAGCATGCAGAACTTCGGCGATGCGTTTCTCCCGCAGTATTTTTCCAGCAGCTCGATACCCGAACCGTCGGGAAGATTTATATCCAGTACGACAAGATCCAAACGCTCAGCCATTCCAGCATCGAGGAGCATACGGCTCTCCCCCAGGGACGAAGCCTGCAGGATCGGCCCGAAATCTCCCGTTGACTCCAAGGCTGCTTTCAGACCCTCCCTGAACAGGGGGTGGTCGTCGACTATCAGTGTCTTTATCATGCCGAGCTCCTATCCGCGTTTACAGGTACGGTAAGGCGTACCTGGGAACCATTCTCGTTCAGTTCGATGCGCAGCTCGGCGTCGATGGTCGCCGCGCGTTCTTTCATCGCGTTCATGCCCAAGCCGGCAGCCCTCAGCAATGCTTGTGCCGCCGTATCGGTTTCGGAAGCGAAGCCATCGTCCCTAAGGATGAAAAAAAACGACTCTTCTGCGTCCGAAATGCGTTCAATGCCGCATTGCAGCAGCGCTCCGCCTTTGTCGGCGTGCTTGCACGCGTTGACGGCGGCTTCGTTCATGATGCGGTAGACGGCGAGTTCCGCGAACTCGGGCATGCGCGGCATCGCTGAGTCGCCTGCGAATTTCAGCGGGTAATCGAATCTTCTCTCGATATCGGAACAAAGCGCCGCCAAGGCCGCTCCAAGCCCGAGGGTTTTTATCTCGGGAGGGTGCAGGTTTGCGGAAAGATTGCGGATTTTAACGTTGAGTTCACCAAGGATGGCGGAGGCTTTTCCTGCCAGACCCGCATCCGGGGAAACGGCGATGCGCTCGCACAGCATGCGGGCTGAGGCGATATCCTGCGCCACGTCGTCATGCAGCTGCATCGCCACCGATTTGTTCGTGTCTTCCTCGGCCTGCAATGCGAGCCGGAAGGCGTTCCGAAGCAGTTCCTGTCTCATCCTGCTTCGGTTTGATTCGGCGTAAAAAGCGACCGACCCAGCGGTTCCCATGCTCAATATGAATCCGAACAGAAGAAACAACAGATCGAAAGAGGTACGGACTTTCTTTCCGATCCCGTCCAACACCGTATCTGCATCTATGAATGATTTAATCAATTGTCGCTCGGCCGCCGAAGAAATCGCCGGACCATCCGCCAAAACCTGAGAATCGCCGGACTTCCAGGCCTTCCATTGAAGTTCCAGTGACCGGGAAGGAAGTACTGCTTCCTTGAACCATAACAGAGTACTCAGATCGTTAAAACGCAAAATAGCCGTCTCTACGGCGGCATCATCCAGGTCGATGATCCCTGAATCGGCAGAGCCTGCCTGCTCCGACCTGCGCCGATCCATCAAAGTATAAATTGCGGAGTCAAAAACCTGCATGATCGACTGCAGTACTCCATGGGCTCTTTCGGATGCCAAAAAAACCGTTGCGTAGGATATAAAAACTACACTGCCGATAACGATGGAAACGGCAAAAATCCGTAAAGGTTCCTTTTTTAAACGCATACCAGCCATCTTAATGGGAAAGCACGGCTCCTGCAAGCGACCAAACGGGAACCACCCGGCTGCAGTCGATCTCCGGGAAACGGCGAGCGGGAATACCGCCCGCGGTTCCTACAGCACCTCGAACACCAGCGGATTCGCTTCCGCATCGGAAATAAGCGCGCTGTGTTTTGCTCCTTCGATAGGGAGACTTTCCCCGCTTTCAACCTGGTAATCGGTTCCGTTAGAGGATACCCATGCCGTTCCGGAGAGTACCCGCACCTGGTGCTGTCGAGTGGGAATACTGTACAATTCTCCGGGAAGCAGGACTATACGCAAGGCCTTGTCGGTGGGCAAGTGGGGAGAGGCAAGTAAAAGAGCTTCAAGGGTTAGACCCAGTTCAAGGTTGTTCATATCATTCCTCCTCAGGCAATTCATCTAATAAGACTTTAATGAAAAATCGAATATTAGTATAATGAATAATATCTATAAGTCATAAACTGTGGTAATATAGTCACCATGTTGGATTATCGACTAGTAGAAGCATTCGCCGCGGTTCTCGAGGAGCAGGGTTTCGAGCGTGCCGCTTCCAGGCTCTGCATTACCCAGCCCGCCGTATCCCACAGAATCAAGCAGCTTGAGGACGAAGTAGGCAGGGCGCTTATAATCAGGGAGTCCCCGCCGCGCGCGACGCCGGCCGGAGAGCGGCTCTTGCGGC
The DNA here is from genome assembly GCA_031402655.1 of Spirochaetota bacterium. Taxonomy (GTDB): domain Bacteria; phylum Spirochaetota; class Spirochaetia; order Treponematales; family UBA12059; genus JANNSO01. The sequence goes on along the minus strand of JANNSO010000017.1, from coordinate 1,680 downwards.
ACTATCGCCAGGTTTCGAGCCTCGAGGCGGAGGCTATCGACGACCTGGGTCTTAACAAACATACAGAGTTCCAGCATCTGCCCATCGCGGCAAACGCGGACACGCTGGCCGTATGGCTTTTGGAAGCCATTTCGCCATTCCTCAAGCGTCGAGCCGTAACGCTCGAGATTCTCGTGGACGACCAGGATAGAACGCTGCGATTCCTGAAAACAGGCGAGGTAGCAGGCTGCATCAGCGCGGAACGCGCCTCCATCCAGGGATTTGCCTCCACGAAGATAGGCGACATGCACCACGTACTCGCCGCTTCGCCGCAGTTCGTACAATCATGGTTCGCAGATGGTTTTAATCGGGAGACAGCCCAAAAAGCGCCTATCGTCAACTTTAGCCGCGACGATCAACTGCACTACAAAGCGCTTATGCAGCTGTTTGGAAAACCTCAGATATTGCCGCCCGCCTATTACATTCCCGCGACGGACAAATTCATCGACCTGATCGTGGAGGGCTTCGCGTACGGCGTCATTCCCCTGGTGCAGGCCGCGCCAATGATAGAATCCGGCGACCTTGTGGAAGTCGATGCCGGCGCGCGCATCAAGACTACCCTCTACTGGTACCGCTGGAATCGCCCATCGGCGCTCCTGGAGGAACTTACCCAGGTGATACTCGCCGAAGGAGGCAGGATTCTGGGGTCGGTCCTCTGAGCGATTCGCCGCGTTACCTTTTCGCTGATGCCGCATCGTGTATGCGCCGCATCGTGTATGCGCCGTATCGTGTTATATTTTTATAGGCACCGGTTTTACCGCCCATATATCCCTGGAATATTCGCCTATCGTCCGGTCGCTGGAGAATTTTCCCATGCGCGCCGTGTTCAGGATTGACATCGCAAGCCAGGCGCTCTGGTCTTTATACGCTTCGCTCACGCGTTCCTGGCAGGCGACATACGATGCGTAATCCGCAAGGAGCATATAGGTATCGCCCTTGTATAAAAGCGAGTCGACTATGGGTTTGAAGAGAGACGCGTTTTCTGTGGAAAAAAAGCCGTCCCGGATTTGATCTATGACTCGGCGCAGTTCGGCGTTTCCGCTGTAATAAGCGAGCGGATCGTAGGATTTTTTAAGCTCCGTCACCTCTTCCGCGTTCATGCCAAAGATGAATATTTTATCCTTTCCTACTTCCTCCATAATCTCGATATTCGCGCCGTCCAGGGTTCCTATCGTGAGGGCTCCGTTCAAGGCGAACTTCATATTGCCCGTACCCGAAGCCTCGGTTCCCGCGGTGGATATCTGTTCGGATAAATCCGCCGCGGGTATTATTTTTTCGGCGTTCGACACGGCGTAATTGCGCAGGAAGACCACTTTGAGCCTGTCGCCGATTTCCGGGTCCGCGTTTACGATATCCGCTATCGAATTGATCAACTTGATGATCAACTTGGCTATGTGGTAGCCAGGGGCGGCCTTGCCGGCGAAAATTACGGTACGGGGAACGAAATCACTGCCCGGGCTGTCCTTGATCCTGTTGTAGAGGGTTATTACGTGAAGCACATTAACAGGCTGTTGAAAATATGGTGTTTTTGGCAATGTTCATTCACCTGAATGCAAAAACAGAAGGATAGTAAATTTCAAATTTAGAAATCCACTTGATTATCATTTTTAACGGTAATAACGAGCGGTAGCGAGACCGTTA
>JANNSO010000016.1:0-21058 GCA_031402655.1 Spirochaetota bacterium | reverse complement strand
GCCTGAGCGAAAAACGCGGATGCCAACCGCAGGATTTCATTGACTTGCAAAGATAATATGCACGAGTCATGGAGATGGCTCCGAGCGCTGTCATAAACGTCTTCTCCCGGCGGCATGCATAGTGAGCTGGACCCTTACCGCACGGGCAGGGGATCGATAAGTCACCATCATCAGTAGTGTCGGAGTTTATACATTGCGCCAGTATTTGTGCAGCTACGTTCATGGCTAGTTGTTGTGCTGCTGATTCGACTGCTTCGAAATCTATTGATCCTTGGGTTCCATGGAGAAGGCAGCTCGCTCCGATCAGTTTTTGAAACTCCTCTGCGGTTGCCTGGGTGAATGTTTCTTTGAGCCTCTTTTTTCGGCAACCGTTGGAATATCGGTTGCCGTACTGGTGCCATGTTGCAATTCCAATAGAGTGTCACATATACAGATGTTCGTTTCAATTAAGTCAGCGACGTTTTCCTGGAAGCGTTTGTATTCGGAAAGATAATTTTTTGTCTGGTCAACCGCCGCAAGGGGAATAATTTTGGTGACGGTCTTCCCGCCTACTGCACGGGTTAGTGACCAGCTTGGTCCCTGTCCCGGAGAACCAGCGTGTGCACAGTGGCAATATGGCTTGCGACATTTCCGGAACCTCGCGACCAAGGATCCCGGGCGAAAACTCTGTAAGTATTCGATTTGTTTCAGGAGTAGCGCTTTGCGTGCATGCAATTGATCAAGTTTCTGGGGTGTATCCATAAGAAGTCTCCATGCTGACAGCTTGTGATGCTGTCCGTATATTATTAAACCCCAATCCTTCCAAGTGATTAGTCCAAGTACAAACAAAATTGACGTGCACCCCTGCAGGCTAATACATATTGACGGTTAAAAACCTTGTTCTTATAATGAAGAGGCAAAGTGCTTCAAATATCCTTTTTAAGGAGATGAGCTATGAGTAGCCTTGATAACGCAGTACAAACCCAAATTGAGAATATACAAAAGAAGCTCGGTAAATCGCTTACGGCTTTGGCAGGCATTGCCAAAGCCAGCGGACTATCCAAGCATGGTGAACTCCGTGACATGTTCAAGGAAAAACTTGGTTTGGGTCATGGTGATGCGAATGCGCTGGTCCATGCAATTCTTGAATCGGACGGTACGCGTGCGGCGGAAGGCAAAAGCGATGAAGCCGTTTTGGATGAAATCTATTCGGGGCTAAAGTCCGCGTTCCGTCCCATCCATGAAAAATTGATGAAAGAGATTAAAAAATTAGGTAAGTTCGAGATTGTGCCTAAAAAGGGATATGTAAGCTTGCGGCGCAAGAAGCAATTTGCCATGATCGGTCCCAAAACCAACGCGCGATTTGAAATTGGCATCAATGCCCAAGATTTGAAGAAATCCCCCCGCCTGCTGGAACAGCCCAAGGGAAGCATGTGCAAATATGTCGTCCAGATGGCGGATGCAAAGGAAGCGGATGCTGAAGTGCTCTCGTGGATAAGAACCGCATATACCGAGGCGGGCTGATCCGGCAGACCCGAAGCGGCTCGGACGCAAGAGACAATCGACGCCCCACCGGTGGATTGCGTGTCGCCCTGATCTCGTTCTTTTTTCGCTTGCTTCGTGGAAAGAGGCATTGGGAAAGCGTATGGAAAACAGGCATTCATCATATGCCCTCTATCTTGATTTTCTTGCCGGTAGAAATGATGCGGCTATAGTCGCCGTGATTAATTATTAATAAGCGTTAGCATGTATTTCAAGATCGATCGGGGATTATGTTCCGCAAAATGTCTTGAACGGCGCTTGGCCGGTAGTTTCCTGGGGATCCAGTTCGGGTATCGCCGAAGCGGGGTCCAGGGGGTTCGAAAGGCAGCGCGCAAGCAGCTGGAACGGCCTCATGTCGCCCTGTTCCGCGGCGTCAAGCGCGGATTGTACTGGAAGGTTTCTTGGATGTATCCTTGGATTGGCTGCCATCATGACGTCCGCCGGTGCGGCTTCATCCTCCAATCGCCGTAGCCAGGGCTTCAGCCATTCGTCGGGGGGCAATGAAAAGGCGACATCGTCCACGGCGGCTTTTTGGGTAAGCGCCAGGAACGTGGCGGTGAAGTCTGCCTTGCCGTCTTCCATCAAGGCGAGGAGCTCGGATATTAACTTTTCATCACCGTTTCGCCGACTGGTCAAACCCAGTTTCCTCGCGAAACCCGCGGTGATTTTTCCTTCCATGACGTCGTTGAAACGTTCAACCGACTCCCGGGCCAGTGCGACGGATTTTTCCGGATCCATATCCAAGAGGGGCAGTATCGACTCCACGAATCGCGCATGGTTCCAGGCGGCGATAGCTGGCTGTCGACCCCAGGCATAGCGTCCGCCGCTGTCAATACTGCTGAACGTTTGCCCGCTATGATAAGCGTCAAGAAAGGCGCACGGTCCAAAATCAATCGATTGACCGCTGATGGCTACGTTGTCGGTGTTCATCACGCCATGGACGAATCCGATGCACATCCAGCGCGCCACCAAGTCTGCCTGGGCGGAACCGACTGCGTCAAGGAAGGCAAGGTATGGGTTTTTCTCGCCGAGGACATGCGGATAATGTCTCGCGATCGCGTAGTCAGCCAAGGATTTTAAGGCTTCGGCATCATTCAATGCGGCCGCGTATTGGAAGGTTCCTACTCGCAGATGGCTGGCAGCGGCTCGGCAGAGGACAGCCCCCGGTCTGGCGCTTTCTCGGCGTATGGACTCTCCGGTCAGAACCACGGACAAGGCTCTGGTGCTTGGAATGCCAAGGGCATGGAGGTATTCGCCGATCAGATATTCGCGAAGCATCGGGGCAAGGGCTGCCTTCCCGTCACCTCGCCTCGCATACGGGGTAGGTCCAGATCCTTTCAGCTGTAAATCCCATCGGGATCCGTTTGGATCGATTACCTCGCCGAGATTTGCGGCCCGGCCGTCCCCGAGCATGGTGAATTGACCGAACTGGTGCCCGGCGTAACTTTGGGCATACACCTTTGCCAGCGGCGGCGCTTTGTTGCCCGATAGGATCGCCAGATCCTCCAGTTCCGCGCTGGAACCCATCCCCAAAGTTTCGGCAAGCCCCGCATTGAAAATCACCCATTCAGGCGACGGCGCATTATCGGTGACGACGAAGGAGTAGAAACTTTCCGGCAGGGAAAGATAGCTTGATTGGAGATTCCATGACAGCATGGTTTTAAATTACCGCTATCGGGATTCAAAGGAAAGCGGCCTGGCCGAGGATTTATTCGATTCGTTCTCCGTTTGCCGGGTGGAGGTTTTTATAACTAATGAATACCGCCTCGCGATCGATGGCCGCTGCCATGTGACTTGTACTTGCTACCGGAAATTGTGCCGGGAACGCCGTGGGTGTTATATTCTGAATTACTGTTCTTTATCTTCCGGTCCTTGAATTGACGGGGAGAAAGCTTGCGGCGGAATAACCACGAAGTCTTCCATACCCGATCCTCTCCAGGAAAGGACAAGACCGAAGCTGTCTGCAGGACCCTGGAACAAGTCAAGGCTCAGTGGATAGCTGCCTGCTTTCAGAGCGAGCGAGCCGGCATTTATGGGAACGGAATAGGAACTCTCTTGGTCGAGTTTTGCGAAAAAACCGGAGCATCCTGCGGAGGACCTTACTCGCTGAACGCCGCCTTGTGCTGCACTATCCGCAGAACGAGCAGGATTCCCAGGACTGCCATCGCCATCAGCAGAAAAAAAGGCAGGAACCGCGAGCGCTCGGACAGGATACCCGCAATCCAGCCGAAGGGCGAGGCGAGCACCAGCATCGAGACGTTGAATATGCCCATGATCCCCGCGCGCTCGTGCGCGTCCACGGCGTCTACGACGAGTGTTTCCTTGAACGGAGAAATGAGCGCGAATGCCGCGGCGTCGAGGAGGGTACTCGCTATCACGAACGGATAGCTGGCATGCGGAGAAAGGATGAGGATGACGTTCGAGGCAAGGAGCAGCAGGAATCCCGCGATGAGCGGTTTTTTGAATTTGAGGTGGTCGAGGCGCGGGGTTACGAAAAAATAGAACGCGAGCATCAGGATGGAACGCAGGAGCGGGAAAAGCGCGATCGAGCTTTCGGGAAGCCCCAACTCCTTTACCACCATGATGGCCCAGAACACGCTCTTTACCGTCTCGTATACGAGCAGTGCGAGAGCGATGAAAAACGCGTTCAGCGTGTAGGGGTTGACCCAGAGTTTCTTCAGCGGCGCGCCGTAATCGCCCATGAGGCGGAGGAACGGTATGCCTGCCGTTTCCTTCATTTTTATCAAGCCCTGCCTTGTTTCGGTACCATACCTGAACAGGATTAAAAACTTGAGCGTCATCCAGAAGGCCGCATTGAGGTAGAGGATTCGCACCGCGAGCACGAGCGAAAAGCGGGAGACCAGAATGCCCGCCAACGGTGCGAAAAAACCCGATAGGATTCCGGCGATGGTCGCCCATGACCAGATGCTGACGAGCTTGCCGCGGGGCGCGTCCTCCACCATCAGGAGCGTCCACGAATTCGCGGTGATGCGGAACACGCTGTTCAGGATCGCCGCGACCAGAAACCAGGTGTAGTTTTTGGCGAAAGCCCAGATGAGGGCGGGAATGCTCCAGCTGATGATGTCGAAGACGAAGGTGGTCATGCGCCTGCCGAGCTTGTCGCTAATCGGGCCGCTGAGGAGCGCCATAAAAATTTGGAAAAAAAGTCCGATGGAGGCGATTATGCCGATCTGGCTGTCGCGCAGCCCGAGCGCGAGCATATAGACCGATATATACGGGCCGTACAGATTGAACGGAATTCCCCACAGCGGCTCGGTATAGACGCATATGCGCGGGTTTCCTTCAAGATGGACGAGGGTATCCAACATCGGATGCAAGTTCTTCTTCATGTTCCCATAGTATACGGAACGGGCATGATTGGGCAATTCATGGATCGCAGGTTTCCTCGGTGCGCAGAGGCGGTTGCGATCGCCGCCTCTTCCACGCCGTTATTCCGAAAAATCCCCCAGCAAGCCTTTGTCCGAATTCGCTGCACGGTTTTCCGTCGACAGTTGGTCGTTCGTCCGCGGATTTTCCACAAGCGATTCCGTCTTGCCGATCGCACCGGGTTTTTGCGTACCGCGAATCTTTTCGCCGAGCGCGGCGATGGCGGCAGATCCGGGGTTGAGCTTGTCCGCCCGCGAGAGCCAGATTTGGGCTTGCGCAATTTCTCCCCGCAGATAATGGATGTTCGCGAGGTTGAGCATGGCAGGATGGAAATCGGGATTGAGCCGAAGCGCCGCCGAGAAAGCGGTGAAGGACGCGTCCAAATTTTTAAAGATGCCGTGTAAAATACCCAGGCGGTTGAGGCGCTTCGTTTCTTCAGCCACCGACGCGAGCGGTAGCGAAATGCGGGCGGCCACAACGTCGTAGAGTTTCGCGGTAAGCTCGAGGTCCCGCATCCTGAAGAGCGAAGCGAGGGTTTCAGCATCCGGACGCTCGAGGCTGATGCCCGCGCTCGGGAGGGGAATGGCTGGATATTTCGAGCGAAGACCGGCAAGCGGGAGGAATTCGAACTGCGTAGTATCCTTCCATTTGACCGTCAGCTTTCCCGCCTCAGCCCAGGAGCCTTCGAAGCCTTTATCCAACACGGTGGATTCGAGGGGTATCCAGAGTTCGCCCTGGAACGGTAGGAGCGGTCCGAGCGGTTCCAGCATCCAGGCTTTCGATGCCGGGAGTCCGGAATTTATCGCGAGGAACACGTGGCCGGGCGTGGTCAGTATCGCGGTCGGCACGCCGACTGCCTCGAGGAGGCTCGAAATCAGGGCCGTCGTGTCGTCGCAGTCCCCTCCGCGGTAGAAGAGCGTCGTACGGGGGAAGCGTACCGTATCGACGGCGACCGGTTTTCCCATCACGGCCGAAAGCGGCGACTGTGGATCTTCTAGATACCGTATCTTAAGCGCCGCAAGTCCCGAAAGAATAGCGGCGGTCCGCTGTATTCTGGGCGAGAGATTGGCGGAAGTCGGCCCGGCCACGGTTGGCACAGTCCTGCCTATCGCTTCCAAAAGCGCCATGGCGAAGGAGGCGACCGTTTCCTCGTTCGGTGTTACGAACGAAGCGAGCTTACCGCTGTCGTCCCAGCTGAGGGCTGTTCGGCGGTAAATAAGCGTTGTGGGATTCTGCTCGAGGCTGTACGGCATTCCGTCGATCGTCCAATCGAGGCGTATCTTGGCCTGAACCGGCAGGTCTTCCTCGATGCCGAGTATCGACGGATTAAACGAAGCATAGAGAGAAATCTCCGCCGCCTCCCCGTTCGAAAGGAGCGCGATCTCGGGGGCTTCGGCGGGATAGTCCATGAAGCGCGGGATGAAGAACGATGCGCGGACGTTCCTGACTGCGCTTCCGGTTGTATTTCTAACGAGAATCCGTCCCGCCGGGTTGGTCGCATAGGTGGAAAGCAGGGCCGGGAATACCGGCGGATACTCGGAGTCTTCTATGGTCAAAGGCGGCACGGGCGTGTTGAGGCCCGATTCCGCCTCCTTCATGACGCGGGCCAGCGAGGCGCGCGCCTGGAGTATAATCGGGTCGCCGGGTTTTTGCGCGAGCGCCTGTTCGTACGCGCTCATCGCGGCTGAGTAGTCCGCCTTGGCGCTTTCCGGTCCCACGTCTCGTATCGTCGTACGCACCCGCAGCTCGAGTGCCGCCGCGGCAGACAGGAGCTGGTCGGACTTGAGGCGCGCGATGGTCTTCTGCACCTCGCGGTTGCCGCTCTCGTATTGGCTGTAGGTCTGGTAGAGCGACAGGGCATAGTCGTCAGCCTTTGCCGCAAGATAGTAGTCCGCCAAATCCTTGACCGGTCCGGTGTTTTCGATTTCTTCGGCCATTTCCCGGTCGAGCTTCTGCAGACAGGGCCAGACCGGGCTCGCGGCAAGCGCGCTCGAGTCCATGAACTGGCAAACGGTTTTGCCGCCGGGAAAAATCATGTAAACCGATTTTTGGCTTTCCGACCAGACCGCCTCGTAGATCATCTGCCCCAGCGAGCTGTCGAGCGGCAAAAACCAGAGAGTCTCGCCACCTCTGTCCAGCATGCATACGAAATTCGTGGAGGTCAAAAAATAGTTGCCATTCGAAAGCCAGGAGATTGCGCGGACCGTGCCGAACTGGTTCTCGGTAAGGGCAGGAATGATGCGGTTCAAAAGGTTTCCGTTTTTGTCGTACCAGGAAATGAAACGTTTGGTGGGGTTGAACGAGATGAGCGATCCGTCGGGTCCCGGAGTAAACGACGCCGTTTCGTATTTCGAGTCGAACTCGGAGAGAACGAGCGTCCTCTTTTTTTTCTGCTCGATGGCGACAACGCGAGAGGTCATCATTTCCTTGACGACGAGCGTCCCGTCCCCGAGCCAGGCATAGCTTTCTATCGAAGACACCCCGGTTGCGATGGTCCGTGCCTGCTGGTCCGGCGGATTGAACAGCACGATATCGCCGCTCCCCGGCATGTTGGCCAGGAGGGTTCCCGCCCGGCTTGCGCGAAGGTTGTATCCCGTATATTTTGCCGCTTTCGAAAGTTCCTTGCCGACGGTGTCGGAAATGCGCAGCATCGGGTCGACGATCGTGGCGTATATGCTGTGCCCGATGGCGATGCGCCCGTCAGGGAGCGCGGCAATCGCCGTCGCCGGAAGCATCCCGCCGTAGGAGATATCTCCCAGAAACGCCGACACGCTGAACCTGCGCACGAGCTCAGGCGGCGCTTCTTTGGCACCTTGTTCGCCCGAAATGGTAAGGACGAGATTCCGCAGCGCCTGCGCATATTCTGAAGGTCCGAGCTTCGCGGGGTTGGTGCGGAAGGCGAAGGATTCCTCGTCCGTATCATCTTCGGTTCCGTACTCGAGGTCGAGGCGTAAATAGAAGGTGGTGAATCCCTCTTCCTTGTCGTTCGAGCCGCCCGCGGAAAGCACTGCCGTGTCGAGCCATTTGCGGTTGCGAGCGGCAAGCTCGACGTAATCGCGGTAAAACAGCTCTATCCCGGCGCGGAGGTCCGCCGCAATGGAGGCTTCGGTAGCGCTCATGTCCGGGCCTGAGTAGCTGACCTCTTCGAGAGTCAATGCGCCTAGCGCAGTCGCTGTAAAAAGAAAACCCGCCGCCGCTAAAATAAACTTGTTCACGCGTTCCCCCAAAGCTTCATTTTCGGTCCTGGAACGCACTTTGTCAACGCATCGCCGACAATCATCGGGCATGCGCCCGCGCTCTCGTTCAATCGATTCCATTTGCTGAAATTTCAATAAATAAGTATTTTATATTGGGGAGGTACCCATGACAGTCGCTGAATATCTTGAACAGGTACCGGATGAGCTGAAAAAGTCCTTTTTGAAACTGAGGCAATCGATAAAAAAAGGATTGCCGAAAGGGTTCGAGGAGGTAATCAACTACGGAATGATCGGATACGTAATTCCGCATTCGCTCTATCCGCCCGGCTATCACTGCAACCCCAAAGATCCCCTGCCGTTCATAGGCATCGCCGCAAAAAAGAATGTGATAACCCTGTATCATATGGGAATTTATGGAAACGAAGCCCTGAAAAAATGGTTCTTCGATGAATATGTAAAGATTTCGAAGCATAAAATCGATGCTGGAAAAAGCTGCATCAAATTTAAATACCAAGATGAAATTCCCCATGAATTGATTGCGGAGCTGGCCTCAAAAATAAGCGCGGATGATTGGATAAAGTATTACGAGGAAACCATCGATTCCCGGAGGAGAAAATGAATGAAAATCAAACGCTGACCTTACCTTGGAGGAATTTATGAAACGCGTCACCGGAATCGGCGGTATTTTTTTCAAGGCGAAAAATCCGGCGGAGCTTCAGGCTTGGTACAAGAGGCATCTGGGGATTGACGTACAGGATTGGGGTGGTGCCGCATTTACTTGGAAAGACTCCGATGGCAAACCTACGGGCGGCACCACCATCTGGTCCATCGGCCCGCTCGACGGCGACCAATTTGCGCCGAGCGAAGCTTCCTTCATGATCAACTACAGGGTTGAGGGCATTCGCGCGCTGGTAGAAGTCTTGAGGGACGAAGGCTGTACGTTATTACCCAATATAGATGAATCGGAATACGGCAAATTCGCCTGGGTAATCGATCCAGAGGGGAACAAGGTGGAGCTCTGTGAACCGCCGCCCGGACAATAGGAGCGAGCCCCGGATCGGCTCCGCTCAAGCCGGGGCGTCGTGGATTCCGGCGGATCGTTGGCATTCTATCCGCCGTAAGGCGCAAACCGTGAAACTTTTGCCTACCAGATGAACGGAAGCAGCCTGTATCTGACTTTCTTCATGTATTCGCGGTAACCGGGCAGGCCCTCCAGCAGTATTTTTTCCTCGTTTTTTATCCTGAACACCAGTATGACGGGAATAAGGGCGGACGGAACCAGCGCAAGGTAGGAGCCGAGTACCAGGGCTGAAGCCAGGTACAATAGAATCGCGGCAAGGTACATCGGGTGCCGCACGATCGAATACAGCCCGGTGTCTATCACCCGCTGATTGTCCTGGATTTCCACGACCCTCGATGCATACCGGTTCTGCCCGAATACTACCATTATCAGCGCGTAGGAAAAAACGACGACGGCTTCCGCGGCTATCGAGAGCCAGAGCGGAATGCGGGAAATCCCGAAACGGTAATCAAGCCCGGGCACTATGAACGCGAGCAGGAAAATCGGAATACCCAGGCCTATGACGAGTTTTTGAGGCTTTTCTTTTTCTTTGAAATTCATGCGCTTTTCGAGCAATTCAGGGTCTCTGTCGAAGAAATAGACAAGGGCGGAAAGCATGAGTGCGACCAGCGTGCCAAGATAGAGCCATCCATTGCGCCATGCGGCGGTGCCTGCCGAAACGAAAAGCAGCGCCCCGATGGTGGACAGGCCGGGGATAAACCTGCTCAATACGAGAATTAGCAGTTTGCTCCTGGATATTTTCGCCGATGCCGATGTAGCCACGATGTGCCTCCTTCGGGCGCGAACGACCGCGGGAATCCGCGCCGTGCGACGCTGGTCGATATAAATTCTCGCGATTCAAGCGGCCGGTGTCAAGCAAGCCTGTTTCGCTTGAATAAAAAATGGTTCCGTGGAAAAATGCCGATTCCGGGCCGGCGGCGCCCGCTTAAAACCGCTTATATACCAAAGGAGCCCTTGTGATCAGCATCACTTCGTTTTCGAATATTCCGGAAATCTCGGCATGCGCAATCAAAAATAAAATTAAAATCGAATTCAACGGCTTGGTTCGACCGGTTTCCTATCCGGACGATTTCATCGCAGGCATTCGGGCGAGGCCCGATTTTTCGCTGATAAGATCCGCGCACGGCCCGTTTTTCGACCTGATGCCCGGAACGGACGATATTGAACTGAGGGAATTGACGGCACGAAAATTGAAGCGTGCGATCCAGGATAGGCCATGTGCACCTGCATAACAATTTTGGAATAGGCGACGACCACAATGGATTGACGAACGGGAATATCGATATCGGCGAAGTGCTCTCCCTGCTCAAGCATAACAGTCCCGCGGCGAACTGGAATCTGGAAATCCGCAATAAATTCGAAGAATCCATCGATATCCTGCAAAGAGCCGCCATGTAAGTCCGAGTCGCACGGCAGACGCTTCGGCATTCGGAGGTACTATCAAAAAAACGGGATTCGCACTATCTTTGAACGCGCCATGAAGCATAAAATCACTTACACTCCGCGGGCTCCACGCTGGTTCAACACGCTGCTTAGGATGACTATCGGAGCCTGGCTCAGGTACTACTTCCGGATAAGCGCGACCGGGCTGGACGTATTCAAGCGGATTCGCCCGCCCTTCGTCGTCGTGCCCACGCATATGGGCATCCTGGATCCTTTCATGACCAATTTTTTCATACCCGGACCGGTGTATTGGGTTACTGGCGACGGTAACATGCGATCCACCGTCATGCGCATGCTCTTGGGGTTGGTGGGTTCCATACCGAAATCGAAATCTATTCCGGACATGGAAACGATTGGCTGGATCGTCGAAGTGATACGCAAACGCAAAGGCGTCGTGGGAATCTTCGCCGAAGGCATGGCGAGCTGGGACGGGCATACCCAGGCCATAATTCCGTCGACGGCGAAGCTCATCAAGTTATTGAAGGTGCCCGTCGTGGCGGCCGTGCTCAAAGGCTCTTTTTACAGCCAGCCCCGGTGGTCCTGGAACCACCGGCCGGGCAACATGGAGATAGAATTCAAGCTGGTCATGGACGGCGCAAAAGCCAAGGCGAGCACGCCCGAGCAAATCCTCGCTGAACTCGGAGCGGCGATGGAGTACGACGAAACCGAATGGCGCAACGAACATCCGGCGGAGCACCGGAGTTCACGGCGCGCGAATCACCTGGAACTGTCCCTGTTCATGTGCCCCGTTTGCGCCCAGGCCGGCACGATGCGAAGCCATAGCAATCGCCTGCACTGCAAAGCCTGCGGCCACGTCGTAAGGCTGTCCAGGAATTATGATTTTCAGGCGGTAGGAGAGAGCATTCCCAAGTTTAAGACCATCCGAGAATGGGATCTGTGGCAGCAGGACGCGATAGCCGCTTTGGTTCGACGCGGCGCGGACAGGCCCGATACTCCGCTTTTTTCCGACAGCGGCGTCGGACTCTTCATCGGCTACCGGATGAAGGCGCTCCGTAAAATCAAGATCGGGTCGATGATCCTTTATAGCGATAAGATCGTGATGGCCACGCTGCTCGGCGAGCGATTGGAATTCCCGATCGCCGAGATGGAAGGCGAAAGCGTGCTGAAACAGCAGGTGTTCGAGTTCTACCGGGGCAAGGATCTGTACCAGTTCAGATTTCCGCATCGATTCCAATCGGCCAGGAAGTGGTTCGATGCGGTGGCGGCCCTCAAGGACATCATTCGTCCAGCCACATAGAGGCCGGTTTTTTGAACGCCTTGCCCTTGGCCAGGACCGCGAAGGCGATGGTGGTAAATATTATATAACCAATGGAAATCCCTATCATCGTCCAGAAGGGGCCCATCGATCCCGTAAGTCCGGCTTTGACGGGCAGGTTTATGGCGAGGATGAACGGTATCATCAAGGCGAATACCAGCCCGGCCGCCAGCATGTAATCGCTGGATACCTTGGTCTTGAATTCCGGGTCGATGATTCGGAGTAGTGCCAATCCGGTCGAAAGCGTGCCCGTGGAGACGCCGTATATCATGATCATGCGCTCGTAGCGGTTGTCCTTGAATATCCTCGAGGCAAACCAGGGAACGGTCAAGGTAATCAAGATGCCGCCGATGGTCGAAACGCTCAAAAGGGGCAGCCAATACTGCCCGACGAAGACCAGCGATATCGCGGCCAGCGATCCTGTTACCATGAAGTCTACCGACATCCCGGATATGCGGGATAATCCGTCGTCATCCAGGATATGGCCTATTTTGAGCTTGTCGACGAGGCTCCTGACCACCATGGCCGTCAATGCCGAAAAGATGAAATTGATGCCCCATAGGTTGGCGGCCAGATCTCTCCCCATCTTTCCGGCCAAACCCAGGAGGGCACTGAGCCCCGTAAGCAGCAGGAACGACAGCAGATAGGTGAATGCCACCGCCGCCAGGTGCAGGGTCATCGGGTCTATCGCCTCGAGATCGGTGGTATTCCTCGAGCCTACCGGCTTTTCCGCGCCTTTGGGGACGATCCCCGTGAGCATCGCCTTGTCGGTGAGCATCTCGATGGTCTTGGCAGGCAGGTACCCTTTCTTGACGCCGACGTTTACCAGGGCTACGCCGACGATGCACGCCCACAGGTAGCCCAGGGCGGCCATGGTCAAGCCGGCCGTGCCTGCGCCTTCGAAGCCCATCGACTCCCAGCCTTTGCCTATCGCGTACGCCTGTCCCGGACCCATGGCGAAGCCGAGCGGTAGGGTCAGCCCGAATGCCAGATTGAGGTTGGGGAGGAGCGTCTTGGCCAAGATAAAAGTAAGCATGAGGCCCGCGAAAGTCTGTATCGCGTATTGGGAGACGATCGCCGTGGCCATGGCCCAGACGGAACCTCTCGCCTCTCCGGTCGCCTTGGGAGGTTTGGTCCGCAGGGTCATGGCTATGAAAGAAATGCTCAGCAGGTGGTACACCAGATCGCCGAGCCTGTTCGTCGTATACCCAAGCGCCGGCATCAGGTAGTTGTACACCGGCAGAAGGATGAGGCCTGCCGTCAGCGAATTGGGAACCATGAAGCGCTGCAGGAACCGTACCTTTGCCCGAAGGAAGGTAGCCAGGAGCAGGGCCATGGAGATAGTGCCAGCATCGATGACGATTTTCCAGAAAAAATCCATATAACAACCTTCCCTGTCAAATGGGAGGATCCGTCATTTTATTCGAAACGACTCGTCTGCACCATTTCCCGGCAACGGCGGGCGGGCTAAGCATAAAGCCAGAGTTCTTTTGCTGTCAAGATTCAAAATTACTTCCGCAACATGAATTCCACCCGGCGGTTTTTCCACAACTCCGTTTTGTCGCCGAAATCGACCATAGGACGCGCACCTCCGATGCCGATGGATTCAAGCCGTTCCGGCGCTATGCCCCGGGCGATAAGCGCGTTTTTTACGGCGAGCGCGCGCAGGGCGGAAAGGGGAATCAATTCTTCCTCCTGCTCCGCGGAGTCGGGTATTTTTCCGCCTGCCGCGCGAACGCTGTTCGCGTGTCCTTCCACGAGAATAGTGTAGGTCTTGAATTTTTTCAGGAGGATGGCGAGTCTATCCAAAGTTTCACTGTTAATTTTTCTTATGTCTTCGGGAACGGCGTCCAGGTCTCCGCTTTCCGCGGGAAAGGCGATTCCGGGCAGCGGTATCCGCCAGTTGTCGCCCTCGCGCAGAACCAATATGTCGACCCGCAGTTTTGCGCTGGTTTGCGCCGCATTGGCGCCGGAATCCGCGGCGCTGTAGGACAGCTTGTAATCCATATCGGCCTGTATCAATTCGCCCGATGCGTTGAGGCCGTTCCACGGTATTTTTTCCGGTGCCGCGCCTTCGCCGGCGAATCGCATGAACGCGTTTCCCTGCGGGTCGATGACGTCGAGCTGCCAGGAGGCGAGGGTGCCGTTGTCGCGCGCGGAAAGGATGATGTCCAGCCTGTCGTTTACCCCGTCGCCATCGGGTGAGAAAGGCTGGGGCGCGGCGCTTATTTTTAGGCGAGGCGGCAAGTTGTCCAGCGAAAACGCCGCCGCCTTGGATGTGCTCTCATTGCCTTTTCGGTACAGCACCGCCAGGGTTGCGTTGTATGTTCCGTCGGGAAGCACCGCTTCCAGAGGAAGCGCCGCTTCCTTTGGAAGCGCCGATCCATCGCTTCCCATGCCGTCCCAAATCGCCTCGTCTGGCAGGAGCTCGGTGCCCCGGATTTGGGCTATGTTCCTGTCAGTGCCTGCGGCCCGTATCGACAGAACCCAAGATTCGACGCCTTCGTTTATGCTTGCCGCCAGGAAAAACCGCTTCCGGTCGAATTTTCCGTCGCCGTTGGGGCTGAACGGGCTGGTTTCAGCAGTACAGCTGACTGTAGGTTTTCTTGCGTCCAGGACAAAGGAGGCATCGCGGCTCACGCTTGTGTTGCCGGCCTGGTCCAAGCCTCTGATGCGATACCGGTAGGATCCCGTTGGAGCAGGTTTTCCGGTGCCTGCGCGTCCGTCCCATGTCAGAATTTCCTTTGGCCCGGCGCTAAAGTCCCAGGATTTTATTATTCCGTCTTTCTCATCAACGATCTCGCTTTTCCAGCTCGCCGAAACAGGACTCCGGGGGAATTCGTTTTTCAAGGTTATCGTGTCTTTTCGTTTGTCGCCATCAGGACTGAAGATGTCGCCGTCAGTGCTTACTGCGGCTGGATCCAGTTTCGTCACCAGAGAAAAAGCAGGAGACAGGGCCTTGCATGTCTGTCCGTTGTCGAATTCCAGGACCATTCTCGCCAGATACGTTCCGTTTACCGCAGGCTCGCCGCTTGAAGTCCTTCCCTCCCAGATAATCGACTCGGGAAGAACAGTTCCCTCCCGGGCATACACCGATTCTTCGCCCCCCGGCGTTCCGCCTAGAATTTCCAGTTGCCAGGACAGGAGCCCATCCGGCTTGTTCAGGGTGGGTATCAGGGTAGCCGCATCCTTGACGCCGTCGCCGTTTGGGCTGAAGGCGGCCTCGGAAGCTTTGAGCGCGAGAGTCCGGAGCAATGCGTCCACTCTGAGTCGCAGCCGGGCGGAAAAGGCATTGCCGGCTGCATCTGTGGCGGATAGCTCGTAGGTATAAGTCCCGTCCGGTACGCTTTTCCCGGCGCTGTCCCTGCCATCCCAGGCGAAGGCATCGGGAGTTCCCTTCCATTCGGCAGTTCGTACGACGCTGCCGTCGTCGGCGATAATTCTGCCGTACCAGATTTTTTCCTGCGATGCGTCGGTCTGCGAAACCAAAACGGCCATCGGGACGCCATCGCCTCCCGGTGTAAGTATCGTTCTTCCATTGGCCGCGTATATGCGCGCAGACGGGGGTTTCGTGTCCAGGATGAATTCATTTGCGAGAATGAGTACGCTGTTGATTCCTTTTTTAACTGTTATTTCCGACCTGTATCGTCCATCCGGAGCGAGGTTTTTTGAAGCGCTGGTTCCATCAGAAGCGCCGCTTTCCGAACCGGTACTGACAGTTCCATCCCATTCGAGTTTTTTCGGGATTTTTCCGCTTCCTTCTTTATGGAAAACCACGGTTCCGCCGGTATCGACGGCTATGATAGCGATAGCCCAGCCATCGACTCCGGCAGTCGTACTGGCTATCTCAAAAAACTGGATATCCTGAATCCCGTCTTTATTGGGGCTGAATGCCGCGAGTCCCGTATCGACGCTTACGCCTAATTTTTTCCTGGCGGTTCCGACTTGTCTGGCTGCTTCCGGCTTTGCGTCCTGCGCGGACAGGAGGGAGGCGAAGAACACGATGAATAAAAACGCGCAGGCTTTCGCCTTGAGCGGATGGTTATTCGGGCGGATATTCATCGCTGCAGTATATACGTCTTCCGGCGAAACGTAAAGTTCAGGTGTTTTCGCGGCTGTTGCCTTACGGAAACCAGCACGGGGAGCTTGACAACAACCCCTTCCGCCCAGAGAATTAAATCTATTGTCGAGGGGCTGAAGTTTTATAGAGGAGTCGCCATGTCGGGAAAAAGCTTTAATTGGGGTCTTATAGGACCCGGGCGTATCGCGCAGCGCTTTGCGGATGGATTAAAAGTGATTGACAATGCCGCTTTGTACGCTGTCGCCAGCACCAGCCCGGAACGCGCCGAGGCTTTCGCCCAAAAAAACGGCGGCGAAAAAATCTATTCTTCTTATGAAGCCCTGGTCAGAGACCCGCAGGTAGATGCCGTGTACGTGGCAACTCCGCATCGATTTCACTTTGAGAATGTCATGCTCTGCCTGAACGCCGGCAAGCCGGTCCTGTGCGAAAAGCCTTTGACGGTGAACGCCGCCGAGACGGGGAAACTGATCGCGGCCTCGCGCGCGAAGAGCGTTTTTTTGATGGAGGCACTCTGGACGCGCTGTTTGCCTATTTATGGGCAAATTCGCGAGTGGCTGGATTGCGGTGTGATCGGTGAAGTAAAAATAATGTGTTCTACCTTTGGCTTTGCGGTTCCAAAAACGCCGAATGACCGCTGGCTGAGCCCGGAACTGGCCGGAGGCACATTGCTGGACATGGGAGTTTACCCGATATCGGTTTCCCAGTGGGTCACCGGGCTGGAGCCGGAATCCTTCAGTGTGCAGGCCTTGCTTGGATCCACCGGCGTGGATGAGTTGACGGCCGTGATGTTGAAGTATCCTGGAGGGGTGGTTTCGCAGTTTAACAGCAATTTTCTGGTCAAAAACGAGAATGATTTTTTTATCTATGGTACGCGCGGCCAGATCCGGATCCACCCGGATTTCTGGGCTGCAAGCACGGCGACCCTCTCCACGGAGGGGCAGGAATTGACAGTGACTAATCCCCTAAAAGGGGGTGGTTTTGAATTTGAAATCGCCGAAGCCATGCGCTGCATCCGTGCCGGCCTGCTTGAAAGCCCGAGCATATCACATGCCCATACTTTGGCCACCATGGAATTGATGGATGCGATACGGGCTGAGATCGGGCTCAAGTATCCGTTTGAATTATAGGACCCTCGAAAAAAAATCGAGTCCCAAAAGCAGTCATTCCCTGACGAGCAGTCCAACATAGCCAAAGCTTGGCGATAGGGGTACTCCACTCAAGCGTACCTGTATCCGCGTCGCGTTTATCAGTTTGGAGTGCCTATGTTTTCCTTCGCCATGGCGGCGGCCAGGACAGGCTGGTACACTGGTTCGTGGCCGCGGCATACTTGGGGACCGCTTTTTATTCGCTTATCCGCGCCGTTTTCAACGTGTTCATGGGACCGACCGATCAGCACCTGATGTCGGTCAAGAGCGCGATACAGACGTTTTATTTTATCATCGAGATAAGTCTCCGCTTGGTTCTCGCCATCGGATTGCCCCTGCTGGTTCTAGGCAGGACGTATCGATTGCTCGTCGCGGGGGAACGCCGGTATCGCACCATGATCGAATTATCTCCCGCACCCTTGGTGGTTCTGGAAAATGACGTTCTGCGCTACGCCAATCCCTCGGCCGTCGCGATGCTTGGAACAGTTTCCGCCGACGAGTTGATCGGCAAGTCATTTCTCGATTTCGTACCGGCGGATTTGCGTCCGTTTGTTTCGAACCGAATACGAACCGCGCTTGCGACTGGAGTCACCAACCGCAAGGTCGAGGAAAAATTGAGCAGCTTGGACGGTGCGGCTATCGAAGGGGAAGTCCAGAGCACGCCGATTCTGTATGACGGCCGGACGGCGCTTCAGGTCATCATGAACGAAATTACCGAACGCAAAATCAGCGGGAAAAAAATACTGTCGCTCTTGCGCGAAAAGGAGAATCTCCTCAAGGAGGTTCATCATCGGGTCAAGAATAACATCGCCTCCATCGAGAGCCTGCTGTCGATGCAAATCAAAGAATCCGCGAATGAAGAAGTACAATCGAAATTGCAGGGAGGTGCAAGTCGGATTGAACGCCGGTTTTGATCTGGATAAACCTCAGGGTTTTGGTTCCATGATTCTAAAGGCGCTGGCTGCGTCGTGCACGATCGAAAACGACAACGGTACGAGATGCACGTTGACATTCGCGTTTTGATATGCCTATAAGCCTGGAATCCGCCCGTCCGCCCGCGCTCGCAGCAAATTTGTTTCGTTTTACAAATTTGAGTATTATGATGATGGATGCCAGCATGACCGCTGATGGATACTTAAAACCGCAACCCTATGAAACTATGATTGCGAGAAGGAAATAACGTGAATGCATTCATTGATCCGCCGAGCAGGATCCCTTTTTTCTTGCGTTTGGGAATCTGGCTTGCCGAACGTAAAACGGGCAAAGAGATGCTGGTGGCCCGAATTCTTTCCTGGTATCCGAAAGCAGCCGTCGGTGCCGGCGTTTTGGAAGGCCTGGTGGCCCACAAAGACGTGATGGTAAGCGAAAGAATGCTCAAATTGATCAGGATGCAAGTGTCGTTCAAGGCGTCCTGCCCGTTCTGCATCGATATGAATTCCGCGGAGTATAAAAAATTAAATATAACGAAGCAGGAGCTCGAAGCGCTGCAGGGCACGCGAGTCCTTGAAGAAACCGAAAGCCTGACGCGCGAAGAAAAAATCGCTTTAAGATATTCGCTCGCGCTGACCCGGACTCCCATATCGATTTCGGCGGAATTATTGGATAGCATGTTGAACGCGTTTACCGAGCGGGAGATGGTCATTATCGTAAGCACCGTCGCGCAGGTAAATTTCTGGACGCGTTTAATCCAAGGGCTGGGGGTTCCTCCGGCCGGATTTTCCCTGGCATGCACCGAGTTGAATTTCGAGAACTACAAAACGCTTTTTCGGGAAAAAAATGAGGGATGATCGCTTCAAGGCAATTCATCGCGGCGGAACCCTGAGCATGGAAAAGCATCGCTTGCTCATACGCTGGGCGATTGCCTGCGTCGAGCGCGGAATCGAAACTCTGAATCCTCCCGGATTGGATGTAAGAGCGTTGAAAGCGCTTGAAACCGCGAAACAATGGGAAAAAGGAAACGCCGCGGTCGGCGATGCGAGGAAAGCGGCCTTCGCCGCCCATGACGCCGCCAGGGAATCCGGTGACGCATCGCTGCGGGCCGTCTACAGGGCGTGCGGTCACGCTGCGGCCACAGCACACATGGCCGATCATGCATTGCAAGCCGGATCCTACGTAATCAAGGGTTTGAGCGCGACCCTGAGCGAGTCGGAACTGAAGCGCGAACTTGATTGGCAAATCGGAATGGCGGACGAAAGAATCAAATACCTGATCGAAAAAACAAAGGTGATGCCGGACAAGGGCATGAAGCCTTCGTCCCTTGACGCCCGGCGATAAACGGTCGACAATGGCTGCATGAAACTTCGCGAAAAAATGTGGCTGACATTCGCAATAGCGTTTGCCGTTTTCGTTGCTGTATTGTATTTTGGTCTTGTAAACATCCTCGACAGGGTCTCAAGCAAATTAATGCGCAAGCAGGCGGTGGACATCGCGCTTCTCGTCGAGCACGAGATAGCCGATTCTTCCGCGGTATTGGGGATGCTGGATGCCGACGCCGTCAAAGCGAGTTTCAGCCGCCTCAAGCACGTATCTACCCAAGGCGGCTCGTTTGAAATATCCAAGATACTGCTTATCGACAAAACCCTCAGGGCTGTCGAGGCATATCCTGAATCCGAAGCCGGAGCCGATTACTCTTCGCATGCGGACATCAGGGAATCCATGGACGGCAAAAAACAGTTGGTGGCCATCGAGGCGGCCTTTACGCAGACCGGCGTCCTGCGGCGCGAGATAGATGTCGTATCGTATTTCGAACCGCTTGGCGGGACGGGTTACGTGCTGGAATTGAAACTGGATTTCGCTAAAAGCACCGCCCTGCTGGAAAAGCAATACGCGCTCATCGAAACCGCAGCGATAGGAATCGCCCTCGTGCTTTTGGCAACGCTCCTGGGTACTTTGCTCTCGCTTGTGTCCAGGTCGGCTGTTCGGCCGGTCATCGAAATAACCAGGGCCATGGAAAAAGTAGGCTCGGGCGAGCTTGAAGTAAGCTTGTCGCGTGCCGGCAAGGACGAGTTCGGCCTCATGGCCACGCGATTCAACGAAATGGTTCGAGGTCTCAAGGAGCGCATGAAGCTGTCCCAATACGTTTCGCGCAGTACCGTGGCCGCCGTCCGGGATTCGGTCGGCACCGGTTCTACGGCCCATGCGGTGGAGCGCCGACGATGCACGCTTTTTTTCTCGGATATCCGCGGGTTTACGACCTATTCCGAAAGCCGGGACCCGGCGCAGGTCGTGGCTACCCTCAACCGGATACTTACGCTACAGGCGGAAATAGTAAGGCGTTTCGGCGGCGACGTGGACAAATTCGTTGGCGACGAAGTGATGGCCGTTTTTCCCGAGGTGCTTCCCGCCCTGGAAGCCGCCTTCGAGATTCAGAAGGCGATGGCGGCGCGGCGCGACGAGCTGGACAGACTTGCCATCGGTATCGGCATCCACGAAGGCGACGTGGTCCAGGGCGACGTGGGCTCCGAGGACATCCGCAATTATACGGTAATCGGCGATGCGGTAAACACTGCCGCCCGACTCGAATCGCAGGCGCGTGCCGGCGAGATACTCGTGTCGGATTCCGCGGCGGGTCATCCCGAAACGCAGGCGCGCTTCACTTTCGAGGAATATGGCGAGCTCAAGCTTAAAGGCAAGGAAATAGCTATTCGTACCTTCTCCGTAAAAGGACGAAAAAGAGTTTGATGCATGTGACTCCCTGCGACTCAGGCTTTACCCCAATATGGGACCTCTAATAACCTTGTTGGTTATCAGAGGTCCCTCGCTGATTCCTTACAGGAATCAGGTTTTTTAACAGGCTGTTGAAAATATGGTGTTTTTGGCAATATTCATTCACCTGAATGCAAAAACAGAAGGATAGTAAATTTCAAATTTAGAAATCCACTTGATTATCATTTTTAACGGTAATAACGAGCGGTAGCGAGACCGTTA
>JANNSO010000015.1:0-33371 GCA_031402655.1 Spirochaetota bacterium | reverse complement strand
GGAGGCGACTGTCGAAGATGCTCAAAGATTTTTAACCATGCTTGTTTCAATCCACGCCCCCGCACGGGAGGCGACCTAAGCTTGAACAAATCAGCGAGCCTTGCATTGTTTTCAATCCACGCCCCCGCACGGGAGGCGACCTGAATCCTCGTCGAATACGAGCAGGCTCGAGCCAGTTTCAATCCACGCCCCCGCACGGGAGGCGACCGGGTACGAGCGTCGACGGGATAGACGCATCGCTGTTTCAATCCACGCCCCCGCACGGGAGGCGACCGCTTAAAGATTAATTATACTGACTGTATAGCATTAAAGTAAGTAGTTCGCGAAAGAACAAAAAAAGGTGTGCATTATTTGTTTTTTTTCTGTAGAAATAAGTAATGTTATACAATATATGAAAATACTATTTCCGCGATACTCCCGGGGTTTCATGTGCTGTTATGGTTCGCGTTTGACTTCATATAATCAAGGGACCTTCAACATCGGTTGATGCCTTGGCCCCAATATGCTCAACTTTATGCTGCCAATTTGAACCAAGGTAGTAATAGCGTAGACTGTCAGATTCTTTATTGATAATCCCTTCCAGTTTGTTTCTTAACTCCGTCCATTGAGCAGGGTCCACGATACACTCGAAAATCGAAAATTGAACCCGTTGCCCAAAATTTTGGCAAGCTTTTGCGACATGGCGTAATCGCTTTTTACCCCCGAGATTACTTACTGCAACGTCATAACTTACCAATACCAACATGTTTACCTCCAGAAAAACGGGGGATAGCCGTCGATGTCTCCTCTGATGTACCGTGCCATAAGGTTGGCTTGGATAAAAAACAGAAGGCCGATAGGGACGGTTTCTTCTATGTACGGATGCTTAACATCCTCTTGTTTGCGGTTTTGATATTCAACTAAAATCGTTTTACGGGTTTGGTCGTCCATGATTACCGCTCCGTTTGCGGCCTTGGTAAAACCGCTCAGGCTAACTTGGCGGCGGTTTATCAGGGATAGTACGAGACGGTCAGCCAGAATTGGGCGAAACTCTTCCATCATGTCCAAAGCAAGGCTCGGGCGGCCAGGTCTATCCCTGTGCAAGAAGCCGACGGCAGGATCAAGTCCGACCGTTTCCAGGGCTGATCGCACGTCATGAGCCAGAATTGTGTAAATAAATGATAACATAGCGTTTACCGCGTCCAGCGGAGGTCGGCGACTCCTGTCCTTGAAGATAAAGGTTTCCTTTTGCTCGATAATCAAGTTGTTGAATGTTCCAAAATATTCTTGGGCGGCCATGCCTTCAAGGCCCCGGACAGAATCCAGCTCGCTTGCATGGTTTATCTGGTTCAGAAGCTTATCTATGGCGTTGGAGGCATTTTTAATTGCGGAGGCATCGACCCTGTCCCCATGGTCTCGAAGCGTTCGATTAAGAACTACGCGCGAATTCGCCAATTTCGCACAGATAATGTTACTGGCAACGAAGCGTGAGATAGTTAGGTCGTCGGCTTTGCGATACTGCTCCCTTCGCAAAAGCACGTTGCCGCTTACAGGACCGCGAACCGCTGCCAGAAATTTACCGTATTCCGTAAGGAAAGAAATGGAAATATCCTTCTCGGCGCAGTGTCCCAAAAGAAATGGCGAGCAAAGAACATTCCCGAAGCATACAATGCCTCCAATCAAGTGAATAGGCATCTGCAGTACTTTTTTTTGCTCCAGTTCCACGATTACCGTCTCGCCTTCTTTACGTAAATAGGATCCTTGGCTGGAAACATAGAGGGTATTCAGAAGTTTCCGCATGTTTTCTTCCTTAGGTCTGACATTCTGTTTGTGCCACTTTGAGCTGAAGTTCCATGTAAGATCTTACCGGTTTTCTTCCTGCCCCCGCCGATTTTGGCATGCACTGATGCACAAGCGAGCACGAGTCGCATTTTTTCTTACTGTACTCCGCGATCGGCGTAAGCTTGTTTTTCAGGATTTCCCGTATTCGTCTGCTTGCCGCTAGGGTCTGTTCCCGCAGGTTTATATCGAGCACCACACTGAGGCGTCGATGGTCTCGCAAATAGTAAAATTGTCCCATCGGTACAGCCACCCCGAGCATCTCCTCGAGACATAACGCCTGCGCGCAGAGCTGCACCCGGTCACAGTCGTTTTCCTTGTCGGTCCCATGCTTGAACTCAACCGGAATCGCGCGCTCTATTGAACCGTCGGTGCGGCGAAGCAGTTCCGTTAAATCCGCCTTTCCGATAAAACCGTGCTCCAGAGAGCGCAAAGCCATTCCATATTCCTGCAAAAACAGTTTTCTGGACTCGTGATGCTCGACATCTACGCGCTCGTGCAGAGCCTTGCCTTCGGCGGTAAATCCGTTTTCCTCCCAGATCTGCTCCAGATGAATCAATGCATACTGGCGTTCGCAAAAAAGAACATGCTGCAGCCCGGAAATCGGTATCAGTTCGTCTTCCGAAAACATGTTGCCCTTAGCGCTTTGTAGTCAAGTCGGGAATGCCATTGATAAGCCCTTCCACAGATAAATCCTCATCCAAATCGTCCCAATGCAGACCCCGTCCGCCACCGGACATCTCGAACTTTGTCCTGGCTTCAGGACTCGCGCCGAGCAAGCGGGGGTAATAGGCAAGCGGTACACCGAGTTGCCTACCGTCGTCCAGTTTTACCCAGATGCTATCAGCGTCAAACCATACCTTTACTGCCACATATTCCTTAGTTAAAGTGTGCATCCCAAACCTCCAATATCAAATCAGCGTGTTCATTTGTCTGCTGCAGAATCATTCGCAATTCTCCTGCGCCAAAACCATGGTTTTCAGCCAGTTCAATTCTAGGCGCCACCCAAATTTTAGCCTGGCATCCACCCTTTCGCACATGAACATGAACCGGCTCCGACGGGTCTCCCTCATTACTGAAAAAGAAGAACTTGAATCCATTATACTCAAAAACCTTGGGCATTACAGGCTCCTTGTAAATTATGGAAGGGGAGTCTCCCCTTGCGCCCAAGCCTCCTCGGCCAATAAGCCTGCGGGGTCTCGGGCTATCCCCTCTCCGGGGCTTACGCCCCGGCTTGTTTTTACCTAGCCGACCATTTTGTTTAGAGTAATACCGGTTGGAATATTCCCTTCGATCTTCACGACAAAGTCCTTGAAGCTTCGAGCCGGTTTGTCCTGGCTATCGGGAGCTCGCTCAACAGTTATTTTCTCGAACAGCTCATGCGCAGGTGAATTGCCGAGTGCGCTCTGGTGCTCAAACACATAGAGGCCGCGAAGTGCCATCAGCCCGCGTGCTGCAGAGTGGTCATGATCGAACATGCCCTTTAAGGCTTCCCAAAACAATGAAAGATCAGCAGTGGAAAAACCAGTTTGGTTTGCTAAATGAGCAGACACAAAACCATGCATGCGGTACAAACCATACGGAACCGTAAACTTTCGTCCCATTGTTCTATTGTCGCCTGACTGTTTTTCCGCCTCGGCTTCGGTTGCTACCGCCATTCTTGTAATGGAGTGTTCCAAGGTGATAATGGGCTCAACTGAACGAGCAAAGGTAAGCTGAACCGGGCCTCGAACTTGTCCAGCGTTTTTCCCTGTACTTAGCACTGCGCCAAATGTACGTATATCATAATAGTTTTCGCACATCCAACGTCGTGCCGCTTCAGTTTTTTCGCCTTTTTCCTTCGTTGCTACAGTTTTTTGTTCATGTGCCTCATCGATAAGGCTATTAAGAACAGCCTTTTCTTTTATAAATATGTCATTTGGTTTCTCAGCCTTTTTTACTAAATGCACATAGTTTCTAACCTTTCGCTTGATGCATACATCCGTAACCAACCCCATACCAGTTTCGGCATCGATTCGGGGGAGATTGCCGGCATCGGGGTCGCCATTGGGATTGCCATCCAGTACATCAAACAATAAAACGAAATCGTAACGCTTTTCAATAATAGCCATGTCATGCTCCTTGGATATTGTAGTGAATCGTGGTAACCCAAAAGGGCTACTCGGTTTTTTTTGTAAAGAAATCTTGGCGCTGATGATAATAGCCAACTGCGAATTTCGATTGCTCCTGCAAACGAAGATGGGCGGGAATGCTGTTTGCTTCGAGTTTTCCAATGATTTCGCCCATAAGTTTGTCAAACCAAATTTTCTCGCCAGGATTTAATTTGGCCAAATGATGCTTGTTTAGCTTTAGTAACGTCGGCATAACGGAAACCGGAGTACTTGAAAATGCTCCATAATACCGTTCTCGTATTGAGGCATTCAGATTTCCCTGTGCTTGTTCCTGGCAACGCTCAAGAACCGCGAAAAGCCGCCCAAGTACATAACCCACATTATCGTTGTTTGCGTCGAGTGCCACTGTTAACTCCTTTTCTTTTGATTTATTGCCGCTTCTGCGGATTTGCCGGTTAATAACAGCTTTGCAAATGGCGGCACGCACCCTATTAACTTTTTGTTCTGCTCTGATGCGTCGTATGCATAGTTGCAGTAAAGATTGAGGATACTCAGTATCGTTCAGAATCGATTGAACCATATCGCCCATAATTTTTTGAGGTACATTGTCCAACTTGTATTCAAACACTGTTGCTCGAAGTATCTTTCCAAGCGGTAGTGCTTCATCATCCATCGGTCCCCTTGTCATTTCGAAATCTTCGAAATGGCGGAGGATTTTTTCGGAAAAACTTTTTACAGTTCCTTGCTTCCAGAAACGGACCGAAATTCTCGCGGCATTTGGCGAAAGCCCAAGAACGAAAAAATTCCCGCCTTCGTTGGCAGCTGATAACATACCTGTATGCATTGCTGCATAGAGGGCTTTTACGGCTTGTGTGTTTCGTTCCGGATTATCTTTTGGGGGGTCGGTAAAAAACCAGCTGTATTCTGATTCAAGGTTGAAACTCGCGTCTGTGGGCTGCCTCTCAGCCCAGAATACCATGGTTGTTTCGGCTAGGCGCACGGAATTTGGTACGCTTTTGATTAAATACTTTAAAGCTTTGGTGTATGCAGCTTCGGCAATAAACGATACTGGCGCATTATAAGCTTTTTGCTTACCGTAAGAGTCATACCCGGAATTGACTTGGAACCCTACCAGCTTGGCATTGCTTTTCCCCCCGATTATTGGCGTTGCAGTATGTATTTTTTTAAGTAATCCAAACTCGCCGCTAACGAGGCATCGACCTTCGATTTTCTGGTCATCTCCATCGGAATCTTCTTCATCTGTGCTCCCGGCTTTTTGAAACTGCAAAGCAGCATAGTCATGCACAAATGATTTTTCTGAAACTAATTGAGTATCCCCTACAAGTTTGAAAGCCAGGTTGCAGTTCGGAATTTTGGCGCATTCCGGCCAATAACTATGTGCAGATACTTTATTAATTTCATTCCCTTGGTAGAATAGCCTAATTGCTTTGACTTCCGTTTTTTTCTGCACCTCATCCGGTAGTTCTTGCAACATTTTTTGAAAGGTTCTAAATTGTCGCTGAGCCATTTGGATCGAGGTATCAGAATCATCTTTGGGCCAACCAAGCACATACCCATAATGATCCCAAAGTAAAAATGTTGTTTGCCAAGCATTTGCCCCAGATCTCCCGATTGCCTGTGGCATTAAGAACATTTTCCCTCTTTTATTTTCACGGTAATCGCACAATTGAATGAACTTCCCGGTTGAATCAATTTCAATCACAAACTTGATTTCCTGATTCTGTAAACCATCTGGGGGAAGCGAATCCTTGTGATCATCCGCGTATTGCTTTAACGCTTGAAGTATCATTTTTTTACCTCCTCGCTTTCCCATCCCGGTACGAGAATTACGCCATTATTGATTACTGGACGATAAAAAGCTGCTTTTGCGTTTCCTTGTTCATCGTGGTCATAAAGGTCAAAAAGCATAAACCCCAAGTCTCTCGACTCATTGATGGCTGGCTTAGCTTGTTGTTCCACTCCAGGATTCTCGACAATACGGAAGCTGGAGGAGAATTCCCTGCAACCTAAATAGGGTTGATTAAAACACTGCCCCTTTTTTACCCGTCGCTCGAACATTGCGTTATACTTACCCGGATTTTCTGGATTTTGACAATTGCTGGCTATCTCGCTTAAAACTTGTTCTTCCTTTTGATCCCCCAGTTCAGGTGGCACAAAAATGCTAGCAGGTCTGTCCCGTTCCGGTATGTAAACAAGCTGAGCGTGCAAGCGATATCGTACATCCCGTAGGAAAAGTCCTGCGCGTTGCTGCCGTGCATCTTCTATAAGAATACCGTCGGATCGTTCACTCATCACCGCTCCAACTTCGTTTCGGCGAACCGAGATCCATTTTATAGGCTCCAGCACTTCAATCTTTTCTACCTGCCACTTAATTGCAGGCTTCCAGAAAATAGCCTCGAAGATCGCCCGTACCGCCGATGGTGTAGGCACGTCGTAACTGACCCGTTCCACCTTCATTTCAGGACGGGTAAAGCAGGCGTACTCGCCCCAGACTTCCAGGCAAAACGATTTATTGAAATAGTTCATAAGCCTCCTTGCTGATATACTAAACTAGATTCTTAAAATTATATAACGTATGCGCTTGGGTCGAACTGCTTCCCTTCTGCTATGAAACCGATTCCTTTACGGTACATTCCCGGTCCGGCCTGGACGGTGTAGCCATGGATATCTTCAAAACATCCCACTGCCTTCAATGCATTGAATAGAGGTTTCGGAACATTCACAACGAATCGTTGGAGTTTACGGCTGAGTCCTTGGTTTGGGCCGTATGCCCGTAATTCTTCAACTAATGGGAAACTTGAATTCTTCTCACCATCATAGAGAACAATAATCGATTCATGGGTAGTGTCATCGATTATCCGCACCTTTCCGGCAAAGCTGCGAAATTGAAACTTAAATTCCCTTGCGAAGCTTGCCAACAAGCCTTCAAATTCGGGAGCATCGAATCCATTCAGCCGTGAATAGAATTCCCTGAAATATGCAGTGTATAGTTTCTGGGAAAGTTCGATTTGCTCGTATTGATGGAATAATGTCTTTGTTGCATCTTCCCCTTTACGTAAAAAACCCACTGGAGCAGGTTTAGGCGGATAAAAGATCACGACTCTGCCCAAGCACCCTGTTGCATTTAGTAAGCCTTCCCGGTTGCATCGCCCTGCGGCCTGTGCTATCGAGTCGAAACCTGCCATGGCGCGATAAACAATGGGGAAATCAATATCAACCCCGGCTTCGACAAGCTGCGTGCTAATTACGCGTATCGGCTCAGCTGCCTTTAACCTTCCTTTTACTTGGGCAATGATCTCGCTTCGCTCTTCTCCACACATATTCGCAGACAGGTGGATAGTGCCCGGAGGCATCAAGGCATGCAAGGTTCTAGCGTCGTTCCGTGTGTTGACAATTGTTAAGACTTGGTCAAATCTTTTCAAATCGTCTGCTATTGATTCCCATGATGAGGGTATTTCGTTTATTGGTTTTTCAATTTGTACCCGTACAAAATTTCTTGCCAAGGTATCCGGGTCTTTTATGATGTGACGTACTCCCTCGATGCCTTTGATAGTTTGGCCCTTAACAGCACCGGATCCGATGATTCCTTCCAGTGCAGGTTGCGTCGCCGTACAAAAAAGCACTGTTGCGCCAAAAAAATCTACCAAACCTTGAAGTACTGATAATACAGGGCGGTAGTAATCGGTTGGCAACATTTGAGCCTCATCCAGGATAATAATTGAATTTGTCAGATTATGGAGTTTCCTGTTTGAGGAACTTTTAGCCACCAGCAAAGACTCAAACAACTGGACGTTGGTTGTAACGACAATCGGCGCATCCCAATTTTCGGAAGCCAAGCGGCTCTGTCTTGTTTCCCGTTCAGGATCAAGATTACTGTGGTGTTCCAAAACAACGCCATCCCCGAAGATTTCGGAATACACCATGGCTGTCTGTTCAATTATCGAAGTATAAGGAATAGCCATTATAATACGCGTTTTATGGTGATTTTTTGCGTGTTCCAAGGCGAAAGCCATGGATGATAGTGTTTTCCCGCCACCAGTCGGAACGGTAAGGTCAAAGAAACCGGGAATTTCCACAGCTGCCGCTCTGCAAGCAGCCAGAATTTCCTGTCTTGGCTTTTTTACGGGATTCTCGGGAGCAGAATTAGCCTTTAGGAGCATATATTCATCAAAAGTACTTTTTAGCGTTACAATTGACGGGTAATTTCCTCTAACATCATGTTGCAATGAATCCATGTATCTTTCGGTATCGAGAAAATCCGCATCCACGAGACTCGAATAGAGCATATGTACCCATAATTGTAACTGTTCCGGCTTATACATTATTTCTCGATTACCTGTAGGGATTGATACAGGTAGTTGTTGTTCGAGAAAACGAGCTGCTTCGGGAATAGCTTTTATTGTTTCCATTTCTTTATGGTAATATC
Organism: Spirochaetota bacterium; assembly: GCA_031402655.1. Lineage (GTDB taxonomy): Bacteria > Spirochaetota > Spirochaetia > Treponematales > UBA12059 > JANNSO01. Next base: position 24,995 of record JANNSO010000015.1, on the reverse strand, counting down.
GTTGGTCAATTGGTTCGTCGAGCGGGTTTTCAATGGTGCGGGAGGTAATGCTGCCAGCCGTATTGCTCCAATCGGGTAAGCCCGCATGATGACCCGCGATTAAGTAGGCAATAATTCTGCCAAGTGGATTTTTGTTGAATGCTTTAAAGGGATGCTTGTTGAATCGTTCAAGGGAATGTATTGCCCCAACCGTGCTATGGTTTGGACGACCTTGATAATCCTCGATATGCGCATTCGCGTCGTACTTGCTTTCGCGCTTTAAATAAACTTGCCAATCAGGCAGGAATTTCCCTAAATCATGCCAAAAACCCGCGACAAGACCCCAGTCTGCGTTACCAAAATCGCTTGCGAATTTTGACGCGAGTTCGGCGACCCCTTCAAGGTGTTCCCCCAGCCAATGAGGCTCTGCCCACGTGCCATCTGAGTTTTGCCTGACATGCGCTATCGCCCGTTCCATTGTTGCCCCTTGGCTTTTGGGTCTAAAAATACTGGCAGCTTAAATCTTACTGCCTTTAACAGGATGTTGAAAAACCTCGGATGAGGATTTTCAACACTTCCAAAATGTTACATTACCGAGCATTTGTAATCAAATGCGAGAAATGTTGAAGGCTGTTGACAAAGCAACAAGCTTTTTCAACAGCCTGTTAATAGACTTTACAGATCAAACAGCTCTTCGCAACCCTACCTTCTCAACTATACTCTTTCCCTCCGACACCTGTTGTCGGAGGATTAATTTTTTTATACATTTTTTCTATTTCTACTACCCATGCGTTTCGTAGTTGCTCTGGTTCCAGCGGTTCTGCATCGGACCCAAACCGCAAAATCCGCCCCAGTAGCTCTTCAAATCGGTGCACGTTAAGTGAAAGGTCCAGGTATTCTACTTGGTTTTCCGTTTTTCCAAAAACAATCTCCTGATCTGCATGCCAGGTTTCATCGCGCACGATGGCAAGCGCAGGACCTGTAAAGCGAATGGTGGCGTGTATGTGCCCATCTCCCTTGTACGCGCCATAGGCTTCTTCCATGGCTTTGTCGATTTCAACGTCAGGCAAGGAGGAAGATTGACGTTCCCGGAGGCGCGATGCATTGTGTATGCGGGAGAGCTTGAAGTTGCGCACTTCCCCTTTTATTGGGTCAACGCACAGGCAATACCAAGCGCCGGAATAGTTAAGAAGCCTTCGTGGTTCCACGACGCGTTCGCTTTCTTTGCCTGCTCCGTCCACATAAACGATGGATATCCGCGTTTTGTCATTTATGGAATGCAAGAGGAGCGACAGCCTAGCGCGGTCCACTCGCTCGAACGATGGGAGCTCGAACCGAATCGCGTTCTCGAGCGGCTTAAGCTGCTGCGGTACTATATTTTCGATTTTACGCATGAATTCGCGCCTGTTGTAGGGAATAAACTGGCTTGCGCCCGCAACTTTGTAAAGGAGGAGCTTGAGCAGAAGCGCGTCTTCGTCCAAAAATCCGAGGTCGTCAAAGGGTTTGTCGTATTCGAAGCGCCCGTTATGCTGATTTTTCTTCAAGGGGGCGTCGCATTTCAGGCGCATGATTGAAAGATCACGCTCTACCTGGCGCTCGCTTACTTCAAACTCGTCCATGACTGTCTTGATTGAAACGCTACCGGTTTCTCGTATGTGCTTGTCTATAAAATAAATTCGTTCGAAATTACTCATTATGCCAGAATACGTCCACGGTAGCTAATTGTCCAACATTTTCGATGCTCGATAGCGATAGGACCTTCCGGCAATATCCGTCTTGAGTCCGCCCTTTATGGCCAACTTTTGATTTGCCTTGCTTAGCGATGAAACACGACAGCTCTCCACCTAAAATGCGCTGTTTTTCCGGGAGTATCCTGCGGCGAAGTCATATAAGCGCAATTCATAGGCTCCCGTATTCGCCCATCAGCCAGATAAGCTCGCAGGGCGCCATCTCCAGGTTTTCGCCAGGCTTAATGAATCGGCCTCCAAGAATATCCTTGGGCTGCCCTTCTTCAAGCAATGAGGATACCGTAGCTGATTCCAGAATTACGCCGGCATCGGAAAAGTTTGCCACTACCGTCAGGGTTTGGCCGAAGCCGCGCTTCTTGAATGCCAAAACCGACTTGTGCCCCGATTCTTCCACCGTCAGTTCCTGCACCCCGAATACCCTGTTCGACTTTCTATTCAACGCGAGGCTGCGTAACCCCGAATGGATTCTGCCGGCCGCGGTCGTGCTCTTCGTGCGCTGTGCCGCCAGCGTTTCGTTCCACATTGGACGATGCACCCAGCGGCTGTCTCCGGCATGCGCCGCATCGTTTTCATACTCGTAATCGTTGAGAGCTCCAAGCTCGTCCCCAAGGTACAAAAGGGGAATGCCGCCCGCTGCATAGACGATTCCGTACAATAAAAGCACCCTGGCAATTGCGGTATCCAGTTCTTGTTGCGAACCGCCGCGCAAGGCTCTTTCTACGCCCGCCAGCGATGCTGCCGTTCCGCAAATTCTGCGATCGCCGTTGACCGGGTTATGCTGAAAGCTTACCCCCGAGCTGAAGCTTCCGGGAAAAGTGCCAAGATAAAAATTATTCAGGAAAGCGCGATGGTCTGCGGCCTTGATTCCCAACTCGGCCGCGTCTTCGTCCGCGAAAGTCCAGCCTATGTCGTCATGGCAGCGAATGTAGTTTACCCAGGCGCAGCCTAGAGGCAGGCGGTGGCGGCGGCTCAACGACAGCGAAAGCAGCCGGACTTCCCTTGTCGCGGCGGCTTCCCATAATTCCGCCATGAGCAGCGGATTATACGAAAGCTGGCACTCGTGCGGGTCTATGTATTCGACGATTCTGTCGGGGTGTACTATGGCCTCCGACTTAAAAAGGAGCGACGGGCAGGCCAGGCGCGCTACCGACTGGAAGGCGCGTATAAGCGTATGGGCCTGGCTCAGGTTCTCGCACGCGGTCCCCGCCTGCTTCCAGATAAATGCTACCGCGTCCAGCCTAAGCGCGCGGATTCCGCAGTTCGACAGGCTTGTCATTTCCCTTGCTATGGCGCGGAACACTTCCGGGTTGGTATAGTTAAGATCCCATTGATACGAATGGAATGTGGTCCACACCCATTTTTTTAGGTCGGGGCACCAGGTAAAGGACCCCTTGCGTACCTCGGGGAATATGTCGCGCAGGTTTGCCTGATACGCGGCCGTATCCGATTTTTCGTCGAAGAGCCAGTAAAAATCCCGGTACCCACAGTCACCCGCCTTGGCTTTTTTTGCCCATTCGTGCTCATCGGAAGTATGGTTAAAGACAAGATCGGCCACCAGTGCGATGCCTGCGTCCGAAAGGGATGCGGCAAGCTTTTCAAGGTCGTCCATGGAGCCCAGGACGGGGTTCGTCTCGCGATAGCTGGACACCGCATAGCCGCCGTCGTTTTGCTTCTCCGGGGACAAGAAAAACGGCATGAGATGCAGCCACGTTACGCCAAGTTCCTTGAGGTAGGGGATGCGGCCGACGATACCCTCGAAGCTGCCGGCGAAGCGATCCGTGTACGCGACGGCACCCACCTGTTCATGGGACGTAAACCAGGCCGATCCAGAGGGCTGCTCCCTGTCCCGCTCCCGAAGTGCCGCCGGCCGATTCCGGTATGCGGCGAATGTTTCATCGAGCAGCGCCTGCAGCTGAAACGCAAAATCGGGTCTGTCGCGGTACAGTTCCCAGAATAAGCGGGCCAGCGTCCCGAATTCCGCGTCGTACCTGACCAGGAAAACAGACAGATCCGTAGCTGACGTTTCGGGTAGAATTTCCGCCCCATGTCCCGCCGCCAAATTTTCCCGACAGGTTCGCTCGAGCTTAGTCCATGAATTTTTTATCACCTGGGGCTTGCTCAGTCTTTCCAGGGGTAGATGAAGCTTTTAAAGGATCGATTTCCGGTCTGGGCTCGTTCCTCCGCCAAAAGTTCGTGCCAGGGTATTTTGCGGCGATCCGCGGCTGGATTCTTCTCCAGATAGTCGTATTTAAGCATCCGCAAGCGCAAAGCCTGATCCAGGAACGACAGGACATGCGCGGGTCCAAGCAGCAAAAAAGCGGTAAACAGCGAAAACACCAGCATTACTAAAACGCACAAGGCGCAAAACAGGGAGAACGGCAGGTTATCCAGTAGAATCAGGAAACACTTCTTGAAAGCCTTCCATGGATTGGCCTCAAACCTGGCTCGCAGGGGAAGGAAGAATTGCAAGGCTAATACCAAAGCCAGGACTAGCCAGAACATTAGAGCTACGGCGATAGTTCCGGCAAGCGAATCGAGCCCTGCATAAAACCGGACCGATGTATATAAAACGAGCCCGAGAACCAGAACCGACGCTCCAAAGATAAGACCGGTCAGCCAGCCTGCCTTCAGCGCCTGGAAAAATTCCAGGAATCCGAATTTTCCGGAATCGGGAATTTCCTTGAGCACGAGAGCCGCGGCGGTGAGGTACACGAAACACCATAAAACGCCCAGTACCAGCACGGCTACCGCGATTCCAGGCGAAAATACCAGGTTCCTGGGCAGCAAAGCCGGAATGGCGGCGGAAACGAGAAAGCCGAGATTCAGGAGCACCAGGCGAAACAGGTTGTCCCAGGTATCGTACAGCATCTTTTTGAACAAAAAACTTTTCATGAGCCAACCCTAACCCAATCTGCGGTTTTTATCAATCGCATTTCGCGACCGGAAAAGTCCCGGGCGTACCGGACTCCAGCATGATTTCCCGCCCCGCCACTACAACCTTCAGACTCATGTCGCTTTCCACCCGGATGGATTCCCTTGAAACCCGCACACGCAATTCGGCCCGGCCTACCTTTACCGCATACGAAAGACTGGTCCATTCTTCGGGCAGCCAGGGATCAAACTGAGGAATTCCTTTCGCGTCCAACGAAAATCCGCCAAAACCAAAGACGGCGCTCTGCCAGGCTCCGCCCATCGATGCCGCATGGATGCCCAGGGAAGCGTTGCCCTGGTTGTCGTCGAGATCCGTTCGTATCGATGTAAGGAAGTAACGGTAGGCATGAGAGGTTTTTCCCAGCGACAAGCCTACCATCGAATATATCGACGGGCTCAAAGACGATTTGTGCATGGTCCGGGCCTCATAGAAATCATAATTGACTATCTTCGATTCGCGAGGGAATTCCTCGGGCAGCATGGCGAAGAGCATGACCACGTCCGGCTGCTTGATAAGAGTCGTTTCACCGAGCTTCGAGACATCCAATCCCGCGGGCCAAATCGGCATGTCGTTTTCGTCCCACTCACGGATGGGGTACTCCTTGAGACCGAAGTATCCGGAAAATTGCTCGATAACGCCGGTGTCCTCGTCTTTGGGCAGGAGCAGCCCTTCCGACACTTCCTTCCATCTCCTGAATTCCAATTTCGCGGTACCCGATCGTTCCATGATCGCCGCAAACGAATCCGGGCTTTCATTCTCAAAGTCACCGGCAATTTCAAGCGTCTTCCCGAATGCCCAGCGGACTAAATAATTTGTATAGGCGTTGTCATCGACGTGCTCGTGGAACTCGTCGGGTCCGATAACATTCTTTATGGAGAATGATTTCCCGTGCGTGTCCGCTTTTACGAATCCCGCCCAGAAGCGGGCTATCTCCAGGAGCATCTGAAGGCCGTAATCCTTCATGAATACCCTGTCTCCCGTGGCACGGTAATAGGCGAGAATCGCGTAGCTTATGTCGGCGTTTATATGAACCTCGATGTCCCCCGTCCAGATGCGTACGTGGTTGCCCGCATAATCGACGCCCCATCTCGGGGTAGTTTCTATGCCGTCGTCGGCCGACTCCCAGGCGAACCTCGCCCCCTGGCAACCCGAAGCCGCGGCGTTGGCCCGCGCTCCTTCCAGGGTCATAAAGCGGTACAGGAGAAGATCTCTGGCCACTTCCGCTTGGGTGTGCAGGAAAAAAGGAAACATAAAGGTTTCCGTATCCCAAAAAACATGGCCTTTGTAGCCTTCGCCATGAAGGCCCTTTGCCCCGATCGAAGAACGGCTGTCGCCCGACGGTGCGCTCGAGGCTAGATGAAACAGGTTGAACCGGAGTGAGCGCTGCGCAAGATCGTCGCCTTCGATGCGCACGTCGATGGCATCCCATTTCTTGTGCCAGGCTTTTTCGTGGGCGGAAAGCTCTCCGCAGTAGCCGTCCTTCCTGAAGGAAGCCAACTCGCGCTCGCAGGCACCAGCCAGGAAACCCGGAGTTTCCCGGGAACAGAAAGTCGCGCCAAACCGCCATACCGTAACTTCCCTGCCTTGTTCCAGTTTCAGTTCATACACTTCCGTAATCGATTCGCGCCCCTGCCTCAAACGCAGCAGGTTTAGGCAAGCCCCCTGGTCTTCGCACGCGATGACGCTGGCCTCCGCTATCTCGATTCGCCGTTCATTCGTTACCGCGCTTAGGCAAATACCGGGTTTAAAGCCGTGTGTACCGCTAACTTCATAGTGCTTGGCGCAATCGAGAGGATGCCCCACGGCATTGCAGCCTGTGCCGTCAATGGTGCTTTCCATAAGTATGCGCCTGGAAAAATTCAGTGCCTTGAAGGTAATGCGCTCGGCCCATCGATGGACGTTGGCGATGCTGACGAATTTTTCATGCCGTAATTCGAGGATATTCCCCGTTTTCGACTTGAAGACAATCGCGCTCTCCACGAGTCCGCGCTCCATATCCAGCGTGCGCTTATAATTTTTTGCACCCTCTTCGTTGGCCTGCACGGCTTCGTAATCCAGATACACCTTCAAGCCCTGGGGATCGGGGGCGTTTACCAGCTCTAATACCTGGGCATCCGACTTGTCGAAAACCCCCGCAATAAAACTCCCTCCGCGTTCCGTCGCGAGAAAGGGATTCTCCCCTCGCAGGCAGCGGTAGCCGTTGGCAAGCGCGAATAAAGTTTCGTACTTGGCCGCTGCGGCCGGTCCTTCGTCCTCTAAAATCCATGTATCGCGTGTCATGCAACTTTCCTTTAACATCTCAAGTTACGGAGGGCAAAACCCTCGAATCCGGGTATCACGAGATCCGCCCTGGCAAGGATGTCGGGTTTGCCGACGCCTATGCAAAACATACCCGCGCTCAAGACGGCTTCGACGCCGGCGACGGCATCCTCGAAGCCGACGCAGTCTTTGGGGTCGATTCCCATTCCGCTTGCCGCCGCCAGAAACACTTCGGGATCGGGCTTGGCTTTCGAAGTATTGTTTCCGTCGGCCACCGCGTCGAAATATCCGCGAATTCCCACCGCGTCCAGAATCATGGCGGCGTTTTTGCTCGCGCTCGCCAAAGCGACGGGAATCTCGCGGCGCTTTAAGTCGCGCAGGAATTTACGGACGCCCGGGAGGATCTCGTCGGGGTTCATGGAACTTATAAGCTCGACGTATCGGGCGTTTTTCCCTGCCGCGAATCTTTCCTTCTCCGCGGACGTCGCCCCGATGCCGCCAATGGAAAGAACGATGTCTAGGGAAGCCATTCTCGAAACGCCCTTGAGCCGTTCGTTGTCCTCGATGCTTAGAAAAAAACCCAGGGAGGCGGCGAGTTCGCTCCATGCCTTGTAATGATATTTTGCCGTATCGACGAGCACGCCGTCCAGATCGAAAATACATGCTTTGAAGCCCTTGCTCATTGTGCCATCAGCCTTTCACCGCGCCGCTCAACTGGTTACCGATAAACTGGCGCTGGAACAACAGGAAAATCAGTACCATAGGCACGGTAACCAGCAGGGAAGCCGCCATCATATATTGCCAGTACGTATAGAACGAAGACCTGAAAAAAGCGAGCCCCATGGTCAAGGTATACATTTCTTTACGCGATGTAATGATAAGCGGCCACATGAATTCATTCCATGAGCCCAGAAACAGATATATCGCCTGTGCCGCGATGGCAGCCCTGGCGTTGGGTATGACGACCTTGAAAAATATTTGGATTGGATTGGCTCCGTCGAGATATGCGGCCTCTTCCAGCGACTTAGGGAAATCCAGGAAAAACTGGCGCATAAAGAAGACGATGCCCACGCTGATAAGCTTAGGAATGAAAAGTCCGGCATACGTATTAACCAGGTTGAATTGCACCATCATGGTGTACATGGGAATCATGGTTACATGGAAGGGAACCATCATGGTGGCCAGAAACAGCGTAAACCACATTTCCCTCAATGGAAATTTAAGGCGCGCGAAGGCATAGGCGGCAAGCGTATCGAAAAAGAGGTTTCCCAGAGTGACTATCGAGGCAAACACTACCGTATTTAGGATCCACCTGCTAAACAAGGGAACAAGCTTGAAAATCTCAAAATAGTTTTGGAACGAAATAGGCGCGCCAAAGGCGGTTCCCTTGATCAGATTGATTAGCGGGGGCCAGAGCGTAACGTCCACTCCATGTTGAACCTTATCCGTTCCGATAAAATTGAGCGGTACGATCGATACGAAAAAAGCCCACAGGAAGGGAAAGATGCATATCACCGCATAGGCAAGCAGAAAAAAGAAGGTACATACTCCCAGCACCGAACGCCTGGCTCTCAGTTCACCGGGCATTGTTTCGGTCTTTGGCGAAAACGGGGTTTTTCGGGCTTGGGTAATCATGACATCTCTCCTTGGCTGAAAAACTTGCGCTGTACCGAGGTAATGAGCAATATCAATAAAAATAGCATCATGGCAATGGACGAGGCATAGCCCATCGCCCCGTAGTGAAAGGCGTTCTTATAGATATAAAAAGCCAGGGTCGCGTTTCTCAGGTTTGGCAGGAGAAAATATATCTGGTCAAATACCTGGAGACAGCCTATGGTCCCCATGGTCACGACGTACAGGATTTGCGGTTTAAGCATCGGCAGGGTTATTTTCCAGAACATCTGGCCCGGCGATGCGCCGTCTATGCTTGCCGACTCGTACATTTCAATGGGAATTTTCTTAAGGCCTGCGATGAAGGTAATCATGAAATAGCCGGCCGTGGTCCAGATGGTCATGGACATTACCGCGGGCAAGGCGGTCGCCGGATTCTGGAGCCAATCAAGCCCCGAGATTCCCACCGTTTCAAGAAGGCGGTTCAGTATGCCCGGTTTCGTGTAAACCAGAAGGAATATCATGGAAATTGCGGCTGAGGAGGTAATTGACGGAAGAAAAAACACCAGCTTAAAAAAAGTCGTTCCCTTGCGTGACGAGTTTGCCACCACGGCCAGTATAACCGCCAGGAAAGTCTGTATAAGAACGACGATGAGCGCATATTGTATCGTATTGCCCAAAGTAATCCAAAAGTATTTATCTTTGAACATTTTCTGATAATTCTTGAAAGCCACGAAAACCGGAGCGGCGACACCAAAAATGGACTCGCCTTTCTTTACGTATTTTCCTATCATTTCGCGAAAATCAATCAGCTGATCCAGGTTGCCCATCTTTAAATCCCGAAAAAAAGCGCTCTGGTCAAAGCCGCTTGAAAGGCGCGTGCGCTGGTCATCGTTCAAGGGCATCAACAGCTTGTTTTCCACGAAATCCACTATTTCGAATTCGGAGCTAAAGAGAGCCGGATCGCCTACCTGATCCTTGAGTATGCCATATTGAATTTCGAGTTCCTCGCTGGGAACGATAAAAACGCGGTACTTTGCGGCATCGAGCGGGTTGTAATCGGTAAAGCTGTACCAAAAGGCGGCGATGATGGGATATACAGTAAAAGCGAGTACGGCCAAAATTACCGGCAGAGCAAACAGATATCCGTACAGGCCTTCCTGCGCCTTCATTTTAATCCTCATATCACCTTCCTTTCAATGCAATCGGATAAAAAACAGCCGGGAATCCGCGCCTACACGCAAACTCCCGGCTCAAGGCTTATTCAGTCCAGGAATCGTAACCTGCGTCGATCTGCTTCAGCATTTCAGGAACGGTTATCTTTCCGTAGAAAGCATCCTTGAGACGTGAATTGATCTCGTCGTTCGCCTTGGAGAAGAAACCCGATGGAGTGGGGATTCTCCAGGTAGTACCGTAATCTGCGCCTTTGTAGAAGGGAATCTTGATCGGGTCTTTGTCTTCGGCCGCGATCTTCTTGTTGGAACCCAGGACTCCTGCCTTGGCGACAAATATTCGCTGGCCTTCCGTAACGAGAAATTTAAGGGCAGTTACAGCCGCCGCGCGGTTTTTGGTCGCTTTGTTAATCGACCAGGAAACCGTGTAGATCATGGTAGCCTGTTTTTCGGCTTTGGGCATTTCTACGACACCCATGGTTTTATAAACTTCGGGGAATGAGCCCTTGAGGAATCCCAGGCACCAGGGTCCGCTCATTATCATGGCGACTTTTCCCTGACCAAAAGCTTCGCCTTCCCAGCCCGAACCGACTGTAGATGCTTCGAAACCTACTTTATCCTTGAGCACCAGGTCGACGTATTTCTGTATCGCCGTTCTGGCTTTCGGCTCGTTCATGGCCACACGTAGGTTTTTATCCACGATCTGCCCACCGGCAGCCAGCACGAAGGGGATCATCCTGTTCAAATCGGCGTTGACTATCACGGGATATTCAACACCGGCTTTTTTAAGAGCTCCGAGGGTTGCGTAGAATTCGGTATAGGTCATGCCGTTCTTGGGATAAGGGACTTTATACTTGTCGAAGATAGCCTTGTTGAACAGTACCGACAGGGTCGAAAAATCCTTCGCGATTCCGTAAATCCGGGAGTTGAAGGTAAAACCGTCAAGCAGGGGTTGCGGAATATCCTTCAGGCTGAAATCCGTGCCGTCCTTCAGGTAGGCATCGAGGGGAAGCAGACTGTTGGAGCGGGCAAATTCCTCGAATACGGAAACATCCAGATAAAAAAGGTCGGCTGCGGTACCGCCGGAAAGCCTTGTTTTAAGGGCTTCGGGGAAATTACCGGGAACCGGCTCCCAGATCATCTCAATGTCGGCATTTTTTGCGTTGAATGCCTCTACCATCATTTTTATGCAGCTTTCTTCGTCCGGATTTCCCGGCCAGCCGGAAATCCGTACTGTTGTCTTCTCCGCTGCCAGCGGAAAAGCTGCTGTAAAGAAAATGACGAGTGCCAATAACAAGATCCCTGTTCGTTTCATGTGACCTCCTGATGTAAACGTTTCCAGCCAGTTACAGAAAAACCTCCACGAAGGAAACCGTACCGTCCTGTAAACGTTTCCATGATTGTAAATCCACATATCGTTCTTGTCAACAAAAAATTTTAGAATTACTTACTATATATATACTAAGGAATTAAGTAGTTTATTGGAATTTACACTTCGTCTTTTCCTAAAATATTACTGCAACTGCTCCAACAGGGTGTTGAAAAACCTCGGATGAGGATTTTCAACACTTCCAAAATGTAACATTATCGTAGCATTTGCAATCAAATGCGAGGAATGTTGAAGGCTGTTGACAAAGCAACAAGCTTTTTCAACAGCCTGCTAACTGCTATTTCTTATAATGAATCGATACGGGATATTCTTAGTGTGCGGAATTGCCTGGCCTTTAATGATGTTAAAAAGCATTTTCGCAGCCTCGAAGCCCATTTCCGTAAAATCCTGGTGAATGGTCGATAGTGCGGGAGTTATATATTTTGAAAGAAGAATATCGTCGAACCCTACGACGGCAAGTTGCTCCGGAACCCTCACTCCAAGAATCTGAGCCGCCCTGAGCGTCCCGATTGCCATCAGGTCCGAAGCGCAAAAAACCGCGCTTACCTCGGGGTGGGCGGGAATAAAATCGAGCATCGCCGTTTGGGTTTCGTCCTCCGAAAAATTTCCCTGCACCACGTAATCGGCCCTGTATTCGATGCCATATTCGGCAAGCACCGAGCGATATCCCTGCAGGCGCGTCATGGAAACAACTGCTTCCTCCAACCCGCTTACGAAAGCTATATTCCGGTGGCCCTTCCCCACAAGGTATCCGACGATTTCCCTGGATGCGGAAAAATTGTCTATGGAAACGCTTCCAACCCGGATACTGTCGGCCGGCAAGTCGATCAGAACACAGGGAATGCTGCTGTCGAGTATCCCCTTGTAATATGCGTCGTCGCTGCGCAAGCCCTGGATAATCACACCCGCCAGCGAGTGCTCCCGGGCAAACTCCAGATAATTCTTGTCGTGCTGCAGATCCGAATCGACCACGAACATCAGGATTTCGTACTGAACCGAACGGGCGAATTCATAAATTCCAATAAGTGAATCCTGGATTATCGTATGCTTGACGCCTTTTTTAAGGCCGGAAAGGATGTAACCGAAAGTTCGGCTTTCTTTTTTGACGAGGCTTCGCGCAACAGCGCTGGGATGGTAATCCTGATCCGCGGCTATTTTAATGATCCTTCGCCGCGTATCCTCGTTGGTGTTGCTCTTGCCGTTCAATGCCCTGGATACGGTAGCAATCGAAACATTTGCCAGCTTTGCGATATCCTTGATGGTGGTCATCTATATTCATCCTTCTGGAAACGTTTCCCGTACTGACTATAAAGGTATAACCCGGCCGAGTCAATTATTGGCAGCGACCCGTTCCCTGGCCCGCAGCAAATCCAGCGACCCAAGCACGGCACCGGCAATGATTAACACCATGGCCAAGGCCGAAACCGCGCTAAGCCTGCGCCCTCCGAATATAATAAGATTCAGGGTAGATAAAAGCGGTGTCAGATAGGACAGCGACCCTATGATTCGCGGGTCTCCTCGCTTAAGGGCTGCGTCCCAGGTAAAAAACGCCGCTCCCATGGGACCGATTCCAAGCAGGACCAGAAACAGCCAGTCGCGGGCGCTTAGAGCCGGCATCGACCCGCCCGCCCCCGTTTCGAGCGCAAACAAAACCAGCGAAAGAATACCGGAGGCCAGGCAGAAGCCGCCCACCGCCGCAGTGGAAAAAGGCCTAATCCGCTTCGTAAGCAGGGAATACGCCGCCCAAACCAGCGCAGCCAGAATCGCAAGGGCATAGCCGGGAAGATTGGCGGCATCCAGCCTTAATTTGCCGCCCGTAACTATAAAAAACGCACCGGCCAAACCGGTAAGCGCACCGGCGACATGGTGGAGCCGCAGTCGGTATCCCTTTAGAAATATGGGCGACAGCATGACAATGGAAAGCGGCCACAGGTAGTTGAGCAGGTTTGCCTCCACCGCGGGAGCCAGCCTAAAAGCCATGAACAAAAGAAAGTGGTAACCGAATATTCCTCCTACCCCGATAAACAGGGTAGAGAGGGGAACTTTCCAGGATTTTACTTTGACAAGGCCGATAAGCCCGCTTACCGACAGGGCAATGCCGACCAGCAAAAAGGGCGGCACATGCGTCAACTGCGTACCCAAAACCGCCAGACTGCTCCAGAGCAGTACGCTTACCAGTGCCAGGACGACGGCGCCCGCACTCATTTCTCGGCATCCGGGGTAAAAAAGCCTAGGTAATCAAGCATAATGTCCGATTGTACCGCCAGGTAAAGAACGCGTCTACGGATCAATTATTCTTGGAAACTCACAAAACTGAAGTTTTGAGAAGACCCATTTTTGACAAAATCGCCTTTCCCCGCTAAGATGCTGTAATGAAGCAATTTCTTAGAAAATTCCTGCGGGAATCCGCAATAGCAACTACGGGCAAAACCGCCAAAAGATTCGAACCCGTCCCCCGCGCGGTTCTAATTCTGGTACTTGTCTTCCTTATCGTGCTCATATCCATCTCCGTAGCGCGCGACGCGGGCAGGCAGAAAGCAGCAGAGCCTCAAAGCGTAGGCCAGGAAAAAAGCAGCTACCGTATCCCGAGAATCTTTATCAGCGCCCTTTCGCGGAGTCGGACTTCGAACTCCCTGTAAACGCCGCCACAGCCGGCCAGGCACGTCCATACGCCTCGATTATAGTATCCCACAAACGGTTCAAATCGATATCTATGGCTTGCCTGCCGGTATCGGCCTCGTGCCAGGCCAGAGCCCTTCGCACACCTTCTGCCCAGTTTACCTCGCACGCGAAGCCAGGCACAAAGCGCTTTATCTTGGAATTGTCGAAAACGACGCTGTTTACTTTATCGCCCAGCAAACTGCCTTCCGCGCCTGGCGAGTATGCAACCAGCAAGTCCGAGGGGATATGGACGATCCGGGGCTCGATTCCCATGGCTCTGCCCAATTCGGCGTAAATCCGGTTCCAGTCGAGAACTTCGTCCGAGGTAATATGAAAAGCCTCGCCAAGCGATTCCCGCAAACCCAGCAAGCCCACCAGGCCTTTCGCGAAATCCGCGTTCCAGGTCAGGGTCCACAGCGATGTCCCGTCCCCCGGTATTATAATTTCTTTACCCCCCCTGATGCGGTCCACGACCGTATACGGGCAGTTCCAGCTGCCCATGACCAGTGGAATCTGCGACGGACCATAGGTAAGGGACGGGCGGACGATGGTAAGGGGAAAATCACCCGAGCGGTAAGCATCCATCAGCATGCGCTCGCAGGCGATCTTGTCGCGCGAATACTGCCAGTAAGGGTTTTTAAGCGGCGTTTCCTCGGTAACCAGATAGTGTCCCGGAGGTTTTTGGTAAGCGCTGGCGGAGCTTATAAATATGAACTGCTCCGTTCTGCCGCGAAAAAGCCTAATATCGCGCTCGATATCTTTCGGGGTAAAAGCCACCCAGTCCACCACTGCGTCAAAGCGCCTGCCGGACAGCAGCCCTTCTACATGCTCCTCGTCCGCCTGAACATCCCCGATAAGCAGGGTCGCTCCCGCCGGTACGGGATATTTTTTTGACGCACAGCGATTAAGCATCGTAAGCTCGATACCGCGCCCAAGCGCCGCTTCGGCGCAGGCCGAGCTGATCAAGCCGGTGCCGCCGATAAACAAAACTTTCATTGCGCCACCTCTTAACAGGACTTCTCAATACTGAGGTTCTAAAAGGTCCCCTTAAAAAGAGCGGCCTCCCACCGGAAAGCCGCTCGCTTATGCCCCTTCGATACCTCGAAAAACTCATGCTTTTCAAGGCACCAACTAAGGAAACCGCTCTTGATCAGCTTCCTTCATTGACTATGTTTACCCTTACCGAGTCGTCGGGATCTTCGGCCCTGGCGGGAATCGTCACCGTCAGGATACCGTTTTTCAAGACGGCTTTTACGGCTGCCTGGTCGTAGCGATTGGCGGGCACAGGATATTCTCGCCTGTCTACGTCGCGTACGAAGGGGCGGTTTCCTTCCCTGAGCTTTTGGCGCAGGTAGTCCGGAACGGTAGCCTTGAGTACCATCATATCGCCTTTGAAAGAAAGGTCGATGCAGGACTCGTCGAAGCCCGGAAGCAGAAACTCGAACACGATCGATCCATCGTCATTGGTGGATTCGCTGTAGCGAGGCCTACCCTGAGAACCGAAGCGGAACGAGAAATCCCTGTTTCCCCGGCAATCCTGGTCTGACCCCTTGGGCTTAAATGCTTCCTCGAACGATCCCTCTTCATTTGCCATGGAGCGGGCAAACTCCCTGACGCCGTCTTTCAGCTCGTGGATAAGATCCTCAAGCGATCCATTAAAATTGAATGGGTGTGACATACTGCTGCTTCCTTGCGCCCTTGTTATCAGGGGCAATTGCCAGGCTCAAGTGGATAAGCCACCAGGGTCAGGCAACGTGGACTTGGCCCTCCATACGGAGCGGCCTCGCAGGCTTATCCGACTAAACACGATAAACCTACCGGTAAAAGGTACTATGAAATTCTTCAATCGACAAGCTTTGTCCCGCCGATAAGCCGAAAGCCAATCCATGCGGACGCCGCAAAGGCAATTTTGGCCCGGCCTCAATAATAGCCTTGCGGAAGCAGCAAGATGGATTTATAATTACAGCATGAATATGAAAATAAAAATCTCGTTAACACTCCTGTGCGCTCTGGCTTGCACCACGGCATTCGCGCAAAAAGCACAGACTCCACCTTCCACCTTCAAGCCAGGCAGGCAGGCAGCCCTCAGCGTCACGCTGCAGGCTCCCGTAGCCCAAGTCGAAGTAGGCAAAACAATTCCGCTTTCCGCCCGCGCAACCCTGACTGCCGGCCAGGTTCCCGTTTTTTCCTGGGTTGCAAGCTCAGGCAGCATAAGCGAAACCGGCATCGATGGCGAAGTCGATTACGCTGCCCCCGCCAAAGCAGGAACCGCCACCGTCAACGTGACAGTCAGCGACGGCAAGACCAGCGTTACCAGGACACTTGCCATAACCATCGTTGCGGCCGGCAGTTTAAAACGAACGGCCTCGATCACCGTCATGGTCGATGCCGGCAGGCTAAAGGGCGTATTTGTGGACGATGCGCACACGGCGGAAAATTTTACCCGTCCCCTTAAAATCAAGGGGGAATTCCGTGCCGACCCGGAAACCCTCGAAGCTTTTGCCGGCGGTTCGTGGCCCACCTACGACATGTACGACGACGGTACCCACGGCGACAAGACAAAAGGCGACGGCATCTGGACTATCACCTTTGATTTTGAAAAATCCGACAGCAAGGTGCACTTTGCCTTCGATGATGCTTCCGCCTACCGAAAACAGTGGGAAAGCGGCGTTGGCTTTGCCCTCAAGCAAGCCTGGCAGCGCATTGCCGGACCGGACTTGTTCGATTCCAGCGACCTATACTTTATTCCCATGAAAGATCAGGTCCTGGATTTCGGCGCTGCCCAGACAGCCGATCCCAAGGCAAAACTTTTCCAGAAATAAGAGGAGCAATCTGATGACTTTCAAAAAACTTTGCGGATCAGGCCTGCGCCTGGTCTTTATGGCTGCCTTCTTCGGCGGCATGGCCATGGCGGCGCCCGCCCAGACCGCCTTCCTTGACTCGGCACTTTTTTTCTCCGACGGCTCGGCCGGTTACATGCAGCCGCAGGAACCATCAGCCGATCAATCGGTGGCGGTAAAGTTCCGCACGGGCAAGGACAATGCCGACCAGGTAATGCTGGTTTACGGCGATCGCGATTTTACCGCCGTGCCCATGGTCAAACTGCTCCCTCCAAAAAAAGACGCGTTTGGCGCCTTTGACTACTGGATAGGGGAAATCCCTCCGGCGAAGGTCACCACCAACTATTACTTCCAGGTCTACAAGGGAAAAGACATCGCGTTCTATTCCCGACAGGGCGTGGAAAAAAACGCCCCCCGCAACAGCTACCAGTTCAAGATAATCCCCGGATTTACCGTACCGGCCTGGATGCGCGGCGCGGTTCTGTATCAAATTTACACCGACCGTTTCTACAACGGCGACCCAGGCAATGACGTAGTAGACAACGAATACCTGTATGACAACTGGCCATCGGTGCGAGTAAAGGACTGGAATCAGATTCCCGATCCTACAGCCTATTCCACCGGCGGCAACCGCACCCGCGAATTTTTCGGCGGCGATATTGAAGGAGTCATCCAAAAGCTGCCGTACCTCAAATCCCTGGGTATCGACGGAATCTACTTCAACCCCATGTTCGTTTCGCCCTCAAACCACAAGTACGATGCCCAGGATTACGAAAATATAGATCCGCACTTCGGCGTCATCGTCAAGGATACTCCTCCTGGCATCGGTCTCATCGAAGCGGCCAAGGATCCGATCTACAAGAGCCCCGCCTTCGACAAAGGCAGCGCCGTCAACAAGGGAGCCCTTAAATATATTACCCGCACTACTTCGCAGGAAAACCTGGACGCATCCAATGCCAAGATGAAGGAACTTATCGACAAAGCCCACTCAATTGGTATAAAGGTAATCATGGACGGCGTGTTCAACCATGTCGGGTCGTTCAGCAAATGGCTGGACCGCGAAAACATCTACCCGGCCAGCCAGGGACCGGGCGCCTACGAGAGCAAGGACAGCCCCTTTGCCTCATACTTCAAATTTGGCGACCAAAAAGCCTGGCCGAACAACGAGAGCTACGATGCCTGGTACGGCTTTAAAACCCTGCCAAAACTCTATTTCGAGAACAGCGCCGAGCTGACAAAAAAAATCATGGACATAGGCGCCATGTGGGTAGGCAAATACAAGGTAGACGGCTGGCGCCTGGACGTTGCGGCCGACCTCGGCTACAGCCCCAAATTCAACCACCAGTTTTGGGAGCAATTCCGCACTTCGGTAAAGTCGGCAAACCCCGATGCGGTAATTCTTGCCGAAGTCTACGGCGACGCCTCATCCTGGCTCAACGGCAGGGAATGGGACACCGTCATGAACTACGACGCCTTCTTCGAGCCCATAGGCTGGTTCCTTACCGGACTCGAGAAGCACAGCGACTATGCCCGTGCCGACCTGCTCAACGAGTCCGGCAAGTTCGACGCGTCCCTGCGGGAAAAAATGGCCAAACTGCCCTACAACAGCCTGGAAGTGGCCATGAACCAGCTGGACAACCATGACCACAGCCGCTTCCTGACCCGCACCAGCGGTTTTATAGACAAGGAAAGAGGCGCAGCTGGAGTATCCGACCCTTCCAATGCCACCTTAAGCACCAACAAAGGTATATTGAAGGAAGCCACAGTCTTCCAGATGACCATGCCCGGCGCGCCAACTCTGTATTACGGCGACGAAGTAGGACTGGCAGGTCTTACGGATCCCGACAGCCGTCGCGCCTTCCCCTGGGATCCAGCCTTGCAGGATACCGAGCTTTTAGCCTTTTTCAAGCAAATAATCGCCATCCACAAGCAGTTTCCGGCGCTTAAAACCGGCAGCTTCTCGGTACTCAACAACTTCCGCTTCGGCCACTACGCCTATGCGCGCTGGGACGCCAAAGATCGCATTATCGTGGCCATGAACAATCGAGCCACCGACAGCGACGTAACCATCCCCCTCAAAGCCATAGACAGCAAGCCTGGCGAAACCTTTACCGTCATATTTAGGACTGATGTCGAAAGCCACTCGGTACCCGACGCCAAGGATAAGACACGGTTCGTCACTGCTAACGAATTAGGCGTCCTTACCGTGGAAGTCGCCGCACACGGTACCGTTATGCTTCGTGCTCCCGGAGCCCGCGAACCCGGCCCGGTAATTTCCGCCCGCCCGATGGTAAGCGCCGTATTGCCGGGAGCCGGTGCCAAAAACGTCGATCCCGCCAGTCCCATCCTGGTGCAGTTTACCATGAGCATGGATCCACGCAGCGTACTAGGCAAGCTGACCATCCAACCGGAAATAAAAGGCAAGTTCAGCTGGAACGGCAATCTGTTGACTTTCAAGCCCGACCGTGCCCTGGCGCCTGCCACCGCATACACGGTAAGCGTGCAGCCCGGTCTACGCAGCCAGGCCGGCAATATATCCTCTACCGAAAGCCGCAGCTGGAGCTTTACTACCAAGTAATTCAGGAATACACCGAATCCGGTATTCTCTCCAATAAAAAGAGCCGCCTTTCGGCGGCTTTTTTTGGAGAATACCGGATTCGAACCGGTGACCTATTGATTGCGAATCTAAATGTGCCTTCTGGTTGACGAGAACCATAAAATTAAGTATATATATTGTAAGTAATTCCGTCAAGACGGCTTTTTTAAAAACACCAAAAATTCATTAGAAAATCTGACATTTAATCTGACACGAGTTAAGTTTTAATTCAATACATCTTAACAATTTACCTAATGATCTAAATATAAAAAAATCTGTCATATTTCAATTTTCCTACTCAACAGATGGCTTCTTACAATTGAAATCCCAGCTTGTTTGTATTATAGTATAAGGACTGAAGGAGGATGCGGTTTATTACAGTGCCCGCGCACTATTCTACTAGCCTATTTTTTTCCCATTCTAATCTGCTTTTATTCGATGCCCAAACGCGTCTTTATAGTGTTTCGATACGCCGTTGGCGGGATCGGACAAATCACTCCATTTTTTAATTACAATATCAGTAGGGGTACGCCCCGGCGTTTAGGTTGCCATTATGGCACGAGCTCCCTTCGTTCTATTCCATCGGAAAGCCAGTCCGTCTTTTTATGTCCAGCTCTGGAATCAAAAGACAAGCAAATATTCATCCGCACTTTCCACCCACACATCTAGCCGATCTAAAGCAGTTGCTTATGCCAAAAAGCTATGTGAGGCTCAGGCCTTAGGGTTTGGAAAGCAACATTTAGGTTCGCTGGTAGAATATGGCAAGGATTTTTGGTTATTCGAAACATCCCCCTATATTCAATCCCAACTTAGCCGACGCGAAAATGGTATTGGTAGAACGCACTGCCATACTTCACTGCGGTATATCGAGCGGTTTGTAGGTAAGTATTTCGGCTTATTGAAGCTTTCAGAAATTTCCCCGCAACATCTTCAAGGATACCTGCTGTGGCTACAAAAAATCCAATTGCTGTCACCGCGTAGCGTTAATGCTGCTTACGACGCTATTGCATTGCCTATCCGAGAGGCATTCAGAATGCAACTCATCCCAACTGATCCCACCCAACCTATCCGTAAAGTATGGGTTCCCAAAACCGAAAAAGGCATTCTCACATCAGAAGAAATCCGCGCCATATTTTCGATACCATGGAGATCTACAATTGCGCGGACGGCAACCCTGATTTCTGCACTTTGCGGATTACGACTCGGGGAAATCTGTGCACTTCAAAAAGAAATGGTATCTTCCAATCGACTACAAGTTCGCTATTCCTATTCCCGATTAGATGGGCTTAAATGTCCAAAAAATGGGCGGACACGTACCGTACCATTACCTGAATTTCTAAAAAGCGAATTAGACATTTTTATTTGCGCTGATCCAATAACGCCATGGCTTTTCCCCGGAAAGACACAGATAAAACCAATCGACTCAGGAGTCATCACTCGAGGTTTTAAGGAAGCGCTTCGTTCAATTGGTATTTCCGAGGAAGTACGAAAAAAAAGGAAGCTAAGTTTTCATAGCATGCGTCATTTCTGCAATGCGATGCTAAGAGGCGCTGTTCCAGATGAAAAACTCAGACTCCTTACTGGCCACTCTTCTGAGGAGCTTACTTGCCGTTACGACCATCTCACTGAGTTCGATCATGCCATGCTTTTGAAAGCCCAGGCTGACCGCTTAATTCCATTAGTGAGCCAACCTGCATAAATAATGAGCTTACATACGAATTGGAAGCTCATTATTTTCAGCATCCTAAACCAACCGAAGGAGATATTATGTCAGGAATTTTACCAATTGAAAACACTCCGTTTCACATCCAGAGCGACGCCGAGCTCTTTGAGTCTGTAAAAAGAATAGATATTCGCGGTCGCTGGCAGTTAGAGCAGCTTCAAGCTGAGCAGGAAAGAACCCAATCGGGCATTAATACTGATATAGGGGCTAATCATAAATCTAAAAATCGCAGTTCGGCGCGTACCGCAAAGCTATTGAACACGTCTGCCCGGCGGATTGAAAAAATACGGACAATTATCGATCACGGAGACTTTTCAATACAAGAGAAGATTAGTAACGGTAAATTATCAATTGAAGAAGCCTACCACCGAAGTATTAGACTGCGTGATATTGCTCGAATCGTACGTGCAACAGATGATAAAAAGGAAAAGCAAACCCTAGTTTCTATTTTTTCTGATATTAATAATCAGCTTGAAATAAGAGGACAAGAGAATTACAAGCTGATTATTCAGGAAATGCTTTTACTTCAAGATATTCTTGCCAAGTGTTTGGAGGCTGAGTTCTTAACGAAGGAAGAGGTGGCAGCAATAAAAACGAAAAAATAGATTCTAAATATCAGCTGTAGATAATCTGATTCTTATCTACAGCTGATAATAGCTACAACTTATATTTCTATCCATAGCAGATTGGATTTTAGGAAAAATTGATTATCCCTTTCCTCAGAAAACAGTTTTTTTGAGGGAAGGGTGATTTTGACTTAAGATAATAGACGTTTTTTTAATTTTTGTCATAATTGTAAGTAAACTCTGCGGTCGATCCTTTCTTAAATAGTATGGTCGTCGAATAAATTTGCCTTATTTAGAGAAAAAGATATACTTATGCTACGCGGAATGTTACACTGGCAGGATAAATAGAACCGCATAAGTAATGCTAGGCCGACTCGCTTCGCTCGCTAATAGTATTTCTAATTGAAGGAACAATATTCAAGTTACCAATATGCATTTTAAGGAGTTTTTATGAGCATTGAACTAACACTTGCTATTTGTGGAATTTTGCTGACAATTATATTCGGTATTCTCGGACTTGTGATTGCCAAAAATATACGGAGTAAAAACTCCAATAATAAAAAAAATATTACTCAAAACAAAAATACAGTAATAAATGGTGATATCGTCGGCGGTAATAAAAATGTCAGATCAAATAACTCAAAATAACAACGAAGTACATAATGGTGATATTGTTGCTCGAGATAAGATTACAAATGTGACCTTAGAAGAGGTAATTATTGTACAACCGGAAGGAGCTATACGCCAGGAAATAACATTCAGCATCGATTGTGACTCTGATAATACAACTCTTGTTATGAAATTAGAAAAAGGTGGATTTGAAAAGATTTTTATTCAAAGTGCAAAAAAAGCTAAAATACAAGCATTAAGCATTTTAATTCGATTATTAAAAACCGAAGAAGGAAAGGCAATTATTGCAGATATTTATGAAAACCTAATTAATGTATTTCAATTCAAGTATTTCTCACAATTAAAACAAGGAGAAGAAGTTCGAGCTAGAATGCATGATATTTACAATGAGTTATCCGCACTCTGTTTCAAATATAAAAACATACTTGATATCGATGAAGCGTTCCTTACAGGACTATTGTATTTAGCAACTTCAAATTGCGCAATATGGTGGAAAAATGAAAAATGAAATGTTAATTTCGCGTTTTGACAAATGGTTCCAGTACGTAGATAGTGAACTAGACTACTACTATCTAGCATATAAAATTATGGAAACACTCCATAATCGTCCTAAATCTGGATTAGTATATAACAGATTAGAACTTATACGAGAAGTCAGTAATAGATCAAGTAGTGAGTCTTTGAGAAGTCTTGATCAGGCAATAACTATATTAAAAGCAAAAGATGTAATTTGTTTTATAAAAGAAAATGAACTTAAAACTAGAATATTTTTAACCGAATATGGAAAAGAAAAATTTATGGAATGCAAAGGTAAATTAAAATGAAAATAGATTTTTTGCATATAAATGGAGAGCTCTGTTTTAATAAAGAATTTGGTCAAACAAATTTTATTCTTGGTGGTAATAAAAGTGGAAAAACCACCTTTATTAAGTTAATATTATATTGCCTAGGTGTAGAATTTGACGACTTTATTGATGAAATACGTGATCAAAAAAGATGCTCAGATGCTGAGATCGGCATTTCGTTCGGTGCATATGAAAAATATTCTGTAAACAGAAAACTACCAAAATCTAGTGTTATTGTCCTTACAAACCTAATTACTAAGGAAAAAGTAATTAAATCCATAGATGAATATTCTGCATTCTTACTTGAGAAAGGAAAATTCGAAACTACAGAAATAGCATATGGAGATAATAAAAAAGCTACATTACGATTCTATTTTTTACTTAGAGCAATGTATATCGATCAAGAAACACCTGCTTATAAATTACTAGCTGACATTGGAGGAAGAGATAAGGATTTTATAAACAATGTTAAACAATTGAAAAAGGAAATTATAAACGCTCTAATTAGTAAAGTAGATAACGATAAGCAAAGGACTTTATTGGATATGCAATTTCTGATAAAAGAAAGAAGAGAATATTCAAATAAGATCGATCTTTGTTCCGATATTTTACGAAAGCAATATTTTGATGTTGCACAAAAAGAATCTAGGACCTTAAAACGCAAAATAAAAGAAATAAAAAAACAAATTATTGAGTTAACTGAAAATAACGATGCAATAACAATGAAATCACAAATACGTTATGATAAAAAATTAATTAATGACATTAACGAACTCGAGGATAATCGAAAAGAAATTAGTCATTCTCTTCAATATTTAGAACTTCAAAAAACTGATCTAAAAAAAACAGAAATAGTATTCTCTAACGAACTTGATTTACTAACTAACAAAGATGTAATAAGGGATTTTATTACAAATATACCAATAAAGTTCTGTCCCGCATGCTCAAATGCAATCAATATTAGCATAAATGGTAAATGCAGCCTTTGTGGTCAGGA
This sequence comes from Spirochaetota bacterium, assembly GCA_031402655.1. Lineage (GTDB taxonomy): Bacteria > Spirochaetota > Spirochaetia > Treponematales > UBA12059 > JANNSO01. Next base: position 1,046 of record JANNSO010000015.1, on the reverse strand, counting down.
TATACTTGAAAAGAACGAAGAAGATTCATTGGCTTATAAACGAATGCTAGAAGAATCTATTATTGAAATTCGGTCATTGATAGCGAACTATGATATACAAATTGGAGAAAAAAGAAGTGAATACAAGAAAATAATTAGGAAAATCGAAAAACATAAGAAAAAATACTTCGAAAGTATTGATATTAATATTGTAAATATGCATATCAATAATTTAGCCGAATCGCTAGAAGGACTGATTCAAAAAAAGGAGTATTTCCTAAGCGCATGGAAACTTCTTCTTGATAAGCACTTTCTAAGCATAAAGATTACAAGTATATCAGATAAGATTAGCGAACTCAGTGAAACTGTACAAAAAAAGGATATTATCGAGCGTGAAAATATAGATGACATTATAGAAAATATTACAAGTTATGCTAATTTACATTACAAAGATATCTATCCAGACTCTGCAAAAATTGTTTTCGATAATGAATTAATGCCAATTATTGGGCAAAAAACATTATCAGAGATATCATCTGCTAGTGAAAAAGTGGTAATTAGATTTTTGGTGTTACTAAGTATTATGAAAATATCAAATACAATGTCTTTAAAGCATCCTGGGATTATATTCCTTGATTCACCACGAGATAAAGATCTTGATCTTACAAAATATAGTAAAATAATTAAGCTTATAGAAAGCCTTGGATCCGGGCAAGTGTTTTTTACTGGTAGTATTGAAGATTCGACTCAATTTCCCAAAGAAGTATTAATAAGGATGGCTTCAAATGAAAAAATATTAAAAGCTAAGATTTCTTAGTAACAAGAATAAAATATTGGCCTAACAATCGCTTCAACTTGACAATGCTATGTTACGGTTTTTGCTGTCGCTAGGCTCGGCAAAAACCATGACATTCACGCATTGCAAGTTAACAGGCTGTTGAAAATATGGTGTTTTTGGCAATATTCATTCACCTGAATGCAAAAACAGAAGGATAGTAAATTTCAAATTTAGAAATCCACTTGATTATCATTTTTAACGGTAATAACGAGCGGTAGCGAGACCGTTA
>JANNSO010000014.1:0-111392 GCA_031402655.1 Spirochaetota bacterium | reverse complement strand
GGTCGGGAGCCTAGCGATGATGAAGTTGCACAGCAGCTTGGCTGGCCCGTATCCAGGGTTAAAAGCGTAAAGAATGTAGCCAGGGAACCTATCAGCCTGGAAACGCCGCTCGGGGAGGATGACGATTCCTTCCTTGGAGATTTTATCGAAGACAAGGACATAGAGAATCCCAGTGTTCAAACCGATTACAAGCTTTTGCAGGAACAGATCCGCTCCGTCCTTTCCACGCTTCCCCCGAGGGAGCAGGAAGTCCTTCGAATGCGATTCGGGCTCGATGACGGTTATTCGCTTACCCTTGAAGAAGTAGGACTTTATTTTAATGTTACCCGTGAACGAATTCGCCAGATTGAAGCTAAAGCGCTTAAAAAACTCAGGCATTTCAAACGCAGCCAAAAGTTGCGCGATTATGTCGATCATTAAGGCCTAAATGCAATTTTCATTCTGGTTCCTCATTGATTATATACAATACTGTATGCTATTATTTCGCGAATTCACGATTTTGAACAACATGAGGTGATTGTATATGCTAATGGAAGAACTTTTTGAACGATTGAGGAAATTCCAGGAACTTCTGATGGAACGTGTTGCTATCGAGAAAGATGTTCGGGATTTGCCAAAGTCCATTGCGGCACAGGAAGAAGTTCTCGTTCGCGCCCGGAAGTCTTATCAGGAACGACATACACGCTTTCAGGAAGTTAGCACGAAAGCCGGGCAGCTTCGTAATGAGCTCGCCGAGGTTGTTCAATTAAAAGAAAAATCCGAACAGCAAATGGACAGTATTTCCAGCCCTCGGGAGTTCGAAGCGCTGAATAAAGAGATAACGGATGCAGGCCTTAAAGAAGATCAGCTGCGCAAAGATCTCAAGCACACGGATGAAAGTTTCAAGGAAGCCGATTCCGACGTAAAATCCAGCGAGATGCTTATTAATTCACAGGAAACGGAAATCGAGGAAAAGCGCACGAGGATCCGCAACGAAGAAGCGTCCATGCACAAGCGAATCGTTGAATTAAAAAAGCTCGAGGGGCAGACGACGCACGATATAGACGGGGAAATCGTTTTTAAATTCGAGCGGATCATCAAATCCAAGCAGGGCCTCGGTATCGTTCCCGTAAAAGGCGTCGTGTGCTCGGGATGTTCGATGATATTGCCAGCGCAGTTCGTAAATGAAGTTCATCAAAGCAATAAAATCCTGTTTTGCCCCTATTGCTCGCGCGTCTTGTTTTACCAAGAGAGCGAAGACGGAAACGAAGATATTCTATCCGATATCGAGTCCGGCAGCCTTTCCGATCTCGATGATTTTGGCGATGAATCTGAAGACGAGAGCTACGATGACGATGATGACGATGATTCCTCCGATAAAGGCACCATGTCCGATTCCGAGGATTAAGTTTTCCTGATGTTTAGATATAAGGGGTGAGTCGGGCTACCGTTCACATTTTTTGTGGGAGGAAAGTCCGGGCTCGATAAAGCACGACGCCGGTTAATGGCCGGGAAGATATCCGGTGACGGGTCTCTTACAGACAGTGCAACAGAGAATATACCGCCTGCGCTGAAAAGCGCAGGTAAGGCTGAAATGGTGGGGTAAGAGCCCACCGCGAGTGCGGTAACGCACTTGGCAAGGCAAACCTCGTCGCGAGTAAGGTCGAACAGTAATGTGTTGCTTGCACGCGCCGGCGATGGTTTATTCATCGCCGGCACTTTACGGGTAGACCGCGAAACCGCCAGGGTAACCTTGCGGTTAGATAGATGGTAGCCGCCGCAATTGCGGTACAGAACCCGGCTTATAGGCTCGCTCCTTTTTTTTATTATTTCAGCAATCACTTTCTATATATAGGTTTATGCCAATAATCCTATAATTGACTATTAATAACCGGCATGGTACAACACTATAAGGCTATGAGCACATTCTTTGCTAATTATCAAAAAATAAAAGACTCTCCCCAGAAAAAGAAACGTATCAAACGATATATTATTATCGGCCTGCTCGTTGTCATTTCTATTTCGCTGTTCTTGATTTTAAAACCGGCAGCCGTCAAGGAAAATTTAGCAATAGTGCAGGAAACCGAAAAAAAAATAAAGAAAACCGTAATATTGGATGCTTGGCAGGCGCGCGATTATCAAGGGGTATATCATGCGTGCAATGCGTCTCTTGAATATGAGCCATTGGATTCATTTTATTTAACCTTTAAGGGTTTTTCAATTTTCTATATCGGGATCTCTGAAGTTGACGGCGAGCTGCGCCTGCAAGCCATGGACGAAACGATTTTTTCGTTAAGAAAAGCCTTGGTAAATGAAAATCTGCCGCTTCTTGATATGGTCAATTATGTTCTCGGAAAAGCCTATTATTATAAAGGCTTCGAGTATTTCGATGATGCCTTGGTTGCCTTTGACAATGCGATTAGTGCGGGACTCAATTCGCCTGATATCTGGGAATACATGGCATTGGCAAGCCAGGAGCTCGGTTTTTTTGACAACGCCATTGCATATTTCCAAAAAGCGCTGCAGTTTCAACCTGAGTCCGCAGAACTTATGATGGCAGCCTCAAAAACCTATTTTGCCGTCAAGAATCTTCCGGAAGCTGAACGCCTTGCCCAAGCGGCGATATTTAAAACCAGCGACGAGTTTATTGCCGAACAGGCGCAGTTCCTGCTGGTAACGATTTATGAAAATTCAAACAGGTATCAAAATGCGATGCTGATTTTAGATAAGCTCAAACTTATCAATCCTAATTCAGCAGATGTTTTTTATCATGAAGGAATTATTTTTTCACTTGGCGGCGATGCAATCAAAGCGAGAGCTTCATGGCGAAAAGCAGTCGCTATTGATCCCATGCATGCGGGTGCTCGGCAGAAGTTGCTGGATAGACCTTAAAACAAGGAGTTTTATATGGCGCGAAAAGGATTGTTTGACTCTCTTTCCCTGGATATTGGAATCGATCTTGGAACCTGCAATACGCTCATTTATGTTAGAGGCAAAGGTATAGTAATCAACGAACCGTCCGTTGTCGCCGTGGAACGCGGTACGAAGCGAGTGCTGGCCGTAGGATCCGAGGCTAAACGAATGCTATGGAAAACACCGGGCAACATCATAGCGATACGCCCCTTGCGGGACGGTGTCATAGCCGATCCCGACATAACTGAAAAAATGATCAAGCATTTTATGCAAAAAGTTCTTCCCCGCAGATGGTTTATAAAGCCGAGGATGGTTATTGGAATCCCTACCTGCATCACGGAAGTGGAACGCAGGGCGGTAATCGAGGCGGCATATAAGGCGGGAGCGCGCGAGGTTGAAGTATTGCCGGAATCATTGGCGGCTGCGATAGGGTCCGACATTCCGATTCATGAGCCTGCGGGCCACATGATTTGCGATATCGGCGGTGGCACCACTGAAATTTCCGTAATTTCATTAAAAGATCTGGTTGTTACAAATGCAATTCGGATTGGCGGTGACGAATTTGATGTTGCAATAATCAAGCATATTCGCGCTGCGCATAATCTTATAATCGGTGAGCAAACTGCGGAGCGGCTGAAAATCGAAATTGGAAACGCTTCCCCTGATAAAGTAATAGAAAAAGTAGAAATTAAAGGGACTGATGCCATTACAGGCTTGCCGCGCAGGCTTGAAATTGATTCGGTTGAGGTTCGAGAGGCGCTGGAAGAACCTGTAAATCAAATCGTAGAAGAAATAAAGAAGACTTTAGGACAGACGCCACCCGAGCTGGCGGCAGATATTGTGGAACGGGGTATCGTAATGGCTGGAGGAGGTTCCCTGCTTAAGGGCTTGCCTCGCCTGATAGCCAAGGAAACTGGAGTTCCGGTGATTTTGGCTGAAAGGCCGCTGGAATGTGTGGCCATTGGCTGCGGAAAATACTTTGAGGCCATTCGCGGCGTGGATATCGCTTTTGGCTCCAGTACCATGGGACTGTAATAAAGATCATGGTATATAATGAAAAGATAAGCAGTAAATTGCGTCTCGGAGTTTCTACGTCCCTAATTTTGCTTTCTATTTTCATGCTGCTGCTTTCAACAAAAAGCCTTGTCGGGATACCGGAAAGAATAAGCCTTTCTTTTATGTCTTTTTTCCAAAAAGGATTTTCTTCTATTGGATCTTTTTTTTCGGATACGTTCACCAGCATTGTTGAATTGAAGGATCTTCAGGTAAAATATGATGATCTTCTGCAGAGAACTGTGCAATTAAGTACATTAGAAAAGGATTATACGGAAATAAAGAGAGAAAACGAAGATTTTAGAATTCAACTTAGTTTCCAAAAAAACAGCAAATATAAAAGCATCGCATGTAAAATAATTGGCAAAGATCCATCAAACGTTAATTCTTCTTTTGTTCTTAGCAAGGGTTTAAAACAAGGGATCAAAAAAAACCAGGCTGTTATTGCATATGAGAATGGCATAGAAGTGCTTATAGGACGGGTAATTCAAGTAAGCCAGGCTGCCGCCATTGTTATGCCCATTTATGATGTTTCAGCCTATATTTCAGTTCGCCTGGCGCGTTCGCGATATGAAGGTCTTGCCTCGGGTGGTGGTTCAGACGATGAAAACCTTGTTGTCCGGTATATTAAAAAAAGGGCTAAAGAGGAAATCCAGTTTGGCGATTTGGTGATAACCTCCGGCTTGCAATCTCTATATCCGGGCGGCATTACGGTTGGTCGAGTAATAAAAGTAAGGGAGCTTGAATATCTTACGTCTCTCGAGATTGAAGTTCAACCAGCGGTTGATTTTTCAAAAATCGAATATGTTTTTGTCATCGATTCGATAGAGGCAGAAACAGAAGTCAAAGGCATTCCGTAATGATGCAAAGCATTATTGGTTGTTGCGTTTTGATGATATTATCAACTATTTTAGAAACTACCTGGTTGCATGTTTTGGCGATCGATTCAGTATTACCTGATATTTCCCTGGTTATTCTCGTGTATATTTCTTTTAAAAATACGAAGCCACATGGTCAGATTGCGGGATTCTTATCCGGAATACTTCACGATGGAATAAGCTCTTCTCCGCTTGGACTCACTTCTTGCATTCGAACCTTGATTGCCTGGTCGTTTAATATTGTTTCGGGCAAGTTTTTCATAGATAAATTCCTTCTTCCCGCCTTATTCGTGTTTATTGCCACTCTAATGAAAGTTTTTTCATTATATATTTTTAATTTTATTTTTGGGGATATAGTCGCTATATACCCGATTTTCGGAAAAGCCTTATGGATTGAGGTGGCTTATAATACTCTCATATCACCGCTTGTATTCTTGCTTCTCGGTTTATTTGGTAAACTAATTGTTTTACCGGACAATAAAATATGACAAAAACGGACTACAACGAAACATATACAACGATAAATCCAGAAAAGCGTTATTTTTTATTAATTTTGCTCATCGGGGTTTTTATTGTTTATGCCTTGTATCTATCATATCTCCAGCTTGTGCGAGGCGCTGAATATAAGGGTAAGGCAGTATCGATTGCCAGGCAGATGGAAATTATTCCTTCGCAACGAGGCGAAATATACGATCGGAACAATAGCATTCCCTTGGTATTGAACATTGATTCTTTCGCGGTTGTTATAGTTCCTGCAGAAATACCGGCTAATTTAAAAGAAACCGTATTTAGTAAATTGGCGGTATTGCTTGAAATCTCGATTAACGATATTAATAAAAAGATACCCCCGATGTATTATAAATTTTATCAGCCGATTGAAATAGCCAATTCTGTCGGCCAGGAACTTATAAATACTATTGCGGAAAGAATTGACGAATTTCCCGGTGTTGCTTGGTATTCTAAGCCTAAACGGAATTATCTGGAAACCGGATCCTTCTCTCATCTTATCGGCTATGTTGGCGAGATTTCAAATGACGAGCTAAAATATCTTTATAACAAAGGATATCAAAACGGTGACATAATTGGAAAATCCGGTATCGAAAGACAGTATGATCTTTTTTTGAAGGGAAAAGACGGAAAACAATTTAAAACCGTTGATGTTCGGGGCAGAAAGATAGAATTTTCCGGAAAGGATATTGAACCTCCTGAGATGGGCAGGAATATAGTCTTGACGATTGACAGGAATCTTCAAATAACTACCGAAAAAGCATTGGGAAAAAGAATTGGATCAATCGTTGTACTCAAGCCTGCTACCGGAGAAATACTGGCTATGGCTTCATGGCCAGCTTTCAATGCAAACGCAATAATTGCTAAGGGTGGGAATAATGAGTACTCAAAATTGCTTAATGATACGCAGACGCCATTAATCAATAGAGCCATACAGTCAAGCTATCCTATCGCATCTACTTTTAAAACCGTTATGACGGTTGCAATTTTGGAAGAAAAGGCAATATCTGTTGAAGAAAAAATCTCATGCGTCGGTGAAATCAATTATGGGGATCGTGTTTTTCGCTGTTGGATAAGAAAACCTGGACATGGCCGGGTGAATTTGCAGGAGGCTCTGGCACAATCTTGTGACGTTTATTTTTGGGAAGTAGGAAGGGACAAACTCGGCATTGAGAGGATAGTATCCTATGCAAAAGAATTCGGCTTCGGGCAGATTTCTTCATTAGACTTACCTGGAGAGGTATCGGGGTTTGTTCCTACGCCGCAATGGAAAGAGAGACTCTTCAACGAGAAATGGTTGGGAGGGGATACTCTTAATCTTAGTATCGGACAAGGTTATTTTCTTGCGACACCATTGCAAGTCGCGAATATGTTTTCTCTTGTTGTAAACGAGGGGATTGTTTATAAACCACATATTCTCAAAGAATTGCGTGATTCCCAATCTGGGGTAATCCTCCAAAAAACGGTTCCCGAGGTTCTTATATCTTCGAGTATCTCGAAAGAGGTATTCAAAACTACGAAGGAAAATCTTAGGTATGTAATAACGGATGGAACTGCAAAATATCCAGTTAATACTAAGGCTGTAAAAGTCGCCGGAAAGACGGGTACTGCAGAAGTAGGTTTGGTTGATCGTTGGCATTCCTGGTTTGTAGGTTACGCCCCTTGGGATTATCAAAATATAGATGATGTTATCATTGTTGTTGCGATGATAGAGGCTGTAAATAAATGGGAATGGTGGGCTCCCTACGCTACCAATATTATTTTTGATTCATATTTTTCCAATCGGACTTATGAAGAGACGATCAGGGAGCTGGGTTTGGAAAAAAACCAATTGTTACCGTCCGAAAGGTTGGAGTAGTGACGTCAATAAAATCCCTCGTAAAAAACTTCGACTGGATTACGGTCGTTTGCGTTTTTCTATTGATGATAATAGGCGTATTTTTTGTTTATTCTTCGGGAATTTCTTCTTCAGGACAATTGGTTTCCAATGAATACATAAGGCAAATCATTTGGGTTTCTGTTAGCTTGATAGCAATGCTTTCCATTGTATTGCTGGATCCTAAAAGATTCGCCGATTATACGCCAATCGTCTATATTATCTTCATCCTTGCGTTGGTTTACATAAGAATTTTTGGTCGGGTTGTAAATGGTGCCAAATCCTGGCTAGGAATTGGTGTTTATGGAATTCAGCCTTCTGAATTTATGAAAATCGCCACCATTTTGTTCTTGTCAAAATATTTGTCCGCGACTATTCATCAGGCAGCTACCCTAAAACGCTTTTTTATTTCGCTTGGAATAGTGCTGCTTCCCATGGGGCTTATACTTTTGCAGCCTGATTTTGGAACGGCTCTCGTGTTTTTTCCGATCTATCTGTTTATTGCATATATAATGAATGTCAATAAGCCATATTTATTCTTTATTATTTCAGCAGGTGCCTTGGCAGGCCTGCTAACCGTATTGCCATTATGGCAGAAATACAAATTATCACAATCGATAAATATCCTATTTGTTTTATACCAGAAACCATATGTTTATTTAACGTTACTTCTATTTTTTATTGTGCTTCTTTTGGCCTTTTTGGGTTTTCGTTATTTTAAGAAGAGGTATTATTATTGGATAGTTTATTTTTCTTTGATATTTATGGTAGGTATATTCGGTTCAATCATGGCCCAAAAGGTTTTAAAGGAATACCAGGTCATGAGATTGATTGTTTTCCTTGATCCAAATATCGATCCCTTAAAGTCAGGCTGGAATATTCGACAGTCCATAACTGCGATTGGCTCGGGAGGCTTGACCGGTAAAGGATTTCTCCAGGGCACACAAAGCCATTACAGGTATTTGCCGCAGCAAAGCACGGATTTTATTTTTAGTATTATTTCCGAAGAATTAGGTTTGCTGGGCAGTCTATTTGTTTTTTTGCTTTTTTTTATTATCCTTATAAGAATGTTGTTTTTACTAAAGACTATTCGCGATTCTTTTTCATCCGGCATCATCGCGGGTGTATTTGGCGTAATCCTTTTTCATTTTATGATCAATGTCGGAATGGCCATGGGCATAATGCCAATCACTGGAATCCCGCTCATTTTCTTGTCTTACGGTGGATCATCCCTGCTCGCCGTATCAATTGCCTTGGGTTTGGTATTGGGAGTTGGTTCTAGGAGATTTTCACTATGAGTGCTATTTGCGATCTGTTATATACAAAACTTGTTCGCGTAGAAAAACCTGCTCGATATCTTGGCGCAGAAATAAATTCATGCAACAAAACAAATTTTTCATTGCATATCATGGCATGTTTTCCGGATTTATACGAGATAGGGATGTCTAATAACGCCATGAGGATTTTGTATTCCGGTTTAAACAGCAATGACAACATTTTTTGCGAGAGAGTGTTTTCTCCTGCTTCCGATTTCATCGAAATCTTGGCTGAAAAAAACATTCCCCTATATGGGCTTGAATCGCAGTGTCCCGTAAAAGATTCTGATATATTGGCTTTTACGGTCGGATATGAACTCGCTGCTACGAATATTTTACAAATTCTGGAACTATCGGGCATACCATTTAATAAAATAGAGCGTAATGAATCTCATCCCATTGTGATTGCAGGCGGTCCTGGAATCACTAATCCAGTTCCGTTTTCAAGTTTTTTTGATGCTGTTTGGATAGGTGAAGCTGAGGATAAATTTTTTATTCTATGCGCGGAGCTTGCGCAATTAAAGAAAACCGGTTCAGGTAAATCTGATTTAATGGCAAAAATCATGGCGCACCCGAATTTTTGGACTCCCGGAAAAATTACCGGTCGAAATATCGACGAATCCTTTTCCAGTCGAGTCGTTAAAATAAATTATCCGATACCTATTATCAAACCGGTGCAGGATCATGGCGTAGTCGAGATAATGCGGGGCTGCCCTAACGGTTGTCGTTTCTGCCAGGCAGGATTTCTGTATAGGCCATGCAGATTTAAGGATGTTCAAAATATTCTTGATGAAACTGATATTTTGGTGGGTCAGGGACATCATGTTATAACGTTAACTTCGCTTTCAAGCGGGGATTTTCCTGGAATTTTCGAATTGCTTGATTTTCTAAATAATAAGTATTCGGCTTTAGGAGTATCCTTTCAATTGCCTTCTTTAAAGATAGAATCATTTTCCATAAATATAATAGATAAATTAGCAAAAACAAAGAAAAGTGGACTTACCTTCGCAGTGGAAACCCCTGTCAATGATTGGCAGCGGGCAATAAATAAAATATCAACACTGGAAAAAATTCTTGCCATACTCCTGGAAGCAGAACAGTTTGGATATAAGCTCGCGAAATTTTATTTTATGATAGGTTTGCCCGTAGAAACAGCAGAATACTCCGAAGAAGCGGCTATAATCGATTTTATTAAGGAGATCAGGAAAAACACTAAAATTGACTTAAATATATCAATAGCGACCTTTGTTCCTAAACCGCATACTCCATTTCAGAGGGTCTCCCAGATATCACTGGAAAATTCCATGAAAACTATCTATGCCATAAAAGACGCATTCAAGAAATACTCAAATGTCAAAATTAGCTATCATTCTCCGCTGATGTCAGCAGTAGAGGGTTATATTTCCCGGGGCGACGCCGGAGTAAGGGAAGCTATATTGAAAGCCTACCAAAATGGCTGTAGATTCGATTCATGGGATGATCATTTTAATAAGCAGGTTTGGCTCGATATCCTATCGGAAAGAGTCGCCTATGATTTTTCCGGAATACTTCCATGGGCGGATATTAAAATAAATCTAATCGATGAGTATATAGAAACACAATTTAAACATTCAGAAAATAAAGTACTTAGTCCTCCTTGTTCCGAATCATGCGAAGAAATTTGCGGATCCTGCTCGGATGATGCTTCCGTTAAGAATTTTGAATCTTCAAAAACCAGCGTAACCAGGTTTTTAAATTCCTTGAGCGACGGGAAAATCATTCCTTTAAAAAATGATCTTAAGACAAGATGCCGTCTATTATTTAAATTTTCTAAATTAAAGGAAAGCGCTTTTTTTGCCCATCAGGATATTTGGCGTTTAATTAGCCATGCTTTTTTTCGCTCAGGGCTGCCGCTGGAATATACGCAAGGTTTTACGCCTCTTGTTCATTTGGAGATATCCGAGCCTTTACCGCTAGGTTCTTCATCTCATGAAGAATACGGCATTATTTATCTTAATGCGGACTATGATACTGTTCATAACAATTTGAAGAGTATCCTTCCGTCAATAAATGCATTCCTTCCTGAATCTATTAGAATAATAGAACTGGATGTCCTTCATGTAATCGATGGAAAGAAAAATATTTCTTTATCCTCGGTTCACTGGGGATCCTTGTTCGAATTAGCTTTTATTGATACCCCAAAATCGGCTTTCGATTTTTTAAACGATCTACTTGCCATAAAAGACAAAAACCCCGAAATTTTAAAAGACCTACAGGCACAGTTGGTGGATTCCGGATTACAGATTACTTTACCATTCAGCGGCAAAAAAGAATTTGGCATTCAAGGATTAATCCTTCAAATTTTAGGTGTTCCTTTTCGGGAATCCGGTTTATCCTTAATCAGAAAGAATCAGTTTGCCAAGTCTGCAGACTCAGGGAATGCAATAGATTATACCTCTGTATACAAGTAGACAGAATATACATTATCGGAAGCTTGGTTTTGCCATTAAAAGGTTATCGTCAATACTCCGATAAAAATAGCCTTGCTGGATAAAGAATTAAATGTTCCCGAAGAAAAATCGATGCCATAGGAAACTGCATACAGCTGGACAAAAAAAACGGTTTCACCGCTTGCAGAGTCATACTGAAAATCTGCATCGCTACTTTCAGGCTTAACAGAAAAAATCGTACTACCGGGTATATTCCTGTATAGTTCCGTCGTTATCGAAGGGCTGATAACTATTAAAAACAGCCTGTTATTGATATATACTTCAATTGCCAATTCTGAAGAATCCGTTATCGGCGTGCTTTTGGGAACCGTGACCGAAAGCTTTCTATATTTCAATCCTAGCGGCGAGGCCAAATAGGAAGCTATCGTGGATCCGGGAATTATTTCCGCATCCTGCTTAGCGCTGAACAAACCTGCATCGCTAAGCGCATTTTGGCTGTTATTATAAATACGGTAATAAAATTCAATTCCTAAAAAATTTGCTTCAAAACCCGTATTTAGAGGAGGTTCATAGATGGGAGGCAAGAAATTCGCGGCAGCCCCGGTAGAAGAAATCCCACGTGGAGGGTAATTAAGAGATTCATTGAACATATCCAATCCACAGGAGCAAAGAGCAGCTAATACAATGAGAACCAGAAACAGGAACGGAATTTTCCTTCGCATCAAATCTTTTGCTTTTTCGCTGTTGTCTTGTTCAATCCAAAGTTTGGCGGATCCAAAGATTCAATGCAATCCACTAATTCGTAAATAACCACGGGCTTGTTTTTTCCTTTTACCCTGATGTTGTCGAGTTCCCTGACGATAAACTTATCCTTTACCATAGCGTAGGTAAACTCGCTGATGATTATTCTTGTGCCATATTCCTTGTTTGTAGCTTCCAGCCGGGAACACAAATTTACATGGTCCCCCATTATTGTATAATTCATCCTTAAATTTGAGCCCATATTGCCTACGGTCACTACGCCTGAGTTAAGCCCTATCCCGATGTTAATCTGTTTTGTTTCGGGCCAGGTTTTATTCAGTTCCTTCAAGACTTCTATTTGCCTCAAGGCGCATTTGCATGCCAAAACGGCATGGTCGGCTTGAGGAATGGGTGCACCCCAGAAGCACATTATGGCATCGCCCATATACTTATCGAGAGTTGCGCCATAATCCAATGCTAGATTCGTCATCGCGGTAAAATAAACATTCAAGTGGTTAACCAGCTCCTGTGGAGTCATGGTTTCGGAAAGGGAGGTAAATCCCCGGATATCCGAAAAAAATACAGTCAGCTCTTTGTCTACACCACCCAATTCCGGAGGGTCATTAGTAAGCTGGTCTACTACTTTTGGGCTCAGATATTTTCCGAACATTGCCCGAATTTGTTTTTTGTCCCTTTCTTCGGTAAACGCCCTATATACAACAATCGATACAAAAGTAAATACCAGGCCAATCGCAACTGGAGTAAAATCCATCAGGTAATTGAATTTTTCAAAAGCGATTATGTTGACTATGATGAATTGGACGAGTGTTCCGATAATTGCCATGAAGAAACCGGCTATCGCCGGCAGACGGGAACTTACCAGTGATATTAACAAAATAAAAGCGATAAATATCATGCAATTAACGATAAATGGAGCTTTAGACAAAAAGTTATCCATCAGAATGGTATTCAGCGCATTGGCATGCAATTCGATTCCGTACATCATTCCCAAGGGAGTTGGCTTTTCGTCGTCTGCCATCCCCGGAGTAAAAGCTCCAACCATCAAAATCTTGTTATTGACAGCCATGGTTCGTTTCCATTTTGTTGGATCCGAACCAGGATCACGATTTGCGTACGCGGAATAGGAACGTACGGGAAATGTATGCCAGCCTTCCGCATACTCGCTGGATCTTGGTCCCATGAAATTAACCAGCATTTGGCCATTTTCGTTTATGGGTATCCTAATTTCGGGAACTGCCCGTTTATTCCCTTCGTTAACCAAATTCCCGTCTTTATCATATTCATCATTCGTGGTTTGTATAGAATAGGGAATTAGTTCTCCGGTTTGGCTGTCTTTAACCTGCGGATTTTTAATAAGGACATAAGAGCCAACCACGATTTCCAGGTCATTGAGTGTTTTATTAAAATAATTAAGAGCAAGGGCCAATGTTATACTGGGCACAAAATGGTTTTTATAATGCCGAATAATATAATAGCTTTCGTCGGGAACCCCGTCGGCGTTCGCGTCTTCGACTTTGAGGGGGGCATTGGCTTTCATTTCTTTTTTCAGTTTTAACAAAGCTTCATTTGTTATGGGCGTGTCGATATCGTGGGGATTGCCAGTATTGTCAATCCATAGAAGCCTTTCGAAATCCGCTGAATTAACCGAGTAGCCTGGAGTTAAATCATCTAATTTTAATGTGTCGATTAAAACGGTTGAACCGAGAATCAATGGCTGCTTTCTGAAAATCTTATCTGAATCATTGTTGAAATTCGCATGCCCGTACCCGCTGGCGGCGTTAGCCATAGGCTCCAAGGGAGGATCAAAGGCACTATAGGTCAAGAGAGTTTTCCAGTTACCTTTGATACTCTTGATGGTGCCGAGATTTTCATAGAGTATTTTTTGCCGTTTGAATAAAGGGTCCTGCATATCCACCGTGGGACCATTGGCCAGAACCGTCTCAAGATAAACTTTTCCGGAATTTTTTATGGCTGCCGACAGAATTGCGTCTTGCGTTGGATTAGGATCCGGTTCATTAAAAAAAACATCAATGAACAATCCGGATTCCCTGTTTCCCTGTTCGTTGAGGCGCGAAAATGCATTAATAAGGTTGGCGTGCTTAATTCGCTCAAAAGGCCATTTCCCGTATTCGGTCAAAGTTTTTTGATCAATACCGATTATCAGGATATCTTCGGAAATACCAAGATTGTTTTCCGTCAATACGGCGCCTTCTTGCAAGGATTTTGTTTGCCGTTCATTTTTCAACTTAAACTGGCTGTCCAGTATCTTATCTTCGAGTCTTTGAAATATCCCTGTTTTCGAATAAACCCAGATATATAGCATGATTACGAATGCAGCAATAACAAACGCAAAGAACTTCGTTTCAAAAAGCCTTGCCCGCTTCTTAGCCATGCTATACTCCTTGTAATGAAGGACAGGCAGTATGTCCTTCCGGAAAAATTAGGAGGCTTATTTTATAAGGCCACTTGATTTCATGTAAATTATACGGTCATGCGCGAGTTTTGTCCAATCATCATCGATTCCCTTTACTATGAGCTTGGTATACGCACTGGAAGCATTTTCAAATTGTTTCATTTCTTCATAAATCCTGCCAATATTAAACAAAGCCCTATTTAAGCCGATCGTGTCGGCTTTAAATTCGGTTTCTGCTTTCTGAAGCAATTTCAGAGCGTTCTCCTTGTTGCCGCCTTCTTCCGCCTGTGCGGCTGCATTTAAAAGGGCCGTTGGCGCTAAATGAGATTTCGGATAATTTTGCGTCAGGAATAAATAGGTTTCTTCAGCCCCTTTGTAATCTTTCCTGGCTAGAAGAATTTCCGCTTTCATAACTAAGGCCGTCTGTGCGCTGTAGGATGATTTATATTTTTTCGATAGATTCTCGATGCCGGTGATTAACTCGTTTCCTTTGGCCAATTTTACGTCTTCCGCAGTTTCAGACTCCCACGTTTCATAGAGGGAAACCAGGCTCTCGTACTCTCCGGCTGCCTTGCTGACGACGGTCTGCTGGATGGCGGTAAAGATGCCAAGACCCAGGACGGCAGCGATGATGACAATAAATATTGCAAGAACCGGTTTTCGGTTTTTCCGTAAAAAATCATTCATGCGTATCGAGAGTTTTATTTTTTCGGCCTTGGATTCTTTATCGAGGTTCATGTAGCTCATATCAGGTTACTCCTTTGGAATAGTCATACCAAGATCTTTCATAAGACGTGAAAGGTATGTACGTTGAATATCTAGCACTTTTGCAGTTTCTGTCTGATTCCACTTATGTTCTTCCATCGCGGCATTGATAAAATGTTTTTTGAATATGGTAAGGGCATCCTTCAGATTTTTTCCACGGTAATCGTCATGTTCCTGGATATTTGTCCCAAGCAATAAATCACGGGCGCCTATCGTTTTTTCTTTTGCGATGACAACTGCTCGTTCGATTGCATTTTCCAGTTCCCGCACATTTCCCGGCCAGGTATAGGAAAGCATCAATTCAAGGGCAACGTCGCTGAATCCGGTAAATTGCTTTTTCGTTTCCCGGCTGAAATTTTTTAGAAAAAAATCGGCCAATACCGGTATATCTTCCTTGCGTTGCCTCAAAGGCGGAACATATATCGGCAATACATTGAGCCGATAATAGAGGTCGCTCCTGAATTCCCCTTTTTTAACCTGTAAATCGATATCCTTGTTCGTAGCCGCTACAATCCTCACGTCAACCGTAACGGTATCGCTTGAACCTACGCGCTCAAAGGTTTTCTGCTGCAATACGCGCAAGAGCTTAGCTTGCAGCTTTAAAGGGAAATCACCTATTTCGTCCAGAAAAATCGTACCGCCGTCGGCGAGTTCAAAACGGCCCCGTCTATTTTGGATGGCATCGGTAAACGCCCCCTTTACATGGCCGAAGAGCTCGCTTTCAAGCAGGCCTTCAGGAAGCGCAGCGCAATTTACACGAATAAACGGACCGTTTTTCCTGTTGCTTTTAAGATGCACCTGTTCTGCAATCAGCTCCTTGCCTACACCGCTTTCGCCCAGTATGAGCACCGATGAATCGGTTTTTGCGATTCTATCTATAAGCTCCAGCTTTTCTATGATATCGGGGCTTTTTGCAATCAGTACATGATATCCTTTGTCGGTTGAAATTTGGTCCCGGAGGAATCCGATTTCTTCGCGGGCTTTTTCAAGATATTTAGCGTTTTCGATGGCTATGGCAGATTGAACTGCGAATATCTCGAGCCATTTCAAGTCATCCTGGGTAAAGTATTTCTTACCTTTTTTATTTAATATTTCGATAACGCCAACGCAGCGATCGCGTACCAGCATCGGCACTGCCAAAATGCTGAAGGTCGGAAACCCGATCGATTTGGAAATCTCGCTATAAAAGCGCGAATCGGTTTCAACGTCGTTGACGATCAGGGACTGACCCCGTTCGGCTACCCACCCGGCAATGCCTTCACCCGGATTCAGGCTGAATTTCTTTACATCGCCGCTTTTGGGACCAAGAGCTATTTCAAAATAAAGCTTGCCGTCTTCTTCGTTTTTTAATACCAAAGAAGAGGCTTCGCCTTCTGTAAGCCTTGTTGCCGATTCGAGGATTTTTGTCAGTAAAGAGGTTGCGTCGCCGTAATTCGAATTGATCAACATATTGATCTCGATTAGCGTTTCAAACTTCTCGGGATCAATACGTTCAATCATGATTATGCGTTCGGACGCGTAGTGTCCTTCTTCTGTTTCATCAGGTCGCCCAAGGTAAAACCTTCGCTGGCGGTTCCCTCATCCATGAAGCGGGACATTTCAGCCTGCTGCTGCTTGCGAACCAGGTCTTTTATGGAAAGAGACAGCTTCTGGCGTTCACCGCTTACTTCTATGATAGCCGCCGTTACCGCGGTTCCGACAGGATAGCGTTTCATTGCCGCATCAAAGTCTTCTTCGCGATCGTTGCTTATGTTTGCCTTGTGTACCAGGCCCTCAATGTCTCCCTGGACTTTGATGAACAGGCCGAAATCGGTAACGGAGGAAACAACGCCTTCGATAATTGTTCCCACTTTAAAGGCAGAACAGAAGCTTTGCCAGGGATCATCGGATAGCCGTCGAACAGACAGGCGTATGCTGTGGTCTTCAGGCTGGTTCTCTATGACCATGACTTCAATTTCTTGGTCGACGGCTATTTCGGAACCGGGATTACGGACTTTTTTGGTCCATGAAAGCTCTTCAGCGGGAAGGAAGCCGTCAATGCCGTCTTCGAGGGAAACAAAAGCGCCGGCGGCAGTGAGTTTTACGACTTTCTTGGTCAGGCGCATGCCAACGGGATAGCGGTTATCGATGGTTGTCCACGGATTTTCCTGTACCTGGCGCAGACCCAGCGATACTTTCTGCTGATCGAGGTCGTAGCCGAGTATCATGCATTCTACGGGGTCGCCGATTTTAAGCATTTCATCGGGCTTCTTTACGCGCTTGACCCACGAGAATTCGGAAATATGGGCGAGACCCTCTATGCCGTCTTCCAGCTCTATGAATGCGCCGTAATCGGTAAGCTTCGTTACCTTGCCTTTTACGATTGCGTCCAGCTGATAGCGGGCCTCAAAGGTTTCCCAGGGGTCCTGAGAGAAATGCTTGAGCGACAAATTGATTCTGCCTTCGGCCGGATCGATCTTGATGACCTTGAGCTCGATCTCCTGGCCTTTGCGAACAAAATCCTTGGGCTTGGTTACGTGACCCCAGCTCATGTCGTTGATGTGCAAAAGACCGTCAAACCCGCCGAGATCTATAAAAGCGCCAAAACTGGTAAAGCTCTTTACGACACCTTTGACGGAATCGCCGATCTGTATAGTGGAGAAAAATTTCTCTCTTCTCGATTTGACTTCTTCTTCCAGCCATTCCCTGCGGTTGACAACGATGTTGACGCGTTTTTCAGAATATAAGCGTTCGATATAAAAACTTGATTTCATTTTGAGAAGGTAATCACCCTTCTCCACTCTTTGTACATCTGCCTTGGAAACAGGCAAAAATGCGCGATATGAATAGCCAAGGCTTACTTCAAATCCTCCGCGGATTTCCTTTTCGATCGTGCCTTCGATGGTTTCGTGGTTTTTGTGGGCGTTCTGGATGTTTCGCCAATGGACTTTTTCATCGGCCTTCAGTTTTGAAACTACGCTCTCGCCCGAGCGGGTCTCTTTTTTCATGAGTACCACGGTTACGACATCGCCCACTTTCGGCGCTGTTGTAAATTCGGAGAGAGGAATCTTTCCCTCGCTCTTTGTTCCGACGTCGACGAAAACACAATCGTCGGCAATCTGAACCACCTGACCTTCTACAAGGTCCCCTTCTTCCAGGTGATTCATACTTTTCAGATACTGTTCCTGTAACTGTGTTTGGATGCTGTCGCCGGTGGGTGCGACTGCGCCCTTTTCCACTTCCTTGGTCATACGGTTCCCTTGCTGTTGAATTTTCGCATACACTTTCTCATAAACTTGCTCTATGGTCAAGTATGATGAATCTAAATACATGGCTTCCGAAGCGATTTTAAGACTTCCTTCGGCCTTTTCCCTGTCAATTTTGTCTCTCATCTCAATGTTCTGCGTGATTTCCTGCAAACCCAGCCGGCTTGTGCCCTGGTTGAATCTGCGCAATGCGCGTGCTTCCGTGCTGGCGTCGATATAGATTTTCACTTCCGCATCGGGAAATACTACTGTGGTAATATCCCGTCCTTCCATGACGATATTTTTCCCCTTGGCTTCGCGGCGAAGCAGAATATTGACGAAACTGCGTACCTCGGAAATGGAGGAGACCTGAGCCACCGCGGCGTCTACGGCGTCCGAGTGAAGTTCTACCTCTACCGTGACGCCATCGAGCTGCAAGACGCCCCCAGCATAGTTTAGCTGCGTGCCTGCCAGCATTTTTATAATGGATTCGGCGCTATCGATTGCAAGGTCTTTTCGCAGAGCGGCAAGTGTTATAGCTCTATAGCAATTTCCAGAGTTAACGTAGGTGAATTTGAGTTTGGAGGCAATCATCCGGGCAATAGTGCTTTTGCCGGTTCCTGCTGGTCCGTCCATGGCCACAATCATCGTTTCCCCCATGCCGAAATTGCATTAGGGCAGCTCTAATAACCCTATGGTTATCAGAGCTGCCTCGCTGATTCCTTACAGGAATCAGGTTTTTTAATGGTCAACCTCGCAAAACTGAAGTTGTTCGAGGTTCCCATTACAACAGTTTGGTAGCTTGTCTGAAAAGGTCGTCGAGGGCATCGATCTCCGCCTGCACCAGGGGGCGCCAGCTACCTTCGGCCAATGCCCCCAGATGTAGAGGTCCGATAGCTATTCGTCGAAGTACTCGCGCGTGCAGGCCAAACAGCGCCAAAGCTCGGCGAATTTCCCTGTTTTTGCCTTCGACAAGCTGAATATTCAGTTTCATCGTTCCGATAATCGTGGCTCGTGTTGCCTTAAGGATTTCTCCGTCGTCGTCGAGTCCCTGCTCGAATCGCTCGCAGAATTTAGGGTCAACCGGATAATCGGTTTCGATTTCATACTCTTTGACGAGTCCCGACGATGGATGGCCTGCTTTTTTTGCGAAAATTCCGTCGTTGGTAAACAGGATGAGGCCGCAGGATTCCAGATCCAGGCGTCCGATGTTATAAATCCGCTCGCTTATTTCCGGTTTGAACAGGTCGGCGGCGAGCGGTCTGTCGTATTCATCAGAAAGGGCGCATAAATAACCCGCGGGCTTGTTGAGCAGAAGGTAGTGCTTCTTCTCCTCGGATACGATTCGTTTGCCTTCCACCAGCACGATATCCTCGGGCATGGCCCGGCTTCCGAGCTCGGTAACCAGTATGCCGTTTACGCTTACCTTACCCTCGACGATAAGCCGTTCCGCGGCGCGCCTGGAACTAAGCCCAGAGTGGGCTATAAGGGTCTGCAGGCGCGTTCCTTTGGGGTCTTGGGGTAAAAGCTCGTCTTCACGTTCCATGCTCAATCGCCGCCTTCCAATTCGAAACGCTCTCGTTCGATATCATCGAGCTTGGGCAGATCGGCGATGCTGTTCAGGCGGAAAAATTTCAGGAATTCCTTGGTTGTGCCATATTGAACCGGCTTGCCCGGGACATCTTTTTTTCCGGTTTCGCGGATGAATTCCTTTTCGAGCAGGAAGCGCATCATGTTGTCGGCGGATACACCCCGGATCGATTCGACTTCCGATCTCGTAACCGGCTGGGAATATGCGATGATCGACAGGGTTTCAAGGGCGGCGCGAGACATTTTCTGTTCGTTTTTTTTGCCGTAGCGGTCTTTTAGGCCGAGCCAGTGTTCTTTTTTCGGGGCAAGAAGCCAGCCTCCGCTCATTTGGAACAATTCAAGACCGTGCATGGGGCCGGACAGTATCTCTTCCAGATGCTCCAAAGCCGATTCAACGACGTCTTTTCCCAAACCGCTGATACGGCTCAGCGCGTTTAAGTCGAGCGGTTCCGATTCGAGGAAAAATATTGTTTCCAAGACCGCTGCTTCCCGGTCAAGATTCATTTCCATTGCTGCTCCGTTTATTGTATGCGCGAATCTGGATGTCTCCAAACAGGCGATGCTGGTGAATCGATATCATACGAAATTTTACGGCTTCCAGCAATGCTAAAAAAGCGCACACTATGTCGAGGGTGGAACCTTTTCTCGTTATCAGGTCATGGAACCCGAATGTCCCTTTGGTTTCCAGAAGTTCCATGATCAAGGTCGTTTTTTCGTTGATCGAGACTTCCTCATAGAGATCGATGATTCGTTCCGATGAAATCCCGCCAATCAAACCGGAAAAGGATTTCAGCAAGTCCCAAACGTCGATTTCGTCCCAGAGTTCGTTATCGGCGAAGGGCAAGGACCGCTGCATTTTTTTTCGCTCGATGGTCCATTCCACTTCGAGTTCTTTTTGCTCCATCAGTTCCGACAGTTTTTTGAATTTTTGATATTCGATGAGCTTTTCGACCAAATCCTGCCTGGGGTCGTCGATTTCATCCGAAAGGTCAATCTCGACGGGCAGCAACATCCTGCTTTTTATATAAAGCAAGGTTGCGGCCAGGGAATAAAACTCGGTCAGCTCCTCGAGCTCCACGGATTCGCTGGTTTTTATGAATTCAAGGAACTGCACGGTAATCGACGCAATGGGAATATCATAAATACTGACTTCATTTTTTTTGATGAGGAAGAGCAGCAGATCAAGAGGGCCCTCAAAATCGTTTAAAAGGAACTGATGCCCTTTTTGAGATTTTTCGGAGGATGGACTCGAGTCGTTTTCCATGTAGTTCCTGTCAACCTTCGCAATCAAAAATCAGGAGGCTTTTATTAGAGTGTCAGTATATACATGCCCGCTAGAGCGCGTAAATCCCCTGTTCGGGAAGATTCAAGAGATACTGGGATAATTTTATCTTTGTACCGGGGTGTACCAATTCGGCATCGAGTTCCAGCAGGGGAACCAATACGAATGCGCGCTCCGCAATACCCGGATGGGGCACGGTAAGATTGGGCTCCCTGATTATTGAATCTCCAAAAAGCACGATATCTATATCGAGGGGTCTTGGCCCATTCCGCTGTTCAAGAGCCCTGTTTCTTCCGAAATCAGATTCGATGGCTTGAGTTTTCTCAAGGAGTTCCAAGGGGCTCAGGCTGGTAAAACCGCAGATGGCCATATTGTAAAAATCCGCTTGATCAACAAGGTAGCGAGGCTTTGTCCGGTATATGCCCGACAGTTTTGCGCTAGCCAGCAGCAAACATATACGCAGGGAAGCCTCGCGTAGAATCTGCTGCGGCGATCCCATATTTGAGCCGAGTCCCAAATAAACCTTTGTCAGAATAATCCTTCCTCGGCTTCCTCCGCGGGTTTTGCAGGACTTGCTTTTGCCGTTCCCAGGATTTCTTTTTTTAATGCCTTGGCTTGAGCCTCGCTCACCGCGGGACCTGGCGTTGCGATGCTGGGTTTACCGGGGAAAAATATAGTCCGAACTTTTGCCTCGAGTTCGATGGCCAATTGGGTATTCTGTTCGAGCAGGGTTTTTACGTTTTCTCGACCCTGTCCAAGTTTTTCTTCGCCATAGGTATACCAGGCACCTTTTTTATCGACGATGCCGCATTTTACGCAGGCATCGATCAGGCTTCCGCTCGCGGATATCCCTTTTCCGAACATAATCTCAAGCTCGACCTTTCGGAAGGGAGGCGCTACTTTGTTTTTGACTACCTTTACCCGGACCCTGTTTCCAATTGCCTCTTCTTCGCCCTTTTCTATTGTTTCTATTCGCCTGACTTCCAAGCGCATGGATGCATAGAATTTAAGGGCGTTGCCTCCGGTCGTCGTCTCCGGGTTTCCAAACATAACACCGATTTTCATGCGAATTTGATTGATAAACACGAGGATGGCCTTGGATTTTCCTATAGTTCCCGTAAGTTTTCTCAAGGCCTGGCTCATGAGCCGAGCCTGCAGTCCGACATGGGCGGCACCCATGTCTCCTTCAATTTCAGCCTGCGGCGTAAGAGCGGCAACCGAGTCCACGACGACGATGTCCACTGCTCCCGACCTGATGAGCGCTTCGGCTATTTCCAAGGCCTGTTCGCCATTGTCGGGCTGAGAGACCCATAGTTCGTCGATATTGACACCGAGGTTTTTGGCATACTGCGGATCAAGGGCGTGTTCGGCGTCTATGAATGCGGCTATGCCGTCTTTTTTTTGGCATTCGGCAATTGCATGAAGGGCCAAGGTAGTCTTGCCCGATGATTCCGGACCGTATATCTCTATGATGCGTCCGCGAGGATACCCGCCGACTCCCAGAGCTTCGTCGAGCAGTATGGAACCTGATGGTATGGATTCTATTCCCTGCGATATCTGATGCGCCCCCAGTTTCATGAGGGAACCCAGACCGTATTGTTTTTCAATCTGCAGGCGCGCAACTTCAAGCGCCTTTAATTTTTCGGCGTTATTGTTTGACGGTGTATCTGGCTTTGCCATGTAATTCCTCCTGGTATAGTGCCCATGAACTACGATTTTGAACCATGCTGTGTAATTCTTTTAAGCAGGATCTCGACATAATCACTTGGGTCAAGTAAAGATTCATCACGGTTCCCCGTTTGAATCTTTACAGTTAGTACGGCTAAAAAAGTCGGCCTGCATGCATTCAGAAATAATTGGCAAATAAAAACACTTCCGGCATGAATAGCCATTAGCAGGGTGCTGAAAAACCTCGGATGAGGATTTTCAACACTTCCAAAATGTAACATTACCGTAGCATTTGTAATCAAATGCGAGGAATGTTTAAGGCTGTTGGAAAAGCAACAAGCTTTTTCAACAGCCTGTTAGGGCAGTTCTCATAACTCTGTTGCATAATACAGCATAAAGTCTATTTAGTCTGCGGTTTTTTTTCGGCGATTCTGCATTTTGATTCAATGTTTCCTAAAAATGCTCAAGGGGGACATTTTTGCCGACCGTACGGCAGGAATGCACGCGGAAAGCATGGACAGGAGTATGGTGATAAAGACCAGCGTGATGATTTCGCGATATTGAATGGAAATGGGGATTTTTTCCAGGTAATATGCAGGATCCAAGATTTGAATCGGACTCCCCTGCCTGCTTCCGGAATCAAGGAAAGCACGGACGAAGTTTATGCTTTTTTCTATAAACTCGATGATATCGTTTATATGCATACTTACGAGCATCCCTCCCATGCTGCCAAGGATGGCTCCCAAAGAACCCAGAACGGCACCTGATATCGAGAACAATAAGATCATGTCACCCGCTCTCGCGCCCATGCATTTCAGGATAGCTATTTCCTGAGCGCGCTCCATCGCCAGGGTAGACAATGCGCTTGCTACATTTACCGATGCCACGGCGACCGTTATGGCCATGATAAGCAGAAGCATGGTTCGGGTACTGGCAAGCGATTCGAAATTGTTTCGTTCCAGCTGCTGCCACGAATAAAGACGGAATCCTGAAGGCAATTTTTCGGCTATTGCCGCGCTCGAACTTATTATCGTTCCAAAAGGGTCTTCTATCTTTATGCCATAGAGCTGTTTTGAAGAAGTCTCGGAGAGCACTCTTCCGGCCGCCCCTTGAGGTAACAATAGCCATTGCGAATCTATTTTCCTGTATCCGGCGGAAACTATGCCCCTAATAATAAAAATGCTTATGCGCGGGATGGCTTTCTCGATGAAGCTTTGATTAAGCGTAATCAGGTTTATCGGATCTCCAACGTGCAAATTCAGTTTCTTCGCCAGGGCAGAGCCGATTAAGGCATCCATGGGACGGGTTAATTCCAGTTCCCCTTCGATTAACTGCATATATTTTTGGGTTCCCTTGTCTTTTAAATACCCGTTTTCCAGGGCACGGATAATTACGCCCTCCTGTTTGCCCTTTGTAAAAACCGCGCCAAGCGATTGCGTTTCCTGCCAGATTCCGGTAAGCCCTGGAATCGAGCGGATGGAATCCTTTTCTGACTCGGTTAAGGAGAATCCGGGGTAAGGCTGCACTTGCAGGTGATAGGTTCCCAGTTCGATAAAACGGGTCGTTATTCCCTGTATCATGCCATCCGCTATCTGCATTACTGTTATCAAAGGTATGAGGCTTATCGCTATGCTCAGGACGGCTCCACGAACAGCCTTTCGCGCGAGATCCCTGTCTAGATTGCTGTTCCTGCGGCCGAATAAAAAACGAATGCCGATATACAGCAATGATTTTTTTTTCATTGCTCGAATATCTCGCCTTCATGCATTTTGAATTTGCGCATGGCTCTTTGAGCCATGTGCGGGTCGTGGGTAACCACAACCATGGTCGTTCCGGTCATATTCGTAAGATTAAACAATATTTCCTCGATTGCTTTCGCGTTCGATTCGTCCAGGTTGCCCGTAGGCTCATCCGCGAGCAAAATAGCGGGATTGTTTATCAGTGCGCGGGCGATGGCAACGCGCTGCCGCTCCCCGCCTGAAAGCTTTGCGGGAACATGGTGCAGTCTGTTGGACAGACCTACCAGTTCCAATAATTCCACGGCTTTTTTTTCTGCCTCTTTTTTGTTGCCGTGGATCATGTAGGCCGGCAGCATGGTGTTTTCCAATGCCGTAAAATCTTTGAGCAGGTAATGAAACTGGAAAACGAATCCCAAAATTTTCGACCTGAATTCAGACAGGTCGTTTTCGCTGGAAGTGACGAGGTTCCATCCTCCAACGGCCAATGTACCGCCGCTGGGTTTGTCCAATCCCCCGATAATGGAGAGCAAAGTGCTTTTTCCGCATCCGCTTGGGCCTGAAATGGATACGCTTTCTCCTTTGAGTATGGTTATATTTACGGACTTTAAAATCGCAAGATTCTCGGCGGAGGAACTGAATATCCTCGAAATATTCATGCAATTTATTACGGGTTCATTCATGGCGCAACACCTCCGACGGCTTGAATCTCGTTACTCTGTCAGAGGCGACCCATGCCGCGATTACAGCGGAAAAAGCTCCGGTAACGACGATAAATACAAGTTCTGAAAATACCAGGCGCACTGGTACCCCGGCAATATAAAAAAGATTGGTGGAAAAAAAAGCGAAGCCCTGTCTGTTGACCAAAGCCGCAAAAAACGAGCTAATAGATTCGAGGATTCTGAATATGTTGTTGATATTCTGCGTTATGAACAGGCCGGCCGCCAATCCGCAGAAGGAGCCTCCTACGCCGGCCAACAGACCATTGATTACGAAAACCGAGCGCACGGAATAGATATCGCCTCCCAGGGTTTTCAGAATTGCTATGTCATCGATTCGTTCAAAAACGGCCTTTCGCATCGCATGGAAAATATTGACTCCCACGACGAGGAAAATCAGGCCTACAAGCATCATCATGATGGTTTTTTCCATGCGCAACGCCCCGAAAAACGCTTGGTTATAGCTTCTCCAGCCTTCGATCCTTTCTGCGCCGATTCCAAGCCTTTGAATCGATAGAATAACCTGGGCATCCGCGTATCGATCCTGCAGCTTTATTCCCAGAACATCGAACTCGCGCATTGCCCCGGAAGAGTTCTCGGCCAGCGGCTCATAAATCAATCCTTCGTCGAATTCCAGATATCCACAGTGGAATATATCCCTTATCTGCTTGGACAGAACTCTGCTGGTCAAACCCTCTTCATCGGTAGATTCCAGGGTGAGTACGGAGATAAAGTCGCCGATTTCGCAATCGAGCTTTTTGGCGAGTTCCGAACCAATTATTACACCCGGTGCTTTGTTGAAGCTGTCGTGCGAAAGACCGAGATTACCGGCCAGGCTCGGGTCGAAATCGCCTGCCGTTGCAGGCAGGTATTTTATCTTGACAGGCGCGGAAGAACCGCTCTCATTGAGTGCTATCGTTACTGCATCGGAGAAAGGAAGAACCGATTTTACTCCCGGTACTGCAAGTATCGCCTCGATTTCGCTTTTTTTTGGAGCGTCGACCCTGATATGGTAGCCGTCTAGCTCGAGAACAGCCTCGATAAAACCCATCTGAAAACCGTTCATGATGCTTATGATCACTATCAGGGCGCAAACCCCGACGGCTATGCCCGAAGCGGCGGGAACCAGCGAGGAACTGGAGGAGGAGCCGGTCTTAAACCAGCGGGCGGAAATAAAGCCCATCCATTTTGTGCTTTTCAAGGAAAAATCCTCTCTTTTATAAGGGAACCATTTTTCCAGAACTGCTCTTTTGATTTTCTACCGTCCAGAAAAAAAACCGTAACGACCAGAAGCCCGGAATCGTAAGTCTCTATAAAATAGTCTTCCTTTGATTTGCGTTCGATTACCATCGTTAACACGCCGTTTTCATAATGCTTTTCGGTTTCCCCGGCGTCAGCATCGTTTTTAAAAACCTCGATAAGCGCGACGGTGCCTTCAGCCCTCGTTATTTTCTTTTTTAAGCTCATGTCAGCGAAGTATTCGAATTCCGATTTTTCGACAAGCTTTGCGTCGATGAACGTTTCCTCGGTTTGCGCCTGGCCTGTTAGATTGAAGCGTACTTCGATAATTGTCAAAGCCGCTGGGATGCTTGTTTTTTTATGCATGATGCGTTCGTTTTCATAGCTGAATTCTTCGATTGTCTGCAATTTTTGGTTAAAAAAATATTCTCTTCCCGCCATCTTTCCGTCGGAGTTGTATTTTGTGACGATGAAACCGGTGCTTGACTTGACCCAGTCGCTTGTTTCGTTTGCATAACTTGCGCCTGCGCCGCTGGACGACGATCCGGACTCCCTTGCTTCCAGCAATCTCCCGTCGAAACCGTAGACATACCCAACGCTTGATTTTACGCCCTGCTCGTCGGTGATTTCTTTTTCTATGATTTTCCTGTTTTTATGGCGATAGATTATTTCCCGTACCGCGCCGCCTGGAATAAATTCCCTTTCCGAGGATATCGTTCCGTCGTCGTTGAAAACCCGTTCTAAGGATAGCATGTCGTCGATGAATTGTGTTTCCCTGGAAATCGAGCCGTTTGCATTGAACTCGGCAGTATGAACGCCGATAAGTCCGGTTCCGCTGTATATTTTTCTAAGCTCGAGGAGCTTCTGTTTTTCCGTGCTGACCCAATAATCGTTTATCGGGATTTCGTTTTCCGCAAGTTCGCCGTAAAGGTTTCCGAAAGCGTCCGATTTAAAATATTTTACTTCCTGGGCAGTCGCTTGAATGCCCATCAGGCTAAGAAGAGAAAGCAGCATTAAGCTTCTTTTGATGCCGATGTTTATCACTTTCTTGCATTTCCCAAAAAGCTTTCCAGATACTCGTCTATTTTAAAGGACCTCAGGTCGTCATAGGATTCTCCGGTACCTAAAAAAACGGTTGGAATGCCAAGCTCCTTGTTGATTGTGGAGATAATCCCTCCCCGTGCGGAGGAATCGTATTTGGTAAGCACGATGCCGTCGATTTTTACGGCTTGCGAAAATATTTCGGCCTGCCGCAATGCATTGGTTCCCGTGGTCGCATCGAGAACAAGCAGCTTCCTGAAATTATCGCCGGAAATTTTCGATAATACGATTTTGTCCAATTTTTTAAGTTCCAGCACGAGATTTTGCTTTGTATGCATGCGTCCTGCGGTATCCGCTAGAACCAAACTCGAAGATGACGCCTGTGCCGATTCTATGGCGTCGAAGATAACCGCACCGGCATCGGATCCATGTGCTTGGGCTATCACTTTAATGCTAAGGTTTTGGCCGTGTTTTTTAAGCTGATCAATCGCGGCTGCGCGAAACGTATCGCCTGCCGCCATGATGATGTTATTGAAACCCTTCTTTTTTTGGAAATAGTTAGCGAGTTTTGCCGTCGTCGTCGTCTTACCCACTCCGTTAACGCCAAGAAGCATTACAACGGAAAGCGCGTCCGGGGATAATTCGAATGATGCCTGGGTAAGATTCTGTTTTAATAGGCTTCCAAGCATGGCAAGCGCCTGGTCGGCACGTTTGATGTTATTTTCCTTATATGCCTTTTTAAGCTCGCTTACCAGGCTTTCGGAAAAAACCGGCCCCATGTCGCCTTCGACCAATAGATCAAAAAGATCATCCCATATGCTCTCGTCAATGTACTCGAATCCGAGCAGTTTTCGTAAGCGATCTGCAAATTTCATTCGTTCTCCCCAAAAACATCCCTTATTCCCTCAAGACACCGGGCAGCTCGCAAAACTGAAGTTTTACAAGCCCCCTAACTATACATTTAATTTGCTGAATCTATAAAGAGTACAAGGCGAAAAATCGCGTTTGCGGCAAGCAGTATATTTGCACCCAGCGCCGCCCAGAAAACGGTTTGGCTTGCATAATATTGGGGATTGATTTCTACGCTTGCTGCATTGAAATCGGCGGTGGAAATAATGCCCGATTCGTAATCCGAGGCGATTTTCGTTCCTATTTGCCCATACATTTTAAATGTACCGTAGGAAAAAACCGAAACAGGAAGGACTCCTATGAAGAATCCCAGGGATCTGTAGAAATTGTCCTTGGCGTCGTTGAAATTTACTTCGTGCGATTTTCCATTATTTAATTCCATTTTTATTAGCCCCTGGGGAATTGCGGAGCTTGGGCCGATTACTATCTGTTCCGTATTGAATCCTTCGTTTTCAATGCGCACTATGGTGTCCTGGCTGCTTCGCTCGATAGTTACCGGCGTAATTCCTATTTTTTCGGAATTCATATACACTCGAGAACCCTGAGGTTGGCTGTCGATTATTATATTTTCGGTTTTGCCCAATGCAAGGGCGATTTCAATCGTGGCGTTCTCTCCCGTAGTTACCGTGAAGTCGCGTTTGACGGGAGCGAATCCTGGGGCGGAAACTTCTATCGTGTGCTTTTGATTCAAAAAAAACAGCATCGTTTTGCTGCCCGTCTCTTTTCCATCCACCACAACCCTGGCATCATTGGGTAAAATAGAGAGCTCTACCAGGGAATATTGTGTTTCCAGTATAGATTCCGCTACCGGTCGAACCAATTCGTCCAGCGACGAATCGATGTCGTCCAGCGAAGCATATTGGGTGGAGGTAAAAATTTCTTTTTGACTCAGTGCGTTATACACCGAGATGGTAAATCCCAGGTAGCCATTTCGTTCCCAGCATTTTCCGTAAATAAGATAATCAACCATGCTCAATGTCGATGCGGCAAGGGGGCTTTTTACCGGAGGCAATAAATTTCCGTCAGCATGATCCTTGTGCAGTTCCAGTAAAAAGAAATCTTCATCGGGAGCAGCTGCAGTGGTATTCGCATCATCCTTTAGTTTTTTGAATTCAGTTCTTATCTCGCTTTCCTTTCGGGCGATTGCGACGCTTTTTTGGGCTTGTTCCATTGACTGGAAGAATAACGTGTCACGGTCGTTTTGCAGCTTTGCTATTTTTGCCCTGGAGGAATTCTGCTCCAGGTACTTTTTTTTTGCTTCGATGGATTCCAACGAGGCGTTGGAAAGATTGACGCGCTCGAAAAAATATATTTTCTTTAAAAATTGCCGCGGCAAAAGTGTCCCTATGCTTTCCAGTTCATTGGATAATCCCGACGCATCAAACTGCGCCATCCCCAAAACCAGTTTCCTGTTCTGCGATTGCGGGAAGGCGAAAATACCAAGAATCAAGAAAAAAGCAAGCAGAGGAAATTTTATTTTTCTTCGTAATTCCCTGGATTCCAATCTTCAGTCCTCCAGATCGTCCGGATCGTCGACTGTCGTTATTGTTCCGCCTTTCCAAAGAAAATGCTGATATGAAGATATAAAAGCATCTATCTCGCCATCCATTACTCCTTGGATGCTGTTGACATAGAATTTCGTCCGGTGATCCTTAACCATGGTGTAAGGTTGGAAAACATAAGATCTAATCTGGGAGCCCCAGCTGTTTTCTTTTTTTTCTGCCTGAAATTTTGCGTTTTCGGTGTCCTTTTCTTTGCGGTAAATATCGTAGAGCCGGCTTTTCAGAACCGCCATGGCAAGATCCTTGTTTTTATGCTGGCTTCGTTCGTTTTGACAGGTAACCACGATACCGGTGGCATAATGCGTAAGCCTTACCGCGCTGTCTGTCTTATTTACTTTTTGCCCTCCGGCGCCGCCGGATCGATATGTATCGATGCGTATATCTTCCGGTTTTACCGTTACATCGATGGTTTCGTCCAAAACGGGGGAAACAGACACGCCGGCAAAGCTCGTATGCCGCCTTGCATTCGAGTCGAAGGGACTTATCCTTACAAGCCGATGAACGCCCGATTCACTGCGAAGCATTCCGTAAGCATAAGAGCCGGTAATTTCTATCGTGACGCTTTTAATGCCGCCTTCCGCTTCCAGAAAATCCACAAGCTCGAAGGTAAAGCCGTGGCGCTCGATCCAGCGAAGGTACATGCGGTACAGCATGCTGGCCCAGTCACAGGCTTCCGTTCCGCCGGAACCGGCATGAATGGAAAGGAATGCGTTGGTCCTATCCGCCTCGCCTGTCATCAGTTCCAGAGTAAGCGCGCCATCGAAACGCTTTTTTATGGTTTCAAGCGAGGCACGAATCTCGCTTTCCAGCGATGAGTCTTTTTCTTCGATTGCGATGCCGTATATTTCCTCAAGGTCGGAGGCGTCTTTTTTTAGTCCGCTCCATAACTCCAGGCGATTTCGCAGGGTTTTCAGTTCGGTCATTATGGATTGACTTCTTTTTTGATCATTCCAAAATCCGGGTTCGGAAGAAAGCGCTTCTTTGGTGTCTATTTTATTCTGTATGGAAGCAGCGTCAAAGACGCCCCCAGATAGCTAAGACTTCCTCTTTCAGGCTTTTAATCGGGGCTTGTAGATCTTCGAGCATGGAACCTCCAAATAAATCGACTGGTTATTTTTCAATCGGTGGATTAACGAGAATCCTCCGCCATTTGTTTTCTTTAAGAATGGAAATGGCCAGTTTGCCATCGACAGGATATTGATACATTCTGACCGTATCGTAGTAATCGGTTACCTTGTCTATATCCCGTTTAAGGATTTGCAACTGCTTTTCGGGAATTCCGGTGCTTTCGAAACAGGCGCGCTGAACTTTTTCAAATCCAAATTGCGGCAATAACGCATATACTGCCGATCGTGAATCTTCACTGCCTAAATCACACATAATTGAAACGAACATGGGGCTATCCTACCCTAAGCATCCTTTTATGTCAAAGGACGGAATAGCTGGCGACACGGATGCGGCTTGAAAAATTGCCCCGGGTTTTAAGCTGCCCGGTATTTATTTCTTTGGGAAAGCATGCTATAATCCGATACTATGTTTATGATTACAAGAAAAATTATCGTATCCGGAATCCTGTCCGTCCTGACGATTTTTGCCTTTTCCCAGGAACAGATTCCTTCCGCGCAAGTAGCCGAAAGCGCTGCCATAAGCACTTCGGCAGACTCAGGCCAGACTCAGGAAACCGTATTTGCCCCGTTTCCGGTTAATCTTCGTATCGGCGTGCGCGGTCCGGAACTTGTAATTACCTGGCAGGATAGCCCCGATGTTTCCTGGGGCTATAAAATCTATCGCTCCGCCACCATCCCCGACCAGCTCAGCTATAAATACGCTACCTTGTTGGGAGAAGCAGCCGGAGGCACGGAACGATTCATATATCAAGTTACCGACGATAAGCCGTATTACTACTTTATCCTGGCTAGGACAGCGGAGAACTTGTTGTATGAAGTATTCATTCCGCTCAAAAATCTGTCCCTGGCTCCGGTTAGCGGCGAGCCGGTACCCAAACAAGCGGGAATTGCTCTCGCCACACCCGAGGCAGTCAAGCTGCTGCCCCCTAAAATAGAAGTTCAAAAAGTAAATGACTCAATAGTGGTGAGTCTTGTAAAAGAGAACCAAAAAGGCCGCATGATTTTATACCGCTCTGCCGATCGCATCAATACTTTAATGAATTTGGCGAATTCCGTAGTGGTGGCGATTCTGGATTCCGAAATAGCCAGATTCACCGATTATCCTATTCCAGGCATTCCATATTTTTACGCGGTCCTCCCTGAAAGCGACCTTATTTCTGGAAATGCTGTTTTTATCGCAGGACAAAACGCAAGTGAAGAATCCGTGTTGATTCCTGCCGGTGTTTATAGGACGGGTTTGCCCGCATCATTGTCTTTATCGCGAACGATTCCACTGCCATATCTTGTTTTAAGGAAAAGCATAAGCGAAGCCACGTTTTTTGATTCCCTGACACCGGACATTAAAAACACGCAGCTCAGCCCGGAAACAGAAAAGTCGATAGCTCTGCTCATCAAGAACGCCGGCACTAAAACCCTTACGGAACTTCCTGCGGGAACTATTTTAAGCGATGATATAAAAGCCAATTCGATTGGAGAGCACTATACCCTCAAGCAGGTCGTAAACACTTTTTTTGCGAATAAAAAATATGCTGAAACCATCGACCAGCTTTCGCTGTTTCTTTCCCTGCCCCGCGGTGGGGATGCCACTGCCCGCGCCCATTTCTACCGCGGTCAGGCTATGGCAAACATGGGTAATTTACAGGATGCGTTTTTTGAATTCCTCCAGGCGCAGGAGCGGTACTACCAGCCTTGCTCCGTTTGGATCGTATATATTCTTGACGCGTTGCACGGCCAAAACTAACGGGGTCTTAAGAAGCAGGAAATTAAAAGCCTAAGGGAAGCTCCAAAAAGCAGCAGGGTTATGTGATGTTTCCTTGTTTCTCGTCGACTTTATAGTATTTGCAAAAAAAGGCCTCGAATAGCCGGGCGGGTAGCAGCTTTTTCAGTGCCATGGCAATACGCTGAAAAGCCATTCCGACGGAGTATCGAATTCTGAATTTCGATTTTTTTAAAAACAACTTATAGACAAGCCGCGAAATCAAAATGGGTTCCGCGCCGTTTTGTTCATCCATTTCCATTACTTTTACCGATCGCATATATGCCTGGTAATATGGATTATCCTGATTGATCTGGCTGCGTTGCCTGGCAGCGGTAAAACCGGTCCTGAAATCGCCGGGTTCCAAGAGGCACACCTGTACAGGATAGGGCTTTAATTCCATCCGCAATGATTCTACCAGTCCTTCCAGCGCAAATTTACTGGCTGAATAAAATGCCTGGAAAGGAATCCCGGTCAAGCCCGCCATGGAACTCATTACTATGATTTTACCCCCATGCACCCTCATTCCCGGCAAAACACCCCGAATGACGCGAAACGTACCTAGAAAATTCGTTTGCATCTGGAGTTCGGCGCTGGCAGTAGAGGTAAATTCGACAGGGCCGGCAATACCCATTCCAGCATTGCAGACCAGCAGGTCGATGCCTCCGCTTTGCGCATATACAGCATCGAGGAGGGTCTTCACCGAGGTATCATTGCTTATGTCCATCTGAAGCAATTGAAAAAATTCATCGGCTTTTTTCTTGGCCTGTTCGGGGTTCCTGGAGGTTCCGTATACTATGCATCCGCGCTTCGCCAGATAGGTAGCGCAAGAATTTCCTATGCCGCTCGAGGCTCCCGTTACAAGGACGACTTTTTTTCCTTCAGCCACAATTTACTCCTCTAGCAGGGTGTTGAAAATATAACATTATCGCGGCGTTTGTAATTAAATTCGAATATCGCTAACTGACTGCAGCACTGATTATTTGCACAATTCGTTCCGGAGTCATCGCTGTCGCATTGATGATAAGGTCCGCAAACTGGTAGGAATTGTTGTCGATATCGTAAAGATTTTTATAGCGAATAGTGTCCTCTTCGTCCCTTCGTTTTGTAAAGGCCAGTACTGATTCAAAATCGCCGCCTTCCCTTTTTACGATTCTGTCGATTCGCATTTCCGTGTCCGCGTAAAGGTAAACGCTCAGCTGTGCGAGGGGAATAAGCCAGATGGCAAGGCGCGAGCCAAGTATGCAATCCGCTTCGTTTGCCATTTCTATTTGCCGCTTGTCCAACAATTTGTCATAGTAACTGTCATGTTTGGCTTTTTCCAGCAATGCCTCAAAAGATATGCCCAATTCTTCGGCCATGGTGTGAAAGGTATAATTGATAAGGCGCCGTCCGAGTTTCGAAGCGAGCAATTTCGAAACGGTGGAATTTCCGCAACCGCTTTTACCCGATATGGTGATGATTGAAGGTGGATTCATTCAATATTCCTAATCTGCTCGCGTATATTTTCTATTGCATCTTTTATCCTGATGACGGTACCCGAAATTTCGGATGTGTAGGATTTTGAGCCTATGGTATTTGCTTCCCTGTTAAATTCCTGACAGATAAAATCCAGCTTTTTTCCGCAAGCTTCTTCCTGCATGGCTGAGCGGAAAGACGCAAGATGCGAACGAAACCTGACGATTTCTTCATTTATGGTATGTTTTGCAAGGTAAGAGGCGATTTCAACCATGATCCTTGTTTCATCAATCAGATCGCCAATCAATTCGGTAAAACGGCTTCGCAAATCGTTTTTTATGGTGCCGTCAAGAGTATCCGCAATGGCAGCGATCGTCGAAATCGAGGCATCGAGAATAGCCAGTTTATTTTCCAGGTCAATGCGGGTGGATTCACCTTCGCGTGCGCGATCTGCTTGAAAAGATTCCAGGCAGGTTCCGAGGCATGGTTCGAGTTCAAGCCATATTCGATCGGTGTCAGCAACGTTTTCGTAGCATAGAATGCCTTCCACGGCAAGCAGGTTCGAAAGGGTAATGGGTTCGGCGATGCCGGCAATACGTGCCAATCTCCTGAGCGAATCGGCCACTGCGCGGGCATTAACCTCATCGATCATCAGTGGGGCGGCATTTTTACCAGCACGCAGGCGCACCGAAAATTCAAGTTTGCCCCGTGCGATTCTTGATTCGATAAAATCCCTTATTTTGCGCTCGATAGGATTTAACAAATTCGGCAGTTGAAGCGATACTTCCAGATATCGGTTGTTCCACGATTTAATCTGCATGGAACCCTGAAGCATGGAAGTATCGAGCTTGACATCCGCGAAGCCGGTCATGCTGTTCATCGGGTTTCCTTTTCCATGGTTTTAAAAACCGAAAACAGCTCATGGCACAGTTTCCAGTTGTCTCCGGCTCCCAGTGTAATAAAAAGATCGCTCGGCTTCAGAAATGCGGCAAGCCAGTTTTTGGCATCCATTGGCTCCTCGAAGTATTCCGCCTTTATTCCGCAGTTTGAGGCGGCTTGGCACAGAAGAGAGCCCGATATTTCGGTATTGGTTTTTTCCCGTGCCGAAGGATATATTTTATGCATGACTACGTGGTCGGCATCCGAAAAGGCATGGGCAAAATCATCAAAAAGGGCGCTGGTCCTTGAATAGGTATGAGCCATAAAATCCACTATCAGCCTTCGCCTGGGATAAAATTGCTTTAATCCGCTCAAGGTTGTCCTGATAGCGGTGGGATGATGCGCGTAATCATCCATAAATAGGATTCCGCCGGCATTGCCGATTATTTCGGCTCTTCTTCTGGAACCGGTAAAATCCTTCAATCCTTGCCGTATTTGTTTTTTTTCCATGCCGTTTGCCGGTCTGCCGTGTTCGTCCTCAAGGATTTGAACAGTCAAGGCGATGGCTGCGCACGCGTCGAGCACGACATGGCTTCCGGGGACCTGCACGGAAAATAATTCGGGAAATTCCTCAAGTTTAAAAGTGGAATGTTCGTCGCTGACCGCGTACGATTCTATGCGGTATTTTCCCTGCGCCGAAAACCCGTAGGGAATCGCCCTGATATCGGGCCTTGAGTCTAGGACCAGCGCCACTGTTTCCGACGCGCCTCCGTCGTCTGCGCAATAAATTACGGTACCGTTTTTTGGAAGCTTCAGCATAAAGTCAATGAAGGCAGATTGAATCGAATTATAATCGGGGAAGTAATCCTGATGGTCCGGTTCAATGCTGGTTAAAATTAATTTCGCGGGCGAAAATTCCATGAAATGCCGGCGGTATTCGCAAGTTTCCGCTATGAAATATTTACTGCCGACGGAAACGGTAGATTTATCGCCGAAAGCCTTTACGGCGCTACCCGCGAGTATCGTCGCCGGTATTCGAACTGCCATCGCAATGGCGCCTGCTATAGCCGTTGTAGTCGTCTTGCCATGCACCCCGCAGATTGCGAAAGACGGTTTAAGGGCGGAAAATGCTCCAAGAGCCTGCGGGTATGAGTATACGGGGATGTTCAGCTTTTTTGCTTCGCAGATTTCAATGTGGCTATCGGGGTTATAGGCGGCGGAATAGATTACAAAATCAATGTCCCCCCGAATGTTGTCACTATTGAAAAGGCGGGGAACGATATGCAGGGATGCAAGAACGGTATCGGTATAGAAAGACTCCGCTACATCGGACCCGCTGACCGTTGCGCCTTCGAGCGTCAGGAGTTCGGCCATGGCGCAAACGCCGGTGCCTTTAATTCCTACAAGGTGGAATTTTATCCCATGCAGGTTTTTCGGAAAAATAGGATTGGACATGTCACCATGATAATGAAAGCGTTCCATCTTTGCAATGTATCAATTCAATCCAGCAGGGTAAGCAATATCTCGTTTTGCCATACTTCCTCGGGGTTCAGGGCTATCTGCCAGGAAAGGCTGAAACAAAGTCCCTGCTGTATGGGTTGTTGGTCATGCGAGAGGCTTGCAAGCAGCGTAACATCGGCTTTCATTGCTTTCATGCTAGAGATCGAAACGGATAACCCGGCATCTATGCCGCCGATGGAAATCTTATTTGTCTTGTCTATGGATGATTTCAGTTCGCCGGAATTGGAGAAAATAAATTGTTCGATGGAATTGTTGGTTAGGGAATCAATCGATAAAGACTGGATTTCGGAAGGAGCAATTGCCAGATTCAGCTCAACCGAAAATAAATACTCGACCCGCTCGCCGGATACATTCTGGACTTCGTATGATGTTTTAATATTTTTTTTGGAGAAGTCGAATGTTTTTTTAATGGTTGCCGGAATGACCTGTTTCATGCTCTCGGAAAGCCGGATGTCGGCCTTGAAAACTATGCTGATCTGCTTGTTTTCAACGGGGATTTCCGAATAATTCACGATCTGTTGGCCCAATGCCGGCACCTCGTATTTTTCCTTCCTGTCGTGAATCCTGATAAAATCCGAAAACAGGCTGGCATGCCCCTTCGTGTAGTCGGTATCTGCAATAAAAATATCACATAAGTTACGCTTGGCTTTTATTATATCCAGCTCGAAAATAACTGCTCCGTGCGTATGCACGTACGCATTGATTTCCGCTCCTTGAAACAGCAGTTCTTTTGCGCCGTCAAAATCGATATCTGCCCGGATTATGCCGGGTTTGAAGGTGTTTTTCAGGCGCGTGGTCTGTTCCGCATCCAGAAGCGCCTGCCAAACCGTTTGCCTTATCGCGGGATCTACGATTCCCCCCGACGGCGATTGCCACAAGGCGTCCACGCATTGGCCTTTCCACAAATCTTCCATTGCGGTTTTTTTCCTGGATTTATCGCCGCGCAGCTGGCTTATCAAAATGTGCACATACGACATTTTTGCATAGATGGACCTGGAGCATGCATATTTAATTATAGCGCGCCGCATGCTGCCCGAATCGGATTCCAAGGCGGTGGGCGCCAAGATGCTGGACTTCATGAAACGGGGAGATGCCATTCCCGGAAAGTAGGCCCGGGGAAGCAGTTTTTGATTTTTTATGTATTTTGACGGCAAGGTAGTTTCGACGGCCAAGGAATTTTTTCTAAACCAGGCCAGTGTGCGTTCCATGTACACATCGGGTGATTCAAGCCTTGATTTTTCCCAGAAGGAGCGAAGTGTTTCCCCTTGCATCATCGCGCCTGCAAATGCCGATTTATCCGACTCGATCTGATATTCGCACGATTTTTCAAGGCTCATGGGATTTAAAAAGGATTGCTGGCAATCATATACCGGAAAAACCGTAACACAGCGGCCTTGGTCCTCCGTTATTGCGGGCATGTAGGTCGAGGTGTGCAGGTCTGCCCGGTTAAAATGTTCTTTTGTTAAGAATGTATAATCAATTCCGCAGGTAACCATGGTAGAGGCGAGCCATGGTTCCCATGAGTACTCATTAAGCCAGCAGCCCCGCGGCCTTTTCCCGAACATTTTTCGCAGGTACGTCGTAAGCAATTCTATCTGTCCAAGCCTGTCCGAATTGGGAATCAGGGGCAAGAGCGGCGCATAAAAAGCCCCGCCGAGCAATTCTATCTGTTTCCGTGCCGTCATTTCTTCAAGCAGCATCAGGTATTCCGGATGCTTTATCTCCAGTTTACGCAATAGAGGACCGGAGAAATACAATACCGCCTGAACTTCGGGGAATTTATTAAGGATCGAAAGAAACGGTCTATAGGAATATTGATACGTCTCTTCGAAAACGCTATCCGTGGTACCTTCAGGTAGATGATTGTACGTTCCTATAATCGCATAAGTTTTAGCCATTACATGTGTCCATCGCGCCATTATATCTTGCTTTTAGGATAAACGGAAGTAATTTGAAGAAAATAGTAGGGGAAGTCCAAAAACTTCTGTTTTATGGGTTTACCCTATAAAACCCCTGATTCCGGTAAGGAATCAATCTGTATTCAGCTTGGAATCATAAATATCAATTAAATAATTGTATAAAAAAAGATAGGTCAATTCCGGAAAAAGCAAGTGCGATAAGAGCGGCCGAAATAAGCCGAATTGGAGCGCCTTTAAAAAAAGGAGATATAGGCTCAAGCTCAATGCGGGAAATGATCGCTTCCAAAAAAATGGAACTGCAAAAATAGCCGAATAACGCGGAGGCCGAGATCAGGATAACCCCGGTAATGCTTGAACCGCTATTGCTGCTGACCAGGGCAATAACGATAAATAGTAAACTGTTTTTTAACCATGGGGCATCTATGGCGGAGCCGAACGGTTTGCCTTTCGACTGGAATTTATGTACGACGCTCGATAGCAAAAAACCGAATGAAATCAACAAGGCGCATAATACCGGGCTGAGTGAAAGCAGCCGCATGGGGACAAGCACTGCCGAAAAAAATAAATTGAAGCCAATACTGTAAGCAAGCGCTAAAAACGCCATCAGAAAAAAATCGTTGGGTTTTTGTTTTTTAACGGTACTGCTTTGGTTTAGTAAGCCCCAGGAAAACATTATGTTGCTGGTAAATATCAGGTAAAATGAATAGCCGATATCATTCACTGGATTTTCCTTTTTTTTGCTTGATATACCTGCCTAAACCCAGTGCCAGGCCAATGAGGAGAAATGCCCCGGCCGGCTGGTTGAACATGGGGAACAGTGGAAACGCTTTGTCGGCGCTTTGGAAAATCGCGGAAAAAGAGAATGAAACAAGGAATTCCCGCAAAAATCCGGTAAATAATATTGTAAACGAAAAGAGCAGGCCGTACAGCAGTTCTCTAAGTCCCCATTCGTGGTCTTTAGCGTTTTGGGTAAATTGAATCTTGAATAAGACGGGCACCAACGGAATTACGCAAACCTTCAGAAAAACCAACTCAAAAAGAAATGGATTTATGATTCTGGTAATAGAAAGTATCAGCGATAGGCAGATCGAGATGATAAAGAATAAAATCAATGAAAAGCGTAATTGAAGTTTATTATCTTTTTTGAAAAGCAGAAAAACGGTGGTTACGATATAACAAAACAAAAACGATACGCTCAATACAATTCCGATAGCCAACGAATCGGAAAGGATCAATAGCGGTAACAAACCATACAGCATGGTTGTCCGTTCCCGGGATTCAATTTTTGAATTCATAATTTTCCGTTCCCCTCGCGCGAAGCACTTGATTCAATGCGCTGTCGGAGTGCTTTTGCCCGTACATGCAAGGCATTGAGGATTGGATTCTGGTTGCTTTGAGGTGGTTCCGTTTTGGCAGAAAGCGTGGAATCGTTTATGTAAGGGGCAAAAACAGAGATCCCGTTTTTCTTGATAACGATTGATTTAACGAACTTTCCGTTTGCGTCGGTGACCATATAGATAAAGGCGCTTGTTCCAGAATATTCCTGCAGCACGAGATGGAATTTTTGGTTTTTACCGGAAAATTCCTCGAGCAAATTTCTTTTTCGCACTTGTAACAAAGATTTATTTTTTTCAAGCGCCGCCACCGATTTATCCAGGCTGGCCATTGTGATCGAAGAAGCAACCCCGGATGCGTAAACCGATAAAACTCCTGCGCCAAAAGTGCTGCCGAGCATGGCTGTCAGCAGCAGCGTATAATACAGAGCGCTCTTTAAATTCGGATTCATAGATTTGCCTTCTCATAGGTTTTTTGAATTTTAGGAAGCAGCAGCTTATCGATCCATGGCACGAAGATATTCGCGATAATTATCGCAAAGGCGGAACCTTCGACTACCCTGCCCCATGAATAAAAGAGAAAGCAAATAAGCCCAATGAGCAAGCCATATAACAAAAGCCCAAAAGTCGTCAATGGCGAGGTAACCGGATCGGTAACGCAATAGAAAGAACAGAATAAAAAGCTGCCCGTGCAGAGCGAAAAAAACAGGTTGCCCTGCAAAAGCTCGTTTCCGCTGAGATCGGCACCGAATATTTTTATTAAAACCGAAAAAGACAGAATCATGGCCAGAGGAGCCTCAAACCGCGCAATCTTTACCGTAAATAGAATTATTGAGCCTGCCAGAAAAAACAGCAGGGCGCAGTCGCCCAGGGCACCGGGTTTTAATCCCAGCAGTAAATCGAGGTAACCGCTTGGAAGATGAGATCCCAGATGATCAAAAATCGAAGTGTTTAAAAAGTCAGTGAATTTCCGGTCGAAGGAAGATGTCGGGAAACCGGACTGCTGCATCCGTAGCAAAATATCAACGCCTTCCGAGGGTGCCAATGATCGGGCGAAGGTAATAGGAGTGGCAGCGCTTAAGCCGTCGACGCCGGCGATTATCCCCGGCAGAATATAATTTTTCATGGCTACCGGCCAATTGATGAAGGCGAAGGCAATTCCTCCAAGCGCGGGATTCATCCAATTTGATCCCAGGCCGCCAAATAATCCCTTTATTACTACAAGGGCAAAAGCGGAACTGATAGCCGGAATATACAAGGGAATCGTCGGAGGCATGGCAGAGGCGATGAGCAATCCGCTCAGCAGCGCCGTCCCGTCCATTAGCGTCTTGCGTTTTACAAGAAGATTAATCAGGAATTCCGAAACCACTGCTGCAAGAGCTGCAATCGTCCAGATGAGGAGCGCTCGCGAGCCGAAAAGCATGATAGACCAACCCATCGCGGGAATAAGGGTCAGGATGCAAATCCAAACAGCCCGCGCGCTCGTTTTCCATGAAAAAATATGCGGAAAATTATTGCTGCTATTCATGGTTTTTCCTGGTTGTTTTGGCATTTTTAAAGTTTACCCCCAGAGCTATGTGGGACGGACAGATATAGGAACAGGAACCGCAAAGGGTGCATCGATCAATTCCCGCCTTGAAGACCTCTTCCATCATGGCATTGGATATAAGCTTATTCATGAGGTACGGGTTGAGCTGTTCGGGGCAGATTTTAATGCAGTCGCCGCATCGTATGCAGCTTCGGGTCAAGGATGGTTTTACCTCTGATCGTGTCAGGGCGAGTATTGCCTTCGTCGTCTTGCTTATCGGAGTATCGGGATCTGCCACTGCATTGCCGTTATAGGGGCTGTTTATGACAAGTGAATAAGGCGTACCCACAAAACCGCCGCATTCTTCCAGTAAATCTCCGATGGAAGTTCCTATTCTGGCTTTGAGTATGGATGATTTTTTAAGGGCTCCGCCGCCTAAATAAACATATTGCTCTATTTGGGCTTTATTGCCCGTAACGGCATCATGCAGTGCGCTGAGGGTTGTAGGTTCAAGTATAATGGCGGATTTTAGCTTGCTATTCTTGGAACTCAGTGATTGCTTGAGCCGGCCTGGAAAATCCTGGGGATATTTCCTTATGAATTTTTCGACAATTACCGGAAGCTTGACTTCCGCGGCTATCGACTTGAGAAGATCTATCCTATCAGTATTCATATCCGATGGTATGGCGAAGATTATTTTTTCGGCACCCGTTACTTTTTGAATAATCAGGCACCCATCGAGTATTGCATGCATATTCCGGTAAAGAACCTCTTCTTCGCAATGGCTGTACGGATCGGTGTCCAGACAATTGACTATGCATGCCGAGCCGTTGCCTGCAGTATTCAGAAGCTCATAAACAGATTCGCCCGTGGTAGTACGGACAATGCCTTTTTCCAGGAGGATATACAGGATGTCATGCTTGTTCAGCGATCGCCACAGGTATCGTTCCGGTTTTTTGCCGGCTATGCTGAATGAGCCGTGGAGACTCAAAACGATGGCGTCGCTCATGAATCCTGCAGGAGATCGCACGCGCGTAACTTTGTGAATAAGACCGGGGATTGGAGCATGGACGTTGGCTGAGCCATGTCCGCTCTGCCTGGCCAGCAATTGTCCTTCACGGACTTCCTGGCCTTCGGAAACAAGCAGCACCGGATCCGATGCGCTTTCCCGTTCTTTAAGCATCACAAGGGCATGAATTGGCAGGAATGCATTCTGGACGGCGCTGGATTCAAAATGAGTCCGCTGAAGTATCGCGATGCCCCCGTGTGAAAATGTTCGTAGTCGTGTCATGCTTCCTGCCGAATGTTGGTTTTGGTAAAATAGACTTTGCGGGAAAGTAAAACACCCCGGAAATTTGATAGCAGTATCGGGATGAATGCTACTATATAAACAAGAAGATTACCTTTATCAAGGGGCATCCGGGTTGAGATTCCGGGTTTTGTAAAAGAGCCGAATGTTTTGTTGAGCTTGCCTTTTGGATCGGTAATTTGAAGGCAGCTTGAATCTTGCATACTGCGTAAAATCAAATTTTCCCTGTCATCCGCTTTAAGGTAGTTTTTTACGAGCCGCGAATCGGAGGGAGCTCTGGAGAATACTGCGAAACTGGACTCCGCCGGATTCAAACCATCAGGCTTTTGGTAACGGCCAAAAGTTATGGCGTTTTGTATTTTTGCATGCTCGTAGAGCTCGGTGTAATCGACTAAAAACTCCTTGAATCGCGGCCGGGGAGACGCAAACGCTCCGCTCAGCACAAGCAGTATCGATGCGCAGGTTATTACGTAATTCAAGTGTTTTAGCGGAACCGGCGGTTTTCTGAGTATCGTCCTGAATGCGGGAGGTTCATGAAATAATTTTCGGCGAAAATGGCCGATAAAAAAATCCATGTAGCGGAAAGCGCCAAACTCGAGGGCAGCGGCCGCGCAAAAGAACGGGATGGCAGATTTTTCGATCAGCAGGAATATAAGCATGGGAATGATGTACAAACCCGTCTCCTGAAAAAGCCGCCCTGGGCTCATGGCGGAAAGAGCGTATCTGCCGGTGGAATTTCTTGCCGGCCTATGAAACATAAAGACGCTTGAGGAAACCGAGCAGCCAAGTATCGCTATGGTAGCGCCGATGACGGTGGGCACGACCAAGGAAAAAATAATCCAGGGATGGTTAATCAGAAAACGAAACGCCAAATCGTGCTTTGTGCGGAGGCCGAAGAGCATATACAAAGAAAATACAAGGGGAAAGAGCCAGAAAAAACCCGCTGATTTGGCACTGGCTTCGGCCCAGGAAAATTTTATAGCGCCGTTATCCAGCAGATTTTTT
Organism: Spirochaetota bacterium; assembly: GCA_031402655.1. GTDB lineage: Bacteria > Spirochaetota > Spirochaetia > Treponematales > UBA12059 > JANNSO01. The sequence continues at coordinate 67,695 of JANNSO010000014.1, read as the reverse complement.
ATTGTAACGCGGCCGGTGCGGCTTAGATTCCTGAAATAGATAGCGTAGGGAGGTTTCTGGCCGTCTGAATCCTTGAAGTATGTGGAAAGCGATTCCATCAGGGGAGAATAGCGGGGATCGCCAGGGATGCAGCGCGCAAAGGCTTCTTCCAGACTTACTGTGGCGACTTTCGAGAAATCGCTGAAAGGAATTGTCAGGTTCTCAGCGGATACGACGCCTGAAACATCGGCGGCTTTCAGAATGCCTGCGGCTTTCGTTTTTTCGGTTTTGCTTTGAAACGTGGCAATGCTGTCCGGTGCCGCAGTACTGCCTCCCGCTTGCATTGTCCAAAAAATAACGATCAGGCATGATGCGCAAACCAGGGCGAACCCGACGGACCACATTAGTTTTGGCATATTACAAGGTACAAACCGCGAGTGCGATAAAAAAGCCCAGCAGACTGCCGATCAGGGTTTGAGGCAGCGTATGACCATGGATTTCCTTGACCGGATGAAATGATAGTTTAAGCTTTTTCGTTAAATCCTTGCCCAGCGAGTTCAGGGCTTTTGCCTGAAGACCCGAGGCACGACGCACTCCCATGGCGTCCCTGATTACGACCATCGCGAAAAAAAGCGACAAAATGAAAACGTCGCTGGTAACGCCGCTTGTAAACCCAATCGAGGTTGCAATGGAAACGGCCAGCGCGCTGTGGCTGGAAGGCATGCCCCCGGTTCTCCAAAAAAAAGTTACCAGTACGTCTTTAAAGGAATGCGAGGGGCTCTTGAAAAGATTGATTACCGCTTTGGCGAACTGCGCGATAAACCAGCTCATCATGGCTGATTGAAACACGGGCTGCCGTATCAGGTTCAAGAATCCGCTTGCGATTGCCGGGTGTAATGTGTCCATCAAGATGATTCCTTGAACACCATAGAGTATGCCCAACGAGGTTTGTACTTGACCGGCCGTATTATGATGCGCATTATATATATAATGAGCATAAAACCACAGAAATTTCTAGTAGGTTCTGATGATAATGGGCGCAGGCTGGATCGAATTATCAGAATCCTATTGCCGGGTTTTTCTTTGTCTCGCATTTATAAGCTATTCAGAAACGGAGATGTCAGAATTGGCAACCGCAAGGTAAAACCCGAGTACCAGGTTGCTGCAGGTGAAAATATTCAAGTGTTTTGCAATGATATTTCCGATAAAACTCTAAAAAAAGCGGTGAAAACAATTTCGGAATCCGATTATAACGCTTTTTCTGATATGATACTGTTTCAAAATGACGATTTAGTGCTTATAAACAAGCCCCGCGGACTGCTTACCCATGGTGACGATGGAGTTGATGCATTGGCGGCAGGCTATTTCAGGGATATAAGTTCGCAATCTTTGGCTTTTACGCCTGCCCCGCTGCACCGCCTGGACAGAAATACGTCCGGGGTACTGGCAATTTCGGCAAGCATAGAAGGCGCGCGGCAGTTTAGCGCCTCGATTAACGCCGGGGATATACGAAAAAAATATCTTGCCTTGCTGGAAGGGCGCCTTGAAAAGAGTCAGAAATGGAGCGATGTACTCGTTAGAGACTCGAGTTCGAAAAAAACATCGGTTTCAAGTTCTGAGGAAGGCCTAAGCGCAACGTGCCTGATGGAACCATTGCTTTCCGATGGCTTTTTTACTCTGGCCAGCATCCAATTGGAAACAGGCAGGACACATCAGATTCGGGTGCAGTGTGCAGCACATGGATTCCCGTTACGAGGTGACCTGAAGTATGGAAGCATCGATACGGAAAGCTACTATATATTACATGCCCGCACCATGAAGTTTTCGGCAAATTTCAAAATTGCGGTTCCGGTTATTATTGAGGCTCCCCTTCCTACGGAGTCCTATCGGAAGCTTGCCCGGCTATTTGGCACAAAAGAGCTGGAAAATGCCCTGAATCTTCTTGATTATAAAGAGAAGACTTAATACTCTAGTACATGGAGGTTCCAATGGCAGAACGAAACGTAACACCTATGCAATTCCCGCTAAAAGTCAGTATGGTTCTTGGTATTCTGGGAGCCGTTGTTGCGGTAGCGTTCCTGGCAACCAGTTTTTACGTGGTAGACCAGACGGAAGAAGCCGTCGTGCTTACTTTTGGCAAATACGCGAGCACCCAGGGCCCCGGCCTGCATTTTAAGATGCCTCTGGGAATCCAGAAAAACTTCAATGTTAGGACAAGGGTGGTTCAAACGGAACAATTCGGTTTCCGAACCGAAAAAGCCGGTGTCGTAACGCAGTATGATTCCCGGAAATATCCCGAGGAATCCACGATGCTGACGGGCGACCTCAATATAGTCGACGTTGAATGGATACTTCAGTATAAGATCAAGGATCCCAAAGCCTGGCTTTTTAATACAATCGACAGGCACAAGACTATACGGGATATAAGCCAGTCGACGATAAACATGCTTGTCGGAGATCGCAAGATATTGGATGTTATCGGTCCGGAACGTACGGTAATCGAGCAGGAAGCCGCCAATATCATGAACGTTACCTTGAGTTCCTATGGTTTAGGCGTGGATATCATTGCGGTACGACTTCAGAATATTGTGCCTCCCGTTGGGGTTCAAGAAGCCTTTGAAGATGTAAACAAGGCTATCCAGGACATGAACAGGCTCATCAACGAAGGCAAGGAAGCCTATAACCAGCAGATTCCCAAGGCGCGCGGCCAGGCCGACGGCGTCGTTCAAGTCGCCAGAGGATATGCGACGGAACGCGTCAATCGAGCTAACGGAGATGTAGCCCGTTTCAATTCTGTATATGAAGAATACAGGAAGGCTCCCGAGGTAACGCGAAACAGGCTCTATTATGAAATGGTTGAGTCGATTTTCGCAAACGAGACTTCGGTTGAGCTTATCGACGATAAACTTACCAATTTTATTCCTCTCAAGAATCTCGGCGCTGCTGCACCCGGAGTCAAACCATGAAGAAACTTGTAACTGGTCTTATAATCGCCGCCGTAGCGCTTTTCGTTTTCTTCCTGATGGGTCCTTTTTACATCGTGCAGGAGGGAGAGCAGGCCCTGGTCGTTCGCTTCGGCCAGATTAAAAAAGTCGATCTTGAAGCCGGCCTTAAATTTAAGACGCCCTTTATCGACAATATCGTAACCTACCCAAACAAGCTCATGACCTGGGATGGAGAACCTCAAAGCGTTCCCACGAAAGAAAACCAGTTTATTTGGGTGGATTCGACCGCCCGGTGGAGAATAAGCGATCCTGCCAAATTCTACGAAGCGGTGAGCACCCTGGAAAATGCCTACGGTAAGCTCGACGACGTCATAGACAGCGCGGTTCGTACCGTGGTTTCCGCTAATTTTTTAAGGGAGGCCGTGCGTAATTCCAATTTGATCGGACAGTCCACGACCAAGGAAACCTTCGAGACCGGCGATGCCGCGGGTTCTGATTCCCTGCGCCAACTGATGCAGACAGAAGTCTCGTTCGAGGCGATAGCAAAAGGCCGACGCATGATTTCCAGTGAGATGCTGGAATTGTCCCGTCAGCTTACTCCGCAGTACGGTATCGAAATCATAGATGTGCTCCCCAGGCAGATTCGTTACAGCGACGAGCTTACCGAGAGCGTTTACAGCAGAATGATAAAAGAGCGCAACCAGATTGCCCAGGCTTTCCGCTCGTTCGGCGAAGGAAAAAAGGCCGAGTGGATGGGTAAGCAGGAAAATGAACAGCGTTCGATTCTTTCCAAGGCGTACGAAGAGGCTGAAAAACTGAAGGGTTCTGCGGATGCCGAGGCTTCCAAGATTTATGCCAATTCCTACAACAAAGACCAGTCGTTCTACGATTTCTGGCGCGCGATAGAGTCGTACCGGGTTACCATGCCCAAGTTCAACAAGACCATGTCCACGGGCATGGATTATTTCGACTATCTGTACGGACCGCGGGGCAGATAAGGGGGGCTCTGAAAACTTCAGTTTTTAGAGATCAACCTTTAACAGGCTGTTGAAAAAGCTTGTGGCTTTGTCAACAGCCTTCAACATTCCTCGCATTTGATTACAAATGCTACGGTAATGTTACATTTTGGAAGTGTTGAAAATCCTCATCCGAGGTTTTTCAACACCCTGTTAAAGAACCCGTTTTTTAAGGTAATCCCGGGCGGGCTGTAAGGCTCGTATCCGGGATTTTTTTTGCCACGGTAGGTACAGGGAAGCTCTGAGGACCAACAGGGTTAACAGGCTGTTGAAAAAGCTTGTTGCTTTGTCAACAGCCTTCAACATTCCTCGCATTTGGTTACAAATGCTACGGTAATTTTACATTTTGGAAGTGTTGAAAAAACTCATCCGAGGTTTTTCAACACCCTGTTAATAGAGATTCCCTACAAGGAGTTTTGAGTGCGAAAAATAACAAATCCATTCGTCGGCACCGATGGCTATAACTGCTTCGGCTGCTCCCCCAAAAACAGCTCGGGCTTGGCGATGGATTTTTTTTTGGATGGCGAGGAGATTATATCCGAGTGGAAACCCAATCCCCTGTTTGCCGGCTTCAAAGGCGTATTGCACGGTGGAATCCAGGCTGCGCTACATGATGAAATCGCCAGCTGGGTTGTTTTTGTCTTTTTGAAGACCGCAGGATATACGACCGATTTGCAGGTAAAATACCTGAATCCCGTTTTTATTGAAAAAGGGATTCTAACACTCAGGTCGCGTTTGGATCGCATGGATAAAAACAAAGCGTATATTCAGACGATCCTGGCGGACGGATGCGGAAAACAATGCAGCGAGTCGGAGGCTGTTTATTTTACCGTTCCCCAACATATTGCTGCCCGCACATTTGCATATCCGGGTATCGATGCGTTTTTTGAAAAACCAGACCAACAGCATAACTGACCAATGGCTTGCCGATATATAATTATGGGAACCTCTAACAGGGTGTTGAAAAACCTCGGATGAGGATTTTCAACACTTCCAAAATGTAACATTACCGTAGCATTTGTATACAAATGCGAGGAATGTTGAAGGTTGTTGGAAAAGTAACTGACTTTTTCAACAGCCTGCTAATAACCTTGTTGGTTATCAGAGATCCCCCTACTATCTTCCATGCGGAAACCTATCTGTATTTCCCACAAGCCCATCGGCTTTTAAAACGGGCTTGTGGGTCAACTAGTCGTTACGCAGACCGCCATAAGAATGGCTTCACTCCGGTGCTACAAGCTCAATTAAAATTATGCAAGGTCTATCATCGGGTCACCGGTATTGACGGTGGTTCCTGCCTGCACCCTTATCTGCGTAACGGTGCCGTCCGCGGGAGCGCAGATTTCGTTTTCCATTTTCATGGCCTCGAGAATCAGCAACACGTCGCCGCGCTTTACGCCCTGGCCATTGGCCACTTTAATGCTCAGGATGGTTCCGGGCATCGGGGCTTTTACGGTACCGGCCACCGCCGCGGAGGCGACGGAAGGAGCGGGAGCGGCAACCAGCGCGGCGATCGGAGCCGCCATTACGGGTGCCGAGACGACAGGCGCTGCGCCTTGGGCTGCGGAAACGCCTCCCAGCTCTTCAACACTGACATCGTAGGACTGGCCATTAACGGAAACACGGTATTTCTTCAACATAAAAAACTCCTTGATAGTAGTACTAAACTTAGCGACCGCGAGGGCGTCTGGCCATTCGATCGATGTGACCCCAAACAGGGGTGGATATTCCGGTTCTTTCGAGGGCGGCTATTCTAAAACCGCTTGCGCTCTTTCCGCTGGCTGCGCAGATGGCTGCAACGATTATCGCCGCGACCTTGGGATCGATGCCTGAATACTCTGGGGGCGCAGTATCCGAACCGCTGCCTTTTGCCGTGCCCGTGCCGTTTTTCCATTTTTTAGCGGAAACAGATCTGACAACGCCGGCGAGTATGAGGAGTACAAGTACCCCGATTATCAGGATAGTCCATGCTGAAATGTTCATAGCAGCCCCTTATACCGGGAAATTGCCGTGCTTCTTGGCAGGGCGGGTTTCGCGTTTGCCTAAAAGCATGGTGAGGGCCGATACAAGCCTTGAGCGGGTGTCTGACGGGTCTATTACGTCATCGACATAACCGCGAGCCGCAGCTTTATACGGGTTGGCAAAACTGCGCTTGTATTCCTCGATTTTTTCTTTGCGGGTGGCATCGGGGGCTGAAGATTCCTCGATTTCTTTCTTGAAGATTATATTGGCAGCTCCGTCCGGACCCATGACGGCTATTTCGGCGCTGGGCCATGCAAGCACCTGATCGGCGCCAAGATGCTTTGAACACATCGCGATGTAAGCGCCGCCGTATGCTTTGCGCACTATAACGGTAAGCTTGGGCACGGTAGCTTCGGAATACGCGTACAGCAGTTTTGCGCCATGGCGTATCACCCCGGCATGTTCCTGCCCGACGCCAGGCAGGTATCCGGCGGTATCGGTAAGGGTTACGAGCGGAATATTGAACGCGTCGCAGAAGCGGATAAAGCGGCTGGCTTTATCCGAGGCGTTTATGTCCAGCACGCCCGCCATGATGCGTGGCTGATTGGCGACGATTCCCACGGATCGCCCGCCAAGCCTGGCGAAGCAGGTAACGATATTCTGGGCATACAAACCCTGAATCTCGAAAAAATCGCCGTCGTCGAAAACCTGTTTGATAACGTCGCGGATATCGTAAGGCTTGTTCGGCGAATCCGGAATGATGGCAGCGAGGCCCGGAGCGCGGCGATTCACGTCGTCGGTGTTTTTGGCCACCGGCGGATCCTCGACGTTGTTCTGGGGAAGGTATGAAAGCAGCTTTCTAATGCCGGCAAGCGTGTCCTGCTCGTTTGCGAACATCAGACTCGCACAACCAGAAACCTCGCTGTGCACGAGCGCTCCGCCGAGAGCTTCTGCCGTTACGTCTTCGCGGGTAACCGCCTTGATTACCATGGGTCCGGTAATGAACATGTTGGATGTTTTGTCCACCATTACGGTAAAGTCGGTAAGGGCCGGTGAGTATACGGCGCCGCCTGCGCAGGGTCCCATGATTACGGAGATTTGAGGAATGACGCCGGAAGCGAGGGTGTTGCGGTAGAAAATGTCTCCGTATCCTTTAAGCGCGTCCACGCCTTCCTGGATTCGAGCTCCGCCGGAATCGTTTATGCCGATGCAGGGGCAGCCTATCTTCATGGCCAAATCCATGGCCTTGCAGATTTTTGCTGCATGCATTTCGCCCAGCGATCCGCCTACGACGGTAAAGTCCTGGGCATACACCGTAACTGCGCGTCCATCCACCGTACCATAGCCGATTACCACGCCTTCGCCTGGTGCATCGGTTTTATCCATGCCAAGGTCCACGGCGCGGTGCTCTACGAACACGTCGACCTCGTTGAAGCTGCCGGCATCCAAAAAAGATTCGATGCGCTCGCGGGCCGTCATCTTGCCTTTTTCGTGTTGGGCCTCTATACGCTTGGGGCCGCCGCCTGCGGTTATTTTTGCGCGGCGAGTTGCAAGGTCCTTCAGTTTTTCTTCCATAGTATTCCACTCCGTATCTAAAGACTCTGCGCAGAACTGGCGACGATCGCGAAAAATCGCACCGCCACTGATCTGCGCAAGCGGATCATATTTGTTAAATTCTAAAAAACAGTCTAATCCCTTTGGCACAACTCCACAAGAACTCCGTTTGTCGCCTTGGGATGCAGGAAGGCTATCTTGGCGCCGCCGGCACCGTATCTCGGTTTTTCGTCGATAAGCCGTACGCCTTTTGCCTTGAGCTCCGCGAGCGACTTTTCTATGTCGTCCACGCGAAAGGCTATATGCTGGATTCCCTGCCCTTTGCTCTCGATGAATTTGGCGATGGGTCCTTCAGGATCGGTTGATTCGAGCAATTCTATCTCGGTATCGCCCAGGGGCAGAAATGCCACGCGGACTTTTTGGTCCGTGACGGTTTCTGTTGCCTGAAGTTTCAATCCGAGTATATCGGTATAGAATTTCAGGGTTTCATCGAGATTAGCTACCGCTATGCCGATATGATCGACTTTAGACACCATACTTACTCCTTTTCGTATACAAAACAATACATGCCGAGGCCAAAAAACGAATTACAGCGTCAGGTCTTCGGTTAATAATTCCAATGCTTCGTAAAAATCAATGTTCTTGTCGACGATATCGCGGGCCAGTTCCATGATTTTTTTATGCTTTTCATGCTGATGAAACGAGAGCAAAACCCGTTCGGCGGCGGCATGGCTCAATTCCCACTCGGTATTCTCCAGGCGGCGCTGGTTTAAAAGACCGCTCAGTGAAAGCAGCCTGTAGTGTTCTTGTATGGCTTTTACCAATTCGGGAACGCCGGCACCAGTTTCCGCAATCGTGGCCAGCACCGGGGGAATAGTAAGATTGGGGTGGCCGGGAATAGATGCCTGCCGGTGATGGCCCAGTCCCGAGTCGCCCCCTGGTTTCCGCTCCGGCGCATCCAGCCTGTCCGAGGAATATAGCTCCGAAAATCTGGTAGCCGCGCCGTTCATGGCGGCTGTTTCCATCATCGAGCGGATTTCGCGCACTACCCGCTCAGAGCCATCGCGGTCGGCCTTGTTGACGCAGAACACGTCGCCTATCTCCATTACGCCGGCCTTAAGAGCCTGAATATCGTCGCCGAGACCGGGAACCGCTACCAGCACAACCGTATCGGCGAGACGCACGATGTCCACCTCGCTCTGCCCCACGCCCACCGTCTCGATAATTACATCGTCGTAACCGGCAGCGTCCAGAACCCGTACCGTTTCCGCCGTTGCACGGGAAAGTCCGCCAAGATGGCCGCGCGTGGCAAGGCTGCGTATAAACACCCCGTCGTCGCCTGAATGCCGCATCATGCGAATCCTGTCACCTAGAATAGCGCCACCGGTAAACGGGCTGGAAGGATCGACGGCTATGATGCCTACTTTTCGCCCGCGCAGGCGCAACTCGCTTATTATTTTATCGGTAAGCGTGCTTTTGCCGGCTCCCGGAGGCCCGGTAACCCCCATGATATGAGCCCTGCCTGAAAAAGCGTGCAATGCCTTGAGGACTGCGACCCGCGACGGATCCTCCCGCTCGATCATGCTTATCAGGCGGGCCGTCGCGCGCATGTCCCCAGCGTGCACCGCACGTAGCTGTGCGTCTGCGGCAAGCAGCTCCTCGGCACTCATCGGTTCTATGCCTTCTTTTTCAAGTTGTTCTTGATAAATTCGATCGTGGTAGTCGTGGTGGTTCCGGGCGTAAATACGCCCGCAATGCCTGCCGCCAGCAGGCCTGGAATGTCTTCGTCGGGTATTACGCCTCCGCCTATCACCAGCACATCATCCATCTTTTTTTCCTTGAGCAGTTCCATGACCCGGGGAAACAGGTGGTTATGCGCGCCCGAGAGTATGCTCATCGCCACGACGTCGACGTCCTCCTGCAAGGCTGCGTTGACGATCTGCTCGGGCGTCTGGCGGAGTCCGGTGTAGATTACTTCCATGCCGGCGTCGCGCAGGGCGCGGGCAATTACCTTGGCGCCGCGGTCGTGGCCGTCGAGACCCGGTTTTGCTACCAGTACACGTATCTTGCGTTCCATATCGGCTTTCTCCTAAAGAATTACTTTTTGCTGGTATTCGCCGTACACGCTGCGGAGTACATCGCAAATCTCGCCGAGAGTGGCGTAAGCGCGAACCGCCTCGAGTATGGGCGGCATGAGGTTGCTCGTGCCGACGGTAGCGGTTTTAAGCGCCTTGAGCGCGGCGTCCACCCTGCCGTTATCGCGTTTCGCGCGGAGGTCCTTGAGTTTCTGCACCTGCTGGGCGCCCACGATAGGGTCTACCCGCAGGAGCCCTTTGGGAGAGCCTTCCGCAATCTGGAACTTGTTCATGCCCACCACGACTCGATCGCCGGACTCTATGTCCATCTGGTAGGAATAGGCCGCATCCTGGATTTCCTGCTGAACATAGCCCCGCTCGATAGCTTTTACCGCGCCTCCCATGGCGTCGATCTTGGCGATATATGCTTCCGCCTCAGCCTGGATGCGATCGGTCATGCTCTCCACGTAATAGGAGCCGGCAAAGGGGTCAATGGTTTCCGTGGCGCCCGATTCATAGGCGATGATCTGCTGGGTGCGCAGCGCGATTCGTACCGAGTCTTCAGTTGGCAGAGCCAGGGCTTCGTCTTTGGAATTGGTATGCAGCGACTGGGTTCCGCCGAGTACGGCAGCGAGCGCCTGTATGGCCACGCGAACGATGTTGTTCTCAGGCTGCTGCGCAGTAAGCGTGGACCCACCGGTTTGCGTGTGGAAACGCAACATCAGGCTTTTCGGATTTGCAGCGCCGAAGCGCTCCTTCATTATTTTGGCCCAGACGCGGCGGGCGGCGCGGAACTTGGCGACTTCCTCGAACAGGTCGTTGTGGGCGTTAAAGAAGAAGGATAGGCGCGGCGCAAAGTCATCGACGCTTAAACCGGCCTTGATTGCGGCATCGACATAGGCGATACCGTCGGCAATGGTAAAGGCGACTTCCTGGGAGGCGGTGGAACCGGCCTCGCGGATGTGGTAACCGGAAATGGAAATGGTATTCCAGTTGGGCACTTCCTTGGAGCAGTATGCAAAAATGTCGGTGATCAGTTTCATGGAAGGCTCGGGCGGGAAGATATAGGTACCCCGCGCCACGTATTCCTTGAGGATGTCGTTCTGGATGGTGCCTTCGAGCTGGCTAGGCTTGATGCCCTGTTTCTCGGCCACCGCTATGTACATGGCCAGCAGCACGGAGGCGGGCGCGTTTATGGTCATGGAGGTGGATACTTTATCCAGGGGAATACCGGCAAAGAGGATTTCCATGTCCGCCAGCGAATCGATGGCCACGCCGACCTTTCCGACTTCTCCCTGCGACAGCGGATGGTCCGAATCGTAGCCGATCTGGGTAGGAAGGTCGAATGCCACCGACAAGCCCGTGGTGCCCTGTTCCAGCAGAAATTTGTAGCGCTTGTTGGATTCCTCGGCCGTCGAGAAGCCGGCATATTGGCGCATGGTCCAGAAGCGGCCGCGGTACATCGTGTTCTGCACGCCGCGGGTGTAAGGAAACTCTCCGGGCAGGTTGATGTCGCGCAGGTAGTTCGATTTCTGCAGATCAACGGGCGTATACAGCCGATTTACCGGCGCATTTGAACCGGTAACGAATTTTTTCTTGCGCTCGGGGAACTTCGCCAGGGATTTATTAACCCCCGCCTCGTATGCATCGAGCCCGTTCTTCATGGCTTGGTCGTCGCTCATTACGATCTCCCTTGATTATTGGATTGTAGTTTCGAGAGCAACGGACGCCGCTCCATCACGATGGATTAAACGGCGTCCCGTTGGTGTCAGGTACCGGCTTTTGCCTTTGCGGCAAGTTCAAAGCCCTTGCGGAGAGCGGAAATATTGAGTTCTTCAGTGCCTTTGGGAACACGGTTCATCACCGCTTTTTCCAGAACCGAGGCGCTTACGATTCCCGAAATTCCCGCAAGAACTCCCAGAGCCACGATGTTGGCGACTACTTTCTTGCCAAGATCCTCCGTGGCGGTTTTCAGGATGGGCACCGATACGGTTCGGCTCTTGATTTCAGGATCCAGGGTAACGGAGGCATCCACGATGATGAGCCCTTTTCCCATGAGTTTGCCGTAGGTTTTATACGACTCGGGAGTAAGCGCAAGAAGATAATCGGGATCGGTTGCCTTGGGGTAGTCGATATCGGTTTCGGATATGACGACCTCGGCCTTGGATGCCCCGCCGCGGGCTTCGGGGCCATAGCTCTGCGTCTGCACGGCGTTTTTGTCTTCCAGAATCGCCGCCTCGGACAGTACGATACCCGCAAGCAGTAAGCCCTGCCCTCCTGATCCGCTTAGTCGGAATTCTGTTCGCATCCGCGTACTCCTCCCTGGAAGGTGTCGAATTTTCTCTGCACCTGTTCTATAAGCTGGCCGTATTCCGTGCTGTAATCCGGTTCGGGTTTATTATAAAGTTCGCCGATGAGGAATTTTCCCTCGAGTTTCTCGGGAGTCATCACGGCGGCCGCTTTTACGTTAACCGCACTTTCCTTGAACCAGTTGAGCATCTCCACGGCTCCGCCCATCTTGTTGCGCCTGCCCAGGTAGGTGGGGCACTGGGTAACGGCCTCGACCACCGAGAAACCCTTGTTAAGCAGGGCTTTTTCCAGCAATTCCTCGAGCAGCACTACATGGTAGGCGGTACTTCTGGCAACATAGGTTGCGCCGGCGGCAATGGACAGGTTTCCCAGATCGAAGCTGCGCTCTACGTTGCCGTAGGGAGCGGTGGTACCTATCATGCCTTTAGGCGTCATGGGAGAATACTGGCCGCTGGTCATGCCGTAGATATTGTTGTTCATTATAATGGTAGTAATGTCGATGTTGCGTCGCGCTGCGTGAATAAAGTGATTCCCGCCTATCGCGGTGCAGTCGCCGTCGCCGGTCATGACTATCACCTTGAGGTCGGGCCTGGAAACCTTGATGCCGGTGGCAAACGCCAGCGCGCGGCCGTGGGCGGTGTGCAGCGTGTCAAAATCCAGGTAGCCCGGAGCGCGGCTGGAGCAGCCGATTCCCGATACGACGACGACCTTGTTCTTGTCCAGATTAAGTTTGGCGATGGCGCGGACGAGAGCGCCTGTTACCGTACCGTGGCCGCATCCGGGGCACCAAATGTGCGGGAGGCGGTTCTCCCGGAAATACTTGAGGTTTTCACTCATTTTTTACCACCCAGTATGCATGAAAGAATTTCCTCGGGCCGGAACAATTCTCCGTTTACTTTATTGAGCCGTTCTACCGAGGCGCGCCGTCCCACTACCCGTTCTACTTCGAGAACCAGCTGGCCCAAATTCATTTCCGGCACGATGATGCGCTGCACCTTGTCTGCAAACTGGTCCAGCACCGCTTCGGGGAACGGCCAGATTGTCTTAGGCCTGAATAGGCCGGCTTTGATGCCTTTGGCTCGGGCCTGCCTAACCGCGGAAAGAGACGACATGGCGCTGGAGCCGAAGGCGATGACGAGCACCTCGCAGTCGTCGGTGGACTCGGTGGCGTAATCGCGGATGACGGGTTCTGCTTTCTCCACCTTGCGCATGAGGCGCCTGATGGAAAGGTCGGCTATTTCGCCTTTGTTGGTGGGGAATCCCGTCTCGTCGTGGAACAGGCCAGTAACGTGATAGCGGTAGCCCTGGCCGAAGCTGGCCATGAGCGGGACGCCGCCGTCCTGATCCGCCGCGTAGGGCTTGTATCCTGCCGGGGAGAGGGGTTGTTTTCGCTTGGTGATTTTAATGGTGGCGGGATCGGGCAAGACAACTTTTTCGCGCATGTGTCCGATGACTTCGTCGGTAAGTACAATAACGGGAACGCGATAGTCTTCCGCGATGTTGAATGCCTTGACGGTTAGCTCGAAGCATTCTTTTACGTTGCCCGGAGCCAGAACCACGACCGGATGATCGCCATGGGTTCCCCAGCGGGCCTGCATCACGTCGCTCTGTGCCGGTGAGGTGGGCATGCCCGTGGAAGGACCGGATCGCTGCACATTGATGATGACGACGGGCACTTCCGTAATGCCTGCGTACCCGATAAGTTCCTGCATAAGCGAAAAGCCCGGACCGCTCGTTGCCGTCATTGCCTTGCGGCCGGTAAGGGATGCTCCAATAATCGCGGCTAGCGAGGCTATCTCGTCTTCCATTTGGATGAATTTTCCGCCGATTTTCGGAAGCTCCTCCGCGCACAGTTCGGCTATTTCGGTAGATGGCGTGATGGGATAGCCGGCGAAGAAATCGAGACCAGCCGTGAGGGCTCCCAAAGTGCAGGCCTCGTTACCCTGCATCAATTTTACGTTAGTCATGTTCGGCCTCCGGATGTACCGTAAAGTCGATATCCGCGACATCGGTGCAATTGGCGGATTTGACGCCTTTTTCGTGGACTTCGATGGCGAAATCCGGACAGCGCAGTTCGCACAGCCTGCAGCCTATGCATGCGTCCGGCCTGTCCGCGAAGACCTTGCCATTCTTGAGTATCAGTACCTGCTTTGGGCAGAAGGCGACGCAAATATTGCAGCCTTTACACCAACGTTCCCGAATGACGTGCTCATAGGTTTTCTTCTGTTCGCTCATAGCCCTACACCCATTGTTTTGTCCATTCTCAACTGATATATCAGTTGAAATAACGTATCTTACATCCAGCATATAATATTACGAAATGTATGTCAAAGGAAATAGCGTATCAATTGGCAAAATTCTTGTTTTTATAGTTGAAATATCCAGCCTTGATGTCAGTCCTTGAATTCTTATCCATCCAGTATCCTTTTATGGCAACATTTGATAAAATAAGACGATTTTGATGAATTTTCAGGAGGAATGCCATGAATAAACACATTAAAATACGTGATCTTACGCTTCGCGATGGCCAGCAGTCTCAATTTGCCACACGAATGAATCAGGCGCAGGTTGACCGTGTTCTTCCATATTACAAGCACGCCCGTTTTTACGCCATGGAAGTATGGGGCGGTGCCGTTCCCGATTCCATAATGCGCTACCTTAACGAAAACCCCTGGGCCAGGCTTGAAAGCATACGGCAGGGTGTTGCGGGAGCGTCCAAACTGACAGCCCTATCCCGCGGACGTAATCTGTTCGGTTACAATCCCTATCCCGACAGCGTATTGGAGGGCTTCTGCCGGAACTCGGTAAAGTCGGGCATCGACATAATGCGCATTTTCGATGCCCTCAACGATATCGATAACATGAAGAGCAGCATACGTTTCGTAAAGGAGAACGGCGGCATGGCCGACTGCGCCGTCTGTTTTACCACAGATCCGAAATTTACCTCAGGCGAGCGTTTTTCCGCATTGCTGAGAGGCAAAAGACTGCCGAGAAAACTATTCGATATTCCATACTTCGTCGGCAAGGCCAAGGCCATGGCGGCCGCCGGCGCGGACATGATAAGCATCAAGGATATGGCAGGACTCGTCGAACCCGCCATGAGCGCATCGCTTATCAAGGCTTTGAAGAACGAAATAAGCGTGCCTATCGATCTTCATACCCACTGCACGCCCGGCTATGGCGTGGCCAGCATGCTCATGGCCATGATCGCCGGAGTAGATATCGTCGATACGGTGATTATGGATTTTTCAGGCGGCCCGGCGGCTCCCGCTTACGAAATCGTGCAGATTTTCGCCGACAAGCTGGGAATTGATACGGGCGTAGACAAGAAAGCCGTTGGCGACATCAATCGCGAGCTGCGCGGCATCCGCGAGGAATTGGCCAAGTTCGACCAGTACAAGCTCTTGCCGCCTAAAATCGACCTGAGTACCTGGAAGCCCGACGCCGCGCTCTCTGCCCTGTTCGACAATGCCCTCGAATCGGCCGTAGCCGGCAAAACCGACCGCGTCCTGGAATTCTGCCACAAAATAGAGGCTGCCTTCAACTACCCCGAGCCCGACGAAATAGTAAAACGCGCCCAGATACCGGGGGGCATGTATACCAACATGCTGAGCCAGTTGCAGGATTATAAGCTTGAACAGCACCTGAACGAGGTGCTGCAGATTGTTCCGCTGGTGCGCCTCGATGCCGGCATTCCTCCGCTCGTTACGCCCACCAGCCAGATCGTGGGCGCACAGGCCGTAAACTGCATCGTGGACAAAACCCAGGGCAAGCCCTTCTACACCAACGTGTCCAAGAACTTCATCGATCTGGTTAAAGGTTCCTACGGCCATACACCTTGGCCCATCGATCCCGATTTTCGCCAGAAGATAGCGGGTGTTCGCAACGAGACAGCCTACGACACCTCCAACTACAAGAAGCAGGCAAACGCGCCTATCGCGGAACTCGGCGGCTTAAAGCTGGCCAACAACGAGAAGGACGAACTGCTCCTGGAGCTGTTCCCCAGCGTAGCTGACAAATACCTGCGCGGCGTGCGCGAAGCCGAGTACAAGGCAAGCCTGCCTCCTCCACCGCCACCAATTCCGCCCAAGCCGGAACTGTTTCCGCCGGAATTCTGGGAGTATTTGACGGAGCATATGGAAGCGTAAAAAAATCCCTTCGCCTCAACTCCCTTCTTCCTTCGCGTCCTTTGCGCCTTTGCGCGAGACATCCTAAATCGCATTCCGAATCAGGAATTTATCGCGCAAAGGCGCAAAGTTCGCAAAGGGAGAGAAGGAAAAATCAAGAAAAGGAAAAGCATAAGCCCTATCGCTTCTTCAGCTTCTTGATTCCTCTGCGTCCTTTGCGCCTTTGCGCGAGACATCTTGAATTGCATTCCGAATCAGGAATTTTTCGCGCAAAGGCGCAAAGTTCGCAAAGGAAAAAAAACAACTCAGTGTAAAAATTTTCGCCCTTCTCTGTGTCTCTGTGCCTCTGTGGTAAGACTTCTCGATTACAACTTCCGCATCGCCAAAATAGTCTGCTCTATCAAGTAATCGAGGCTGACTCCAAGCATCGAGGCGCCCTGCTCTATTACCTGCCGGCTGACTCCTGCGGCGAAGGCTGCCGTTCCCCACTTTTTCTTAACCGATTTTACTTCCAGGTCGCTGACGCTTTTGCTGGGACGCACATACGCGCAGGCGGCGATGAATCCGGTGAGTTCGTCGGTGGCGAACAGGACTTTTTCCATGACATGCACCGGCTCTACGGTAGAGCAGATTCCCCAGCCGTGACTTTCCACCGCACGGATAAAAGCATCGTCGAAGCCGGCAGGTGCCAGGATTACGCGCGCATGCTGCAAGTGCTCGTGGGGGTATTCCTGGTAATCCACATCGTGGAGCAGGCCTACGAGTCCCCAGTAATCGGCGTCTTCTTCATGCAGAGCGGCAAAATGACGCATCGCGGCTTCCACGGCAAGAGCATGGCGGAAAAGCGAATCCTCGGAATTATGCTCGCGCCAGAGCTGCAAAGCTTTGTTTCTGTCCATGGGTTAATCATACCAGCACTAATGAAAAGACGCCAGTAAAAAAGACGCTCTGTTTGCTTTGCTACAATCTCCCTTGTTTGTACGGACAAGTTTAACTATACTTAAAACCAGGATTAGCCATGTTTACAAAATACAACAAGTTGATGACAGCCGTTATAATCATTCTCGCAATTGGTTTTGTGGCCACGAGCCTCATCAGCTATAACGTATCGCGTTCTTCGCTGCGTAAAGAAATAACGTCCAGCTCCCTGCCCCTTACCAGCGACAATATCTATTCCGAGATACAGCGGGATCTCCTTCCGCCTGTCTTTATCAGTTCCCTGATGGCCAATGACACCTTCGTGCGCGATTGGGTAATGCAAGGAGAGCGAAACGACGGGGACATAGTTCGCTACCTTGCCGAGATCAAAAAAAAATACAATTCGGTTTCGGCATTTTTCGTTTCGGACAGATCGGGAAGGTATTATCATTCGGAAGGAATTTTAAAAACGGTTTCCATCGAGGATCCCCGCGACGCCTGGTATTACCGGGTAAAAAACATGGCCTCTAATTACGAGATAAACATAGACCCCGACATGGCCAATGCTGATACCATGACTATCTTCATCAACTACAAGGTATTCGATTACCGGAACAATTTCATCGGCGCAACAGGCGTCGGGCTTACCGTAAACGCAGTAAAAAAACTAATCGGCTATTATCAGGAAAAATACCAGCGAATTGTTTTTTTCGTGGACGTAAACGGCGACATTACGCTGAGAAGCAGCGGCTTGGCCGAAGAGGAAGGGTCAATTCATAAAATAGACGGAATCAAGGATTATGCCCCCGAGATTCTATCCGGGGAAACCGGTTTTACTTTTTCCTATAGGCGGGGAGCGAGCGATTATTTTCTGAACACCCGCTATATAAAGGAATTCAACTGGTACCTGCTGGTGGAAGAAAATGAAAATATCGCCGGGCGCATCCTGCTTCGCACGCTTTTCGTCAATATCGCCATAAGCCTCGCCATTACGGGAATCATATTTTTTCTGATTCGGGTGCAGATTAAGACCTACCGCAACAGAATCGAGCTGCTTGCCACCACCGACAAATTGACCGGCTTATACAACCGGCAGGCATTCGACGTAATAATAGATCAGGCTCTCAAGGAGCGCAAGCGCGAACAATCCGAAATGGCGCTGCTCATGATTGACCTCGATTTTTTCAAGGCGGTCAACGATGCCTACGGACATCTGTGCGGGGATGACGTGCTGGTAAAGGCTACGCAGCGTATCAAGAGCGTGCTCCGGGAATCGGATGTTTTATGCCGCTGGGGCGGGGAAGAGTTTTTCGTGCTTATTAAAAATTGCGGGCTTGAAGACGCAAAGAAAAGCGCGGAAAAAATCCGCCTGGCCTTTGAAGAATCTCCGCTACCCGTTGCTATCGGAACTATTTCCCTGACGGTGAGTCTGGGACTTACTCTCTTCATCGAAGATGACAGCTATGAAAAAGCGCTGACGCGGGCGGATAGCGCTCTCTATTCGGCCAAGGCGGCCGGACGAAATACGTTCAGAACCGCGTAACAATCAGCCTGGCTACGTGACCAAAACTACTGGAAATTTTATTTGACGCCGGAAATTCCAAGGATGGCATCGCTGCTCTGTTATTTTGAACTGCCCGACACTTTGGTTCGGCGGATTTTTTTCTGTATTGTTTTATGCCAGTACAGGCGGGCTTGTTCCAGTAAACGGAATGCCGCGTATGCCGCGGGGCGAAGGGCTATGTCCCAGCAGCCGGGATAGTGGCGAATCTCCCCGCCGAAGCCCGTCTTGAAGCGGTACAGACCCGCCATGGCATGGTCAGGATCCTCGCCGGAGGGAGGGATGCCATACAGGTCGTAGCTGGTGCATCCTTCCGCGCGAGCCGCTCTCATGGCTTCCCATTGCAGCAGGTAGGTGGGCATCAGGTTTCGTTTTTCGTCGCTCGATGCTCCATAGAGATAGGTCGCTTCCGTACCAAAAAATATGGTGATTATGGCAGCCAGGTTCTGCCCTTCATGGCTGGCTATCCAGACCCGCAGATCGGGAATCGCTTCGGTGCCTGGCTCCGCAGGCCTATCCGTGCTGCGGCTGATCCTGGAACTATCCATGAGCCGGGCATAATAGCTTTTGGGATGCAGTGCGATGCGGTCGCGTTTACCGGTAGCCTCATATAAAATATAGAAGGAATCGATTGCCTCAGCCTGGTCGGCGCTGTAATCAAAGGCTTCTATTCTGACGCCTTTTTTTTGGGCCAGTCGAATGTTGTAGCGCCACTTTGGCTTCATGGCAGCAAGCATGTCCTCGTCGCTTTTGTCGATATCGATAACGACGCTGTCGGGCGGCTGCACGTCCGAACTTTTAAGCAGGGGTTTTTTATAGATGGGACGCGGTACCAAGGCTGCGGTTTCGAGGGCCTCTATGGTTTGCGGGCAATACCAGGGGGGATCGAAGCGGAGGCAAAACACAGAAGCGGGAAGCCGGGGACGCAAGGCTTCCATGAGTGCGATTAGAAATTCCTGCTGGTCTTCGAGAGCTATTTCGACATACGGCCCATGCGGAACGTACGCGATGCTGAAGCCTGGCCTGACGGCGCGTATCAGTACCGATAAAGAAAATGCAAGATTCCGTTCTTCTTCGACAAGCGAAAACCGGAGGACTTTCCAGGCGTTTATCGTTTTGAATTCTGCCCAGAAAGCGCTTTGCAAAAATCTTGTCGCAGGTATTCCTGCTTGTTCGCTAAGCGTAATACGCATCGCCATATATCCTTCAGTGCACACGTTTCATGATTTTATTCATGAAACGTGCAGTATTTTATACAAGCAGATACGAAAATCAGCCTACTTCACCGTCTGTTGCCCGCTGCGTAGTAAAAGCCTCTGAGCCACAAACCAGGGCAAGCGCGCCCACAAAAACCTTGCCTGCCTCTGCCCTTATGGGTACGGAGAAAAAGTTTTCAACATCGATTTCAGCTTCCGCCGGAATGAGCGGATCCTGGCCGTCGAGGAGTACGCGGTCGCCCGGCTGTGCCCAGGGCGCTTCGAGCACCTCGACGAGTTCCTTGCCTTCCGCTCCGGATTTGCTGGCGGCCAGCAACATTCCCCTGCTCTCGGTTCCCCGTAGCTTTGCCGGCTTAAGGTTGTGTACCAGCACGATGTTTTTGCCAAGCAGCTCTTCTTCTTTATAAAACGGCACAATTCCCGAAACTATTACGCGTTCGATTCCACTGCCGTCGTCGAGGGTCTCGATGTAGAGTTTGTCCGCTTTGGGATGGCGTTCTATCTTTACGATCTTGGCGACCCGTAAATCGATTAGTTTTTTGAAGCGCTCCTCCAGCGGCAGATCGACATAGAGTAGCGGTTTTGGCACGGGAGCCGGTTTTACGGCTTGCTCAGGTTTGGCTTCCTGATCGGCCTGTTTTTTCGTAAAAGCTTCGGCAGCCTTGGTTTCCTGTTCGGCGACGCGCTCGGCCCGCTCCTTCTGACTGCCAGCATAGCGTTCGCGCAGCTCGTCGATCTTGTCTGCCTCCAGCTTCTGGAACAGCACCTCGGCGGAAATAAGCTTGTCGAGTCCGGCCAGGGTGCCAAGGTCTTTCCAGGTGAGCCCATCGCCACCGTCGCTGGCAACCTTGGAGCCGAAGAACCCGGCGAGAGTGTTCATGGCTGCGGGCATGAAGGGATGCATGAGTATGGCCAGGTCGCGGAGTACGTAACACAGGTCGTGAAGGAGGCTGGCCGCTTTTTCGGGATCGGCGGTGCGCGCCTTCCAGGGTTCGGCTGCCTGGAATCGCTTGTTGGCGATATCGGAGATTTGGAATGCGGTGCGGAACGCGTCGCGAAGTTCGGCTCTCTCGAAGTGTCCGGCGACTTTTTCTTCTAGTGCTTTTACTTCGGCCCAGAATACCGGGTCGTGTGCGCCCTGGGGAATTCTGCCGTCGTAAAAGCGCTGGATAAACTGCAGCGTGCGGTTTACGAGGTTGCCCAGGTTTCCGATAAGTTCGCCGTTTACCTTCTCCATGAAGTCTGCCCAGGTAAAGGTAAAATCGCTTGATTCGGGACGATTGTAGAATATGTAGAAGCGCCAGACGTCCGCGCTCATGCCCGATTCCATGGCATCGTTTCCAAAGACGCCTACGCCTTTGCTCTTGGAGAATTTCCCCGATTCGTAATTGAGGAATTCGGTGCTGGACATGTGGTGCAGCATGGTCCATTTTCTCTTTGAACCCAGCAAGGTAGAGGGAAAAATTACCGTATGAAAGGGTATATTGTCCTTGCCTATGAATTGGTACAGTTCCACTTCGTCGGGATTCATCCACCAGGATTTCCAGTCGAAACCTTTCTCGTCGCCAAGCGTTGCGGTCATGCTAATGTAACCGATGGGCGCGTCGAACCACACGTAGAATACCTTGTTCTCGAAACCGGGTTTGGGTACGGGTATGCCCCATTTGAGGTCGCGGGTTATGGCGCGCGATTTTAACCCGTCGCGTATCCAGGCCTGGGTCATCTGTATGGCGTTCCTTGCCCAGAAGCCGCGGACGCTTGCCTCGGCTATCCACGCCTCGAGTTGCGGCTTGATCGTGGGCAGGTCGATATACAGGTGCCTGGTGCTGCGGGGATGCGGCATTGCGCCGCAGGTGGAACACTTGGGCTCCTTGAGTTCGGTAGGATCCAAGAGCTTGCCGCAATGCTCGCACTGGTCGCCGCGTGCTTCCTGATAGCCGCAATGCGGACAGATACCGCGGATATAGCGATCCGCGAGGAAACGCGAACAGGCCTCGCAATACAGCTGCTCAATGGTCTGCTCCTGGATGAGCCCGGCATCATCGAGATCCTTGAACAGGCCCTGCACGATTTCCGTCTGCTTGGGGGTGCTGGTGCGGCCGAATTTATCGAAGGCTATGCCAAACCACTCGTAGATGGATTTATGAATCTCGTGGAAGCGGCCGCAGAGCTCGGCAGGAGTTACGCCTTCTTCCTGCGCCTTGGTTTCGGTGGCCGTGCCGTACTCGTCGGTACCGCAGATATACAATGTTTCGTAGCCTCGCAGGCGGCACGCGCGGGCGAAAACATCGGCAGATAAAACCTGAATGAGGTTTCCGAGGTGTGGTACGTTGTTTACGTACGGAAGGGCGCTTGTTACGAGTCGTCGTTTCATGGTGAAAGCATAATACGGATGGTAAAAACAGCTGTCAAGGATACCCTGGGGCCGGAGCCTAAAAACTGACTCGAGCGCTCATGCCCAGTTCATAGCCGAAACCCCACAGGACGTAGTTTGAATACAATCCGATGCTTTCCGACAGCGAAGCGTAGACGGCGATGGACAGGCTTTGCGCGATCGTATACTTGGTTTCATAGCGCTCGCTTGCCTGGATTGCATAAGGAGCCGCCTCGTTTTCCTTGTAGTTCACGCGGAGCTCGGCGGACCAGATGTCGCGAAGAACCGGCGTCTTGGAGGCTATCCCGTCGAACCAGTTCCAGACAACATTTATTTTACCGGCATCGTTTGGATCCCGCGCCTTGCCTTCCTTGACTCTGGTCAGCTGCATAAGCTCGGCCAGCCATGTGGTCGCCGCTTTTTTGTTGTAGGAAACGCGTCCGCCTGCCTCCCACGCCGTAGCACTGCGGGTTTCGGCGAATTTCCACTGCAAAGCTGCTGCAAGGCTGGAGCCCATTTCCGTGGAAAGCGCTGCCGAATATTCACCGCCGAGCGAAGGAAATACCTGCGCGTCAGTCGAAAAACTCTGTAGTTTGGCATCCAGCTTCCAGAAATACTCGTCAAGGTCAAAAGATGTAAATAGCGGCACCGCGCCTGACCTGGAAAAAACATTGAATGCCGAACCATCCAATGTAAGCGCGAAGGTAAGCGAATCGGTATAGTTATCCTGAACTTTTTGCAATTGCCTGGAAATGCCTACCTGTGTTTTTGCGGGCACCCAGAGGTCCAGCGAGCCGAAACCGATGGGCCGCTCAAACCCCAGACCGGTTCCCGTGGAATAATCGGCCTTATCATAGATGCCGACCAATTCCTGAAACCTTGCGCCAAGGGCTGGTTTGAACAATTCCTGAAACGGATATTCGATGACAAGGGGCAAACAATTCTGCATGGAACCCAGCCAGAGAGCAGCATCCTGGGAAAACGAAGCAGGAATTGAATCATAAAACACTTGCAGTTTTCGCTCGTAAAACGGAGTAAAAGCGAGCGTGGAAATTTTTATAGGCAAGGCGACTTTGCCGCCGGCCATGGATTCGGTCAGAGCCTTGCTGTCGAAGTGTTGGTTTGCGGACAGGCTTATAGCGGATAAAGGAGCCAGCAGCACTACGGCGCCCAAGGAACGCTTCGAAGCCTGCCCTTCCTTTTCAGGCATCAGGAACTTCCAGGATTCCACCCAGGTTTCGGGAATGGAAAGGGTTCCCAGCATGGAAAACGGAAGATAGTTTTTGGCGTTTACCGTGAGGCTGAACCAGGAGGGTAGATCGAGGGACGCAAGCCAGGTTTGCGAAAACAGGTATTTGTTGTCAAGCGCTTCCGCCGTCAGGCTGGCCTGGAATGGCGCAGCGGCAAGGGAGGCCTGCAATTTATGGGCAAAGAGCTGATTGCCTGCATGTCTGGAAAATTGCTCGCTGACCCGCAGGGGAAAATCGCTTCGAGGCAGCATAAAGGAATATGAGACTCCCATATCAAACGAATCGTTTAGGAGCTGAGGCATCACATTGAAGCGCCAGCGTGCGGGGCCTGTATAAAAGCCGGCACCAATATCTGAATTCAGTGAAAAAGCCCATTGATCCAAGGTGGCGGAACCGACGGCGGCCGTTACGCGCGCATTTGCGAAAACGTCCTCGGGAGTATCGGGCGAACGAAACTGGACGAAGCCTTTATACTCGGAATCGAAACCGGCGTATGGGTCTTCCAGATGCAGTTCGTCGATCCATACCGTACCGCTTGCAAGATTCGCAAGCTCGATATACACGAAACCCGCGGAAGCAGAGTCGCTGTAGCTGATGGAGCCGCAAGCCGCAGTGATTATCTCCCCGGATGAATTGGTAACGAGTATCTGAGGTATTGCGTCCAAAGAAACTTCTACCCTAACCCACTCGTTGGGCAAGGCGACGATATCCAAGTTGTTTATGGTAAGGCCGGAAGATTCATCGCCGACATGCAGGGTCAGCGATGCCAATCCCGCAGCAGATTCATTTCGCATAAAGAATACGAATCTTTTGTACAGTGACAGAGGAACCTGTTCCTGATAATTTATGAATCTGGATGCGGCTCCCGATGCTCCTGAAGCTATAAAACGCAAAGACAATGATTTTTCATTTTGCGCGTGTACTTTTTTATCATAATCGGGCCATGCGGCCGGAAAGGAAGCGTCGAGCAGCGCCTTGGAAGCAATATTCACCGTATCGCCGGAAACCTGCCTGAACGGTGAAAGGTAGTCGGGTTCATTCTCCATTCCTGCGATCCGGTATATTCCGCTGGCTTCCGGGCGGACGAGACGTCCAAAAAGCGAGCTGCTCCAGCTGAACGTCGCCTTTGGCTCTGGAAGAGACTCGGCTGCAAGGGTAATGCCCAACCAGGATGGATGCTGTTGGCCTGCTTCTGCATAACTCTGGCCGGGGAAAGGCCACCGGCCGCCTATCGCCGCCTGCCATTGGGCAATTTCGCCTTGCTGCCAGCCCATGCCAAAACCGAATACCAGCCCGTTGCTGCCTTTGAGGCTCGATTCAAGTGCATAGCGCACCGTTATGTCTTCTCCGGCTCCTGGCGGAGGGCTCAGGTCTATGGCACCGCTGGCGGGATCATACGAGAACAGCGTCGTCGAAATGCCGTTCCGCAAAATACTGATCGATCCGGCTACCGCATTTTGCTCGATTTGAATTCCCGAAGTCTCCTTGAACGAGCGCGAGGCAAGTTCGAAAGATGCCGCAGGAGGATATTCGGTTTCCGTATTCGCAGGTATCGCCTCGTAAATCCATGGGTCGCTACTGGAAAACGGCTTTGTAAAATCCGCTAAAGTATAAGGCGGATTATCACCCTTGGTTATTTCGAGCAGCGTTGGGCTGACGATTCGTATGGAATAGGAAGAGTCCGGCAGGTTTGTCTTTCGGGATCGCACAAAGTAATCCGATGAAGCGGAACCCGCAGTTATGGCGTATAGATTTTTTGCTTCGGTAAAATCCGGTGAAGAAATCAAAGTGATTTTTTCGTATAGTTTTATATTTGCATGCGGTCCAACGGTATCGTTGAAGTCGGCATACAGTACTCCGGCCGGCTCGCTTTTTAATTCGATGAAGCCCGTGGCGTTCTTGAGCGCATATTCCTCGGTTCCCAGTATCCTCGCGTTGCCATTGTACACTTCCCGCAGTACGAGATTCGTAACGGGAGCGTTTAGCAGCACAAAGCGCCTGCCCCTTAGCCAGGCAGCCGCCGGATAAACGTTTTCCTCCAGGGCCAAGGTTCCGAAAAATCGTTTGGTGGTGTAGGAAAGACTGTCCCAGCGGATCATGGCGTCGGCGGTTATGCCTTTCCCCAGGTCTGATGCCTGAGCCCGGATTCCGAACGCGTTTTTCGTCGTACCGAACGCCATGTTCGGATAATTTCGCATGCTGATGCCCGAATTACCCAAGCGGACTTCCTTCAGAAAATCATTCTCGAGCCCGCTATATCCCAGCGCAAACAGGGTTCGCGAAATATCGTCGCTGACGCTGATTTCGGCCCACCACTGTTTTTGCAGAATCAAAGAAATGTACAAATCCGGCTGCTGGCGAAAAAACAGGGGAACAGGATTAAAAAGAGCGGGAGACGGACTTCCAAAAGAAAATGTGCCCGAACTGGCAAGAGCCGCTTCCCAGTATCCCTGCACGAACAATTCGACATCAGCCGAACCCAATTGCGTGGCGATAAAACTTTTGGGAGCTTCTGTAGAGAGTGCCTGGAGCGGCACACCGGATGTTTCGGCAGGCTCTGCTACGAGCCTTAAATTAATCATAAGGAAGATAAAAATGAATACCGGGCTTTTCTTTATTTTCATTCGCGAGTATCATTGTACCTTATGAGCCCAAGGGTGGGAAGTACGTGATGAGCATTCGCGCAACCAAGAATCTCAACGATATTCTCATGATTTTATCCGTTCTTTCGGGCGTCCTTGTTTTTGTAGCCGCGGCTTACGGAATTTTCGATTCTTCCTGGCCGGTGCGCATGTATTTTTCTTTGCTAGCGATGCTTTTTGATTTGGTCTTTGTTTTTGAGCTGCTCGGAAGGCTATCGGGCCTGCTTAAGTCTTCCATGGATAAACCCCAGGAGAGGAGAATCGAAACCGGACTGTTGATTCTGACTTCCCTGGTTCCCTTCGTCCTTGTATCGGGACCATTTCTGCTTGGCTGGATGCAGTCCGATTTCAGTTCCGCCGCGGTGCGCGGCTACTGGACATCCAGGCAGGGCTTTTCCTTTTTGAGTTCCTTAACCTGCTTTCGGCTCTTAAGGCTTGCCAGGCCCTTGCTGGTCTTGCCCTGCAAGAGCCACTATAAAAAAGTCATGCTGCTTTCTATCGCGGCGCTTGCAGGCTTTTTGCTCATCGCTACGCTGCTTGTAGAATCCATGATACTCCCCGGCCACAAAAAAATGCTGAACGCAACGAGAACCGACCTGACCATGCGTATGTCGGCGGTATCGCCTGCCGATGCTGTCCTTATAGGAAGGCAGATACCCGATATTCTTGCAATTGCCATAGATGGCAAAGCAGTGTTCAGCAGGCCGGAAACGCGGGCAATCAAAGCGGGAAACTATCAGTACTATTCTGAGCAGACCTCAGGCATCTGGTTCTCGCTTTTTCCCATTCACAGGATTCGCGCTGCATCCGAAGCGATAATTTCGGGTGCTGTTTGCATACTGCTTCTTGCGATCGCTTTTTTTTCGCTTGCGCCGAAAAAGAGCCTCCTCACGATGGAAATACAAAAACGGCGCATTGAGGCATGCGCGGACCTGCCTATCGGTGAAGAGGAACTTGATGGAATTTTGGGAAAATCGCGATGATGATTGTTTCCTATTTTTCTGGATTCGGTGAATTAGTGCTTACTAGCGCCGTCACTATGGTAGAATATGATTTCCCCCTGCGGATACACTCGTTACAAAAACGATCGGAGCGTTACGATTGAAGCGAAAAAAACTGCTAAGCCATGCAATTCTGCTCTGCAGCGGCATTTTTTGTTCCTCCTGCTTTGGACTTCGTATCGATGCCAAGGTTTTGCCCTCCGGCAGAGTTGAAGCAGCCTTGCAATATACCATTTCGGTGGCTGCCTTGGAATTGAGCATCAACGAATCCAAGGCGCTGTATATTCCGATTACGATTGACGGAACGGTTTTCGCCGATCGGGTGCTGGCTAATTCGGGAGAATTGGCGTCGTGGTCCGTACAAAACAGGACGGATTCCTATTTTGTGGATACCCGGGTTATTTTTCCCAACATGCTTTCTTTTGTAATTTTTCTGGATGCGGAGCAAAAATTGATTCAATTTACCAACATCGAAAACGTAAGCAAGCTGTCCGTAAGCATTCCGGATACAAAAAAAGAAATCGATCCTGAATTTTTAAAATTCCTCGAAACGGCATTTACAGCAGATTCCATTGAGCTAAGCATGGAATTACCCAAGCCGCCGCGATCCAGCAAAGGGTTCAAGGTAGATAGGACAAAAGCAGCCTTTTTTGGAACTTCAGCAATGTTTTTTAGCGCTAAACCCGGAAGCATTCTGGAATTATCATGGTAGGCAAAATTAGGGACACTATTTTTTTTAGCCTTGCGGGATTATTTAGAAACATCGGTTTTTAAATGATCAACCAGTAAAAAACCTGATTCCTGTAAGGAATCAGTATATCAGGAGGTTGTATGCGTTCTAGATTATTGGTAGTTCTGTTGATCGCGGCCATGACGGTTTTTTCCTGTGTGTCCACCAATGGATCCGGTTCCGCTTCCCAAACGGCAGGGCAAACGGCAAGTTCCGGCGGAAACGCTGCGAGCCAGCAGTCTACAGCTGTCAAGCCCAGCGGCTCGAAGAATGATCCTGAAATTGCGGCATTGCAGGACAAAGCGAAAATCGCACTGGAATTAAATCACCTTACCGAGGCGATCAAGCTTTATATTTCGGCGTACCTGCGTGCGTCAAAAGCGGAGAATACCGTCAAGGTCGATGAAATAAGCAGGGCTATGAACGACATAGGAAGCAGGCTGACTCTGGAGCCCCTTGAGTCCTGGATTGCGCCCAACGGAGAGCAAATCGTGGGCGATACCCGACAAGTGTCAAAATCGGGCGGATTGATGCCGGCGGTTTACCTTTTCGAGAACTTCCAGAATGCAAAGACGCCGGTTCAGGATGCCGTCATTAAATTCGAGTTTATAGAAAACGAGGGCTCCCTTACCGCCAGCGTTACTACCGATAAATATGGGCTGGCAAATACCAATATAGCCTCGCTTGGCTACTCGGGAAAAAGTGCGATTATCCGCGCGTACCCGGTTTTCAGCAACGAGGGTTTCAGTTATGCATTCAAGAATGTGCATCGGGATTTTGTCTATATGCCGCCGAAATCCATTGCGCTAGTTGCCGGCATAGAAAAAACCTCGTTTGGAAACAGCGCCAATCCATCGAGCATAGATACCATAGCCCAGACGGTAAAATCGTTTGGAATCGACGTGATACCGTTTAACGGTACGGTGCAGCCGGACAAGTTCCTGGCCGCTTTCAACGGCGACACCAAAGCGCTGGCATTGATGAATCCCGATGCGAAGAGCGGTTATTACGCATTGTTCTTTATTGAGGTAAATCTTCCCGTTCAGCTGCAGCTTCAAGGTAAAACCTATAATATTTACAATACCAGCGGCAAGGCAACGCTTCGAATCGTCAGAAATGACGGGACCATAGTCTATACATTCGTCAAGGACAGCGTAAAAGGACAGGGAGGCTCGGATAAAAACGCGGTGGACGATTGTCTCATTAAACTGCGCGACGAACTCGTTAAATTCGTAAATGACAACTCGGCTGCCATCAGGAAGGCTTTCCTCGAGTAGGATTCTTAATAGGCGGGCTGGCTATCAAACGCGCTCGCGTTACTTTTCCCAGGCCTTTTTTCTGTACATTGAAAGCCGCCTGCTCCACGCGGGCGGCTTTTTCGCTGCCGGTGGCAAATAACTCCGCCTGCATGCCCGAATCATCGGAAAAGGAACTCAGCGATAGACCGATCAGCCGGACAAAGCTGCCCGTCCATTTTTTAGAAAACAATTCCATCGCGCTTGCGTATATCTCGGCGGAACAGGTGAAGGCTCCCCTTCTCGTCTGCCGGACGCTGATTGTTTCAAAATCGCTGTACCTTATTTTTACCTGGAGCGTTCTGGCCTGCTTGTTCTCCGAAAACATCCGGAGGCTTAATTGTTCGGCAATGGAAAGCATCGTAGACTCTATGGTCTCGCGGTCCTGAATGTCCGTTTCGAACGTAATCTCCGAACCAATGGATTGATTCTTGACTTCTCCTGTATAAAAGCCCGGGTCGAAGCCTCGAACCGCCTTGTAAAGGAAAGCGCCGCAGGCTTTTCCAAGAAGGGAGCAGATTATTTTTTCGGAGAGCGCCGCCAGTTGCCTTACGCTCGTAATTCCCAGTTCTCCGAGCCGTTTCTGTGTTTTTTCTCCCGCTCCCCAGAGCTTCGATAGCGGCAGCGATTCTATGAATTCTCCTTCGTTGCCAGGTTCAACCAGGGTAAGCCCGTCGGGCTTTTCCAGGCCGCACGCTATCTTGGCTATATACCTGTTGCCCGCGATTCCGACTGATGCGGACAACCCGGTTGATTCTTTGATTGCGAGTTTAATTTTACCGACGGCGTTTCTTGGGCTGCCCCAAAGCCGGTCGGTTCCGGTCATGTCCAGGCTGGCTTCGTCAACCGACAGGCGCAGGACTTCAGGCGTAAAGTTCTCGAATATTTCCATGATTATATTCGAGAGTTCCATGTAGCGCTTCATGCGCACCGGAAGGAAAATTCCCCGGGGGCAGAGCGCATACGCGGTGTTTATGGGCATGGCCGAATGTATGCCGAATTTACGCGCTTCATAGGAGCAGGTCGATACTACGCCTCGATAACCAGGGGCTGCACCTACGATCACCGGCTTTCCGGCATACAGGGGATTATCGACCTGTTCCACCGATGCAAAAAACGCATCCATGTCGATATGAAAAAAAATACGTTCTCTCAAAGCAAATTTCCCCAAGCCGCGAAAAACATAAAGCCAAGTATCATTGCCATGGAAACAGCCGTGCCGATAGCAAGCCACTTTATGGCGCGCGAGGAAAACACCCGCTTTATGACTACGCTTATCCATAAAAAGAAAGGAAATAAAATAAGGGAAGTAATTGCGCTCTGTCGCATGATAGAAAAAGCCTGGAAAGCGCCTTGTGTCATTCCGGAGTTCAGCGCCAAAACCAAGGCCATAAGCGCCGACAGCGCCAGGCAGGCAGTAGCGGAAATCCATGTTTTATGCCGCGTAAGCCAGAAGAGCAGCGCGCAGAAACTAAAATACGGGGAGACGGGAAAATAAAAAATCGCGAAAAAAAGCGTGTCAAACAGAAGAAAGAAAAGAATCGCGTATCCGAATTCATGCGTATGCTTAAGATAGCTAAGCACTGAAAAATAGATGCTAAAAGCAGTAATCATGAATAATGAGAAAACGAGCGAAAAGAAAATGAATCCAGGAATAGTTGTCCTTATGCCTGCAATGGGGAGGATCGACGATACGGCGGCGAAAATTACCGCAATGGCAAAAAAAATAATCAGCTGGATAAGGCCGTTAAGCAGAACCGCGGCTATTTTAATTTTTTCAATTCCCTTATTCGGTATAAAAAACCATGAAGCCAACAATATGAATAAACAGGAAATCAGAAAAATTAATAATGATCTTTCGCTTATGGTGCCATGGTAGAGTGCAGTGGACAGATTGAGGTAATTGTATTCGCCGACCTCGGGCGCATCGATATTGACCTCGAGTTTTGACAAGGCAGCCAGCAGCCGCGACTCTTTCTCCGGCTCGTTTAAGGCTTGCGGATTCACGAGTATGCTTAAAGCGGGAAGCCCCTGTTCATGGAAGCCCGCTAATAATCCCGTATCGCTTTGATACCCTGAGCGCAGTAAAAACGAAGCAGCCGGCGATTCCGACCATGGAAGCCCTTCCGAGTTGAATATTGGATAAAGCCCAACCAGAACCGATCGGGATATTTGACCGCTTTTTGAGGCTGACTTCAATTGCAGTAGCGGAGTGCCCGTAGAATTTTCAAAGAGCACGATGAGCCTTAAAGTCTCAAACTGGGCTAGCTCGGCGATTATGGCGGATACCTCGGCTTTTGGAGGAATCAATACGAATAAGGCGCTTTGCATCTGCCCACCGGAAGCTCGTGCGTCGAAGCAGGATAGCCAAACGGCCTGCGGCCAATAATCCTGTCCTCTCTCCGGCATCGGTGCAACGAAGGCGATTCCAGGCATTTCTTCTGCATTCGTACCGGGCAAAATAAAGAATTCTCCGCTAAAGGCATCGTAAGGATTTAATTCTTTTATTGGCACGGACAAACGCTTGAGCCGGTTTACCATGTAGGCATAAGGATTTTCCGCGTTCATGAGCGATGTGCGAGATTCGGAAACAGTCTGTTGCCCTTGCGGTAAAACAATGGCAGAACCGAGCAGCATAAGCAAAAAAACTGCACTAACTCGAATTTTGGCTTCGTTCATTACAATTGATAGTAGGAAAGGTGAGCAATATCGTCAATACCATTTTACATGAATCCATCTATAGGATATACTATTTTAGTCTAGTCGACACCAAAAAGCTTAGGGAGCGTTTATTGCATGGGATCGCAGGAGCGAAAAGCATTAATTGAATTACCGGTAAAGGTAGTCTTGAGCGACATAGGCACGACCTTTTTCATAAACAACAAAAAAAACCTTAAGAAATTCAAGCTGGCGGACAACGTCGAAGAATACGGAATCATACTGGAAAAATTTACGCCTTCCAGCCTGCAACGGATGATACTTGTGGATTATATAGTAAAAGTCGAAATATCAACCTGTGAATTCATGAAAATCCGCCAGGAAGTCATGGACATTGCCAAGCTGATTACCTATTCGATCTTGTATCGCCAGTATGACAGTTACATTTTCCAGCGTGTTCTGTCGAGTGACGTCATTAAAAATTGGAACAGGAAAAATCCAGCAAATATCATCGACGAAAAAACCAAAATCAACGATTCTTTTCTTCAAAACGTATTAAAGGAAAAAGAGAAGGACATCGCCGAGATCAAGGGGGCTATCCTTGCGCCGATGTATTCTTTTATCAGCAAGAACTCCAGCCTCCTTCCCGACGAGAAAAATGTGCAGCTCCTGCTATCCGAGAAATTCCTCAATAACCTCAGGCCTTTTACCTGGTTTATCATTACTAAATTCAAGGATTCCGATGGCTATGACCTGCTTATAAAAAATATTCGCACCAGCCTGGCAGAATATATGGAAAAAGCCAAGATCGCGGAATTTGTTGCCCTCAATATCATGGAACTTGTAGCCAATGCCGAGAACTCCAATCTAAAACGCGAGGCAAAAGCGATTTTCAAGGGTTCAATCGATATGAATGCCGTACTTTTTGATCCGAATATCCGTAGGCAGGTCATGGATTCGCTGCTGCGCAAGGGTGAATTGGTATCCGTTTCCTGGAAAATCGGTTCCCGCGGCTCTTCCATCGGGACGCATGGAAAATTGCAGGTAACCATTTACAATAAAGAATCGCAATATAATAAAATGAAAGAAACGATCGACGAGAAAAAAAGCGCGGATCTCAAGAAAAAAAGCCTTATGGACTTTTACAAGGAATTGCCGGAAGGAGAATCGAACACCGAACTTGGTCTGTATTACCTGTCGTATCTTTCGGAGGCGTGCGAAAAAGTAAATATTAAGTTTGAATCACTTGTCAATCAAATTTCTGGAACCGATCTGACGGTTATAACTCTGGTGCTCAATATCTGATTGAACAAGCATACAGCGGCATCTGCAGGCGCTTTCTTGACAGAAA
The DNA here is from genome assembly GCA_031402655.1 of Spirochaetota bacterium. Taxonomy (GTDB): domain Bacteria; phylum Spirochaetota; class Spirochaetia; order Treponematales; family UBA12059; genus JANNSO01. Next base: position 34,730 of record JANNSO010000014.1, on the reverse strand, counting down.
ACGCCGTTTTCTATATTTTTCTATCGAACGGAGGATTACTACGATGGCAAAAACAAAGTACGTCTATTTCTTTGGCGAAGGTAAAGCCGAAGGTGACGCAAAAATGAAAGAAGTGCTCGGTGGCAAAGGTGCCAACCTGGCGGAAATGACAAATATGGGTATCCCGGTTCCACCCGGATTCACCGTATCCACCGATGTATGCGCAGCATATTACGAAAACAAACGCAAATATCCCGAGGGCTTGGAGAAAGAAGTCGAAGAGCACCTTGCCCGTCTCGAGAAATCGATGGGAAAAAAACTTGGCGACCCTGTTGATCCTCTCCTTGTATCCGTTCGTTCTGGCGCCGTGGCTTCCATGCCCGGAATGATGGACACCATCCTGAATCTTGGCTTGAATGATAAAGCCGTTGAGGGAATCGCCAAAAAAACGTCCAATCCGCGCTTTGCCTATGACTCATATCGCCGCTTCATACAGATGTATAGCGATGTAGTTCTTCTCGTGCCCCATGACGATTTCGAACACGCGCTCGAGCAGGCGAAAAAAGCAAAAAAAGTTACCCTGGATACCGGGCTCGATGCCAATGACCTTATAAAATTGGTGGAGACTTACAAGGCCATCGTAAAGAAGCACACGAAAAAAGACTTTCCCCAGAATCCTAAGGACCAGATGTGGGGCGCCATGGGTGCCGTTTTTGGTTCCTGGATGAACGAGCGGGCCATCAAATATCGTCAGCTCAACAATATCAAAAACGCCAAGGGAACCGCAATCAATATCCAGTCCATGGTGTTTGGAAACTGGGGTGACGATTCGGGAACCGGTGTCTGCTTTAGCCGGGATCCTTCCACGGGCAAAAACGAATTCTACGGCGAATACCTTATGAACGCCCAGGGTGAGGATGTCGTTGCGGGAATCCGAACGCCAGAAAAAATCGCTACGCTCGCCAAGCGCAATAAAAAGGTATACGACAAACTTGTCGCCATCAAGGATAATCTTGAAAAGTCGTTCCGCGACATGCAGGACATGGAATTCACGGTACAGCAAGGCGAACTTTTTATTCTTCAAACCCGCAACGGAAAACGCACCGGGCAGGCCGCGGTAAAGATGGCTGTGGACATGGTTGCGGAAAAGCTTATAACCAAGGAACAAGCGATTCTTCGGGTAGGCCCCGAGCATATCGACCAGCTTCTGCATCCGATGATCGACCCCAAGGCCATCAAGGCGGCCAAAGCGCTGGCGAAAGGCTTGAATGCATCTCCGGGAGCCGCCTGCGGCCAGGTTGTTTTCTCCGCGGCCGATGCTGAATTGTGGGCTAAAGACGGCAAGAAAATCGTTCTGCTCCGCAAGGATACCAGTCCGGAGGATATCGGGGGCATGCATGTCGCCGAAGGCATTTTAACAAGCACCGGCGGTATGACAAGCCACGCGGCCGTCGTTGCGCGCGGCATGGGAACTCCCTGCGTATCCGGAGCCACTGCCCTAATCGTGGTCGGTAAATCGGCGACGGTAGCCGGGACCAAGTTCAAGGAAGGCGACTGGATAACCATAGACGGCAGCACGGGCAACATTTATCAGGGCAAGCTGGCGCTGGTCGAGGCAAAAATTGGCAAGGAAATGGAAACATTCTTGCTCTGGTGCGACGAAGTGCGCAACGCATCCGCTCGAGGCAGCCTCAAGGGATTCGATGTACGCACGAACGCCGATACGCCTGAGGACACCAAGCGCGCGTTCGAGTTTGGCGCAAAGGGCATAGGCCTGTGCCGTACCGAACACATGTTTTTCGATAAGGAAAAACTTATTCACTTCCGGGCAATGATAGTCGCGGATACGGAAGCCGGGCGCAAGGAAGCGCTTAAGAAGATTCTTCCACTGCAGAAAAAGGACTTTATAGGAATCTTCAAGGCGATGGGTGGGCATCCTGTAACCATTCGCCTTCTTGATCCTCCTCTGCACGAGTTCGTTCCTCACACAAAAGCGGAAGTGGAAGAACTTGCCAAGTTTATCGGAGTCAAGGCAAAAGACCTGCAGCCCAAAATTGACAGCCTTCACGAATCCAATCCCATGCTTGGTCACCGCGGATGCCGTCTGGCCGTAACATATCCCGAAATTTATGATACTCAGGTTGAGGCTATCATGCAGGCTGCCGTGGAGTGTGCCAAGAAAAAGATAGAAGTCCGTCCCGAAATCATGATTCCCATCGTGTGCGAGCCCAAGGAATTGGCGATGCTCAATGACCGCGCGAGAAAAATCGTCGATGAGTCGCTGGCCAAGGCCGGAATCAAGATGAAAGTGCTTATCGGCACTATGATCGAAGTTCCGCGCGCCGCGATCCTTGCCCAGGAGATGGCCAAACATGCCGACTTCTTCAGCTATGGAACCAACGACCTTACGCAGATGACGTACGCGTTCAGCCGCGACGATGCCGGTTCCTTCCTGCCCGCATACCTGCAGCAGGGCCTTCTCGACCACAACCCCACGGAATCAATCGATGAAGAAGGCGTGGGTTTCCTCATGAAGCATGCTTCCGAGGGCGGACGAAAAACCAAGCCCGACCTCAAGCTTGGCATTTGCGGCGAGCAGGGCGGCGATCCTGCGACCATCGACTTCTGCTATCGCATAGGACTGACCTACGTATCCTGCTCTCCCTTCCGCGTGCCCATAGCGCGTTTGGCCGGAGCCCAGGCGGTGATTCGAAACGCCGTGAAGAAATAATTACTGATTTAATTGGAAAAGCCAGCGGAAAACTTCGGTTTTCCGCTGGCTTCGAAGCGCTTATGAAACCCGGATGTCGAAAAGCGCCCGGGTTTTTTCTATTTCAGTAATTCGTGTATCGCCGTGCATTCAAGGGAAAAACCGATGGTGGCGCTGCTGTTGTTCCGCACTCTTGCCAATACTTCTATGGCGCCCGATTCTTTAAGCGTAAAATCGAAAGGCAGCGTAACCTCGACGATACCCTCCAGGTTTTTTGTATTCTGGTAGCCTACCAGCAAATCAAAGCGGGTCGAACCCGCTCCGGCGACTATGTTGGCGGGCATGCCTTTCCAAATGACGGCGACACCTTCGTAGAGTTCCGGAAAAGCGGAAACATCTTTGTAGGAAAACCTGTCGGGCATGGTTATGAAACTGGGCTCCCGTGCGTAGCGGGAGAGGATTTTAGCCTTTGTTTTTATGGAACCCTGCGTATTTGACAACAGCAGCCTATTTAGTTCCACGAGAGCCGCTTCGTCGCGGTACTCGAAGAACAGCGACTTGGCCTTGTTGAAAGCAGAAAGCGACTCTTGCTGCGTAAGCACGATGGTAAAGGAACCTTGGGTATTTACCGGATTTTCAAGGTCTTCAGGCGATAGCGATACCGCCGAAATTCCGGGCCGATCCGTTTTCTGATATAAGTTTTTAACTACTCCGGGGAAAACGCAAAATCCCAGGGTTAGGGAGGCCGCAAGTAGAAAAAACACCAGGAGCAGCCGTTTATTGAATGGCGGCCGGGGATAAATATTTTTACGGATTCTTTTGATATCCGAACTTGTTTCATTATCCTTAACGTTTTTTGAAAATACGCGCAAGAAAGATAATCCGCGCCTGGCTCCCCTGTGGTTAGAATCCCTCTCTAAAATTTCTATATATAGTTGTATGGCCTTGTCGAATTCACCCCGGCGCACGAAGACCGCCGAGAGGCCGATCAATATTGATTTATCCCGAAAATCCGCCTGCTGGGCCTTGCGAAACGACGAATAAGCGCTGCCGATATCTTCCAGGTAAAGGAATGATGTTCCCAGCAAAAAAAGGAATCGCTTATTGTCCCGGTAAACGGGTTCCAAAGGCTCCAGTAAGCGAATTACCTCATACCATTTTCTCCTGATGAAGAAGGACTCTGCTTCCTCGATCGGGTTTTTCTTCATGAGTTCAATAACTCCTTTTGCGTTGCTCTAGTTTTTCGATAATTTCCCGCAATACTTTTAACTGCTGTTCAGTCGGAGTCTTTGCCGAGCCGATCAAAGCATTAATGCCGGCAATCAGGTCCCGCGCAGCGATGAGATCGGTCATTAAGTCAACCTTGCCATTAGTTGAAGAATTGACGATTGAATTAAACGCATTTTCAGTTGTTGACGAATTTTGCAGGTCGGTGGAGGATGCTGCTTCCGAACTTGCCTGAAACCCGCCACCCCCAGATTCTCCCATTACGATTTTCATTGCCAGGGATGCACCCCTGCGTATTGTCTTGGGCTCATAATAAAGGGCAAGCGCGCTATCGTTGATCGAATATGGAAGCAGGGTAAAATTCCTGGATGAAACAACATCGAAGGACCACGGAGAATCATTGATTCGCTTCCAGTTGGCACACACTGTTTTATCCGGCACGGTCGTTGCGCTATTCAGGTCGATCAGCAGGTTTACGCCTTTTTCGCCCGTGGATATCAGCCAGCCGGGAGAATTCGCCTTTGTGAATTCCGATTCCGCAAGTATGGGGCTTCCATTTTTGGCTTCAAAGTGCTTATTGAGCCGTTCACCCATCCACGTGTCAAACAGAAAACGCACTCCAACGATTATGTCCTTTTCTGAAGTATTTTCGACCGTAAAGTCGATGGAAATCCCGTCGGATAAGGCTGCGCCCTGTGATTTTACGAAGGAGAGCCGCTGCTGCACAATGCAGAACGAGGATCTGTATTCTATGGTAGCGCCTATACCCGAATTTGATACGCTTGTGCGGAACTCATTGGCTTCGCCGAGTTTGTACGTTTTTTGGTCGAGTAACAGCGTTGGATAGGTAGTGCGGCTTTCCTGATCGTATAGCAGGGGAATATAAACGTTTTTTGTAACATCGCTTAGATAAAAAAGAGTGAATCTTCCGTTTCGCTCATCGACGGAAATTTTGATTCTTCCATCTTTTATGTCAAGCGCTCCGAGGGTTCCTAAACACAGGATTGAAAAAAACAGGCTAAAAATTATCTTTTTCATTTTTCATTTCCTCCGGAACCGGTCAGGACGTTTTCCATGTAAAAGAGCATGAGATTCAAAGCTCGCTCCTTAAGCGCAAGCAATTCTTTATCCGGAGTCAATGCTACGGTTGGAGGAGCGCTTGCAGCAGGCGCACCTGCCTGACTGACCCCGGCAGTCAGGCTTTTTATCTGGAGATCCTTATCGTTAAGCGCTTTGGTCAAGTCGTCGAGCGATTTTTTCAAGATGGCGATTTCTTCTTCCATGGTGACTTGAGCCGAACTTACGCCCCGCTGAACATCTCCGTATCGTTTTTGGTAGACACTCAATGCCTGTTCGTACGCCTTCTCGCGGCGCTGGAATTCTTCTAAAACTTTAAGCGATTCCTCATGGCTCCATTTTAAAAGCGTCAAGAGTTCTTCTTCCCGGTATTTAAACCGGATAAGCGAAAGCCGATAGCGGGAAGCCTCCGCTTTTGGGCTGTCCGCAAAACGTTCTTCGATGGTTCTGAATAATTTTTCCGCTTCCTGGAGGCGGCCCAGGGCGTAGAGCGATTCTGCCGACCAGAATACAGACGCGGGATAGAATTCTCCCGCAGGATATGCGTTTATATACACCTGAAAAACTTGCAGCGATTTATCGTATTTCTGCTGTAAATATGCCACTCTGCCCTGCTGATATAAAATTTCTGGCAATCTGGCATGATGGGGGAAAAGCATCAAAAATGTTTCCATTACTTTTTCCGCAGCAGCTTGATCGCCTTTGGCGATATTTGTCATCGCGGACCAGTAGGCTCCCTCCGGTCGAAGATCTCCCGAACCCGCATCAAGAAATATCGAATCGAACACGGAAAGCGCCTCATTGTATTTACCTTCGGAGAACAAGGCTATTCCACTGCGGAGGGAAGTAAGCACCGGCGTTTTGGCGGAAGAAATCCCGGAACCGCTTGTGCTTTGCGCATGACCGTTTAGGCATAGAGCAGTTGAAAAAAAACAAACAAAGACTAGCTTCGAACCATTCATTTCATTTCCCTTCCGTGTGGATGACACGTGGTCTTTACCCATGGCATCGCTACATTTTCGGCATTTTTTCAGTACTTCTGAAACCAAGATTCAAAATATGCCGCGCTACATGGTCAAAGAGTTTACCAATTTGAATTTATCGGTAGCATCAAAAAAAGCGCTTCCCATGACCAGAATATCCGCGCCGGCATTGATTGCCAGGGGAGCTGTCTCGGTATTTATGCCTCCGTCGACGGAAATTTTATAATGGTATCCGTTTTTGGTTCGTGCATCCGCTAATTTCTTTATTTTATCCAGGCAGCGCGGTATCATTTTTTGACCCCCAAAACCAGGATTTACCGTCATTATAAGAACTATATCCAGAAATGGAAGGAGTTCCTCGAGGACGGCAATCCCGGTTGAAGGTACGATGGAAATTCCGGCCTTGATGCCGTTTGCGTGTATGCGTTCAATTAAGCTGTGCGCATGGATTACGGCTTCATGATGAAATGTACAGGCATCAATCCCGGCCTGTACGAAGGAGTCCAGCAACGATTCCGGTTCGATTGTCATCAGGTGCGCATCAAAAAAGAGAGATGACTTTTTTCTTAAATCGGCCACCATTTTGGGGCCAAATGTAAGGTTTGGCACGAATCGGCCATCCATGACATCCAGATGCAGCCATGAAGCGCCGCTGGCTGTTATGGTGCCGAGTGCCTCCGACATGTTGGAAAAATCGGCTGCAAGCACGGAAGGGGCGATAATAAGCTCTTTCATGGCCGCATTCTATCACGTTCAAACCGAGCCTACAAGTAATAAACCGCAGATTGACTTATTACGCTATTTTCATGTACAATCTAATGATAAGTCCTCGCTTATAATCCGTACTATGCAGGAAAATCATACTGAATGGAATCACTTCTGGATGAGGGATACAGACTGCTCACCCAAGGAAATCAGGTGGCTGCTTCAAAAGTATTTGAACAAGCCCTGGCAGAGGATTTTGATAACGAAGAATTGATTTTTGCATTGAAATGCGAACGCTGGTGGCAGGAAAGCCTTGAAAAAGGTTCCACGTTTAAGGACCCCTTTTCATCGGGGGAATTTATAATTTCCCAATGGAAATTGTTTCGGCACTATGTTACGCGTCTACCCTTCCAATGGGAACGGGCCTTATTGGCCTTTAAGCACTTTGTTTTTCGCCTGGCACAGGATCAGTACATGCTTTTGACCAACGACGGCGACTGCACCGACCCTGAAATCTCGCTAAGAATCGGAAGGATGAATAAAAGCCAGGGTAATTACGAAGTAGCGCTCCGCTATTTGGAATCTGCCGCCAAGCTTCGCAAAGACGACCCCGCTGTTCTTTCGGAGCTTGCCGATACCAACGAGCTGATCAATGAAGTGCGTACTTCCAAGGCGCTGTTCAGGGAAGCGTTCTTTATTAACCCGCAAGGCATCGATCTGGAATTGCTGGAATCCGGAACGATAGAAAAACTGGTAAAAAAGGTGTTGGAAACCGGGAAATCCGGACATGAAGTAGCTGAATGGGTTGCCGTTTACGGTGAGCTTCTTGGCGTTTTTTCGATTAAACGGGAATTAAAGCCGGTAGAGGCTGGAAAATTGAAGCAGGTAATTTATGAGCTCGAATCCGAGCTGAGCAACGACGGTTCAAGAAGATCGGTATTGCTGCCGAGGCTTATTAATAGGTATTTTTGGCTTGCGGATCATTATATAAACGCAAAAGAAGATAAACCGCGGATCGATGAGATCCTGCTGAAAATCAAGCTGTTGGATGCTACGGTATACAAGCTGTATATAGCTTGAGCCGATAAAGAGGAGAACGAGATGGCCGATTCGCCGATTGCAAAGAAACTCCAGGAAATGCTGAATGAAGAGAAGTGGACCCGTGCGACGCTGAGTGGTTATACCGTCAACCAGATCAAGGAATTGGATACGATATTCCATGAGGCCGCGCACGATAAAGTATTGGATGAACTAAGCGTCATTTGCGAAGAACATCTCAGTCACAGCAAAAACAGCATTGCCGGCCTGTATCTTTCCGGAATCATCGCGCTTTCCCGCCAGCAAATCGACGATTCGAACATGGTATCGCTCATCAGCATTTTTGCGGACAACCGGAAATGGAATGTCGTCGAGTACGTTTGCAACAGAATCCTCGATTACGGCGAAAATAAGCATGCCCTTCAGCGCCTTGCCGAGTGTTATCAGAATGAAGAAAAAATCGAGGAAAAGTACGCGATTTGGGAACGCCTGGTCCGGGTCGATTACGAAGAAGCGGACATCGTAAAGCTTATCGCCGAAAAAAAAGAAAAATCCGGCGATATGGATTCGGCGGTCGACTATTACAGGAAGTCCCTGCATCGTTTTGTCGGGAAACAGCTTTTCAGCAACGTCAAGGAAGTATGGACGAAGCTCGTCGAATTATCGCCCGGCGATATCGATTTCTTTTTTCATGTGCAAAAAAAGATAGCGAAAAGCATCAGCGAGGACAAGGCAGCCATTCTGCTGGGCGATCTGTACAAGCACTACAAGGCGACGGCCGAATGGGATACGGCGATAACGATCCTGAAGACCATAATCGAATATGACGAAAAAAACTCCCAGATTCGCAAAGAAATAGTCGAGTGCTACAAGGCCAAATTTTCCGAACACTCGCATGTCGACGAATACATCCGCATTTCCAACCTCGCCCAGGGCTACAGGAATATTCATGAAGCCATCGCGGATTTCGAGAAGCACATATCCTTCGACGTGGGCAATTTCGTATTTCACCGGACTTGGAACATCGGCCGGATCAAGAGTATTGTCGGAGACGATATCGCCATCGATTTCGCAAAAAAACGCGATCATCACATGGGTTTGAAAATGGCCGTTGAAAGCCTTGTAACCTTAAAAAAAGATCACATCTGGGTTCTCAAAGCCATTTGGACCAAAGAAAAACTCAAGGAAAAAATAAAGAAAGACATCCCCTGGGCCTTGAAAACGATAATCCGAAGCTTCGACAACAGCGCCGACATAAAAAAAATAAAGGCAGAGCTGGTCGAGTCCGTTCTTACCGCCGGTGAGTGGACAAGCTGGAGCACCAAAGCCCGCGAAATATTGAAGACCGATTCATCCTTTGGCAATTCGCCTGCCTCGGTAAACCTGTTTCTTGTCCGGGATCGCCCGCTTTCCTACGATGAAAAGATTTATAACCAGTTTAAGGCCGAGAAAAACTTTTTTGCCAGAATCCAAAACATCAGGGATTTCCTGGATAAAGGCGATGCGGATTCCGAGCTTTTTACCGAAATGCTGGCATTCCTCTTGAATTATGTCCGTTCCTATTCACAGGTAAATGAACAGGTCATTGCATCCCACCTGTTTTTAAAGGAATTGGCAGCCAGGCAGATACATCTTAAAAACATGATAAATACGAATTTTTCCGAGCTTATGGCTCAATGTGATGATATTGTCTCCGTTTTCACCAATATAAAAGACAGCACGCTGAAACTTTCTCTGCTCCAAAACATCAAAAATTTCATGACCAATTGGCCTGAAATCTATGTCAAACTGTTCCCCTACTCGCTTTCGCGATCGATGATTGACATACTGCTCGATGCAGGTGAGGTTGACAGGCTGAAGGCTATGGTCCAATCCGTGCTCGAAAATTATCGCGACAACCGCGAAGTATTCATCTGGATCGTAAAAAACCTGTGGGACGAGACCTGGGTCAAGGAAATCAATATATCGTATGATAAAATTTTGATTACCCTTATCCATATACTCGAAATTACATTCAAAGAAATTGAAAATCACCGCGACACGACGGAAAACAAACGAATCAACAAGCAGGTTGATACAATTCTTTTTAAGGACGGAAGGCTTGAGACTTTCCTGATGGAAACCGATAAGGACACGATTGAACGAATCTATGCCTTGGTATGCGACGTTAAGGACCTCGATCCTGCGATGAAACTCAGGCTCAGGAAAAAGATCCAGGAAAAGCACGGCGATTTTAAATTTAACGATGAAGAGAAAACCATCGTATCCAGAGGATTGATGGTAACCGCAAGAAAGTACGAGGAAAAAAACATACTGCTTTCAACCATAATGGAAGTTGATGTCCCCGCGAACCAAAAAGAAATAGCATATGCCCTTTCTTTGGGCGACTTGAGGGAAAACTCAGAATATAAAGCCGCCAAAGAGAAGCAGGATGAGCTTAATGCAAAAGTAGCAAAGCTTAAGAACGAGATTGACCGGTCGCAGATATTTGATAAAAGCTCCCTGGTAACCTCGAAAATTTCTTTCGGCACGGAAGTGGTTCTTTTAAATGAGGACGAAAAAGCCGAAGAGCTGTATATCATTCTTGGTCCATGGGAATCGGACCCCAGCAATCATATAATTTCTTACCTTTCCCCTTTGGGCAAGCGTTTGCTCAACCATAAAAAAGGGGATAAACTGGCATTCTCCATTCACGACAGAAGATTTAATTATCTCGTAAAAAGCATAAAGGCCACCGAGTTTTAGCAATAAAATTTTAACCGGCCCGCTCATATTGGGCAGTCGATCTTAGCGGCGCATGCAAAGATCGGCTGCCTTTAACAGTACAATTCGTTGGCATGCCCTTATCGCGCCAAATGAATTTTGGAGGCATATTAAATGAAAAAGCGCTTATTTCTTATTTCTATAATATTACTTATTTTATTACCTGCCTCTGGCGTAAGTTCGCAAGAAAATGTCGATATGGTGATTCTTCTCGATTCATCGCAAAGCATGTTCAGTTATTATAACGAAGTTACAGAATATGTAATTTCCGGACTAGTGCAGCAATATATGCGTTTCAATGATACCTTCCACCTGCTATCCTTTTCTGATACGACTCAAATAGAGATTGCCCAAACGCTTAAAACTGAGCAGGATATAAAAAGTGCCCTGGCACGGCTGTATTTATTGTACCCCCTGGGCAAGAACACGGACATTCTTACTGCACTGAGAAATACACATCAATATGTCTCGGACTTGCCGTCCGCCAGCACAAAATTCATCGTCTTGATAAGCGACGGGATTCATTCTCCTGCCGGAAACTCGCCCTATGCAGCCTATACTCCTTTTGAAGTTAAAGCCGAAATCGAAAAAACCGCTATAAAAATGCGCGATCAGGGTTGGATAATAAAAATAGTAAGCGTACCTTTTATTAATTCCAAAGCCGGCTCCAGTTCCAGCAGCGAAACGGAAACGGCGGAAGGGTCACAAGCTCCCGGCGCGGGCAATTACCTGAGTGATTTATCGTCTTCTTTAGGCGCGAGCATCACTGAATTCTCAAGCGGCGATACGCTTTCTACGGTCACCAATACCATAAAACTTCCTTCCGTGGTCTATCCTGTGGATTTGAGTAAAAAAGACTATCGTTTTAAATTCCCTCTCGTAATTAAAAATCCTTCCACGACGGCAATTTCCATGGAGTTCAAGGCGCTACTGGTAAATTCCGCGACAAATATATTGGAAAAAAAACAGTTTGCCTCTCTAAAGCCATTATCTGAAACAACCGTCAATCTTGACGTAAGATTCCCCGACTCATGGCAGGCAGGCAAAAATTCCGTGATAATTGAGCCGGTTTTTGCGGATGGAATACGAATAACTCCAGCGAAAGCAACGGTACTGCTGGAACTCAGGCACTCTGCCGTAACAAGCCTTTTCTTGGCATTATCATCCAACTTTTTAAAAATAATTATCATTCTATTGGGAATAGCGGCCGTAATTGCAATTGTCCTTTATATCAGATCGATTCATAGGAAAGCAGAAGCTCCAATAATTGATGCGGTGCTTGACTCGGCATCCACTGCAATCAAAAAAGATAGCCCAATCCATCGAAATGACATGAAGGCACACGATGAGTCCGAACACTCCCGCGTGGCAAAAAGTACGGGTGGCAGCGCCAGTACACAAAATCAGCAGATCAATGCCAATTTATTGAACAGCTACACTGCACCTGTTTCAGATTCAGCCCAACTATTAGCGACGTGGAAAACCAAATCCGACAAGGCTGCGAAAGAGACTTTCAGTATTCCTCTTGCCGCGCACGTAAAGCCGGCTGTATCTCCCGCATTCTATCAACCAAAAATAGCGAAGCCGGGAACTATTCGCGTTGAATTGGTAGTCGATGAACAGAATACGAATATCGGAACGAGAAACGTAAAAACCCTGCATGCCGGAGGTAAAAAAACCGTCGGAAGCGGCAGGTATTGCGACTTCCTGATTTTCCTCCTTCCGGTTCCGAAAAATTTGGCGGAGATACATTATGATGGCGAATCAATAATAATCGTTCCGAAAAGACAGGAATTCTTCCAGGATTTTTCAGGGGCAAAAGCAGTAGCTCTCGGCGAAAAAATCCGGATAGTAAACAGCTTCAACCGGGAATTATTTATTTCATTTGAGCAATACATTCCATCTTTGGATAAAGTAAATAAATTGCTTCATTGCATCGACAGTCCGGGACTTTAAGCTCTTTATGCGGTGCTGCTAATCGTAAAGTTTCTCAATTACCTGCGATGCCTTTTTCTTTACCGTCTCTACCGGATCTTTTTCTGAAAGATTCTTTACCTCTGCCGCGAATTCTTTTACCTTGTTTTTGTCTATCCAAACAAGGGCTCCAAGCCTATAATTAAAGTCATTATCGTTTAGTAATATTTTTATAAATGGTGTAAAGTTCATGCTTTCGCTCGACGTACAAACTTTTGCCAGGGCCAGATATACGGATTTATCTTTTTGTATTGCGCTCTCGGTAAAGAGCTTCAGGCAGGCCGACTTGGATTTAGAAAAATCTTTCTCCACCGAAACCCGGAAGGCCTTAAGCCTGTGCTGTAATAATATTTTAACGTCAGGTAAATAATCAGACAAATACGCATCGACCTCGTCGCCGCCGATCTCACCCAGGGCGAAAATCGACATGTCTTTTACCGCTTTCTCGGGATCCGATTGAATTTTGAATTTAAGGTATGGAATGGCATTGACCATGCGCAATTTTGCCACTGCCGAAACCGCCGCCAAACGCACGGCGACATGAGAATCCTTCAGGGCTTCCAATAGTATGCGCTCAACAATGTCCCCCTTATAATTTTCGAGCGCTTGAACCGCAGAAGCTCGAACATTGGGATCGTCGAGAATACTCGCGGCAACCAGAAGCGGGACTGCCCCCTCGTCTTCCATTTTACCCAGCGCGACGCAAGCGTAAATTTTTTCCGTCTTTGTTGCTGTTTCGGAGCCGAGTATGGATTCAAGCAAATCCATGCTCGGCTTGTATTTCAGGGTGCCCAAGGCTAATATTATTTCATGCCTTACGGGCATCAAGGTTTCTTCTTCCTTAAACAGCTCAATTAATAGAGCCGCGTCGTCTTCCAGGCCTGAATATGAAAGCAGCTTTATAGAGAGGTTAAGATATTTTAATTCTTTATTGGCTATTATTTCCTTGACTTCGCTCCGTGCAATTACGGATTTCAAATTGATCAGGTAATTTAATGCGGAAATCACAACGGTTTCAGTTTCGCTGTCGCGGTTTCGTATCATTGAAACAGCGTCATCCTGAACCGGAAAATATTTCCGCCCGGAAAAGAAATTGAGCAGCGCCGATTTGAATTTAGGGCTTTTAGTTGTGGCAAGCAGCAACACCAATTCATCGTTAAAATCATCGGATTTTTCTGCTATCAAGGTATTGAGCAGATCAAGGAGTTGGGATTCAATGCCGTAGCGAATTGTATCTAATCTCTTAGCCTTTGCATCCGCTTGAGTAAAGGCGGAAATCGAAATCGACAGCATTAAAAGAAAGGCAACAAATCTGGGCATAGCTTATCCTTCCTATGGTTTGCGTGAATATGATTTTAAGAAATCGGTTTTGTAGGCAAGAAACCGGCTTTGCTGTATGCTTTCCCTGATTTCCGCCATCAACGAATGTAAAAAATACAGGTTGTGGTTACTGGCCAAAATGGAAAATAGGATTTCATTGCACTTGTAAAGGTGCTTGAGGTAGGCTCGTGTATAATTTCTGCAAACAACGCAGGAACAAGATGAATCCGGTGGATTAAAATCCTCCGTATACTTGGCTTGCTTTATCGAGAGCGGTCCGTTTTTTGTGAATAGCAAGCCATTTCGTGCCGTGCGAGTCGGAAAGACACAGTCGAACATGTCAATTCCATTTTGGACGGCTTCCAGAATATATTCCGGCGTCCCAATTCCCATGACGTATTTTGGTTTATTTTCCGGTAATAATCCGCTCGTGTAATCAAGATACTCGCAGAATATTTCAAAAGGCTCGCCGACAGATAATCCGCCGATTGCGATGCCCGGAAGGTCCAATTCAAGGATCTCTTCTGCGCTTTGTTTTCTTGTTTCCATCATGAAATTCCCCTGGATGATTGGAAACAGCAAACCCTTAAAATTTTCTCGCGTATCCAGCCAATGTTTTTTGGAACGGGCTGCCCATTCTGTCGTCAACTTCAGGGCTTTCTTAACTTCCTTGATGTCTGCGCCCCAAGGAGTGCAGACATCAAGCTGCATGAAAATATCGCTTGAAAACGCCGTCTGGACATCTACAACTTTCTCGGGAGTAAAAAAATGGCTGGAGCCGTCAATATGTGATTGAAATTTAACACCATCATCCGATATCTTGCAAAGTTTGGAAAGTGAGAATACCTGAAACCCGCCAGAGTCGGTCAAGAAGTTTTTATTCCAACCCGTAAAACCATGAAGGCCACCCGCCTTTCTTATGAGTTCGTGCCCGGGTCTTAAAAAAAGGTGATAGGTATTGGCCAATATAATGGAAAACCCTATGCTTTCGAGGTCGTCCTTGGTAACTGCCTTTACGGTTCCATTCGTTCCGACGGGCATGAACACAGGGGTCTGTACAGCCCCATGGGGAAGAGAAAGCAAGCCGGTACGAGCGCGGCTTTCACCGTCTTTGCTTAGGATCTTGAACAGTTCTTGCATAGAAAATCCTTTATGAGCGCTTGAATTTAAAGCCAAACAGAATTATGCAGCTATAAATAAAAATCGGAAGGAATCCGCCGAGAAACGGAGGAATTGCGTCATTTTTCGCCAGGATCATTGAGATCATCTGAATTACGAAATAGACAGTCGCCACAACAAGGCTTAGAAGCAGACTCATTAGCAGTATGTTCTTCTTGAATTTTCCCGCCAACACACCTGCAATCATCAATACCATGAATGGCGTTAATGCAAAAGCGAATCTTTTATAATATTCAGCCTCGGTTGAGGAGCTTGGCAGGCCATTGCTTTTGAGCAGCCTGATATTTAAGCCTGCTTCAGCCAAAGTCAAGACTTCCGGCGGCTTTCCTCCGCCCTTAAACGAATCAGGCGACTCATTTAGATTTTCATCATCCAACTCCGAATAAATGGCTTCCGAAAGATTATCGTTGATCCAAAAAAACTTGCGCACTGACCTCAAATGCCAGTAAGTTCCCCGCCATTCGCCCGATTGGGCATTTATTCTAGAAATAAACTTTCCGTTGGAATCCCGTTCTATGATTACTATGCCGATTAATTTATTTTGAGCTGCGTCAAACATGGAAACATTCCAAATGAATTGTTTTCCTTTGCCTAGAATCGTCACGTCGGTAGGATTTATCGCAGAATATTTAACATCGATTAAAGCGCCGGATAATTCCTTTTTTTTAATTGTTGCCTGAATAACCACGCGGTCTTCGAATACTAGCGAAAATATGGACATAAAGCTACAAATAAGCAGTAATGGCCGTAGAAAAGAAATTAGCGAAACGCCGGAGGCATAAATGATTATAAGCTCGTTGTTTGAATAGAATGTTCCCAAGGTAAAGGAAGCGGAAAAAAGAATGGCAATCGGCAATGAGTTGCTGATGCATTTCGGAATGTAAAAATACATTGTTTTCATTATAGAAAGCAGTCCAACGTTATTCTGCATATACTTAAAAATATTTGAAAAAATATCCGCGATCTGAAAAATAAGGATAAAAAAAAGCAGCGTTACCGCCAATGTAGAAAGAAACAATCGAACAAGATAAAATTCAATAGTTCTGCTGCGGTATGCCGGTGAAGCGAACTTATGCACTTTATCTGCCTTTCCCCGAGAGAAGAAGCGGGATCCCAACCAACAAAACAATTAGATTGGGAGCCCAAATCGACAGAAACGGCGAAAAACCGATTCGTACGCCCAGCGATTGTCCACCAAGAAGCATAGCCCAATAAAGCACCGATACGAGCAGCCCAAATGCGAAACCTACCGATCTTCCATTTTTCTTAACTCTGATTCCTACAGGGAACGACAAAAATATAAAGCAAATCGCCCCGAATGGTATCGAGAATTTTTTATAGTATTCGAGTTTATACAGATCAAGGGTTATATCCTTGATAATTTTACTGTTTGCCAGGATTAGTTTTTTAAATGAAGCGCTCATTATTTCTTTTCGATTATCGATATTCGTAAATAAATTTGAAACCGAAATATACTGGCTGCTAAAATCACTGTTTTGATCCTGGATAGAAATTACATTCACATTTTTTCTTTCATTCAGCAGCGCTTGTTTCTGGCCGATTATTTTCTTTACGTCGAGGCTGCTCATCTCATTTGGCCCTACGCTCGCGGACATGTTGGTAAATTTTGTTAATAGAATATTATATTCCATTTTTATTGCGTTTGTATACTCAAACCTGTCCGGCTTTGACGGGTTGAACTCCTGCATGAAAATATCTTCCATAAGCAGGGTAATTATGCCTTGAATATCACCTTGATCCACGAGCACAGCGGACTTGGCCGTAATGACCCTGTCCATTCCATCCTCGTTTTTATCGAAAATAACAATGTCTTGGATTCTATTGTCATTAATATCTCCGGTAATTATAACAGTATTTTGATAGCGTTTTACCATGTAAGGTTTTAGTTCAAGCGCAGGAGAGGAGGTTATGAGCTTCCGGTAGATTTTCAAGTAATTTATGGTACCGAGAGGCAGGAAATAATCATTCATGACGAAGGAGATTCCTGAGAATACCAAGCCCAGGATCATGAATGGAATGAATATTGCGGAACGGGGAATCCCCGATGCCCGCATAACAAGCAACTCGTTGTCGCTTGCCAGGCGTCCTGTCGCCATTACGCTGCCAACGAGCGAACCAAAAGGAAAGGACATCGCGATGATAGCCGGCATCGCAAAAAACACCAGCTTTATTACTTCGAAAACAGGCGCTTTCTTGGAGAGAATTTCCTCCGCCATATACAATAGCTGGTTAATAAAAAAAATAATGAAGAAAAATAAAAAGGAAACAATGAAAGAAAACAGGAATTCGCGCGCTATGTAATATTGAACCGTAAGGTAATTCCGTTTTTTCATTCTAAGTTCCGGTGGAGCCGAACCCCGCCGTTCCACGATCCGTAGAATCCAGAGAATCACACTGCAAAAAATCGGCTTTATAAACCGGAGAAATTACTAGTTGCGCAATTCTGTCTCCGTCTTTGATAATAAAAGGAAGTTTTCCATGGTTTATTAAAATTACTTTTATTTCTCCTCTGTAATCCGAATCAATTGTTCCCGGAGAGTTGAGGCAGGTAACACCATGTTCAAGTGCCAAGCCTGATCGGGGGCGGATTTGAGCCTCGAAACCATCCGGCAATGCGATAAAAATACCCGTGCCCACGAGTAAGCGCTCTCCGGGATTAAGCGTAAGCGGATGTTCAAGACAGGAGGAAATATCCGCCCCGGCCGCTTGTGAAGTTTTATATACCGGCAGGCACGCGCCCGGCTTAAGGCTTGTGAAAACCCGGGGAATCGTCATGATATACAGCGCTCCGACACGCTGGCCGAAAATACATCGAATCCGGTTTTTTGCGTTTTTTTCGTCACATTTCCATAGAGCAATATATTTTCTTTGGAAGGATCGAGGTTTCGGGAAATAAAAGAATTAATGCTCTCCTCCGAAAAATATTTTGATTCTAAAAACCTTCCAATCGTCATATCTATGGATTCAATCGTATTTTCAAACATAAATTGCCTCGCAAGGCGCCTCATTCTATACTCGGAATCATCGGAAGCCAGGGAAAGAAGACCCTTTATCCTTGTTATGGATTCTTTTAGCTCGATGGAAGATAATCCTTTTGTGTAGAGATTTTGTGATTCCTCGGAATATGCAAGGGCGAACTTCCCGAATTGGGCTGGCGTGGTCGAGGAGACTACACCCCATAAACCTCCCAGGCGTGAAAGGCTGAAGGTGCTGGAAATACTGTAGCAAAGACCTTCCTTTTCCCTCAGGCGCATAAAAAGCCTCGAGCTCATTGATTCGCCATAGGCTGAGCTTATTAAGGAGAAATTCCAGAAGTCATCGTGTGAACATTGCGTGGAAAGCGGTAATGCGGAAAAAAAATATACCTGTGAACCGCTTGCCTTGACCATTTTTCTGGATGCTCGAAAGTGAGCGGCTCCCGGTTTATATAGTTTGGCATCCGGAGTTTTATACCGTCCCTTGACGGTTTTACGAAAAACGGTTGCGGCGAGTTTTTCATCGACAGCCCCTGCAATAGTCATGGTAATTCTACCGGATTTAAAATAGCGCTCATGGAATGATTTCAGGGATTTTAAAGTAAGGGAACGCACATCTTCGACCGAGCCGGCTATCCGCCTGCCTACCGGATGATCCGGATATGCGGAAGCGAAAAATTCATCCTGCCCGGCATCCTCAAGGTCGTCTTCCGAAGCCATGATTTCGTTGGCTATTATATCCTTCTCACGTTCGAACTCATGTTCGAGGAAACTCGGTTTAAAGGTCATGTCAAGGAGCGTCGACATTGCCAGTTCCAAATGCTCCTTGGGAAGGGTGCAATGAATACAAACTGCATCCCGCTCGGTGAAGGCGTTCAGGTAGCCACCGACCCTGTCTATGGACCGGGACAAGTCCTCGGCTGTTTTGTTTCCAGCACCTTTGAATACCATATGTTCGACAAAATGCGATAAACCATGTTCACCCTTTTGTTCAAAAGCAGAGCCTACATGAAACCAAAGACCAACGGAAACTCCCGCGCAATTGGACATCGAATCAATAATTAACGTAGAATCATCCAGCGTTTCGAGGACTTTTATTGTTGAACCAATCTTTTTCAAGAACCGTACCTCTTTGATGACACGGGCCGACCCATGTGGGACGGCCCGTGTATATTTCTAAAAATATTACGACGCAGGTGATTTATGGCTGTTTAGCGTGATCGCCTTCGATCGCATCCACATGGGATAGATTGAGCCTACCGAGTTTATCTATCTCAAGGAGCTTTACAGCCAGTTTCTGGCCTTCCTTGACTACGTCGGACACGGAATTGACCCGCTGCTTGGAGAGCTTCGAAATATGGACGAGCCCTTCCTTGCCGGGAAGTATTTCCACGAACGCGCCAAAATCCATGATCTTCTTGACGGTGCCTTCGTAGATCGTCCCGACTATCGGGTCTTCCGCGATACCGAGAACCGCTGCCTTGGCGTCGTTGGAAGCCTTCTGGTTGCTTCCAAAGATGGTAACCATGCCGTCGTCCTCGATGTTGATCTTGACGTCAAACTGCTCGCAGAGGGCTTTGATGTTTTTGCCGCCGGGCCCGATAACCGCACCGATCTTGTCCACATCGATCTTCAGGGAGATGATCTTGGGCGCGAATTCGGAGATTTCCGCGGCTGCGGTCGAGATAGTCTTGTTCATGATACCCAGGATATGGAGACGGCCTCGCTTTGCCTGAGCCAAGGCTTTGGTAAGGATTTCCGTGGAAACGCCGGAGATCTTGATGTCCATCTGGAAGCCGGTAATGCCGTTTTCGGTGCCGGCGACCTTGAAGTCCATGTCGCCGAGGTGATCCTCGTCACCGAGAATATCGGAGAGGACCGCGAAGCGCGAACCTTCGGTTATAAGCCCCATGGCTATACCGGCGACCGGCTGCTTGAGAGGAACGCCGGCTGCGAGCATTGAAAGGCAGCCGCCGCAGATACTGGCCATCGATGAAGAACCGTTGGATTCCAGGATCTCGGAGACGAGGCGAATGGTATAGGGAAATCTTTCCTTTGTGGGAAGCACCCTCTCGAGCGAACGCTGGGCTAGGTGCCCGTGTCCGATTTCCCGCCTTCCCGTTCCGATGCGCTTTACTTCGCCGACCGAATAGGGAGGAAAATTGTAATGGAGCATGAAACGACCGCGCCTTGAACCTTCGATATCGTCGAACATCTGTTCGTCGAACGTGGTTCCGAGGGTCGTAACCGCCAATGCCTGGGTTTCGCCACGGGTAAACAGGGCTGAGCCATGAGTGCGCGGCAATATTCCGATCTCGCAATTGATGGCACGGATGTCTTCGGTACCGCGGCCATCGACTCGGATGCCTTTATCCAGGATAGCCAAGCGCAGGGTGTTATACTGGATCTCCTCCATGAGAGCGGAAAAAAGCTTCTGCTGGAGTTCAGTGGCTAAAATATCGGCGAATTTTTCCTTGGTCTCTTTAATGGCGGCTCGTACGGCTTCATAACGATCCTGCTTTACCTTGGTAAACAGGGCTTTGGCCAGCAAAGGCTTTGCAAAGGCTTCAATATCGCCTTTTTTCGCAAGCTCCGCATGTACGGGCGCGAGCGGCAATTTAGCCTTGCCTACGGCCTCGCGCATGGCGCGTATCATCGTGCAGATTTCGGTAATCGGCTTCTTTGCCGCTTCGATGGCGCCGAGCATGAGTTCTTCGCTCACTTCGTTTGCGCCGCCTTCGACCATGGTGATACCGGCTTCGGTACCGGCCACGATAATCTCGAGAACCGATTTTTCTATCTGTTCGTAGGTTGGATTTATTACGTATGCACCGTCGATATAGCATACGCGAACGCCGGCAATGGGACCGTTGAAGGGAATGTCGCTGATATGGACAGCCGCGCTGGCGGCGTTGATTGCGAGTATATCGGGCGGATTTACCATGTCCGCGGAAATTACGGTGGGAATAATCTGGATTTCACGTCCGAACGCGATATCGAATAAGGGGCGCAGGGGGCGGTCGATCAGGCGGCAAACAAGAATCTCCCTGTCTTTCGGTCTGGCTTCACGCTTGATGAATCCACCGGGAATCTTACCTGCGGCGTAGTATTTTTCATTGTATTCCACGGAAACGGGAACGAAATCGAGGCCTTCCTGCACTTGGCTGGAACAGCAGGCGGTGGCGAGAACGGCAGAACCGCCGAATCGGGCGAATACCGCGCCGCCGGCTTGTTTGGCCATGTGTCCGGTCTCAAAAATCATAGGTTCACCGTTGATGATAAAACTACTGGTATGTACCATGTATAAACTCCGATTTCATTGATGCGTCCGAAGTAAAACCTACAGGCAAAACGGGACGCGGTCCGTCTGCTGCAGTGCACAAACAAGTCTGCGTCCAAGAAGAAACAAGCCCGAACAGTGCTGGTTCGGGCTTCGTTAAGCGCTTATTTCCTGATGTTGAGCTTTTCGATCAATGACCTGTATTTTATCAGGTCGGTGCGCTGCAGGTATTTAAGCAGGCGGCGGCGTTGACCGACGAGCTTAAGAAGACCGCGGCGCGAGTTGGTGTCTTTCTTGTTTATCTTGAAGTGATCGGTGAGCCCGGTGATGCGTTCCGAAAGGAGCGCAATCTGTACTTCCGAGGAACCGGTATTTTTTTCGCTGGCTCCGAAATCATTTACGATTCTAGCCTTGTCGTCTTTTGTTACAGCCATTTCAAAGTCTCCTTGTATTCCGTGTTACAGTTTTTGACCAAACACAATAAAATCGGGTTTCACTTCCGTTGAAGCGTTCCATTGCACGATGCCATGTTCCAGAACCAGCACCGAGTCAGCAATTATCAGCTCATCCTTGCGCAAAGAGGCAGCATACCGTCCTTGCGCGGGGATTACCGACAAGCTTGCATCCAGTTTTGCGAACCGGACATTAGCCCGTGATTCCATACCGTAGCCGCGTACGTCAAGCGTGTAGGGAGACCCAAGCATGGCGAGTGCCAGGTCTGTTCGTCCTTCCAGCAGGGCTGAACGGATTTTTGAAGAGCTTACCACCGTACCATCCAGAAGAACCGGTGGGACAATATCCACAGAGGCTTTATGAAGGGCGGCTATGCGCCTCAAATCAACGGCCTTGGTGGACAAGCGATAGCCACATGTAAAATCCCAACCCACTATAAAAAACCGAACGCCGCAGGACTTGACGAGCGAATGTATAAAATCCTCGCCTGACATTTTACTGAAATTCTCAGAAAAGTCAATGAGGATGCAGAGATCCATCTTGTTGTCGGCAAAGGCCGCGAGTTTTTGCTCCAGAGAAAACAAATCACCCGCATACTGCGCCGGTGCCTTAACCTGCTTAGGATTTTTTGTAAATGTAACAACAATTTTGCGGTTTTCGCCGGCTTGTCCGCGAACAGCATCAACAAGCGCCTGATGTCCTTTGTGTAATCCGTCGAAGACCCCGATAGTGGCGATCGAAGGGATGTTTTCCTGCTTTCGGGAATCCGTGGCCTCGTCCCATGAAATTACCCGCATGTAGCGCCCTCAAAGACCAGGGCATAGCGCCAGGCTGAATCCTTGTATTCGGCAATGCCAAGAAATTCTCCCTTGGCAGAAAAAGCGGCAAACGGCTTTAAAGAGCCTCGATCCGGAAAAAACCGTGTCTTGTGGGGCGGAAAACCATGAATAAAAGCGCGCGCATCCTGAACATCCAGGATCAGTGATTCCAGATTGAGTTCCTGCGCAAGAGCCGGAGTAAATTTCCTGAATTTGTCGACGGTGCATTCGGTTTCGGGAATAGCGTCGGCAAGGGTGAAGGGACCGGAGCCGGAACGGCGCAATGCCGACAGATGCCCCCGCGAACCGAGGGCAAGGGCGATATCGCGCGCCAGGGAGCGGATATACGTACCCTTTGAACAGCGAACGTGAATGCGGGCCGTAGCGCCGGAAAACTCCAGGAGTTCCAGTTCAAAAATTGTAACCGAGCGCTTTTCCATCTGTATGTCCTCACCGCGGAGGGCGAGCTGATACGCGCGATTTCCATCGATATGAACCGCGGAATATGCCGGGGGAGCCTGCAGGATAGCACCGCGAAATTGCGGGAGTACCGATAAAAATGCCGATTCCGTAGGAACATCGGCCGTGGCAATTATCGTACCCCGTGGATCGAGGGTATCGGTTTCTACGCCGAGGGCGATAGTGGCCACATAGCTTTTGCCTGCGTTCATAAAATAATCGGAAAGGCGCGTGTACCGGCCGAAAAGGCAGATAAGGATGCCCGAAGCGAATGAATCGAGCGTTCCTGCATGCCCCACTTTTATTTCTTTACCCAGCATGCGATAAATTCTGGCTATGGTGGTATGGGAAGTTGAACCGGGGGACTTGTCCAAAATGACAAAGCCCTCCGGATTACCCGAGGGCTTGAATGTCACGACAGGAGGCCTTTTAGTTTTTCTCCGAGCTCAAAGCCTTCTTTGATGCCGGTATCCATTATAAAAACAAGTCGAGGCGTAAGGCGGATATTCATGCGCTTGCCTAATGCGCTCTGAATAAAGCCCGCGGCGTTGTTAAGCCCTTTTACACCGGCTTCCAGCGACTCTTCATCCTTGAATGTAGAGACGTAAAGCTTGGCGTGCGAACCGTCCCGTGCTACCTCGGCCCTGGTAATGGAAAGAAAACTGTCAACCCGGGGGTCTTTTATGTCGCCGCGCATAAGCAGTGCGGCGACCTCAGCCCGCACCTGCTCTTCTACGCGCTTAAGCCTTATTCCGTCCATTGCCGTTATCGCTCAGCTTCCTGCTTACCTGAATTTGTTCGTATACTTCGAATAGATCGCCTTCCTGCATGTCGTTCCAGTCTACGATGCCTATACCGCATTCGTAACCGGCCGCTACTTCCCTTGCATCGTCCTTGAAGCGCTTGAGCGACAGAATCTTGCCATTGTGTATCTCGACGCCTGCGCGGGTTACGCGTACGCTTCCGTTTCTCTTTACGAGACCCGTAAGCACGTAACAACCGGCGATAGCGCCGACCTTGGGAACCTTGAATACACTGCGGACTTCGACTTCGCCGATATCCTGTTCCTTGATCTCGGGGGACAACATGCCTTCCATGGCCGATCGGATTTCCTCGACGGCCTTGTAGATGATGTTGTACTTGCGGATTTCAACTTTTTCCTGATCCGCAAGCATTTTTGCCTTGGGAGTTGGACGCACATTGAAGCCGATTATGATCGCATCCGATGCGCTGGCGAGGTTGACATCGCTCTCATTGATGGCGCCCGCCGCGGTTCGTATAGCAACCAACCTGATTTCTTTGGTGGAAAGCTGTTCGAGCGAGGCCTTGAGGGCTTCTACGGATCCATGTACGTCGCCTTTTATGATGACGCGGAGTTCCTGCATATTGCCATCGCTGATGGTGTCGTACAGATTATCGAGGTTGACTTTTTTAACCGCTTTTGATTCTTCCAAACGCTTGAGTTCCTGGCGTTTTGAAGAGAAGCTGCGGGCTATCTTTTCGTCTTCCACTGCCTCGAAGGGGTCACCTGCGTTGGGAATGCCCTCGAAACCTATTACCTCGACCGGGCACGATGGGCCGGCCGATTCCAGTTTCTTGCCTTGATCGTTATACAGGGCGCGAACTTTGCCGGGGAAGATTCCGGCCACGAAACTGTCGCCGACACGGAGGGTTCCACGTTCGATTATAATGGTGGAAACGATACCTCGTCCCTGGTCGATGCGGGATTCAAGAACCTTGCCCTCGGCGCGGCAATCGTAATTTGCCGTAAGTTCCAGGACTTCCGCGGTAAGGAGTATTCCGTCCAGCAGTTCCGAGATACCTTTTTTTTGCAAAGCGGAAATCTCGCAGAACATGGTTGTTCCGCCCCAATCTTCGGGAATCAGACCCCGTTCCGACAGCTGCGTTTTTACGCGATCCGGATTGGCCTCCGGCAGATCGATTTTGTTGATGGCCACGATTATGGGCACGCCGGCGGCTTTGGCATGGTCCAGCGCCTCTATGGTCTGCGGCATGACGCCGTCATTGGCGGCAACGACCAGGATGACGATATCGGTAATCTGGGAACCGCGTGCGCGCATTTTGGCAAATGCCTCGTGACCGGGAGTATCGAGAAAGGTAATCGTACCCTTTGGAGTCTCTACCTGATACGCGCCGATATGCTGGGTTATGCCGCCAAACTCGCCTGCGATGACGTTGGTCTTGCGAATCGCATCCAGAAGCTTTGTTTTACCGTGATCGACGTGTCCCATGACGGTGACGATGGGAGAACGATGGGCCATGTCTTCCGGGGTATCGACGGTCTTCTCGATAAGGGTTTCGTCGTAGAGGGATACGATATGAACTTCGCAGCTGTACTCGTTCGCAAGCAGGATAGCCGTATCGGAATCGATCTGCTGGTTTATGGTGGCCATGACGCCAAGACTCATGAGCTTGGCGATAAGCTCGCTGGGCTTGAGGTTCATCTTGCGGGCAAGCTCGGCCACGGAAATTACTTCCATGATATCGATGGACTTGGGAATGGGGTTTGCTTTGGGAACGTTATTTTTTTTACGCTGCAGCTGAAGCTTTTGCTCCAGGCTTTCTTCGCGCTTCTGGTATGAGGATGCTTTTTTGGGCCTTTGAACAAAGCGGCGGGCTACTGTGGGTTTTTCGGCCACCGGTGTCGTTGAACCACCCGGTCCTCCGCTCCTGGGACCGCCTGGTCCTCCCGGTCCACGGGGAGTAAATGGCCTGCCCGGTCCACCCGGACGCGCGCCTGGAGCCCCGGGACGAGCCCCCGGGCCACCATAACCGCCACCACTGGGGCGCTGCCCCTGATAACCGCCCGTTGACGGGCCGGAAGGACGCTGTCCCTGATAGCCGCCCGTTGACGGACCTGCGGGACGCTGTCCCTGGTAACCGGGACGCTGCCCCTGATAGCCGCCGGTAGACGGTCCATTGGGACGCTGTCCCTGATAGCCGCCCGGAGATGAACCTTCGGGACGCTGTCCCTGATAACCGCTTGGAGATGAACCTTCGGGACGCTGTCCCTGATAGCCGCTTGGAGCGGAACCTTCAGGGCGCTGTCCCTGATAAGCGCTGGGGGCGGAACCTTCAGGACGCTGTCCCTGATAGCCGCCAACAGAAGGACCGCCTGGCCGGCGCTCTCCCTGGTATCCGCCTGGCCTGCGCTCACCCTGATATCCGGACCCTGATCCTGATGCTGGGCTTGTATTGGGCGCGCCTGGCGCAGCGGGTCTGCGATCGCCACCACCGGGCTGACCGGGTCGATACCCGCCTACCCTGCCCACTACGCGGGCACCGGTACGAACCGGCGCGTCTGCGGCAAGAGGAGTTCCGCTCTGCGGAACGGCAGGACTGGGGACAACTTGAGGAGCGCTTGGAGAGGCCGAATCGGAAACGGGATGGGTTACGCCTTCGTGTGTCGTTGCCGGTACTCCCGGTTTCGCTTCATGATGGGCGACAACCCTGGTAGCCGGTTTTTTATGAACGACTGCGGGAGAGGAAGCCGCGACGGCGGGACTTGAAGCAGGGGCTGCGCTTGCGGCCGGGACGGGTGCCGCTACGGCCGGCACGGGCGCTGAGACCGATGGCGCGGCTGCCGCCGTAGCTTCGCTCGCGACGGCTTTCTTCTTTACAACAACGACTTTTCGCTTTTCGGGAGGCGCAGCTATAGTTTCAGGCTCTTCCTGCGGTTTGGATTTAACCTGTTTTATCAGAGTCGGCTTGGGTTTTTCTTTATTCGTTTCCGGCATGTCTCACCTTCAGGATTCCTGGTCATCCGCAGACTCGTCTTCATATTCGAACGAGAGGGCGACCCCGCATTGCGGGCAATTCGTCATATCTGGCGTTACAAGGCCGCCACAATCAGGACACTCATACACTTCGGCATCCGATTCGGAATCTGGTTCCTCATCTGTTGGAAGTGCTTCTTGCGGCAATTCTTCTTCGATTACTTCGATATTTTCTTCGATAATCCTTCGAATCGCCAGAATATCCTCGATTTTTATTCCTTCTATCGCCAAAAGCTCGTCATCGCTGCGAGCCAGGAAATCTTCAATAAAATCAACACCGTTTGCGGCTAGCAGGGCTGCAACCTGCGCATCCACATCGGGCAGTTCCGAAATGTTGAGTATTTCTTCTTCGCCGTCGCCATCGAATAGATCAGACGCAGCGCGTCGGGCATCGCTTGATAGATCCAGTTCGCGGAATTGTTCGTCCGTCTTGACGTCGATATTCCAGTCGCACAGGCGATTGGCCAGGCGGACGTTAAGGCCCTGTTTGCCGATTGCCACGGAAAGCTGGCTTTCATCGACGACGGCCAATGCGGTGTGCCTGGCTTCGTCGAGGATATATACTTCGCGAACATCCGCAGGTGACAACGCGTTTTTTATGAAGCGGCGCGGATCGACTTCGTATTTGAGAACATCCATCTTTTCGCCTTCAAGCTCTTTGATGATGTTCTGGATTCGTATTCCCTTGAGTCCTACGCAGGCTCCAACGGGATCCACATCCTCTTTGCGGGAAAAAACCGCAATCTTGGTTCTGTAGCCCGGCTCGCGTACAATTTTGAAAATCTCGACCGTACCGTCGTAAACCTCGGGGACTTCGAGCTCGAGTATCTTTTGCACGAACTCAGGATGGGTGCGGGACAGTACTACCTGTGGACCATTTTTGTTAACCTCGGCTATAAGAGCCTTGATCCGGTCGCCTACCTGGTACGTCTCCCTCGAGGACTGGTATTTCTTAGGAAAAAACCCCTCGATTTTCCCCAGGTCCACATAGATATTGCCGTTTTTTTCACGCTGATAATACCCGATGATTATCTCGCCCAGCTTGGAATTGAACTCCGAAAACAGAGTGTCCCGCGATATTTCCCGCAGCGACTGCCTGGTGGTCTGCTTTGCCAGCATGACTTCCTGGAGGTCGAACTCCTTGGGATCCACGGGAATTTCAAGAGTATCGCCGTTTTCAGCGTCTGCGGCGATTTCCTTGGCTTCCTCCAGGGATATCTCAAGGACGGGATCGTCGACTTCATCGACTATAGTTTTTTTTGCGAGTATATCGACGCCTTCGTAATCACCCTTGAAACGCACGATTGCGTTTTCCGAAGTTCCGAAACGTTTTTTGTACGCGGCGATAAGCGCGTCTTCTATGGTTTTGAGAACGAGATCCTCGGAGATACCCTTCTCGTGAACTAGCTGGCGGATCGCCTCTGCCATATCTGAAGCCATGGCCTACTTACCCTCCTGGGAAAAATCTAACTTGCCTTTTCTTATCCGGTCATGGGAAACGGATTGTTCCCCTTCCTTTGTAGCTATAACGACGGACTCATCATTCGAAGCCATAATAATGCCTTCGACTAAGCTGCCGTCTTCGAGAGTCAATCCGACTCCGCGTCCGGCGAAGACAAGATATTCGCTTTTGGACCGAAACGTCCGGTCAACTCCGGGGGAAGCGACTTCCATGTAGAAGTCGTCCGTTCCGAACAGGATTTCCAGCCTGGGGCGTATAAGTTTGTGCAGGCGCGAACATTCGTTGATGCCCGTTCCTTCTTTCTTATAAACCACGAGTCTAACCTGGATGGATCCGTGCTGACCGCTGACACTAACTTCTACGAGCTCCAAACCCGTGTCTTTCGCAAGACCGCTTATATCTTTACGGAGTTCTTCCGACTCAATCATTCAAGGACACCTCAAAAACCCGCATATCGATCCAACCATAAAAAAAAGAGTCGTAAAAAACGACCCTTCTTATTACTAAGAAAAACCACTGTCTCTAGCATAATATGCTCACAGGGCAGTTTCGTCAATACATATACGGATCGCCGGGGCAGCTAGTCGATGGCAATGCAAAGCCCATCGACCGATAGAGCTCCGGCAGTTTTTAGCACCGCGGCACATTCGGAAAGCGTTGAGCCCGTCGTAAAAACATCGTCCACCAACACAATTTGGCGTGGTAGCGGAAGCCTGGTTTGGCAATAGAATTTTCCATGGATATTCCGTGCGCGCTCATCATGATTCAGGCTTTTCTGCTGTATATCGCCATGAACGCGACGGAGAATCTTATGAACGGCGATTCCATGCTTCAGGGACAGAGTCTTCATGATGGCATCTACCTGATCCCAGCCTTTTTTCCTGATCTTGCCCGCCCTGGGTGGAACCGGCACAAGCACCCAGTCGGAATACTCTTGCTTGATAACGGCGAGTAATTCCTGGGCAAAAAAGCAGGCCAGACTGAATCGTTCATGGGTTTTATATGCGGAAATCAAGGCTTTTACGGAATCTGCATAAGGGAAAATAGCGGTAACTCGGTTAAAGCCATAGTCTGCAAGCCTGCACCTCATGCAGGTTTCCTTTTCCGAGACAAGGGTTTTTCCGCATCGCCTGCAGGCAGGACCGGTTAGACGCGGCAAAGAGTCTGCACAAGTAACACAGAGAGGAAAAAGTGCCGCTGCGGCAATTCTAGCGTTGCACAGGACGCAGTAGCGGGGAAACACCCGATCTGCCAGCAGAAAAAATGGGTAGGTAATTGCTTTCATATTCCTTATTACGCATCAAAAGCTTAAAAAGCATGCTCCTGCTCATCGCAAATCTCTATTGGTTGCCCCCCTGATGGATCGGGAAAGCTCAAAGAACAAGCATTGAGGCATAATCTCGCGGAGTCAGAAGCATCCTCCCCATAAAGTGGATCGCCCACTAGCGGGAGTCCCAGCCAGGCTAAATGCGCCCTGATTTGGTGACGGAAACCCCGAACCAGGCGAACTTTTATAATTATCTTGTGTTCATCATCCGAATAAGCGGCTTTAGCGTTTAGTACAAGTGTTGAATATTCCGTATCCGTCCAATCTTTCTTGCCCGCAGAGCCTCCGTCCCGCGCTTTGACGGCGCAGGCGACTCGTTTGCCACCCGGTCCAAAAGCCCTGAATACGCTTCGTATTGGCCGGGCAGCCAAAAAACGAGTCAGGGCTGCCGTATCGCTTCGGCGCAGGGAAGAAAGCCACGAAACGGGATCGATGCCTTCGGGTTGGTGCAGTAATGGCTTTGATCCTTCGAGGCCTGCTATGGAGATACGGGTCAGAGCGTCATATTCCTTGGTAAATGTGCCTTGAGTGCCGGCCAGCATAAAAAAATCGAAGGTTTTTTGGTTTCTGGCAAAGAGCACGAGACCCGAGGTTTCCGAATCCAGACGGTGGACAAGTCCGCCTTCGTCGCTATTGCGACCTTTGAAAGACAGGATATCCGGATGGATGCCGGATAGCCAGGCAAGCAGGGTAAGTTTCGAGTCGGGAGGGGACTTGGGCGCCGTATGCATGCCCGAAGGTTTGCGTGCGACTATATAGTCTTCGGAAAGCGCGATGATGGCAGGCTCTCCGCGATCTTGGAATAGCTTGGTCATTTGTTTTTTTTCTCCGCTCCACGGCTCTTTTCCGCCACCAGGTTCTTTTTAAGCGCCGCAAGCCTGGCAAGGGCCTCGAGGGGTGTCATGCTGTTTATCTCGAGGTTACGGATTTCGTCCAGCACGATATCCTCGTTTACGAACAGGAACCCTGGGTCAGGAATCCGGCTCTCAATCCGTGGAATAAAATTATCACCATTGCCGGCTTCGTTTTTTTCCCGAACGGCAAACATGGCCCGGAGGCTTTCGGCGCGCTGGAGCACGGAACGGGGAATGCCCGCAAGTCCGGCTACGTGGATTCCGTACGAACCGGCGGCGGGACCTTCCACGACGCGCTTCAAAAACACGACATCGCCTTCCCGTTCTTCTACGGACATGGAAATGTCGAATAATTTTCGATGGCGCAGTTCCGTCAATTCGTGGTAATGCGTGGCAAACAAAGTCCGGCAGGAGAGCGTGTCGAGCATATATTCGCTTACGGCCCAGGCGATGGATAGGCCGTCCTGGGTGCCCGTACCCCGCCCTACTTCATCCATGATCACGAGGCTCGCCTGAGTGGCGTTGTTGAGTATGCTGGCGGTCTCGTGCATTTCGAGGAGAAAGGTGGACTCGCCTCGGGCGAGGTTGTCCTGCGCCCCGACCCTGCAGAATAATTTATCGCACAGGCCTATCCTGGCATGCTCAGCGGGAACGAATAGACCGGCTTGCGCAAGCAGGACAATTATGGCGTTCTGCCGGAGATAGGTGGATTTGCCGGCCATGTTAGGACCTGTAAGCAGGGCGAAGCTCAGTAGATTGCCTTCCAGCAAAAGGTCGTTGGGTATGAATTGGCCGCCACCCAGGTGAGCCTCGACCACGGCATGCCTTCCCGCGCGTATATCCAGTGCCAGGGATTCCTCTACAAGCGGCCGCGTGTACGAGCGAAAAGCTGCGCAATAAGCGGAAGAAGAGCTGCAGTCAAGGTCTGCCAACGCCAGGGCAAGAGCGGACAGCATAGGTATATATTTTTTTACTTCGTCTTTAGCGGAGGCGAACAGTTCCTTTTCGAGGGAGACTATCCTGTCGGCCGCGCTCATTATGTCGCCTTCGAGTTCTCCAAGCCGCGCCGTGGTGAAGCGCTCCGCGTTCAGGACCGACTGCCTGCGGATGAAGTGAGAGGGAACATCCTTGGCGGCCAGCTTGGACAGCTCGATATGATAGCCGATTATTTTGTTATATTTCAGTCGCAAATTTTGTATGCCCGTTTTGTTGCGTTCTTCCTCCAGGTAGGCTTCCAGCACGAGCTGTGCCGAGTTTTTTAGCGTTCTAAGCCTGTCAAGGCCTTCGTCGAAACCATCGCGGATGACGGGGCCGTCGATGCAGCTCAACGCAGGTTCGTCCATCAGGGCTGCCTGGATGTAGGCGGTCAACAGGAGGAATCCATTCTTGTCCTGGACATCTTTGCCAAGCACGAGCGTTGCGAAAAGCGATGGATTTTCGGCGAATAGCGCGTCGATGGCCACTGCGTGCATGAGGGTGTCGCGGATGGCAATTATGTCGCGGGGACCGGCTTTATCCATGGACAGCCGGGAAACGAGGCGCTCGATATCGAGGCAGGAACCGAGCACGGCGCGGACTCGATCCAGAATCCGCTGCTCATGATGCAGAATGTCTACTGAATCGAGTCTGGCGTTTATGGCTGCGAGCGACCGCAAGGGCTGAAGAAGCCGGCGCCTGAGTGCGCGCGCGCCCATTGCGGTTTTGGTAAAGTCCACCGTGTCCAGCAGTGAATAGGCTTTGCTGCCATCGCGCAGGTTGCGGACAATCTCGAGGTTTCGCTGGCTGGAATCATCGATGCTTACAAAATCGCCGTCTTCGGCGCTGCGAAGGCTTTGGATATGGGATATGCCCGATTTGTAGGATTCGCGCAAATAATCCAGTATGGCACCCGCAGCTGCCAATGCCGGGTCGTCCTCCGCAAAGCCAAAACCGCTCATGCTCAGCGTGTTGAAATGGGCAAGCAGCGAGCGGCGCCCCTGCTCGAGGTTGAAAACCCAGTCCGGGAAGCGATTGAGCATTACCAGTGGATGCTCATCGAGCACTGCCGCGACGTTGAGGTTCTGCAGGCTCGACTGTCGCACGAGTATTTCCCGGGGTGAAAGGCGGCCAAGCTCGCGACGCAATAGATCTATGTCGCCTGCAGGAAAACTGGCAGCGCGGAACTCGGCGGTAGAAGGGGAAATCCAAGCCATGGCCACAAAGTCCGCGCCCTGTTTTTGAAAGACGCCAAGTGCCAGCAGATAATTATCGCTGCCTGAATCGAGGTAATCCTCATCCAGCACGGTTCCCGGGCTGATTACCTCGACGACGCCGCGCTCGATGATGCCTTTACCCCTGCCCGGAGGATTCAGCTGTTCGCAAATGGCGACTTTTTTGCCGGCCTTGAGCAGCCTGCCTATATACGCGCGGGCTGCATGCCAGGGGACGCCGCACATGGGAGCGTCTTGCCTGTGCGTAAGCGTAAGATTGAGTATAGCGCTTGCCTCGATGGCGTCGCCGTTGAACATTTCATAAAAATCGCCCAGCCTAAAAAAGAGGATCGCGTCGCTGTATTCTGCCTTAATGCGTTCATATTGCGCAAGGAGGGGTATCTGTTCGGACATATGCGTTGCATTATACGGAAACTTGCAGTAGGATACAATGGAGTGGGTAAATATTTTCAGGCAAGAGGGATCCGGTGGAAGAAGCATTGTTTTTTAAGGAAGCGGACTATACGATTTATATTCGCGCCCAAGGTCATATTACCGCGAACACCTGTTCCGATCTTAAGTCGCGCGTGTTCGAACGCCTCGACACGAAACCTCCCCTCAACAATATTTTTGTGGACTTAAAAGACTGCGATTATATGGATTCGACCTTCATGGGATTGCTCGTGGGGTTCAACAAGCGATTTTTGCGATTTTCCGAACGGGCAATAACGATTCTGCACGCGAACGAGGCTTGCCAGAAACTCCTGAAGACCATAGGAGTCATAAAACTGGTTGTCCTGAGCGACGAGAACAAGCAGTTTCCCGCCATGATGGAAAACATCAATACGAGCCGAAAAGCCGAAGCCCAGCTTATACTCAACGCTCACGAAGATCTTATCGAGCTTTCCGAGGAAAACGAAAAGCGTTTTTCCTCGTTACGAACAATATTGAAAAAAACCGTAGCGGAAGAAAAAAAGGATGTTTCAGGCGACCTGTAACAAAACCGCTTTGCGGCAGCGTGCCCTTATTCCTTTCCGAGTACGCGAAAATGCCTTGATACGGTGCTGCCGTTTTCGTCCACCAGAACCAGTTCATGCTCGCCGGGAAGCGGTCTGGCTTCCATTCGATGGTCACCTTCGCTTACGCCCAGATAATCTCCGTCCAGATGCCAGAACAGCCTGTCGGAATCATGGTCCCGCTGGGCGGCTCGCAGCACTGCCCGAAATACAGTTTTTCCTGCCTTTCCGTCAAGCTCTATGGGTATGTACAGGATAGCCCCTTCCTCAGGAGCTATAAACTCGATCGAGGAAGAATCGACCGGAGCGCAGCCTGGCTTCCACGGCGGCAGGCTCTTGTAATCGATAATCGATTTACGGTAATACCATTCCATGGCTGGCGGCAGCACGAAACGCTTTTCGCTTATCATTTCGTTCGGCAAGGAGCAATCGGCACTGGTCCTGTATTGCCCGTCCACCGTAAGGTGAACAAGGATGCAATACGGGCAGGTCGCGCTTACCTGCGAGTTAAGCGGCACCAGTACCGGGCGCCGTACTGCGCAATCCGGGCCGGCCATGTAACCGGATTCACCGCAAACGCTTACGATTTTCATGAAATTCCCCGGTTTTGCGAACCAGGGGCTGCGCGGAAGCAATTGGAACAAGTCAAATAAAACAGGAGCGGCCGCGTCGGTTCCCTTAAGCTCCGGCCGGCCTTCGCCGCTGGCATTGCCCGCCCATACGGCAACGACATAATCGGGTGACACGCCGATTGCCCAGGCATCGCGGTTTCCGAAACTTGTGCCCGTTTTCCAGGCTACCTGCCTGGACGAGGCGAATTCCTGCCAGGACGCTTCCTCCCCCGGCCGGGCTACGTGCACCAGCGCCTCGAGGGTGAGCCAGGCAGCACCCGGCGAAAAAACGGATTTCGGCCCAAGGCAGGATTTTGCAAGCTGCCGATAGGCGTTGGCGGCTTCCAGTAGGCTAACTTCTGCCCCGCCGAGTATCAAGGTTAGTCCGTAATCGGGAAGTGAGCGATTCAAGGTTGAAATACCGAGTCTCTTGAGGAGGTTTCCAAAACGCTCGACGCCGTAGGAACGAAGCAGGCGCGCGAAAGGTACGTTGAGGGAGCGCGCCAGGGCATC
>JANNSO010000013.1:0-1981 GCA_031402655.1 Spirochaetota bacterium | reverse complement strand
CCGAGGCAAGCTTTACCGGTAGCCAGGAAAGTCCTGCGTCCAGGGAATATTCAAGGGCGGAGATGCCGTTACCGTCGCTTACGCTGCCCGACAGCACAAGGGACGTTTTATTCCACGCTGCCGCGAGCGGGGTGCTTATTGCCAAATCGGGCATTTCGGAATCCACATTGAACATGAGCGCCTGCGAGCGAAATTCGTCCCCATCGATGGTTTTTGCCACGAGGGTCGCGCTGGCGCCAAGCCCGTCGCTTTTTGCCCGCAGCCTTACGGCGCTGCCTTCGAACAGGGCTTCCATATAGGCTACCGCCGGTTCCAGCCTGGCGGAAACCAAAGGTCTTCCGTTGAACAATGCGCCAAGCTCATCTCCGGCAGACAGCAAAACTTTGTTTCCCGCGTCGATTCGCGCATCGAAAAGGTACAAGCCCTCCGCGTCGATCGCCGGGAGGGGAGAAGGCGGCGCTACGCGATAAAAAGAGTAGCCTGCGGTCTTGGCAAGTCCTGCGGAATCCGTTGCCTTCAGGGATAGGAGCACCCGCTCGAACGGAAGCGAAACGGGTAAAGCCACCGTCACCGGAAAGGAACCGTCCGCGGAGGGCTTGGCGGGTATGGCCGATTTTGTCCAGGAGCCTTCGTTAAGTTTATATTCCATACTTGCGATTCCGTTGGGGGCAAGCAGGGAAACCTCAATGGCCGTTCCTTCCTGCACCACGAGATTTGCGCCTTGGGCAAAAGCCTCTGCGCTTCCCTTGGCTTGCCTGTATCCCCTAACGCCGATTTCGGGGGCACTGCCTTGACGCAGAAACGAAGCCGCGGCTTTAAGCGAATTTAAACCGTTTACATCGACGGCCACCAGCGAAAGCGCGTGCCTTCCTGGCGACAGTGCGCCGGCATCAAGCGAAAATAAGGGACCGGCACCGGTAGCGCCGCTCGATTTGGCGTCCATCCCCAAAGATACCGAAGCCACGGCGTCGTCGTCCTGGGCATACACGAAAACCGCTTCGTCGCGTGTGCGTACCGTTCCGTCCAGCTGCGCTAGAAAGCGTGCCTGCGGAGTATCCGCGGCGGCATCGTTGCCTACCGTCACCGTACTGGTGGTTTTATTTCCGCTGCCGTCGAGTACGCGAAGGATTATGGCGAGCTGACCGCCCTTGGCGGGAAAATTAAACGGCCGCGCAAATACAGAGCTGCCGGGAGCCAGGTCAAAAGCGCCTTTCTCGGCGCCAGCCTCGTATTCGGCCGAGAGTATTCCTCTGGCGTCAGTGGCACTGGCCACCAGGAGAAAAGACCCCGGGGCGCTTGCTCCAGGCGCCAAGACCTCTAAGGCGGCGGGAGTCGTATCGTAGTCGAGCGCCACTTTCGCGTACACAGGCCCGGGAACCGATGTATCGATTATGCGAATCCAAAGCGCAGCCGCTCCATCGGGCACGGCGGCGAGCTTTAAAACGGCCTCCCAGGAACCCACTGTCTTGGATGGCTTAATCGCCAGTACTTGGTTGACGGCATCCGCGGAGAAACCGAAATAAGCCTCCGGCTTTTTGGGATCGGGGGAAATGCCGGTAAAAACGGCGGTAAAGGAAGATGCGCCCGAAACCCTGATGGGCGCTGCCGGGAACCCCGCTTCATCCGCCGCAGGCAAGAGCGGACCGCTCCAGCCCAACTTGCCGGCCGAGTCCGCACCGGTCAGGACGACCTGCCGCGGACTTCCCGCACCGGTGTTATTTATTTTTACCGTTTCTATCGGCGGAACGGCCAGTAATTTCGCAGTTGTATCCAGACCGGCGAGCATATTCAACTCGCTTGAGTTTCCAGCCTTGTCCCGCACGCGCACAAGCACGGGGCCTGTGCCTCCGTCCGCGCTAAACGTTATTACGGGCGCGTAGGCAAGCGCTTCGCTGCGGCCCTTGATTACGACTTCTATGGAATCCGCGCTCCAGGAGGCTTCCCCGGGCTTGAATGCAAACAGCGTGAGCCCGCCTGCTGC
>JANNSO010000012.1:0-11527 GCA_031402655.1 Spirochaetota bacterium | reverse complement strand
AAGCAAGCCTAATAGGGTGTTGAAAAACCTCGGATGAGGATTTTCAACACTTCCAAAATGTAACATTACCGTAGCATTTGTAATCAAATGCGAGGAATGTTTAAGGTTGTTGGAAAAGCCACAAGCTTTTTCAACAGCCTGCTAAGCATCGTCGTCCAGGATGGACATGATTTTTTCGCCGAAGGCGGAGGGGTTTCTCTCTTCTTTCCTGCGATACAAGTCCCTGTCCGATTCCTCGAAAATCTGGTTGATGTCCGAGCCTTTACCCGCGTGCACGCCAAGGCTGACCGAGAACGGACCGGCTTGGCACTCTTCAGCGGCCGTTGCTATGCTTTTGGCGATTCTTTCGCGGGCAAGTTCCGCTGCATCGGCATCGGTGTCCGGCATTACCACGAGGAATTCATCGCCACCGAAACGCGCCACCGCATCGCTTTCCCTGCAGACTTTTTGAAGGGCGTCGGCGATGCACTTCAGCACGGTGTCGCCCGAAGCATGGCCGCGGGTGTCGTTGATCTCCTTGAACCGGTCTACGTCCGCCAGTATAAAGGCAAGCTCTCCGCCATGGCGCTTGATGCGGGAGTTTTCGCGGTCAAGGATGCGCGCCAGTCCCCGGCGGTTCAGGAGTCCCGTCATGGCATCGGTCATGGCCAGGCGCTTTAACTGGGCCAGATAAACGGCTTTTTCTATGGCGATCGCGGCGAAATCCGCTATCGTTGCCAGGGTCCGCATCTCCAATGCCGAAAAACGGCCGCCGTCGAGCTTGTTTATCAATTCTATTACGCCGAATACTTTTTCCTCCGTCTTGAGCGGAACCGCAATGATGGATTCCGTGGAAAAGCCCGAGATCGAGTCGATGCGATCGCTGAAGCGCGGGTCCTGGGTTACGTCCTCGACGATGACTTCCCTTCCGTTGGCGACTACCCAGCCGGCGATGCCCTCGAAAGCGGGGATTCGCTGACCCATCAATTTTTCGCTGGCCTTGCCTACGACGATTCGAAATTCAAGCTGGTCGGTCTTTCTGTCGAGGAGCAACGTGGACCAGTTGAGCGGCGAGAAAACATCGCCGATTTTCGCCATAAGCTTGTTTAGAATTCCTCTTACGGAGGTTTCGCTTACGATGGCCTTGGCTATATCGCTGAAATACGAAAGCCGTATGAGCTCTTCCATTTCTTCCATATACACCTTTTCTGCGCGGTGAAATCCAACCCGCAAATACAGTATACTATGCAATCACCGACAAAAACTAAGGATTTCAGGATTTTGCGGATTTTCGCAAACCTTTTGGATTCTGCGGCCACTAACAGGGTGTTGAAAAACCTCGGATGAGGATTTTCAACACTTCCAAAATGTAACATTACCATAGCATTTGTAAACAAATGCGAGGAATGTTTAAGGCTGTTGGAAAAGCCACAAGCTTTTTCAACAGCCTGCTAATGATCAGCCATCGGAAACAGCGTTGAGGAGGTTTTACAATGACGTATCTGGAAGGTTTTTTGGAAGACACGGATGCCAACAACAGGTGCATCCAACGGGCATTGCGCGAGGTGGAAACCCAGGACTTGCTTAACGCCATGTGCGGGCTCGATGAAGCATCCACAGGGGCAATTTGCAGGAACATGTCCAAACGTGCATGCGATGCCCTGCTGGAGGATCTGGAAGCTCAAAAAAAGTCCATCGGCGAGGCCAGGATTCGAGGAGCCAGGGAGAATTTTCTTCGGAAAATCCGCAAGTTCAAAAAATACGCGGGGGATTTCGACGCAGCTCCGGCTGAGCCTGCCAAGGGTTCCTTGAACGCGGAATTGCTGAAGACCCCTTCTGGTATCGCCGAATTTTTCGTAGTGCTCGGCACCTCCATCAAGGAATACGGACTGCCGGCGATCGATGGCCTGCTTCCTGGGTGCCCGGACGTTTTGGCGGCAAAGGGGCTGGAATATCTTTCGGACGGCCTCGACCCCATGCTGATCCGGTCGCTCCTGGAGCGCATAAAGGAATCGATGCTGCGAAACCTGGAACTTCGCTGCGCCATGATGATCGAGGGCTTCGACTCCCTGGCTTTGCGCGATATGCCTCGCTCGGCACCTGGATTCGCGGGATCGCCAAACGCATGTTATGGAATTATTACAGAAGGAAAGCTTCGCGTCCGCTGTACCTGGATGTCCTCGGGGAATCCCGCGCGGGCGGGCTTTACCCGGAGGCCGATTGGGTTACGGGTTTCGCCCTCGAAATGGCCCTCGGCGAGCTTTCACGGGACGACCGCATGCTCTATGAAAGCTTCTACCGCCGGCGCATCTGCGTCCGGCAGTTGGCGAAGGATTCAGGAGAGCCGATCGGTACGGTCAAGTACCGGCTTTTCATGCTTAGGCGGCGATTGCGAAGGCAGCTGGTTTAACAGGGTGTTGAAAAACCTCGGATGAGGATTTTCAACACTTCCAAAATGTAACATTACCGTAGCATTTGTAAACAAATGCGAGGAATGTTTAAGGCAGTTGGAAAAGCCACAAGCTTTTTCAACAGCCTGTTAATCCAGAAGCGTGTCCAAGCCCAGTTCCGCCATGGCGCGGAAGCTTGTCTCGCGCTCGGCTGAACTGGTAGCTTCGCCTGTCACGAGGCTGTCGCTGACCGTGAGTATCGCAAGGGCTTTGGCGTTGAATTTGGCCGCGAGCGTGTACAGCTCCGTGGTTTCCATTTCGATTCCCATGATGCCGAACTGAGCCCAGAGTTTCCATTGCTCGGGATCTTCGGCATAGAACGAGTCGACGGAAACCACCGGTCCGGGCTTGGCAGGAAGCTTGCGTTCGTTGGCGAGGCGCCATGCTTTTTCCAGCAGGCTAAAGTCGGCGGTCGCGGCGTAATCCATACCACGGAAGCGAATTCGGTTGACGTTTGAATCGGTGCTGGCGCTCATGGCCAAGAGTACGTCGCGCATTTTGACTTCAGCCTGGAGCGAGCCGCAGGTTCCAACCCGAATGAGCTTTTTGACTCCATATTCGCGCAGGAGCTCGTTTACGTAAATGGAGTGGGAAGGCATGCCCATTCCCGTTCCCATTACCGATACGCGCTTGCCTTTATACGTACCGGTAAAGCCGAACATATTTCGCACGCGGTTGAACTGCGTAACGTCGGCAAGGTAATTGTCCGCGATGAATTTGGCGCGCAGCGGGTCTCCGGGTAACAGAATGGATTCGGCTATCGCGCCTTTGGCTGCCTCTATATGAATGCTCATTGTTTCGTCCTTTCCGGTTCGTACTAAAGATAATATATTGAAGCGCCGTGTGCAACACAAATAAGCGGAAAGCAGGTCTGGAAAAATCGGGTACTTCATCATATTATATATGATGAAAGCTTATGACTGAAAACTATGAATATTCCGATGCAGAGATTCGCCTCATGAAATACCGGGTATACGGTTTTACCCAGGAGGCAAAAAAAGACAAGGATTGGAATATCCGCAACGAGGCCTATGCAGCATTGGGCTATTCCGAGGACGACAAAAAGGACGAAAACTGGAAAGTTCGCAGCGAGGCATATAAAGCGCTGGGATACTCACAGGAAAACACGGCCGACGAGGACCATAATATCAGGATGGAAGCCTACCGGGTATTGGGTTTTACAAAACAAGCCACTTTGGATTCCGACTGTTCCATAAGGCTCGAAGCATACAGGGCACTGGGTTTTACCGAAGCCGCCAGGAAGGAC
The DNA here is from genome assembly GCA_031402655.1 of Spirochaetota bacterium. GTDB lineage: Bacteria > Spirochaetota > Spirochaetia > Treponematales > UBA12059 > JANNSO01. Next base: position 7,831 of record JANNSO010000012.1, on the reverse strand, counting down.
GGCGACCTTCAGATTCGGCTCGAAGCCTACGAGGCGCTTGGCTATGTAGCCGCGGCAAAAAAAGACAAAGACTGGAAAATCCGCAGGGCCGCCTACAAAGCCCTGGGCTATACCCGCGAGGCAAAGCGTGACAAAGACCCGTATATCCGAATAGAGGCGTTCATTGCCCTGGGCTATTCCGACCAGGACAAAATCGACGAGCTGGGCGGGGACCCCGTGTTTGCCCGCGAACTGGTTTTATATTTGAAGGTCAAGAATGGTTCTTTGTAGCTATGCGGCGAATTCTTTATTGAACTTCGGCGAACGGTTTATTCATGAATTCCGCCAGTGCCAGAGCTTGGCTTTTTAATGCGTCGTAGTGTTTTTTGGATGCGACGCTTACGGTAAGAGCGCGTCCGTCCACGAGAGAGAAGCGTAGGGCACAGCAATTTTTGCCTATCACGCCGGAGAATTGAGCATAGGGGTCTTTTGGGTCCGTGGGCTTTGCGTCGGTGGCGATTTCTATGCCGGCGATATTCTCAAGCGGCGCGGTCCATTTTTTTGCCAGGAAGATAACGCCTGTCCGCCGGTACAGGGTGCCGGCGCTTACATCGAAAATCCAGCGGTCTTCGGAAAAAATAACGAATACCATGGCGATGGAGAACATGTAGATAATCGGATGAGCAGTGCCCATCGAGCGCATAAGCACGAGTATCAATAGTATCCCGGCGGCCAGGTAGATTGCCCGGAGGAAGAGCGGGAGGCTCAGCTGCATCTGGGTTTTTCCGCGTGTTACGAGTTTGTACATGATATTCATGGTTTGCATACTGGATCCTTTCGGGGTTCTACAGGTGGTTTTTGAGTTCGTAAATCGTGCGGATACGGGGGAGGCTCTCCTGCGGGTATCTGTCATGGTGGTCTATGAGCACGCCCTTGCCGCCGCAGTCGGTAAAGCCCCGCACGTAACGAGGCACGTCGTCTACGAAAAGTGTTTCGGCTGCCTGGTAGCCCGAGGCAGCCAGTACCTTTTCCACGGCGGACCGTGCGGGTTTGCCCTGCAGCTGGGTAAAGCGCACGTCGAATATCCGCCTGAATTTTCCCGCTATCCCCAGTTTTTCAAGTACCCGCACCGCATGTTCCGACGGGGCGTTCGTAAAAATGAATTTTTCCTGACTCATAGAATCGAGAAAAGCGGGAAGGTCAGGATCGCGAACAAGCACTTCCTCTTCCCCTTCCGGATGAACCGAGCAGAAGTAATCCTCGATTTCGGCCAAGGCGTGCTCATGCATCAGCCATTCAAGTGTGGTGCCGTAGTTGGGCATGCGCAGCGCACGGAGCGCTTTTGCTTCCGCGAAGGGCATCCTCAACAAGCGCGCCACATACTCGTTCATGCGTTGCACGATATCGTCTTCCATGGAAGCGCTGGCGGGATACAAGGTGTTGTCGAGGTCGAAAAATATTGCGCGAATCATGTGTACAGTAATAGCATGCAAGAGCGTTTACAACTACTGCTGCGCGCAGCTATGGCTGCGCGCAGCTATGGCTGCGATGAGTCCTGTTGATATGCCGAGCATTGTTCGAAGTCGCGGACGCAGGTAGCCAGTTTAGGCAGGAGGCTGCGCGCTCCTTGCAGATCTTCCTGCTTGGATGCGGATTCAATTTCGAAGGCCATGTCGCCGAGTTGCTTGGCGGTCATGTTCCAGGAAGCGCCTTTGATGGAGTGCGCGATTTCGCGCATCAATTTTGTATTGCCGTTCAAGGCGGCATTGTTGAGTTCCGGAAGTTGCCCCTTGGTCTTGGCGATAAAGCGCTTTACGAGGCTGATTACGGTTTCCCGCTGCCCCAAAAAAGTTTCTATCAGGCCGGGCAGGTCAAAAACCGTTGTGTCCCACAGGTGCCGCTCGCTTACCGAGGATGCAAGTGCAAGTTCCTGGTCATTCTGGATATTCAGGGTTTTGTTGGCCCAGAACCCAATCATGGTTTCGAGATCTTTTCGCTTGAACGGTTTTACCAGGATGTCGTTCATGCCCGCTTCTACGCATTTTTCCCGTTCGCCTTTCAGCGCGCTGGCGGTAACCGCGATTATCGGCTTTGAAAATCCTTGCTCGCGCAGATGGCGGGTAGCCTCGTAGCCGTCCATGCGAGGCATGAAAATATCCATGAGTACAAGATCATAATCTTTGTGCTGGGCCATTTCCACGGCTGCGGCGCCGTCCGCCGCGAGATCCGCGCTGCAGCCGAGCTTGCCAAGAAGTATTGAAAACAGTTCCTGGTTTACGATGTGGTCTTCCGCCAGCAGGACGGAAAGGCCTATGTTGGCGCTTTCGGGTTTCGGGTCGGCTTCCACTTCGTCCGCATCCGCGGCATCCAGTTCGACGGTTTCGGTAAGCACGCGGTTTACAGAGACGAAAAATTCCTGCGGATTCAGGGGTTTTACCAGGTAGCCGTTGAACCATTTCAGCAGCTTCATCTTTGCTTCCGAGCCGATTGCGCCTTCGGGTGCCATAAGCATCAACTGTACGCTGTTGATGAGCCTCTCCGCTGTTATCTCCGCCGCCAATCGCCAGCCGTCCATCTGGGGCATGTTTTGGTCGATGAGGCACAGCGAGTATGGCCTTCCTGCCTGGGCTGCCTGCTTCAGTTCTGCCAGCGCGCCGGCGCCCGAAGCGACCGCCTGCGGCTGCAGCCCGAACATCGCGGCAGTTTTTACGGCAAAGTCCCTGGCCGCCGCGTTATCGTCCACTATAAGCACCCGGTCGCAGGTGCTTATGCGCTGCTGCCCCTTGGGTATGCTGTATTCCGCCTGGGTCAGGCCTATCTCGAAACCGAATATCGAGCCTCTGGGTTCTACCGGCAGGTAGAATACCGTACCGTCCATCAATGAAACCAGGTGACGGGAAATCGCCAGCCCGAGTCCCGTGCCTCCGAGCGTAAGCGCGCCCGCGTTGGCCTGCGTAAATGGCGTGAATAATCTATCACGCAATGGCGGCGGCACGCCGGGGCCGGTGTCTTGCACCTCAAGGCGCATGCTAACGTCCGCATTGCGGTACGATACCGTTGCCCGGATAACGATTTCCCCGGTCTGCGTGAATTTGACGGCATTCTTGAACATGTTGACCACGATCTGGCGAAGCCGGCCGGGATCCCCGCGGATAAAACGGGGCAGCTGCGGATCGAGATCGATGACGACCTCGAGGCCTTTTTTATGCGCATCCAGGATTATCAGCGCGATGGCCTGCCGGAGGGTCGCGTGCAGGTCGAAGTCGGCGATTTCAAGCTCGAATTTCCCGGCTTCTATCTTGGAGAAATCAAGCACGTCGTTGATGAGGCCAAGGAGCACGTCCGCGGAGAATTGGACGGATCGCAGGTAGTCTATCTGCTCCTTGTCCAAACTTGTTTCGTGCAGAAGTTCCATCATGCCCAGGATGGTTTGGATGGGCGTACGGATTTCGTGGCTCATGTTGGCGAGGAACTGGCTTTTGGTCATCGTAGCCTTTTCGGCCTCTTCCTTGGCGCTGACCAGTTCCCGTTCCCGCTGCTTCTGGTCGCTGATGTTCTGGAAGGAACACCAGATCCAGCGCTCGGCTTTTTCCGCAGGGTTGGAATCGTCCCGGGTACGGATAAGCGACAAGGCGGTGCGCAGCCACAGCCTGCCGCCCGAGACGGTGCGCAGGCTGGTCTCCATGCTTGCGGCTCCCATGCGGCCTTGCAATACTTCAGTTATATAATATGAATACTGGAACGAATCGCGTTCCTGAAGCCAGTCGAAGAGCGGTACGGAGAGCTTGTCCGGGACGAAGCCGGCCAGCTCGATGAACAGCTCGTCGAAGGCCTCGTTCCAAAGAACCGGAATCCCCTGGTCGTTGAGAATAATCATTGCCGAGCGCGTTTGCGAAAATGCCGCCTTGTACAGCACGTCCGGCAGGATCATCAGAAATTCGCCTTGAGAATCTCAAGCGTTTTTTTTAGTATCTGCTCGGGCTTGAGCGGCTTGATCAAGAAGCTCTTGACGCCGGACTGGAACGCGCGGACTATGGCTTCCCGCTGGGAAACCGCGGAAAGTATGATGATGGGCACGTCGATATCCTGGGCATGAAGCTCGCTGAGCACCTGGAATCCGTCTACCTCCGGCATAAGGAGGTCCAGGAATACGAGATCGAAGCTTCGGGACCGAATGGCTGTGAGGAATTCTTTACCATTGGGATAGGTTGAGACGTCCGCGTTCATGGCCGCGAAGGTAGTCTTGAGCAGTTCCTGGATGACGAAATCGTCGTCTACCGTGGCGATGGAAAGCCCGCGTCCAAGATCGTTAGCGTTTTCCATGGAGAGCCGCGGCTGCTCTTTTTTTTCGGTTTGGAAGCGCATGGCTATGGCCTCCGATTGCGATGCGCTGCCTTTTGCCGAAAGGATGCGGTCGTTTATTATCGCCGCTTTTTCTTCCGGTGCGTCCACCGCATTTGTTTCGGCGGCGATCAGGCCGTCTATCGCGTATTCCAGGGAACTGACCACTTCGATTTCCTCGTAACCGGGATGGCCGGCGACGAATTCCCGAATGAAGGTCGAGCGGGTAAGTATCTTGATATGCCGCGATTTGGCATCGGTGGACGCCAATATCGTTTCCATCAGGAATTCCAGGTTCGGTCCGTCTATGAAGGACAGATCCATATCGCTGAGCATGAGCAGGATGCGGGGTTTCTGTATGGAGTACAATTCCTCCAGTTCCCGAATCTTGAATCGGAGAAGATCGACCTTTTCGCGATTGATTCCCTGGGCAATCTCCACGAATACGATATTGTCGTTTACGTGGGCTTCGATGATGCAGGGGGTGGTATCCATTTCGAAACGGATGCCGGTAATTTCTGAGATCGTCTGGTAAAAGGCATCCATTTTGATGGGTTTTGTGAATATTTTCTTAATATTGAAGGGAACAAGCTCCAGTAGTTTGTTTTTATCGATTTTATGGGCGGTAAGGATGATGGGTATGTTTGCCGTGTTTGGATTTTTTGCCTTTTCTTCCAGGACTTCCTTGCATGTTCGCCTGGTAAGGTGGTAGTCAAGTATAATGATGCCCGGCGGATCGTTGCGCATTTTGGCCATGCCGTCCAGGCCGTTTATGGCGACGGCGACATCCATTCCTGCACGGGATAGCCTGGAACGCAGGTAATCCCTGAAAAGATCTGATTCATCGATGATGAGTACGGAAGCCCGAGCCATTTTTCCTCCGAAAATTCAGCAATAATAGAACTAGGCAAGAAAACCCGAGGGAGTTTTACCTTGCGCCTAGCTTTATTAGTAGCGTGAGTATAACGTATGTATGTGCAAATCTCAATAAAAATCATGTGCATTTACAAATCTAATGAATTTCGCCTGTATTATCCGTTGTTTTTGTCGATTTTGCCTGATATAATTTAAATAGTATAAGGATTGAGTTTTGACCGATAAAGAAGAAGGGTTCTATCTTTTTCATGGCGTTTCATGGAGGGTTTATGTCCAGGTTTATATCATGCGTTTTTGCCTGTCTTTTTTTCTGCACATTTTCAGGATACTCGCAGGATGCAATTCCAGAAGGAACTCCTGCGGAAACGCCAGCGGGAAATACATCGGGAACGCCGGGCAAAGATTTTATTTCCGCTGAAGGCCTGGAAAATTGGCAGCTTCAATATGATCTTAGCGGTTTTAAGCCGGGTAAATACAATCTCCTGGTAAAAGTCGTGGATTCCGGCGGCAATATAAGCATGGGCGGACCGTTTAATATTCTTGTGGATCCGCTGTCGGACCTGCCGGTAGCGCAAATAAGCAACCCTTTGCCTTTTATGCGTATAGGAGCAGACTTGAACATCGTTGGCACCTGTGTCGATGATGATGCCGTGGCTTCGGTGGAACTGAAAGTAGACGGCGGTGATTGGATAAAGGCAACGGGCAAGGATTACTGGTCGTATTACCTTAAAACGGCCGATATCCCGGACGGTTTGCATACTTTGGCGGCAAGAGGCATAGACAAGAATGGTCTGCAGGGGAATCCCGCCACGGTAATGTTCCATTTGGACAGGACGAAACCGCTTCACAGCATCGGCAACCCTTCTTTCGGGACGCTGGTTTCGGGACGAATATCCATGGCAGGCACGGTATTCGATGCAAACGGCCTAAAAAACGTTTCCTATTCCCTTGATTCGGGAAAAACCTGGAAGGAATTAAAATTTTCGACGGACAAGAAAAAAGAAACAGGAACCTTTTCCCTTGATCTCGACACGAAAAAGATGGAAGACGGACCTGCCGTCGTTTGGTTTCGCACGGTAGACGGGGTAGGATCCGCCGGTATTGCCGTATTCCTCTATTTTATCGACAATACCGCTCCCGAGCTTGTTTTTATAAGTCCGGCAGAGGAAATGGGCGTAAACGGTGATTTTGTCGTAACGGGAAGAGTCTACGATAAGATTGGGGTGGAGTCGCTTGAGTGGCTGTACGGCAAGGAAAGCGGAAAAATCGAGTTGGTACCGGGTAACCCGTATTTCTCGCGCCGCTTCAAAGTTACGGGGAGCGCAGGCAAGGCGGCCGTTTTGTTCAAGGTTACCGACATAACCGGGAACAGTACCTCGGTTACGATTGCCCGCGCAATCGATGCGCCTGCGGACCTGCCTGTGGTAACGCTGAGCCGGCCCCTGGTCAACGACAAAGCCGACGGCAGGCTTTTTGTTTCCGGCGGCGCACGCGACGATGACGGCGTTTCCAAAATACTCTGGCGCATCGATGCCGAGGCGGAAAAGGAAGTATCCACGGACGGAGCTTTTGCCTTCGACCTAGCGGGTCTGGCAAGCGGCGCGCACAAGTTGGCCGTACGCGCGGTGGACGTAAACGGCGTCGCCGGCCCAGCGGTGGAGCGATTATTTACCTGGCTGGCTCCCGCGCCGCGCGTCAGCTTCAAGTCCGTGAACGATATATCCGGGCCCAGGGATTTTATGCTGGGAATGGCTGTTTCCACCATGGACGGGAAAGCCGTGCTTTCCGGCTCCGTCGCCGCGGGAAATCCACTGGTAAAACTGGAATACAGCATAAACGGGGGGGCCGCAATGCCGCTGGCCGTCGGCAAGGCAGCTAGTGAAGTTATTTTTACTATTCCCCTTCCGTCCGCCCTGCCTTATGGGGTTCTAACCGTACAGGTGAGCGCCACCGATATAATGGGCAAGGAAAATTCTTATCGCGCCCCTGTGTACGGCATCAATTACTCCAGGCCGCGAGTCGGGCCGCTTCTGGATTTCGCCGGCGTTCTCGCGGGCGCAGAAGTGGTAATTAGCGAAGCGCAGCCCTTGGTGGGCGCTTTTGTGGTTCCTTTTACGGGAGAGGACATAAGATCGGTGGGCCTGGAGCCGTTGAGCAGCCTTGTCGGAGTTTCATTCGACGGAAGGCTCGTAAGCGTGCTCTACAAGGCGGACGGCACGAGCCCTCCCACCAAGGTTGTGGTAACTACCATCAGAAATCACCGCTTCGAGGCCGGTCCTTTCGTGTTCAAGACCGATACCAAGGCTCCCGATGCCGCAATTGATTCACCTGCGTTCAATACCTGGCACAAAACCGACTTTGCGCTCAAAGCCTCCGTTAGCGACGGTGACAAGCTCGCCGCGGTGGAATACTCGGTGGGCGAGGGCAGCTGGCAGCCATTGAAAGCTTCGGGTTCCTCCTACGAGGCTACGGTTCCGGTAAGCGGGCTCAGCGGTCCCGTACTTATCAGTGTCAGGGCAACGGACCAAAGCGGGAATCAGTCGTTTGCGCGGACAGCCGTGCTGATTGATTCCTCCCTGCCTGCTCCCGAAAGAATAGCGCCGAAGGCCGGTGCAGCAGCAGGCGGGCTCACGCT
>JANNSO010000011.1:0-33563 GCA_031402655.1 Spirochaetota bacterium | reverse complement strand
GCTGCCTTGACTCGCGCACTACCTTATTGATCTGTTCGATCATGTGTACAGGTACCCGTATCGTTCTGGCCTGGTCGCTTATGGAACGCGTGATGGCCTGGCGTATCCACCAGGTAGCATAGGTGGAGAACTTATAGCCTTTTCTATATTCGAATTTTTCGACGGCTTTTATCAAGCCGATATTGCCTTCCTGAACAAGATCGAAAAAATGGAGCCCCCGATTGGTATATTTTTTTGCTATGGAAACGACTAAGCGCAAATTGGCCTTGATAAGGCGGTCCTTTGCGTTTTTCATCATAATTCGGCCGCGGTTAATCTCCTTGGCCATGTGAATTATCGTGTCGCAGTCATTCTCGAAAGCGTATTCCATCTCTTCCAGTTTTTTTTGGGTAACCTGGATCTGCTTGATGCGCTCCTTAATATCGTCTGCACCGATACCAAGGTCGGATTCAATTTGCTCCCGACGTTCTTTGATGGTTAGATTGCGGCCAAGCACACGTAATTCGCGTAAATTGGTTACCTGGAGGTTTCGCTCGAGTCGTTCCTGTTCCCGGCGATATTTCTTGATTCGTTTAGCCGCCGAGATGAATTTTTCGGAGAACGAGTTGATTTCTTCCGGGTGCAGATCCGCATCGCCCAGGCGATCCAGCAGGGCTTCGCGCACCTGCATCAACTCCAGGTCTTCTTTTACATCGCCGCCGCGTAAAACTATCTTTCTTTTGCTTTCTATGTAATTTCGAAGGTCATTCTGGGTTTCACGCAGTATTTCCCGGTAAAACTGGTTAAGCCTGCGACGCTCGGCGATTTTTTCTGAATTCTCTTTTCGCTGCTGAGAACCGCTTTCGCGCTTTGCCTTTTGCGCAATCTGGAAAAATTCGGGGATGAGCATGCCGCTTTTTTTAATGATCGTTTTTATTATGCCTTCGCCCTCTTCCATCTGTTTGGAAAGCTCGACTTCCTGTTCTGCGGTCAGCAGGTTTTCTTTGCCAATTTCCCGTAAATAGAGGCGTATAGGATCATCGATAGCACTGTCTTTGTCGTTGTACACGAGCCGTTTTTTATCGACAGGGGCGGCAGGATCGGATTCCTTGACTTGTTCCGCTGGTTCATCCCGCTGAACCTCTTCCTCTTCGAGCTGTATCCCGTTACTCTCAAGCAATGCTAAAACCACGTCGATTTTATCCGAATTGAGAAATTGCTCTGGCAAGAAATCGGATAACTCGTCAAAACTGATTACTTTTTTTGTTTTTGCATAACTGAGTAGCTTGACTATTGCTGGATCGAGTTCAAGTTCGCTCATGCCGTTCATCCTTTAATCGTGCTAATTCACCATCAAGATACATTTTTTCATACAATAAATCATTTAAAGAGATTTCATCCGCATCGCGCGCCGCGTCATACGAACGAATCCGGTTCAAGATTTTTGTATTTCTTCTTTCCAAAGCGCGGTAACGGATACTATAAATGCCATCAGCGATAAAGCGTTCGGGATTAATGGCATAATCTCCTCCAGCCGCCTTGACCAGGATGAATTTCTTGACTTCTTCGTTTGAAATCCTTTCCGCGATATGCGATACAGAAAGTTCATCTCTCCTATAACATTCTTCGAGGGCAATGAATATTTCTTTGTTACAATCATCATCAAAATCCGATACGCTAATATTCAGGCGTACCTGTTCGAAAAACTTGGGGTTGGCTACCAAGGCGGCAAGTATTACCGAATCGGCGTTTGCATTGAATTCAGATGCCGGCTTAACAGAATCGGCATCATTTGCCCATTGCCGGCGGTCTGATTTTAAAAAAATCAAAAAATCAGACCGAATAGACCTTGCTTCGATACCAAACAGCCTTGCAGCCTTTTCTGCAAGGGCATCTCGAAGGACAGCCGACTCAATTCCAGCCATAAAAGCGAAAAGATATCCGAAAGCGCTTTGCAAATTCTTTTCCTTTTGGATTTTTGCAACATTTTCCAAAATGAAATCATCTGCATTTATAGTGGATTCCAGAGAAATTTTCAATCGCTCAGCACCGAATTTTTGCAGTATTTCTGCCGGATCCTTGGCTTCCGCGAGTTTTATTACCTTAACGGACATTCCCTGGGCACCAGCCATATTGATTGCACGCTCCGTTGCGGCCAATCCGGCTTTGTCCGAATCGAAACACAGGATTAATTGCGTTGTGTAACGCTTCAGGATACTGATTTGAGACTGCGTCAAGGAAGTACCAAGAGGGGCTACGGCATTGTTTATGCCTGCCATGAAAAATGCAAGCACATCCATGTACCCTTCACAAATAATAACCGATTTCATTAATTTTATTCCTGGAATGGCTCGAAACAATCCGAATAAGGTATCCTGCTTTTTAAAAATGGCAGTTTCAGGAGAATTAATGTATTTGGGTCCGTCTCCATGAAGCAGGCGTCCGCCAAAGGCGATTACCTTTCCGCGAATATCGCTTATGGGAAAAATCAGCCTATCGGTAAAAATACAAAAAGTTGGATATTTTTGCGAAAAAAGACCGGATTTTACGAGAAACTCTTCTGAATACGTCTTGTTTCGTAAAAAAGAATAAAGCCAGGACCGATCGGCTGGAATATATCCAAGACAATAATCGCTTAGAACGGCATCGTTTTGTATTCTGGGACGAATATAGGACAAAGCTTCGGAGCCTTGAGAATCTTGCAAAAGCAAATAGTTAAAAGTTTTTGAAAGCCGGTCGTACAACTCGTAGAGGGAAGCTCGATCCTGGGCAGCGCGCAAAGCCTCAGGGTCATCCTCACCTTCATAGACAAGAGCAATTCCGGCTTTCTCCGCCAAACGCTCCAAAGCTTCTACGTAGCTGCATTTTTCAATTTCCTTTATAAACGTTATCGCGTCGCCGCCTTTTTGGCATCCGAAGCAGTAAAAAAAGCCTTTGTCTTCCTGTACCCCGAAGGATGGAGTTTTTTCATTATGAAAGGGGCATAAACCAACCCAGCGGCTTCCTTTTTTTTCCAGCCTGACATACGAAGCCACAACGGAAACGATGTCGCTGCGAGAGGTTATTTCCTGCACTAAATGTTCGGGGATGCGCTTCATGGCTTTCTGTGAAAGCTACCTTTGCTTAACGATCAAGGCAGCAGCCTTTATATGTCCATCCAAAGTCTCCGAAAAATAGTGTTTGCCCACCGATCCATCGATGAGGCGAAAATATAAAAATTTCGTGGCTTCCGGGCGCAGGGCTGCCTTGAGCGCTACCAAGCCGGGGTTACAGATGGGTGACGGTGGCAAGCCTTTGTGGAGGTAGGAATTATATGCGCTATCGATCTGTAGATCCCTGTCGAACAAACGGACAGGATGAGGCTTCCCCAATTTCTCAGTAATTACAAAGACGACGGTGGCGCAGGATTGCAAAGGCATACCTATCCGCAGCCTGTTATAAAAAACTCCCGCCATTCTGGCGGCTTCTTCGGGAAGCTGGTACTCGCGCTCAATGATGCTGGCCAATATGACTTTGTCGAATAACTCTTTCGCGCTCATGGAGGAGCTCTCCGGAATTTCCGCCTCAAGGCGCGTAAAAAATGTCCTTACCATTACGCGTATAACACTTTTCGCATCCGAATCTCCGGCAAAAAAATAAGTTTCCGGAAACAGGTAACCATCCGCCGAATCAGACTCGATACCAAGCTCCTTCAGTAGCGAAACATCTTTTGATGCTGCAAGAAAGGCAGATGACGAGGTGACGCCCGCAGCTTCCAGGATTGCCGCCACTCTGCCGGTGCCCGTTCCTTCGGGTATTCTAATGCTTTCGAGTATCTGTTTTCCGGATACAAACATTTCCAGGATTTCCGAACCGGCCATAAGCGGGGAAATTCGATAATTTCCAGCTTTTAACGCGTCATCATAGTTTTTCAGCTTCATCAAAGAGCGAAAAACAAGGTCGGATCGAATAAATTCCTGCTCTAGGAGCCTTCTTGCTACCGCCAGCCCGGCTTCCCCTCTGGAAATGGTAAACAAGGAATCTTTTTTTGTCCCGGCGCTCGGGGGGCGATCCATGATCCATAGGCCGGCAAAGGCGGCAATGACGAGAAAAACGAGAAAAACAAAAAATGCAGAAACCATGACAACCAGTTTATGCAGAAAACCGGGCGCACGATTTTTTTTGGCGCTCCTGCTGCTTTTATGCTTCATTTAACAACCCTTGCTCCTGCTGTGGTACGAATTTTCCAATTGTTCGAATTCTTCGATGGAAAATTGGGAATACAATTCTTTTCGAACAGCCTCCAGAACTCGAGACTGACTGTCGTCGAGGGTGCTTTCCTGAGAAAGCAAAGCGGTATACAGACCGACTATTTCCATGGCGGAAAACTGCATTTGAATATTCTGGCCCAGGAAATCCTCAAATTTCAATTTCCAGGCCTTCGCGCGCGAGTATTACCTCGATACCGCTTTCTTCAAGATGGCCTAGATACCATGCGGCCGACTTTAAAATAGTGCCAATCTTTCTGTCGTCGTACAAAGGTTCATGATGAAAGAGAATCAAGCGCTTTATCTTCCAGCTGGACGCGAAATCCGCAGCCAGGCTGAAGGACGAATGCCCCCAATATTGTTTTTCAATTGCCTCGCCCAGCGTATATTGGGTATCGAGAACCATTGCGTCCGCATCTTTGAAGTACGATTCGTTCTCACTTGTTTTATCGAAATCGGATTGCTGCAATTCCGTATCCGTGGCATAGATAACTTTTTTTCCGGCTTCCTCGAGTAAATAGCTGTAACAACCGCCAGGATGGTTCATTGCCCTATATCGTACCTTGACATCGCCGATGCGTACGCCGCCGCCGTCAAGCACCACGAACTCCCTGGGGGCTGCCATGACATCCATGCTTACAGGAAAATATGGCGGCTTCATTTGGTTTTCCAGGATTTTCTGGAACTCAGGTACCGGACTGTAGAGCGAAATATGATTCCCCGGATCAAATGCAGGACTAAAAAATGGAAACCCCTGGATGTGATCCCAGTGAAAGTGGGAAAAAAACAGATGCACGGCGCATGGCTTTTTGCCTGCGCTTATCTGTCTGGCTAAATTCTGAATTCCGGTTCCCGCGTCAAATATAATCCTGCAATGTTCGTTTGTTATAACTTCGACGCAAGCGGTATTGCCTCCGACGGTAGAAAAAAGATATTCGGGCAGGCGGGCCAAAAAACGCTCGCGGGATTCCTGCGAGAGCAGATCGTCATTTGTTATGCATTGAACTACGGAAGAAATCTTACTCTTGAGCTTCTCCGGAGTCAGTGGCGTGGGTATCGAGCCTCGAACTCCCCAAAATCGCATCTTCATTCAGGTGCTCCCATTCAGTATCATAGGTCAAAACCAAAGCCGGATGCAAGCGCCGGGCAATCAGAAAGGCGGAAATCGCTTCGGCGGAAACTATGGTATCGCTTTTAATTCCCGGACAGTCTTCCGATTCTGTTTTCCAGCTGCCTTCATTTATCAGGATATTGGGCCAAAACGGATAGCTTGAACACTGTAATGGTCGTGCCGAGTATGCTTCACAACCCGATTTTCCCCAAAAAATACAATCATTGTTCTTTTTTTCCTTAAGGCTCAGCATAAAACCAGTTCCAATATCCACTGGTCGTATGAATTTAGCCATAAAATCGGAAAAAGCAAAGCCTGTAACCGTAATCAGGCGGGAAATATCATCCTTGGACAAAAATACAAAGCCCGGGTCGTGCCGACAGCATGAGGAACATCTCATGCAGGAGAAGTGCAAACCTGTATTCCAAAATCCGGCTTCCATAGTAGTCCTCTGAGTAAAAAAAAGGCCGCCGTAGGGCGACCTTTTATGGAGAGAGAAGGATTTGAACCTTCGAAGGCATAGCCAACAGATTTACAGTCTGCCCCCTTTGACCGCTCGGGAATCTCTCCGTATAATCAACGACACATAGCTTGTTCAGAGCAGAGCCATCTTTCGGAATCGAACCGAAGACCTCGAGATTACAAGTCACGCGCTCTACCAACTGAGCTAAGATGGCATTGAAGTTCGAGTGACTATACAAAAACACTAAAATAAGGTCAAGCGCTTTTTGGCCGAAAAGCGCTTGTATTTATATTTTCTGCAGCTTATGTCCGATGCTTGCAAGGTCTTGCATAATCTGGCATCATTAAAACCCGAGGATGGCGAAATGTACGAGTTTAAAAAATGCAGCACCAAGGGTTGCGATTCCATTGCCATCACCACCCTTGGCCATTGCGCAAAACATATAGGCGCGGAGCTGCTAAAAATTCCTGAACTATTCGAAACTCTTAAACGATCAAGCACGATTAAAAACATGAATTTCTCCGGATTACGTTTTGAAGGATTGGATCTAAGCGAAAAACAATTTTTTGGCTGTAATTTCTCGCACGCAACTATAAAAAACTCCGTTTTTTCGGGAAGCTTGTTCCGGATGTCTTTTTTTGATTTTATTGAAGCCGATTCTTCCGATTTTTCCGGAATAGATGCTCAATTCTGCTCTTTTGCCGGATCCAGGTTCCTTAACATATCATTTGAAAACTCCGAACTTGTCCATAATAACTTCAACGGTATTCAGGCGACTTCGTGCACCTTCAATAATTCCAGCCTCTATAATTCCCGGTTTATCCTGGCGCAGTTCAACGATACGGATTTTATCGATTGCGACCTGAAAAAAGCATATTTCATCAATACCGTCGAAAATAACGTATCCTGGAAATTTTCGAATACCCAGGAAGCATATCGCGAGATGGAGGGGCTTGAACCATGACAGTTTTTTTCCACTACTCGCTCTATGGTTCCTCAAACGTATTCCTGGTGGCCAACGATGCGACGGGAGAAGCGATAATCGTTGACCCTGCGGATTTCAACGTCAACCTACTGAATTTTATCGAGAAAAAAAAATTCGACATAAAAACCGTCTTTATGACGCATAATCACCCGCATCACAGCAAGGGATTAAGCACCTTGCTGCGCATTTATTCAGCCAAGGTTTTTTCCAGCAATGCTATGCTCAACGAGACGCCCTGTTCCATCGTACACGATGGCGATGAATTTGAAACCTGCGGACTTTCGGTAAACGTACTTTCGGTACCCGGTCATTCCGCCGATTCCGTCGTCTACAAGGTAGGTAAACTTTTGTTTACCGGAGATACGATTCAGGCGGGACTCATAGGCAAGACACTGAGCAAATATGGACACAGCCTGCTAAAAGACCAGCTAAGCCTGAAAGTACTCAGCCAAGCGGAAGATTGCATCATTCTTCCCGGACATGGGCCTCCAACGACCGTTGGAGCTGAAAAACTATTCAATATCGGCTTTAAAAAAACGAAAGCCGAGTCGCGAAGCGATAGATACGAATTATTCCTGTAGGGGAACTCTAAAAACTTCAGTTTTGAGAGGTCGACCATCAAGAAACCTGATTTCTGTAAGGGATCAGCAAGGAACTTCGAATAAAATCGATGCTTACAGGGGTCTTTCTAATCGGCGCACCTTAAACTGACGGGGATAATCAACCAGCAGATGCTGAGCCTCTATGGGGGATATGCCGTCCAGATTATTTAAAAACGAGTATTGAAGCATTGCCCACAGGCAATTTACCGCGGATTCAAGGGCGGAAACGGTATTTGCGACGCGAAGAAAATTCCCCAGGAATAAAGCGCTCATCATATCTCCAGCTCCTTTAAGAGGCTTGAAAAATGGCAGGCGCGGGGTTTCAATGGTGTAGCAGTTTTCCCCATCGCTCAGGAAACATCCAACATTTTTTTCCTCGTCTACTTTATAGCTCGTAATAATAATTACGCGGGGACCCAGTGCGTGAAGAATACGAACAGCCTGAAAAGCATCAGCCTCCGTTTGAATGCAGATTCCGCTCAATGATTCCGCCTCAAAATGATTGGGAGTTATGATATCAGCCATGGGAATCAAGTTATCCCGGAAAAAAGCAGGGATATCCTTCCGGACATACAGACCATCGGGGAAATCCCCCATAACCGGATCACAACAATACAGTGCCGTTTGATTTTTAGCTTTTACCAAGCTGACTGCATGCATGATGGCCTGCCCGACCGATATGTCACCGATGTAGCCTGACAACACTGCCGAGCATCTTTGGAATACATTTATAGCTTCCAGTCCGTCGAGGATGCTTTGAATATGGTCCCCCGAGAATGACATTCCCTTCCAGCCGGGGATACCTGTATGGCTGGAAAACTGGACCGTATTGATGGGCCACAC
Source organism: Spirochaetota bacterium (assembly GCA_031402655.1). GTDB lineage: Bacteria > Spirochaetota > Spirochaetia > Treponematales > UBA12059 > JANNSO01. Next base: position 25,333 of record JANNSO010000011.1, on the reverse strand, counting down.
CTCGATACCGAGGCGTTCGAGAGGAAATACCGCAGAACGATTTCCAACATGTCCATAAACTACATGCGACTGGATTGAAAGTACCGTCTTTAGCATCGCTATTCTCCCGTTGGGATGATTTGGTCAAGGTAGTCGAGTATCTTAAGCAATGGAAGATTCAGCAAGTCCATACCCTTGTCCGTGGGGCTGCATCCCTGGGCGTCAAGGCAAAAAAAACCGAGAAATTCATTGGAAATACGGGTCATCAACGCTTTGATATCCAGCGAAAATCGATCGAAAAAGGCTGAAAAGTTAAGCCCGCTACTGGTACGCAAGGCCATCATGATAGTCTCGAAAACTGCATCTTTTCCAGAAATGAGCGTAGTCTCCTGGCCTAAAAATGGATTCTTGCAATAGCTTCCCAGGTCGGAAACAGTTTGTACGCGCTGGTATGAGTTATCGGGAAGAAGCCAATTGCTTACTGCGGAGGGGCCGATTCCCAGCCAATTCTTCATCTGCCAGTAGCGCTCGTTATGCAGGCAGGCCTGTCCTGATCGTTCCCAATTTGAGACTTCATAGCGAAAAAATCCTTCTTCTTTAAGGAATTGCGCCACAGCCTCGGCTGAATCAATGGAATCGTCGATACTCGGAAGGTTTAATTTTCCGGCATGGATATTACTACCTAAAACGGTACCTTCCTCGACCCCGAGTGCATATAAAGAAACGTGCCCGGGCAGAAAAATCCTCAGCTTGCCAAAATCGGAGCGTATGCTGGCCATATCCTGGAAAGGGAGTCCATAGATATAATCAAGCGACCAGGAGCCCTTCCAGTTTTTGGAAATTAGTTCAAGCTTTTCCAGTATTGTTTTTGAGCTTGCCCGGCGGTTTACGGATTTTCTTACTGTATCGTCAAGGGATTGTACGCCAACGCTTATCCGAGTAACCCCGGCTTGCGATAGAGTATCGAGAAATTCTTTTGTAATATCCTCCGGATTTGCCTCGACAGTCCATTCATCCGAAGAATTCGCATCATAAAAATCGTTCAGAAAACGCAACAAATCCCGTAAGATGGATAAAGGAATTATCGAAGGTGTTCCACCCCCGATAAAAATTGTTTTAAAACCGGATAAACTCAGCTCCTGCATGGTGCGAAGAAGCTGGAAACGGACGGATTCATACCATTGCCTTATTGTATCCTGACCAAAGTCAACAGTACTGTAAAAATCGCAGTAATCACAACGGGATTTACAAAACGGCGCATGTACGTAGAGCGAAAAAGTAGCATCATGCATGGTGAATCAAAGGAAAAACGGTTTCTGCAATGGCCAATAGCGCGCAATGATTTTGCTGTAAATAGCCTCTTCCGATATTATGCCAAAAAACCTGGAATCACCGAGTGACGATCTCTGATCGCCCAAAACAAAGTACTCTCCTTCGTTAAGGGTAATTGCGTCCATCTCTCCTGAAAAAGGCAATACAGGCAACCATTCATCGGGCAAGCCCTGGGCTTGGGTATCATAGATGCGGCCGGATACTTCTAACTCCGAAAGATAATGTTCCGAGCCCGCGAGTTTTACATAGGCAATGAAATTCTTTATACGGATTGTGTCTCCCTGTATCGCAATAACGCGTTTGATAATAGGTTTTGACGGAATCGTAGCATTGGAATTGATGCTAAGCTGCTGCAAGGTAACAAACCTGATTAGTTCATTGAGCACTCGATTTGGCAAAGTGGGAACTTTAGCAGCCGGAGATTTCATAAGAATAATATCTCCGCGATTCGGTTTTGCGTAATGTGCGAGAATCTTGCCGGAAAAGAGAGCCGGAAACCCATAGGCCGAAGGCAAAACCAGTATTTTATCCCCTACCCGTATCGTTGGGCTCATCGAAGAGCTTGAAACCGTATACGATTTGAGAATATATACGGAAAAAATTTCCCAGCTAATAAAGGATATCAACAGAACTTTCGAAATTTTCCAGATACGCTTTTGACGAGTTCGTACTGATATGAATGATTCTAATCGTTTCACGGCATACTTCCAATTTTCTTTGCTTGCTGCGTGCATTCGGACGTTTGGTTAAAAATTATCACCTTTTTATTTAAAATACAAGCGAAAACATCGTTACCCCAAAAGGTCGTTGTAAAAATTGCGTTTCTATGCCTAAATAATGCTCGTAAGGGTATGGAACAGGAGCACTAATGGAAGGCACAAAACTAATCGCTCAAAACAGGCGAGCCCATTTTTATTACAGTGTCGAAGAAACGCTGGAATGCGGACTGGTACTCGTCGGTTCGGAAGTAAAATCCATCCGCCTCGGGATGATTTCGTTTCCCGACGGCTATGCGAGCTTTGATAGCGGCGAACTCTGGCTGCATAACGTCACGATAAACGAATATTCATTCAGTTCAATCCTTAACCATGTACCCGGGCGGCCAAAAAAACTGCTCGCAAACGCGCATGAAATCAAGCGCCTGAAACGCCGTGTCGAAGAAAAGGGGTTTACGCTCATCCCCCTGGATTTTCATTTTACAAAAGGCCGCGTAAAAGTTCTTTTGGGAATTTGCAAAGGTAAAAAACTATCTGACAAGAGGGAAACAATTAAAACAAGAGAAGTAAAACGAGATATGGCCAGGGCGTTCAAGGATCACCAGAGATGAGCACACTGAGGGTAACCGGGGGCAAATATAAGGGCAGGCATATCGAGGTACCCCGAGGCGAATTTGAAATTCGGCCGGCTATGGACAGAATGCGCGAATCGTTTTTTTCCATACTTGGGGATATTTCCGGCTGCTCGTTTCTTGATCTATTTTCCGGTTCGGGAATCATCGGCATTGAAGCGGCTAGCCGTGGTGCCTTTCCCGTGTTATGCGTAGAACGGGACAGGGCGAAACTGTCGCTCCTCATCCAGAATGTTTCGATAGCGGAACCAAGGATTGAATGCAAAGCGGTACCGGTGGAACGCTATATTCTGCGATGCGAGCAAAAATGGTCGCTTATTTTCTGCGACCCGCCGTTTCCTTATGCATTTAAACAGGCACTTATCGAAAGCATCGTGGATTCCGACATGCTGGAAGCAGATGGTAAAATTTTAATCCACTTTCCGAAATCCGACACCCTGCCCGATTCGTATAAATCGCTTCGCTGCACCGACGAAAGGGAATATGGCCGTTCGCACATACGTTTTTATAGCAAAGTCCCCTAACAGGCTGTTGAAAAAGCTTGTTGCTTTTCCAACAGCCTTAAACATTCCTCGCATTTGATTACAAATGCTACGGTAATGTTACATTTGGGAAGTGTTGAAAATCCTCATCCGAGGATTTTCAACACCCTGCTAAATGATTCGATTATCTATCAAGTAGCTTAATTATTCTGGAAATTCTGGCTTCGGAATCTGAAGGCTCGTTGAGGGCTGATTCCAGCATATTCTTGTCTTCTAAAGTCGCGGAAGCATCAGTGGATTGGTTGGGTATAGTCGCAAGAGAAACATTGGTGTCGCTTAAATCCATAAAGCGCTCCTCAAAATGATCATTAAAAAATTGCCGCTAAAATAAAGCTCTCTCTTAAAGGTTACCACATAAATAATATTTTTCAGCTTTCGATTCCATTATGACGTTGATTATTCTTATAAAATCCCATATATTTGAGGAATAAGGAAGGTGAACGTGTTTTATCGTTCAAAATGATAACAAATGAATACATTATTACCTGAAAACTTCCCCGACGAGGGTTTGATAAAAACCACGGATGCTCCGAATTCCGTGTTGTCTTCAAAACAAAAAGTGCATCTCAACAGAAAAGGCAATGAGCTTTTCAATAATGGGGATCTCGATTCGGCACGCAGAATATTCCAAACAACCGGTTATAGCGATGGCCTTATTAGGGTAGGTGAATCCTACGTAAAACAAGGTCAGATGATAGAAGCCTTAAAAATGTTTAAATTGTCCCATGATGAGACCCGGTGCAAGGAGCTGACAGAAAAGGCAGCTTTGGCAATAAGAAAAATGCTAGAAGAAGAGGAAGAAAAATGAGCGACTTTACCAACCCCCCAATCAACGATGAAGGACTCGACGCCGGGATGGCCCCCCAGCAAGATCCTGAGCTCGTTGAAATCGCAGAGCTTTCCAAGAAGGGGTATCAATACCTCAAGGAAAATCGCATTACCGAAGCGGAGGAAAACTTCCGCGTAATCGTGGACCAGGACCCCGAAAACAACTACGCGCTGGTTGGACTTGGAGACGCCGCCCGAAAGAGGGGCGTACACAAGGATGCGGTCGAATACTACAAAAAATGCCTGGTTTACCATCCGGGCAACAATTACGCCCTTTTTGGATTGGCGGACTGCTACAAAGCCCTGAATCAATATCAGAAAGCCATCGAGATATGGGAACAATATCTCCTTCATGATAATAAAAATATAACTGTGCTTACGAGGATAGCGGATGCCTACAGGAAGGTCAGGGACTTCAGGAAATCCAAAGCCATTTACCTGCGCGTCCTGGAAATGGAAACCGACAATCCGTATGCCTTGATAGGTCTGGGGCATCTCCACTATGATTTCAAGGAATACAGGGACGCCCTCCACTACTGGGCGCGCATGGTCCAGGTCCAAGGCGATGCAGTCGACATAAGGGTTCTTACCTCAATTGGAAATTGTTACCGGAAGCTCAAGCAATTCGATATGGGCGTTCCCTATTTCGAGCGGGCGCTCTCGAAGGAACCGGATAATTTTTACGCGCTCTTTGGCCTTGCCGACTGCTACCGCGGAATTAACCAACCCGAAAGTTCCCTGAAATACTGGAATCGGATTCTGGACAAGGACGGAAGAAACAAGGTTATCCTTACGCGTGCGGGCGACGCATTGCGTACGATGGGCAACTACGAGCAGGCAAGCGACTATTACGAAAAAGCTCTGGATATCGAGTTCGACGCGTATGCGGTATTGGGTCTTGCGACTATTTCCCGCCTGCAGGGAAAGATGGACGATGCAATAAAATCGCTGCAGAAACTGGTCCAGAACGACGGCAAAAACTATCGCCTGCATATCGAACTTGCCCAATGCTTTATGGCAATCGGCGAGCGCAGGAAAGCCGAGGACACTTTGCAGGATTTTCAGCGACTTGGTCTAAGAAACCCCCATATTCAGGATTTATTGACCAAGCTGCAATCCTGAAATGATTCATCCTATGGAGCCGCACGGAGTCGAAAATGATTATCCGGCTTTGTGCGGCCTCTTGCCGCATGAGATTTTTGAAAAATACTGCTTGGACAAAAAATTCAGGGGTATGCAAATATTCAAATGGATTTATCATGGAGCCGCTAACTTCGACGATATGACCGATTTGCCATCCGCCACTCGGCAGCGCCTTAAAAGCATACGAAGTGAAGTTCTTGTTGCAAAAGTTGAATCGACGGTTGCCGATGACGACAAATCCGCTAAAATTAAACTCCGCCTTGGCGATGGCGCGGCGGTAGAATCGGTACTTCTGGTCGATGCCCAAGACAGGCTTACCGCATGTCTGTCCACGCAAGTAGGTTGCGCCATGGGCTGTAAATTCTGCAAGACCGGGATGCTTGGAATACAGCGCAATCTTATGGCCCATGAAATCGTCGAACAGCTTTTGCATCTGAGCGCGAATCGGGCCAGGATTTCGAATGTTGTATTCATGGGAATGGGTGAGCCGCTTCTTAATCTTCCGGAAGTCCGTAAAGCCGTAGCGATCATTGCGCATCCGGACGCTTTTGGCATGTCATTGCGTAAAATAACCTTGTCGACTTGCGGAATCGTGCCTGGCATCATTTCGCTGGCCGATGAAGGCCCGCATGTGCGCCTGGCTGTTTCACTGACCGTCGCCGATGACGCGATGCGTTCCGCCCTGATGCCGGTAAACAACAGCTGGAACCTGAAGGCATTGAAGGATGCGTTGCTGTATTACCAGGAAAAAACCGGCGACAGGATAACTCTGGAAGCGGCGCTCATGAAAGATACCAATACAAGCATCGAAGCGGCTAGATCGATGGCCCAGTGGATACATCCTCTGAAAGTTCAGGTAAACATCATTCCCTGGAATCCGGTGGATACGCTGCCCTATGCCGAGCCATCAAGAAACGAAGTAAGGATTTTTACCGATGAACTGGAGCGCCTTGGCGTTAATGCCGTACAAAGGACAAAAAAAGGAACCAGGGTTGGCGCAGCCTGCGGTCAACTCGGAGAACGATCGGATTTTTGATGCCTTCGATTTTTTCTTTCCCAGGAACGGATTTCGATATATTCATCCGCTTGTCCATTTCTTCGCAGCAGCTGCAGCAGAGGCTTTAACGCCCGCGGGTGTCCCCTTCTGTGCAGTATTCTTAACTTCAAGATTGCGGCGAGGGGATCGAAGCGCGAAAGCATAATTGCATAGCCGTACGGATCGGCCAGCGGAATGTCCTTGCCCAGGGCTGCTTCCAGAAACACAACAAGCAGACTGGCAAGAGAAAAAATATCATCCGCATTGTGCTTAAATACCTTATCGAGTTTATCCAGCCCCAATCCGGTCTTTACAAAGCCAAGCCAAATCTCCGGTACAAACCGTCCGGGGATGTCATCAATGCGCTCGATCTGCAATATTTCCTTCTCAACCCTGGACAGGCTTCTTTCGGGCAAAGCAGTTTTCCAGACTCGCCTTGCTGCATACACAAGGTCTATGTGAGGGGGAGCGGCGGTAAACGGGATTCTGTTTAGAATGCAGCGGGTCTTGAACAAAGGAATATCGTAGCACATGCCGTTATAACTTACTAAAATCTTCGAATTGGAGATAACGAAATTAACTGCCTCGACAAAGGAACTTTCCGCCGGATAATCGTCCATGAAATATTGAGTTATTTGCAAGGTTCGGGAATCGGTAAAAACGCCGCACGCAGCCAGAAATGCCACGGTTCCCGTACCGCCGGACAATCCTGTCGTTTCCAGATCGAAAAAAACCAAATCTTCGTATCTGCCGCGTAAGCCATGCAAGCGCTTGGAGAAAAAGCCCAAAGGTATTTCCTTTTCGGGCACCGGAAACGGCAAAAGCCGCTCCACCGTTCGCGACCACAAGCCCGGGGATATTTTTATCCAACCTCCTGCTTTAAGCCAGGTTCCTTCTTCGGGCTTTTTGCCGCCCGGCGGTTCCAGGTCAGGCGCAGCCGGAGCATTACGAATTCGGGAAAGGCGGTTTCGCAGATTAAGCGCCATGGCCGGTTTCAAGGAATGAGTCCAAAACACCAGCGACAATGATTTTAATATTTGCATCCGCAGGAACTTGCGGGTCTGGCAAACCTATGCACGACGGACAACCGGAGACACAGGCACAGGAAGCCACCCGCTTGGCGGACGAATCGACAAGCTGCCCGAACAGTGACAGCAAGGCTTCCGAAAGCCCGGTTCCGCCAGGATATTTATCCCACATATAGAGCACGGGAATTTGGAAATGATCGTCTCTAAGGCGCCAGGACGCACCCAAGTCCGAGGGGTCGCACAGTAAAAAAACCGGAGCGAGTGATTTAAAAATATATGATAGCGAGGAGAGAAGCGCTGCCCGGTGAAAATCCGTAGGCAGCGATTCCAGCTTTCTTGCAAAGCCCGATTGTTGGAAAGCAAGAACCATGAGCCCTCTCGTTTGGATTTCCTCGGGAGGGAGGTAGATTTCTCCGTACCCGATATTTTCATGCGTATGAAAACGAATTTTCTTGAATTTTTCGGCCTGGGAACGTATCAATAGATCGCCCAATACAAGTTTACAGCTTGTGTAAGCAAGCGACTCATCTTCGCTTAATACTTTTATATCGGTTTTTACAACGGCATCGGTATAGTAGTTAAGTTCTTTTTCCTCTACCTGGCACAATTTGTTTTCAAGGTCGAGCTTCAGCACGCAGTATTGCCTGCCCCGATGCATGTACACGGCATCGTCGAAAATTAGCTCTTTGGCGCTTGGCCTGTCCATTTCCCCGATTACCGTATTCGCGCCGCGGGTCGTATCGATAATGACGATGTTATCCGCCGTCGCCGAACGCAACGAGATTTTTTCCGCAGGATAAGCGTCCGATGACCAGTACCATTTGTCCCCGGTTTGCCTGACAGTACCGTCTTCCTGCAAAAATTCGAGCACTGCGGAAATGTCCTGTCCGAATTTTTCCGAACGTGAAAATGGCAGTTCGAACGCGGCGCATTTTACGTGATCGGCGTAGATATAAGGATTTTCCGGGTCAATTCTTGCAAACTCCGAACTCTCTCCCATAATGCGTTCGGGGTGCTCCATCATGTATTGATCCATCGGCGCACTTGAGGCTACGAAGACCCCCAAAGACAAGCCCTGCCTTCGTCCTGCCCTGCCCAACTGCTGCCTGAACGATGCCATGCTTCCCGGCCAGCCCGCCATTACGGCAGCGTCGAGCCCGCCTATGTCTATTCCCAGTTCCAGAGCGTTGGTGGACACGACACCTTGTATGGTTCCATCGCGCAAGCCTTTTTCTATGGCACGCCGCTCGTTGGGCAAAAGGCCGGATCTATACGGCTCAACGCAAATACCGTTGTTTTTGTTGAAGGCATTGCGAAAATAGTCATTGAGGTACGCGGCGATCAATTCAACGCGTAGGCGTGAGCGCGCAAACAATATTGTCCGTATTCCGGCTTTCAAAAGCAGCGCTGCCACCGACCTGGATTCAAGGGCGCTGCTCTTGCGAATTCCCTGCACGATATCGACGACGGGCGGGTTATAAAAAACAAGTACTTTTTCGGCTCGCGGCGCACCATTGTCAGAGACAAGGGTTACGGGACGACCGATCAAGGCGGCTGCGAGTTCCCGGGGGTTGGCTATCGTTGCCGAGCAGAAAATGAATTTCGGATTTGAACCATAAAACGAGGCGATACGCATGAGCCTGCGCATGACATTGGCGACATGACTCCCAAAGACACCTCGATACGCATGCATTTCATCGATTACTATATATTTTAGTCCGGAAAAAAACTTTATCCATTTGGTATGATTGGGCAACACGCCGGAGTGCAGCATATCGGGATTCGTAATTATAATTCTGGCTTTATCCCTGGCTGTTCCCCGTACGGATTGCGGCGTATCGCCATCGTAGGTAGCTGCGTCGACGTTTAAGGAACCGGCTTCGATGAGTGAATTCAGTTCAGCCTGCTGATCCTGGGAAAGCGCTTTTGTAGGAAATAGATAAAGTGCCCGCGCTCCCGGATCCTGAAGGATGCTCTGAACAACCGGTAAATTGAAGCAAAGCGTCTTGCCGCTGGACGTCGGAGTAACCACAACGACATCGTTGCCCTCCTGAATCAAATCCCATGCCTGCCTTTGATGCGAATATAAGTGGTATAGACCCCGTTTATGGAGCGTGTTCGCAAGACGGGGGTCAAGATCGGGGGGAAATGAAACGAGGGAAGCTTCGACCGGGGGAATTTGCTCGATGTGAACGATATTTGGCCCAAGATCAGGATCTTGAAGAAATTTGCCGATAAATGTACTAGCGTATTTTGGCGACAGCATTATACTATAATAGTAGAAACGCTAGGCTTGGTAAATAGTTTTTGCTTCTGGGCATTTTAGGGGGTTATATGTTTAAAGTATTATCAATCGTGCTTGGCGGCGGCAAAGGTGCTCGTCTGTTTCCCCTTACGAAAAACAGGTCTAAACCCGCGGTTCCTTTCGGGGGAAAGTATCGCATCGCCGATATTCCTATATCGAATTGCATAAATTCCGGCTTCAAGCAGATTTATATTTTAACGCAGTTTAATTCTGCCTCGCTGCACCTTCATATTGCCAGAACCTACGTATTCGATACCTTCTCAGACGGTTTTGCCGAGATTCTGGCTGCCGAGCAAACCTTGACACACTCCGGTTGGTTTGAAGGCACCGCCGATGCCGTGCGTAAAAACTTAACCCATTTTAGGCCACAAAAACCGACGCATTATCTTATCCTTTCCGGTGATCAGCTTTATAGCATGGACCTCGCCGATATGTTCAAGCAGCATATTGCCTCCGGATGCGGCCTAACCATAGCCTGCACGACTGTAACTCGCGAAGATGCCAGCTCGTACGGAATCATGAAAGTGGATAAATCAAGCCGCATTACGGAATTCCAGGAAAAACCGGGCCCGGTAAAAGATATCAGTGACTTTAAAATTCCTTCCGATTTTTCAAAAATGAAAAATAGTAACAAAGATTATCTTGCATCCATGGGTATCTATATTTTCAACGCAGATTTAATGGAGTCGGCCCTGGACGGTGACGCAAACGATTTCGGTCACGAAGTAATTCCAGCCATCCTTAAATCAAACCCGGTAAACGCATATATTTTCGAGGGTTACTGGGAAGATATCGGGACGATCAAAAGCTTTTATGAGGCTAATCTGGATCTTACAAAAATTTCCCCGGCTTTTAATTTTTATGACGAGCTAAGCCCGATCTTTACCCACCGAAGAAACCTCCCAGCTTCCAAATTAAATTATTGTACTTTAAATCAGGCTTTAACGGCTGAAGGCTGCATAATCACCAATGCATCGATAGCCTCGTCGATAATCGGCATACGCACAACCATCGAAACCGGAGCAAGCCTTGAGGGAGTTGTATGCATGGGTGCCGATTACTATGAAACGGATGAAGAAAAAGCCTCAAACAGTAAAAAAAATATACCTAATGTAGGCATCGGACGGGGAACAATCATCAAACGCGCGATAATAGATAAAAATGCAAGAATCGGTTCAAATTGCAGGATTGGCATCGATACTCTGGAAAGAGTGGATGGCGAATACAATAATTACTACATCGTAGACGGTATCGTCGTAATTCCAAAAGATGCTGTGATACAGGTGGGTACGATTATATAATCGCTGCCTGTTAAGAATCCCTGTAGCATTTATAATTCATCGGCACCGATGTCGGGTAATCGCTTTCCGCGTATGGAAGGGACGATCTCGTTGTCTATGTCATTATTCCTATAAAGCGGGAATAGAATCAGACCAGAATCGATGCAAGCCGACCCGGGAGAGAGGCGTCGGAAACCTTTTGCGGAAGGCATAAATGTTTTGTCGGGGTTTTCCTGGAAATTCTTTACGGGAAAATTGAAATACCGCGTATTCGGCTTAAAAAAAACGGAATTGAGGCTGTCCAACGACTGGACGGCGAAAAAGCCTTCGACAAGGTTGGAAAATCCATCGATGCAATTCGAGAGCACAAAGGATGACTCGTCGATCTTGTTTGCATTGACGAGACTGGCCTGCCGGGCATCCGCGTTGATGATGCAATTGGCGACAGCAAAGCTTGAATTACTTGCATTGATAAAAGACAGGCCATGAGAGCTGTTTATTAGCGTAGAATGGTAAATAGAGAGCCGCGAATTGTTCTGCAAGGAAAAATTCTCGATGTTGCCGTTCCAATCTATTTCGGAAAAAAATGAATTTATGGTAATGCCGGAGTTATTTGCCTGAAGAAATCGGCACGTTGCGCTTCCGAAAAGTATTTTAAAGTAGGACCGCTGCATCGTAAATTCAATATTTTCAAGAACAAAACCTGAAAACATCAATTGGGGGCTGGCTTGGAGAGCCGAATCATGAATAAGCAAATTCCCGCCGTTTCCGTTAAAGAACTCGAAAAGACGAATCGTGGAATCGGTGTATATTTTGCAATAGTAAAGCGCGCTATCGGAATCTACAGAAAGAATCCCGCGCAATGCAATTATACCGGAAAAATCCATCGATGTATTCTTGATTGATAACGACGATTTCCTCTGGGAAACGAAGTTTACATCCGATCCACCCGCTATTGCAATTTCGCAATTTTCAATTGTCAGGGAGCTATCGGTCAAATCGAATATTTTCTTGCCGACTGCGTTATCCGAAAAAAAATCCAAACCAGAAAAGGAAACATGGGCCTCTAGAATCATAATATAAGGGAAAACCGTGCCCATCAGGAGAGAAAAATCAAGGCTGCTTTTCTCGATGGCGGAAGGCTGCCATGCTGCATCCAAGGCACCTACGAACTGCATATCCTTATCGATGAGCAGCGATTGCTCGACCGTAATGGCGCCGCGTAAATATATCCTGGAAATATTATTGAGCCTGGCCAAGCTAAGCGCGTCGCTTAATGTCGCTACAGGATCATACGGACTGCCGCAACCGTTTATGCCAAGGGAAGCATCAAGGTAAATCGAGGTGCTATCCACTATGATATTCGAAGCGACACCAATTTCAGAACGAAGACCAAGAGCGTTCTCCGCATAAGCGCGAATGGTTAGGTTTTGCCGAATGCCAGGGATTGGAACAAATTCCAATGGAATTTGGTATTCCGAAAAAGAGCTTTCCGAGCTTTCCGAGCTTTCCGAGCTTCCCGAAACGGCATAGAATATTTTCATTCCAGCTGTTGCGCTGAACTCAATAGATAGAGGAGCGTTGAACGCCGGGGGCCTGGCAATGGAAATTTTGGGTGGAATTGGATCTACTCTGTCAATGGAGAAAGAAATGAGATTATCCGGACCGGGTTTGTTGTCGGCGTCGAAGGAAACAAGACGAATAGTATATTTTTTTAACATTTTTTTTTCGCCTGGAATGCTTATGCCGTCAGATACGGCTTGCGACGCCATCGTTACCGGAGGCGGATTACTCCCCTCGGCAAGCGTATACCTGACAACTCCGTCTCCTGCAGCCTGAACCAAGATCGGCAGGCCGTATACACCTGAATTTTCAATTCCGAATGCCTGTGGTGCAGACCTCATTTTTTTAATAAGCAAATCCATCTTCTTTGTACTCGAAATATTACCCCAAATATCCTGTGCATACCAGGATAACGGTATTGTTTCCGAACTTGCAGAAATGCATACAGGACCGGAATACTTTAAGAACTGGGAACCCCTGAGCGAATAGTATATTGGATTGTTGCTCTCAGGCCAGTAGAGCAGGGCATTTCCCGAGAGCGGAATGATCTGTGGTTCGGAACTCTCAAAAGATATACCCCGCGCATTTCCGATCGTAGAAGCGCTTAAAGAAAATCCACTTGAGCTAACGGTCAGGATGCCATTGCTTAATACTCCGGCAAAAACAAATAATTCTTTCTTGTATCCGGAAGGAAAAGGAATAGTCATCCCGCCTTTTCCATTGATCAGGGACACTTTAATATAGTCGTCGAAATTCGATGACGGACTGTCGCGTATCGAAATATAAATTTGGTCCAACTCTTTCTGAGCCTGAATTCCCAGCAGTGAGAAGCCGTTATAGTATCCAAGATCAGAAAAAACGAAAGGATAATCTTCGGCGGAAACAGCAACAGGATTCGAGCCGACCGCCTTCTTAATTATAGGTTGGAACGATGAAGACGGGAGATAGTCCTTTGCCAATAATCGATAGGAGGCTAATGCGGGAATGCTTGCATTTCCTGCTTCGTCTACAGCATAGGCCGAAACTACGATTTCCTGTGCAACATCGGGGAAGGCTTTGAATACCCCTGGATTTTCTGGATCATATTTATGGAATTCTATATCGGGGCTTATCGAATAAAAAACCGTATTCTCGCTTGCTATTTCCAGTTTGAGCTCGCCGAAAATATCATTTCCAGGGGGCATAATTACCGGTTCCGGGGGTTTCTTTTTGTCAATAACATAGCTTCGCTGTATTTGAGCAGAGGAAGAGCGGTTCTTTTGCCTGAAAGAAAGCGTATAAGTTCTTTGTTCTCCGGCCATGGCCGCCAAGCATAGAACCGTATCCAGCGATATCCAGGAATCAGAGCCGGCAAATTGATATTCTAAAAAAATTCCAGAATACAATGCGACGGGAATAATAAGGATATCGGTGGAGTACAAACCCGAGGCCGGAATAATAAGGGAAGATTCCAGGTTGCCAGCAGTATTTTGCGCAAAAAGACCTGCGAAAAGCAGCAAAAGCAATAAAACTAAACTGGTAAATCGTTTCATTTTTTCAATACAGAGAGTATCTGCTGCAATTCAGGATCTTCGGGATAATAATGAGCTTTTAATTCTTCCTCAGTCAAGCCCACAAGTTCGTGGCTCATGTAATGAATCCACTTTTCGTCTTCCTGCCTTGAAATTTCGTGAACCCTGCACCAGTAATCGGGCTTTATTGCCAACTCATCGGGTTTATACAAAATCCGCTTGTAATCATGCACCGCGATTTTAAGATCCCTGCGCGGAACCCCCCGTTCCAATAGGATTCCCGCAAGATGATTAATCGTTTTACCGGAATCGAAAATATCGTCCACCAGGAGTATTTTATCACCGCTGCGCAAATGTTCGGGCGAATACGTCCAACCATCCACCCGAACCTGCTCGTTAGCATGTACGTCGGTATATGATCGAGCCACTACAGCTGCGTAGAATACCGGACGATCATTCTTTCTAAGCAACTTGAAGTACTCGGACATTACATTTCCGAGATACGCTCCACCGCGGAGTGAAACGTATATTACGTCGGGGAAAAATCCATCGTTTGCTATCCGGTGCGCGAGCTTGAGGGCATTGTTCCTGACCTCGTTATAGGAAATGAACTCTTTGCTCATATAACCCCTTGAATTATTGTATCATCACTTTCTTACCAGAGCAAGCGTGTTAAGTGTTTGACCTTCCCGAAGCACGGTAAACTGTATTTTTTTTGTCTTCGGCTCATTTATGACCTTAAAAAAATCGGATACCGTTTTTAGCGGAGTATCGTTTACCATGGTCAGTATATCACCTTCTTTTAATCCAAGGCTTACCGCCGGCGTCCTGGGCAGAATGCTTACCAGCAATATCCCCGTAATGTCTTTTGCAAGCTTCAGTTCCGCTACGACGGCCTTTGTAAGCGCGCTTACTTCGATTCCGGGCCATAATGTGGAGTATGATTGCGCGCTCTGGTCTTTTCGTTCCTCTATGAGAACCTTTACTTCAAGTTTTTTGCCATATCGAATAACTGAAAACACAGATTTTGAGCCTACCGGCAGATCTCCGACCATCCGGATTAACTGTTCCGTGGAATTGATGGCTTTCCCGTCGATGGTAGTTACTAAATCACCGGGCAATAAACCGCTTTTTGCGCCCGGCCCATCGGTAAAAACGTGACCTATCATTGCGCCTTTGACATCCGCGATGGACATATCAAGCAGAGTTTCCCTCCCGACATCCATTAAAAGGCTCACACCCAGCCAACCATAGCGTACGCTGCCCTTTGAAATGATATCGTCAACTGCTCGTTTTGTATTGTTTATGGGGATGGAAAAACCAAGGCCGATGTTTCCTCCGGTGGGGGAAGCGATCCAGGTATTTATTCCGATTACTTCGCCTTTGATGTTAACCAGGGCACCTCCCGAGTTGCCTCGATTGATGGCTGCATCAGTTTGGATAAAATCATTGATATTCCCGTCTGGACCTCCATCTCGGCCCAGAGCGCTTATAATTCCCGTTGTTACAGAAGAAAACAAGCCAAATGGAGAGCCGATAGCGATAGCCCAATCACCCACTTTGATAACATCCGAATTACCTAGACTGGCTACTGCTATATTGGCGCCATCATTTTCGAAACTCACCACCGCGAGATCGCGACGTTCGTCAAAACCGGTTACGGTACCGGTAAACTCGCGTTCATCGAATAGCTTTACCGTTATCTGCGTAGCCCCCGCGATTACATGGTTATTCGTGAGTACAAAATACTTTTTGCCGCTTTTGCGAATTATAATCCCTGAGCCCAAGCCTTGTTCCTTCGGTGCCTCTGTTCCTTCTTGACTTCCAGGTTCACCAAAAAAGAATCGAAACGGAGAAAGGTCCTGAGTTTTCGAGCCTCCGGCCGATTGACTTACCACATCCAACTCGACAACGGAAGGCAGAACAACAGTTGCTACATTGTTGAATGCCTTCTGCAGCGATTCCGCCACAAGTATCGCATCCGCCCCTGAAATTGCGGCCGCGGGCGCGGATTCTGCGTTTACTATAGCTTCTTTTTTCAGGCTGGGAACCGCTCCTTTTGACAATAGCAAAAAGGCTCCGGAAAAACCAAGCAAAATACCTATAAGTACTAGATTTACCAAAAAAAACTTCTTGGAAAACAAAGTCTTTGTGAATGACATACCGTTACTCCTGTCGCATCAGCTGTTACCAATATAATAATTAAAATGACGAAAGTTACAAAAAAATTCTACTTGCCGGTTCGTAGAAGTTTCTACCATCGAGTCATGACGGTGCAGCCGGACGCCGTTACAGCAACCGTATGCTCAAAATGTGCAGACGGGCTCTTATCGGCGGTAATCACCGTCCAGCCATCGGAAAGATCCTTGATATCATCCGCGCCTGCATTGATCATCGGCTCGATTGCAAGGACCATTCCCGGAATCAGTCGCGGATTAGGGCCAGCGCTTACATAATTGGGCACTTGAGGATCCTCATGCTGCGCGAACCCTACTCCGTGACCGCAATACGGTTTGACCACTCCATATCCATTGGCTTTTGCATGGGAAAAAACCGCGCGCGAAATGTCATGGACGCGAGCACCCGGTTTTATAGCCAAAATAGCGCGAGCAAGGCATTCTTGTGTTACCGTTAAAAGTTTGACGGTGGCGTCGCTGACTGGCGGGACAGCAATTGAAATAGCAGCGTCGCTGAAAAAACCGCCGAGATCGACGCCGCAATCCAAGCCTACAATATCCCCTGCCCTAATTGTTCTTTTTGAAGGAAGGCCGTGTATAACCTCCTCATTTATAGAGACACAAAGCGATGAAGGATAATTCATATATCCTAAAAATGCCGGCACAGCTCCATTATTCCGAATGAATTCCTCTGCTATGCGATCAAGCTCAAGGGTAGTGACGCCTGGTTGCACATGCTTCCGTATATGTGCGAACATCCCAGAAAGAATGTCACAAGATTTTTGAATCTCGGACAGCTGCTGCGCGTTTTTCAATTTAATCATCGTGACACCATCCTCCCGAAAAACTATTGGGGACCTCTAAAAACTGAAGTTTTTAGAGGTCTTCTATTCTACTTAATTACCTGCCATAGAGCAATGAGGAATTCTCGGGAATAGGCAGGCAATTGGGATCTAGGGAAATCGCCGATCGCTTATATGCCTCTGACAAGTCATGATTCCCCTGCATTTTCGCGATATGCGAAACGTGAATTAATGCTCTGGATTTCTCACCGGCAGTAGGTGCCTTTGAAGCGGCTGCAATCATCGCATCCAGCGCTTTTCCATAATTTTTTAGCGATATTTCCAATAGACCGAGATTATAGATATAAGCATAACTGTCCTTTGAATTTTCTTCGTGTATATACTGAATGGCCTGAGCGAGATCCTCCCGGCATACAGCGGCGGCAAGATCATAAAAAACGTCTGTCCGTATCCCAGCGCCCCTGTTTTTTGACTGATTCAACAGTTGAAGAAAATTAGTCCAAGACCGCTCCTTGAAAAGCGTAAACAATGAAAGACTCAAAACCTCGGAGGAATCCAAATGTTTTGCGGCCAATTCCACTGCGAGCGAGCTGATCCGGGCAGAGGACGCTCCGTTAATTTCCGAAATAAATCGAATTCTATCTTTTTGTTCATCCGTTTGTAAATTTTTTATTTCATCAGGAATTTGGACGGAATCGTCCGACAGCATTCGCCATTTCATAAAGGCATCGAGAACTTCGAATTTGGCAGGAAACAGCCGATATGCCGAAGTAAACCAGAAATCCGCATTATCGAGCTCTCTATATCCAACAACTTCATCCCGATGGGTCCAATCGACAACTTTTACTGCATCCCCTGCCGGACTATTTTCCCCGGCGTTAGTCCCAGCCTGAAAGGCAAGAACTCCCAAAGCTATGTATGGCTGCCATGCCGAATCGGGAAACCTTTCAAAAAACTGCTTCGCTATACTGGCGGTAAGTGCCCGGTTTCCGGATATATATGCCCCCGACATAAGGTATAAATAATCATCGGGACCGGAACGGGAAGATTCCTGCGACAGGATTAGCCCGAAGAGGCCGGTGTCCCAAAGCAGACTTGCCCCAACGGAATAGGATAAATCCGAGGCCTCGCGCACGAACATTGCCGCAGCGGAAGGATTCCCCGCTGCCATGCATTTGAGCGCAGCGCAGTAGAGAAGAACAGGCTGCGAGTTCTCGATTCCGGCGAAATGAAGGTTTTCCAGACTAGCTGAATATAATATCACCTTATCTTTTAATGCCGAAAGGACTATCTCGGCATATAATTCCGGATAATCCCTACAGGAGAGATTCGCATCGAACAGGGCGAAAGCGTCGCTGAATCGATTCGCATCAAGATAAAAATCAATCAAAGCAAGGATAACAGGCTCGGTATTTTGCTTTTTGTCGCATTGCGCAACGACCGCGAAAACAGTTGCTCGATCGGCTCTGCCCAGGCGCTTTAAAACACGCAGCTTCTCATCGGTAGAATATGCATTATCGAGAGCCTTTAAATATAGAGCCAGACTGGGCGCGCCGGATTTTTGATCTATCCGAGCAAGCAGAATTCCCAACGGGGCAGACTGTGAGCAGGAAAAAAGAGAGAGCAATAAAACACTAATAATAAACCAGGCAGGCCTTATTGCTGGCGACCTTTCGTATGGGCTTTCCAAATGGAATCCAAAACCCCGTTGATGAATTTATACGAATCTTCCGAGCCATACTCTTTAGCAATCTCGATCGCTTCGTCGATGCTTATCTGCGCAGGAATATCTTGCTGAAAAAGCATCGCATAAACTGCCATTCTCAATAAGGCGACGTCTACCCGCTTGAGCCTGTCGAAGGACCAGTGCTCAAGATGCTTATTGATTTCTGAATCAACCTCCACGGTTTTCTCAATAGCGCCTACTATAAGAAGTTTTGCGAACAGCTTGGCATCATCGTCCATCTTGGACAATTTCTCTTCCTCAAGCCAAGAAAAGGTAAGCAACTCTTCTATGGGGAGGGCTGAGGCATCCCAGGCATACAGAGCCTGGAATGCGAGTATACGGGCCTTACGTCGTGATGACATTAAAACTTACCGGTAATTTTTATTTCCGCCTGCTTGCGTAATTTATCGAATAATTCCTTGAATGCGCTTGCCATAAATTCGGATTGACGCTGCTGTGCTATGTTCTGGGCGATATATTCTTGAATAGTTCCGGTCTGTCCCAATGCGACGGGGTCTGAGAGCTCCAATTGTTTTTGCGGATAGAATTCAATGCGCCTGACTATCCACCAACCGACTTCGTTTTCAAAGGGTGCGGAAAATGAATTATCTTTGAGTGAAAAAACAATGTCATACATTGTTTTTCCGAATTGTTTAAGGAAATTCTCGCCTTTTTCGAAATAAATAAAATCCTTGCTGGGAGTATAACCGCCTTCTTGCGCTTTTAAGCGGATAGCGTCGAAGGTATCGCTTCCCTTATTGAGTCTTTCGGATACTCCACGAATAATATCCGATCCTTTTTTTCGCTCTGTTTCGGATTTATCCTTGAACTGATAAACAACGAATGAAATGCGAGCGGTATCCGGCCGGACAAGCTTTGCTTTATTGAGTTCGTACATCTTCAGAACGTCATCGACGCTGATAGGGGGCAACGCGGCAATTTCCTTAGCCTTCGCCGTTGTGAGCCATCGCTGCATGAGCATCTGGTTCTTATAAAGCGCCCTCAGCGCGACGAGGGTTCCGCCTTGCGAGGCCAAATATTTCTCAAACTGATCGGCAGTGGTGGCGGGACCTAGCTGCGCTTTTGCCTGATTCACATAGGCTTCCACCTCTGAATCGCTTACCCGGATTCCATCGCGTTCGCACATCTGAAGAAAAAGGATTTCGTTGATTTTATCATCCAGATAAGAGCGTTTTTCCTCTTCTGTTAAAGCAGTGCCACGCGCAGCAGCTATTTTTGCAAGTTCCTGCTTGAAGTATTGCTCGGTAATAATCTCTGTCTTGGTTAATTTTATGGTAGCCAAGGCGGCACCTATGCTCATGGGCTGAGCTATTAGCGGCAAAACAACCAGAATCGCCAAAAAAACCATACTGCTTATTCGTTTTCGCATCAAATTCTCCAATATCAATCAAAATAGCATCTCAAATTGAACTATAAGTACAAAAGAGACTCTAATCGACAACAATTAAACTTGACCTAGGTTAAAGGAAAATGCATCTTTTATCAAGATGTTGCCTTGATTGTTACCTCGATGGATGTGAATCATCGACGAAAGTGATGATTCTTTTCTTAAAAAACGACTTGAGATCGGCCATTTTAGGATTTAAAAAATCAGCCTTCTTTATTTCCTCGGATGCTTCCTGCAATCGGCCGGCTTTAAATAGGATTTCAGCTTTTTTCTTTAGGAAGCTTACATTATTCTCTTTAGAGGAAACTAGTTTTATGGCTTTTTCCAACATCTCCAGCATTTCCCCGGAATCCAAAACCCTCGGGAAATTCTCCAGAACTAATTTTTTAAAGCTTAACAAAACCACCTCATAAAAATAGCCAAAGCCTTTCGTCTGCTGCTCCATCCTGATCAGTTTGGAAAACACAAAAAAACCGTCCTCGAAGCGGCCACGCTTTATGTATTCCTCGGCGATGCAATATTCGGCGTCCATCGATTCGTTTCGTTCGAAAAACCGTTCCATCCTGGCATCGTCAACATCCCTGATTTTGTCATATAAAGACAAGGCTTCGTCCTCAAACCCATGGAGCAAATCATAAAATATAAGCTTGGCTACATACTCGGGTTTCTCCAGACGTTCCTTGAGCCAGAGTCGGTAGTCAAATGCGCTGTTTTTACTGTTTGGGATTATCCTGAGTTTGCCGCGATCGTATTCGCGTCGCAAAACCGGATCGGATAGAATTCTGTATGCTTCCAAAACAAGACGCATCGAATCGGCGGTGCCGTGCTTTGAATCTGGATGATGTATTTTTGCTTTTTTTCTAAAAGCACTTTTAATATCACGGGGGGAAGCTTCTGTATTGACCCCTAAAATTGCATAATGTTCACTCATAGGGATATACTATCCAAAAAACAAGGAACCTTTATCGTCAGTTGCATGACTAATAAAGATTCCGTGATAATAAAATAGTTGACTATGCTTTTCAGGACAGAATTCCGCGCTTATTTCCCGCTGCCGGTCGTTGCAGGAGCAGGTACCACGCCATCCTGGGGAGGTGTAAGTTCAGGCACTATACCGGGAAGGGTTTCTGAGGGAGCCTGGGTTTTGGTGTTCCACCATTCGCTGGAAACCGCATTTTTCTTGGCTGCCGCCGCTTCCACGTTTCCAAGCGAGCCACGATTAATGATGGCCAAACTAAAGGCAAGCACGAAGAAAAGACCGCCCAAAACATAGGTGACTTTTACGATTATATTGGGGGAACGCGAACCGAAGGCTGCATTTCCGGCGCCGGCAAAAACACCACCGAGACCTTCACCTTCCTGATCCTGAATAATCACCATGAAAATAAGCAATACGCATACGATAGCGAAAAGAACCAGTAAAACTATGCCAAATAAGCCCATCTTGATAACTCCACAAAATTGGATGCAAGGATCTACCTTAAAAATACGGTCTATGCAATATACACAAAACAAATCGTTGGTGCAAGAGCCGGCGCGCTTTCGCGATGCGAAAGCGCGTCCTTTTTAGCTTTTGCGAAAAAGGGCACCGCGAGACAGAATACGGTTCTCAGGAGCGGAAACGAACTATCGGGGTAAACTGCTCTACTTTTAGGGAGGCTCCACCAACGAGAGCGCCATCGATATTAGGTTTTGCCATCAATTCGGCCACATTATCCGGCTTTACCGAGCCGCCATACTGAATAACCATGGCTTTTGCCGCATCGGCATTGTAAATCCCGGTCAGAACCTTCCGGATATACGCATGCACTGAATCCGCGTCCTCGGGAGTTGCGGTTTTCCCCGTGCCGATGGCCCAAACGGGTTCATAGGCTATGGTAACTTTTCCGAGTTTTTCGAGGGAAACACCTTTTAGTCCATCACGAACCTGGGAACCCACGACGGTTTCAAGATTGCCCCCTTCCCGCTCTGCCAAGGTCTCTCCGACGCACAAAATAGGCAGGAGATCGTGCTCCAGGGCGAGCAAGACTTTTTTGTTGATAAGTTCGTCGGTCTCAAAATATGAATGCCTGCGCTCAGAATGACCCAGTATCACCACTTCCACACCCAAATCCTTAAGCATCAGCGGAGAAATCTCTCCTGTATGCGCGCCCTGGACGTCAGGACCCATATTCTGCGCGCCAAGCATCAGCAGGCTTCCCTTGATTGCCTCCCGTACCGACTGCAATGCGGTAAAGGCCGGCGCAATCATGACCTGTTCCTTGCAATCCTTGAGAGCGACCAGCAATTCACGTGCAAGAGCCACGGATTCGGCCACGGTTTTGTGCATTTTCCAATTACCGGCGATAAAATATGAACGCATTTATTTCTCCTTACTTAGTATAAATTCAATTCGCTGTGCGAATTGAATTTTCCGAGTCACGAATTGAATTTTCCGACTATTCCCGGCACACTTCGATGCCCGGAAGTTTTTTTCCCTCGAGCAATTCCAGCGAGGCTCCGCCGCCGGTCGAGACGTGGCTCATTTTGCCGCCAAGACCGAATTTGTTAACCGCAGCCACGGAATCGCCACCGCCGACTACGGTGATGGTGCCGTTCGCTGTTGCGGCGGCAACGAGTTTTGCGACTTCTCCGGTACCTTTAGCAAACGACTCGAACTCGAATACGCCTACCGGACCGTTCCAGACTATGCTTTTAGCGCCGGCAATTACCTTTTTATAGGTTTCCAATGTTTTTGCCCCCACGTCCATGCCCATAAGATTCGCGGGAATATCCGTGGAATCTACCGATATGGCCAGGGAGGCTGCGTCGAATTTTTCCGAACACAGATGGTCGACAGGAAGAATAATCATCACGTTTTTCTGTTTGGCGACGGCCAATATTTTTTTTGCCGTTTCGAGCTGGTCATCTTCCACAAGGGAAAGGCCGATGGCATGACCCTGCGCCTTGAGGAAGGTATATGCCATGCCGCCGCCGATTATAAGCGCGGAAGCGTTGGAGATAAGGCTTTCCAGAACGGCAATCTTGGAGCTGACCTTAGCGCCGCCGATAATGGCGATCATGGGTTTGGGCGGATTCGTTATCATGGGCTCGAGGTACCGGACTTCTTTTTCCATAAGGAAGCCGGCCACCGAAGTTTTTACGAATTTAGCGATGGACGCGGTGGAGGCATGGTCGCGATGCGCGGTTCCAAATGCGTCGTTTACGAAGATATCGCCGTATGTTGCCAGTTCCCCGGCAAGCTTGTCGCGGGCAACGGGATCGTCCGAGGTTTCCTCGCTGTGGAAACGGGTATTCTCAAGCATGATGATGCTGCCGGAAGCTTGCGCGTCGATAAAGGCTTTCTTCCCGAAACATCCGTCTTCACCGGCAAAAACAACGGGTTTCCCCAGTTTCTTCGCAAGATATTCCACAACGGGCTGCATTCGGTGCTTACCTTTTATGTATACTTCTTCATTCCACGTTTTGCCGTCTTTCTCGGCTTTTTCCTTGGCTTTTTTTGCGTCTTTTTTGGGGTCGCCAAGATGACTCATGAGTACCAGCGATTTTGCGCCCTGCTCCATTATATATTGAATAGTAGGAATGGCAGCGATAATCCTGGTATCGTCCTGCACTTCGCCGTTTTTCATGGGTACGTTAAAGTCAACGCGCATGATGACGCGCGCTCCGCCAAATGAACTGGTTTTAACACTCTTCAACATATTAACCTCCGTATTGAAACGTAAAAAAGCCCGCCTTCAAGCGGCGGGCCGACACTGGCTTATTTCTTCATTCCGGCCATGTGGCAGAGAAAGTCGATGACCCGGTTGGAATAACCCCACTC
The DNA here is from genome assembly GCA_031402655.1 of Spirochaetota bacterium. Lineage (GTDB taxonomy): Bacteria > Spirochaetota > Spirochaetia > Treponematales > UBA12059 > JANNSO01. The sequence goes on along the minus strand of JANNSO010000011.1, from coordinate 1,501 downwards.
GTTGTCGTACCAGGATACAAGCTTGAAGAAGCGTTTTTCTCCTGGAAGGTTATTTTGAAGCGTTACGAGGCTATCGTATATGGAGGATCGCGCATCATGAATTAAATCGGTGGATACAAGTTCCTCGTTTGAATAGCCAAGGATTCCCTTGAGGTAGGTTTCGCTGGCCTTCTTGAGCAATCCGTCAATTTCCTCGATTGAAGTATCTTTCTCGGAGCGGAAGGTAAGGTCTACGACCGATACGTCGGCCGTGGGCACGCGGAAGGACATTCCAGTAAGTTTTCCTTTGGTGGAGGGCAAAACCTCACCGACGGCCTTGGCAGCACCGGTGCTGGACGGAATGATATTCATGGCCGCGGCACGACCGCCGCGCCAGTCTTTCTTGGAGACGCCGTCTACGGTTTTCTGGGTTGCGGTATAGCTGTGAATGGTGGTCATGAGGCCTTTTTCTATGCCGATGCCTTCTTTGAGCAGGGTGTGCACAAGGGGAGCAAGGCAATTGGTCGTGCAGGAAGCATTGGAAACGACATGATGCTTGGTGCCGTCATAATCTTTTTCGTTTACGCCCACGACAAAAGTCTTGATCGGTTTCGATTCATCCTTGCTCTTGGCAGGAGCGCTGAGTATTACTTTTTTAGCGCCGGCATCGAGGTGCTGGAACGCTTTCTCGTCGTTAAACATGCCGGTGGATTCGATAACATACTCGACACCCATTTTTGCCCATGGAAGATTCTTGAGTTCTTTCGCCGCCATGACGCATTTAACTTCATGGCCGTTTACCACGAGCAGGTCGTCCTCGGCCATGGCCGGATCGCTTTTTTTGGAGGAGATATCCGCCTTCATGCGTCCATGGACAGAATCATATTTTAACTGATACGCGAAATACTGCGCATCGGTGGAAATATCCACGACGGCTACTACATCGATCTTGTTTTTCCCCAGTAACCCCTGTTCGACCAAAGATTGAAAAACCAGACGGCCTATACGGCCAAAACCATTGATTGCGACTTTCATAAAAATCCTCCTGCTATCCTTGACTTTGGAAAATTGTTGTAAGTACAGGCAAAGAATGTTGGAAAAACACTCAAAAGTCAATGGAATTGACTGGAAAATTGCTTTTTTTAGGGAAAACCTTCATAAAACGCTAAAACGGTCTAACGATTAAGGCAATACGGCCGATACTATACATGTCGGAGGACGTTATAGTTCCCCTCCCAGTTTGCTATGCGAACTCCGACTGCCTGTCAGGGCGGGCCGGTTGCAAAACCGGCCTCTTTTTAAAGAAAATTCAATCCGTTGCACGGATTGAATTTAAGGCTGCATTGACGATTCAATCCGCTGCGCGGATTGAATTTGAGGTTTTTTAACCGAATATCGTTTAGAAGGGTGTTGAAAAACCTCGGATGAGGATTTTCAACACTTCCAAAATGTAACATTACCGTAGCATTTGTAATCAAATGCGAGGAATGTTGAAGGCTGTTGACAAAGCAACAAGCTTTTT
>JANNSO010000010.1:0-19443 GCA_031402655.1 Spirochaetota bacterium | reverse complement strand
CAAGCTGACTCCAATTACGATTTTGGCAGACCTCAAGGATAAAGCCGGGGGCGACTGGTGGTGGACTTTCTTTCCTCAGCCTTCATATTCCACCAGCAGGAGATTGCGCGTGCACATGGAAACGAGTGCATGGACCGAATTCGATTTCAGGGCATCCACACGCATCGTGCTTTCCACCAAGCAGAAACCAGACAGGCTTGTATTCGGCTCGGCTTCCTCTTTGAAGGAACTGTCTGCCGCGACGGCCCGGTATTTCGGTCTGCAGCCCGAGCCTCCCGCATGGGTTCATGACGGGGCTATCCTGGGAATCCAAGGCGGCATGGATACCTGCATGGACAAGCTCAAGGGAGCCCGGAAGGCGGGAGTACCCGTTTCCGGCATTTGGGCTCAGGACTGGGCAGGGGTGCGATACACCGGGTTCGGCAAGCGCCTTTCCTGGAACTGGGAAGAAGACGAATTGCTCTATCCGAAACTGAAAGAACGATGCAAGGAACTTGCGGCCGACGGCATACATTTCATGACCTACGTAAACTGTTACTTTGCCTGCGACAAGCCGATATTCGGAGAGCTGGACCGGCTCGGTTTGCTGGTCAAGGGCTTTGATGGAAAATCCTACCGGATGGACGCGGGGGAGTTCGAAGCGGGCATACCGGATTTGACCAATCCCGCGGCGCGAGCCTGGTTCAAGGAACTCATAAAGAAAAATTTACTCGGAACCGGGGCTTCGGGATGGATGGCGGATTTCGGTGAATATCTTTCCACCGATTGCGTTCTGTTCGATGGAACCCCTCCCGAGCTTGCGCATAACCTGTGGCCGGCTCTCTGGGCAAAAGTAAACTTCGAGGCCATCGAGGAAGCCGGAGCCCTGGACCGTGCCACGTTTTTTATGCGCGCGGGTTACGCGGGCAGCGGGCGCTGGTGCCCGCTTATGTGGGCGGGCGACCAGAACGTGGACTGGTCCAAGGACGACGGCCTACCTTCGGTGATTCCCGCTGCCTTGTCGCTTGCCATGGTGGGGCACGGCTACCATCACTCGGACACCGGGGGCTACACGACCCTGTTCGGCATGCACCGAACCAAGGAGCTTTTCCTGCGCTGGGCGGAGTTGTCCGCCTTTACCGTAATGATGCGCACTCACGAAGGCAACCGGCCAGGCAGCAACTGGCAATTCGACTCGGATGCCGAAACCTTGGCCGGCTTGGCTCGTATGGCCCGATTGCGGGTCGGTTTGTCTCCGTATATCAAGGAGCTTTCGAGGGAATGCTCCACCATGGGGACTCCCCTGATACGGCCGCTGTTTTTCGCCGACGAGCTCGACAGGTATGCGCGCGGCGCCACCGATGCTTTTTTACTGGGAGACGATATGCTCGTAGCGCCTGTGCTCAGGAAAGGAGCGGGTTCCAGGAAGGTACGCTTCATATCGGGGGAATGGATTCATTTATGGACAGGAAAAGCCTACGAAGGAGGAACTCGCGCCACCGTGGCTTCGCCGCTTGGACAGCCTCCGGCATTCTACAGGCGCGGGTCGAAATGGGAGAAAGTTTTCCTCGCGGCGGCAAAATCCGCGGGCGGATAACGCGGAGTCGTGATGAAAAAACAAGCGGCGAGCCTCGAAGCTCGCCGCTTGTTTTTTATGCTTTTTATTCCCGCAAAAGCTTCCGGTTCAGAATCCGCCTTTGATTCCGCTGATCGTGACGAATACCAGTGCTATCACCAACGACGCGCCGACGGTAAGCACGAGTCCGGCCTTGGCCATGTCGCGTATGCTGAAGTAGCCCGTATTGAACGGGATGACGTTGGTCGGAGTAGTGGTTACGAGGATGAACGCGAGACTGGTGGTCAAGCCCGCGGCGAGAGTTATCCCCACGACATCCATACCCGTCGCCTTGCCGAGACCGATGATGAGGGGTATCAGGATTGTGGCGGTGACGCTGTTGGAGGAGAACACGACTTTGAGGAGGCAGACTCCGAGCGTAACCAGGAAAAGCTGGAGGAAGATCGGAACTTCGCCTATGCGTCCCAAGGCTGAAACGGCCAGCCACTCGGCCACGCCGGTCTTGTACAGGTAGGTGCCCAGGGATATTCCCGAGACGATGAGAAGGATGCCCGCCCAATCTATCTCGCCTTCGATGTCTTTCCATTTAGCCTTGCTCATGCCGGGCATGAAGAACAGGCAGGCCGCCAGTATCGCCGGCAGTGATATTTCGATTACCATTCCGAGCGGTCTCTCGAGAAGGGGAGTCACTATCCAGACTATTACCGTAAAGGCGAAAATGGCGAGGGTTATCGCCTCTTCCTTGTTCATGGGGGGCATCGACTTGAGGTTGGCTTTGAGCTGCTGCTTGCTCACCTTGAGGTGCTTCATTTCGGGAGGGAAGAAGAGCATGAGCACGAGCCATGCCACGGGCATTATCAGCAGGGCCGAGGGAACTCCATAGAGCATCCAGTCGAGGAAGGAAAGCTTGATGCCCGCCATGTTCGAAAGGAATTGAAGTGCGATGGGGTTGGCACCCGTTCCCGCCGGCGTTCCGATGCCGCCGATGAGGGCTCCCCACGCGACGGCTATCATGAGGGCTTTGCCGAAGTTGGACTCCTTCGGCTTGCAGCCTTCCTCCTGCAGGATGGCGCGAGCCAAGGGCATGAGCATCGCTGCGACCGCCATGTCCGTTATCCACATGGAAATAAGCGTGCCTGCGGCAAGGAATCCGAATACTATTGCCCTGGACGAATTGCCGGTGACGGAAAGTATCACCGTGGAGATTCGCTTGCCGAGCCCGGATTTGGTGATGAACGCGGTTATGACGAGAACCCCGATGAAGAAAACCACGATGTCGTTTCCGAAACCTGTGGAAATGACTTCCTTGTACTTGCCCACCTTGAGGAAGGTGAGCAGGACGAGCGACAGGAGCCCTGTGACATGGAAGGGCAGGGCCTCGCTGATCCAGAGGATCAAGGCGAAAGCCATTACGCCGAGCGCTGCCATGCCGGGGCCGCCCGAAAGCATTCCCTTGGCATAGGACGGAGCACCCGTGCCCGGATCGACCGACGCACCGATCGTGGTGACGAGGGAGGCCGGAGCCGGTGAGAGCGTCAAGGCCATGCATGCGGCCAGCGCCAGCAGCAGAATGATGCCGTTGCGTACGGCCGGGTTTTTTTGCTTCAAAGTATTCATCTCTGTATTCTCCTCTTTTATTTCGTGCCCAATGCCTGTGCCAAAAGTTCCCCGACTTTTGAAGGCCGGTCCGCTACCAATGCGCCTGCGCTTTCCAGGATGCGCGCCTTGTCCAACGCCGATCCTGAGCCGCCGCTTGCGATTGCTCCAGCGTGCCCCATGCGCTTGCCCGCGGGAGCCGTGCGGCCCCCTATGAAGGCCACGAGGGGTTTGCGGAATATTCCGCTGAGCATGGCCTGGGCCACTTCTTCTTCCATTGTGCCGCCCAATTCACCGATTACCACGACCGCGTCCGTGTCCGGGTCAGCCTGGAACTCAGGCAGGTATTCGGCGAAGCGGCTGCCGGGTACGGGGTCTCCGCCCACACCGATAAGCGTGGATACACCGAATCCCCCGCGCACGACCATGGCGGTAACTTCGTTGGTAAGCGAGCCCGAGCGGGTCATCACGCCGATCCGGCCGGGTTTGTATACGCGCTCTATCCAATAGGGGAACATGCCCATCATAGCCTGGCCGGGGCTTATCGCTCCCGAAGTGTTTCCTCCGACGATGCGCGCGCCGAGCCTGATGGCGGCCTGCCGGATCATGGCGGCCTCGTGCAGCGGAATCCCGTCCGCCACCGTGACTATTTTCCGGATGCCCGCTTCCAAAGCCTCCATCACCGCGTCCATGGTAAATCGCGGAGGCACGAAAATCATGGCTGCGTCGGCACCAGCGGCATTTACCGCCCTGCGTACTGTGTGGTAGACGGGTATGCCTTCTACCGACTGGCCTTCCTTGCCCGGCGTAACGCCTGCAACCACGGAGGTACAGAGATCCATCATGTGCTTCGTCCAGAACGCGCCTTCCGAACCGGTTATTCCCTGTATGACGACGCGCGTTTTCCTGTCGATGAATATGCTCACCGGAGCCCTCCTTTGGAAAGCCTGACGGCGGAGCGCACTGCTTCCTCGGTATCGGAGAGCGGCTGGAGACCTGCCTCCCGCAGCGTGACCTGCGCTTCTTCCTCGCCGGTGCCGCGTATGCAGGCTACGATTGGACATCGCGGCTTGAGCTTGGCGATGGCCTCGGCTATTCCTTTTGCCATGACGTCGGCCCGCGCTATGGTTCCGAAGGTTACGATAAGCACGACTTTGGGATTGTTTCCGAGGCACAGCTCCATCGCCCGCACGGCCTTGCGGTAGTTCGGGCCGCCGAATTCCAGGTAATTGGCTATGGTTCCGCCCTCGTAGTTGACGAGGTCGTATACGGTGGTGGTAAGGCCGGCCCCCGCGCACATTAAGGAAATATCACCATCGAACTGCAGGTAGGGAATGCCTTCCGCCGCAGCCTCGAAGGCAATGTCGGAATCGTAGTAGTCGCGGCCGGGTTCCAGCTTTTCGTGGCGGAACATGGCGTTGTCGTCGATGGAAAGCTTGCCGTCCCCGGCAATCGCCCGGCCGTCGGCCAGCACGAAGAGCGGATTTATCTCGGCAAGCTCGGCGTCGTGCGAGCGGAATACCGTCCACAATTTCGTGATAACGGCAGCCACGTTCTTCGCCGCATCGCCTTCGAGCCCAAGGTCATACGCTATTCCCCGCGCTTTGAAGGGGAGGAGTCCTTCGCTGAAGTCCACAAGCTCGCGCACGATTTTTTCCGGTGCGGTTTTGGCCAGTTCCTCGATCTCGACGCCGCCTTCGGCGCAGGCAAGCACGAGGGCTTTTCCCGATTCGGCGTCCACGGTTATCGCCAGGTAAATTTCTATGGCAAAGTCCACGGCTTCCTCTACCAGGATTCGCTTGACGCCGTGCTCCGAGGCGAATATCCGCCTGGCTTCGCTGCGCGCCGTTTCGCTTTCCCTGACGAGAACCACCAACCCGGCCTTGCCCCTGCCTCCGCGCAGAACCTGCGACTTGAGAACTCTCGGCCAGCCTACGGGTGCCGATATTACTTCCGCTTCGCCACTTGCCAGCATCGACTTCGGAACGGCGATACCGGCATTGGCAAAGGCTTCCTTAGCCTGATATTCGTGAAGTTTCAAACGTTCCTCACTTTCCGTATTTGGCCAGGTATGCGCCGAAAATTTCCTCGTCGGAGGGCCTGGAGGGAGTCAGTGGAAGGGAGAGCCATGTAACGTTGATAAAGTGCTTCCAGTGTATGTTTTCCGTTGTGATGTTCCCGCCCCACGTTCCGCAGCCCAGCGTAACCGTGCTGGGCATTCCGTTGGCGAAGGTGCCGCCGTTTCCGGAAGCCATCCCCTGGCGCACCATGATGCGGCTGGAGCGCATGGTCATTCCCATGCGATCGATATATTCGTCCTTGAAAGTAAATATTCCCGAGCTGTGTCCCGTTCCGCAAGCGTCGGTAATTTCCACGACCAGGCGGAGGCCTTCCTCGAACGAGGGGCATTTCCAGAGAGCGAGCACCGGCGATATCTTCTCCTGGGTGAATTTTTCTTCAGCCGGATTTCCCGACGCCTCCACCATGAGTACTTTCGTGCCCTCCGGAACGGAAAATCCCGCTTCCTTCGCGATCAGCATGGCGTCCTTGGCGATTACCCTGGGGTTGAGTCCCTCGTGCCCGTCCTTGCCCGCCACCCATATCCACGACCTGAGTTTTGCTTTTTCTCCGGACGAGCACAAGTATGCCGATTTAGCCTTCATGGCGCTGACAAAGGCTTCGTAGACGGAAGCATGCGCCACGACCGAGTTTTCGCTGGAGCAGCTGGTGGCGTTGTCGAAGGACTTGCTTAGCGATATTTTCGCCGCCGCGTCCGCGAGGTCGGCGTCTTCGGCAAGAAGTTGCACCGCGTTTCCCGGACCTACTCCGTAAGCCGGCGTGCCCGAGGAGTACGCAGCCTTGACCATCGCTCCGCCGCCGGTGGCCACGACAAGGTCCACCTGGCGCATCAGCTCCTGGGTAAGTTCGACGCTCGGTTCTTCCACCAGCTGCACGAGATCCTCGGGCGCTCCCACTTTTTTAAGGGCGGCTCGCATGAAGTTCACGGCGAGCGCGCTGGATTTTTTTGCCTTGGGATGGGGAGCGAAAATTACGGCGTTTCCGCCTTTGAGTATGGCAAGGCCGTTGGAGGCCGGCGTCGCCGTGGGATTGGTAACGGGAGCCAAGGCTCCTATTACTCCTACCGGCTTCGCGTATTTCCTGATTCCGCGAGCCTCGTCCACTTCTATCATGCCCACCGTCTTTGCGTCGCGGATATCGCGGAGCAAGCCAAGCACCTTGTTCTTGTGCTTGATCACCTTGTCCGCCACCACGCCCATGCCGGTTTCGGCGACCGCGCTGGCCGCGAGGAGGGCGATATTCTCGTCGTTGTAAACCGACCAACCCACGGCGACGCAAATCTCGTCGACTCGCGCCTGATCCCATGTCGCCGCTATTGCCTGCGCCGTGCGGGCCTTGGCCATGAGTGCCGATATGATGCTCGCGTTATCGCTCATTTGAAGTTCTCGCCTTCGAGCTCAAGGACTTTGTTGAAGGCGTTTGTAAGGAAATCTTTTTTGAACTCCATCTTCTGGGTAAAGGCTACCGAGAGCCATGCATCGACAATTTGGGTTCCCAGGAACGGAGCGGTAATCCAGCCGCCCATCGTAATCACGTTGGCGTTATTGATTATCTTGGAGCGCTCGCCGGAAAACAGGTCGTCTACCACGCAGGCGTAAATCCCTTTGTGCTTGTTGGCCACTATCGCCATTCCCTGGCCCGTGCCGCAGATCAGGATTCCCTTCTCCGCCTGGCCGCCCTGAATCGCCTTGGCTACCTTGGGAGCCTGGATGAAATACGGCTGGGGCGCATCCTCGCTGTCTATGCCAAAGTCCACGATCTCCACGTCGCCGCGCTTTTCCAGATGCTCGATAATCGCTTTCTTAAGCGGAAATCCCGAAAGGTCCGATGCAATCGCTATCTTCATATAACTCTCCCTGTAGTAAGATAACCACAGAGGCACAGAGGCACAGAGAAGACAAGAAGTAAAATTAATTATCTTTTACTAACTTTTTGCTCTGTGCCTCTGTGCCTCTGTGGTTCAAATTTTCATGTCAGCTTCTTTACGGCATTGACGATATGGCTCGCGGTGAGCTTGAAGCGTTCGGCCAGCCAATCCTGGGTGCCCACTTCGCCGAATTCGTCCGCGCCGACTCCTATCCTGGCGAGTTTCGCCGGAACTCCCGCTTCTGCGAGAAGCTCGGCCACAGCGCTTCCCAGCGATCCCGTTACCCGGTGATTCTCGCAGGTCACTACTCGCCGGCTTGCTTTTGCATGGGCAAGTAAAGCTTCCGCGTCGAAGGGCGCCAGGGTAAACGCGTCTATTACGCCTGCCTTGATTCCATCCGCGGCCAACAGGTCGGCCGCCTTGAGGCCTTCGGCTACCATTAGAGCTCCAAGGGCTACCAGGGTGGCATCGCTTCCTTCGCGCAGTATTTTAGCCTTGCCGAAATCGAATTTCTCGCCTTCCGGATAACGGTCTGGGGCGGGTTTCCTTTGCAGCCGGATATAGGTGCAACCCGTGTGCGCCGCCGCCATGCGCACCGCCGCCTGCAGCGACACCGGATCGCAGGGCTCCACTATTACAAGACCCGGAACCGTGCGCATCAGCGACAGGTCCTCGAGGGGCATGTGCGTGCCCCCATTGAAGGCCGCGGTAACGCCGGGATCCGTTCCCACGAGCACCACGCTCAAGCCGGCGTAGTTGGCGGACAGGAAGAACTGGTCAAAGGCGCGGCGGCTGGCAAAGCAGCCGAAGGTTGCCGCGAATGGTTTTTTACCCGTGGCCGAAAGCCCCGAGGCAACGCCCACCAGGTTCGCTTCCGCTACGCCGACATTGAAGAATCGATCGGGATACGCCTTGGCGAAAAGTCCGGTGCCTGTCGCCTTGGCAAGATCCGCTTCCACCACGCAGATGCGCGGATCGGTCGCGGCAAGTTCCACGAGTGTCTGGGCGTAAACCGCCCTCATTTCCCTGTCAGACATTGCGGGCCTCCTCGCTTTCCATTGCCTTAAGAACGGCATCCAGCTCCGGCTGTCCGAAGGGAGCGTTATGGCTTTCGGGTTTGCCCTCGTACGCGGGGATTCCCTTGGCTTTTATGGTGTCCAGGATAATCATGACCGGTTTTCCGATTACGGTGCGCGCCTCCATGATGGCCTTGTCGAGGGCGGCAAAATCATGGCCGTCTGCGTTGATGGCCTTCCATCCGAAGGCTTCCCATTTACCCGCCAGGTCTCCGAGTCCCATGACGCTGTCGGTCGAGCCGTCTATCTGATATTTGTTGCAATCGGTAAACGCGATCAGGTTGTCCAGCTTGTAGTGCGCCGCAAAAGCGGCCGCTTCCCATACCTGCCCCTCGTCGCTTTCGCCGTCGCCTATAATCGCCCAGCAGCGGCGTACGCTGCCGTCGGGCCGCGGTTTATCCATGCGCAGCCCCAAGGCGATTCCCGTGGCCGCGGAAAACCCCTGGCCAAGCGAGCCGGTGCTCATGTCCACGCCCGGCGTCAGCTTGCGGTCGGCATGGCTGGGCAGGCTGGTTCCGCCGCGGTTCAAAGTTCCCAGGAGCTCGCGCCTAAGGAATCCCTTTTCCACCAGGGTGGCGTACAGGGCTGGCCCTGCGTGTCCCTTGGACAGTACGAACATGTCGCGGTCGGGCGACTTGTCGTTTGCGCCGTCGAGCCTCATATGGCGGAAGTACAGGATGACCAGTGCCTCCACGACAGACATCGAGCCTCCTATGTGCCCGATGCCCAGCGATGCGATGGAAGTAAGGCAGCCTTTGCGCACTGCCTTGGCCATAGCCTGCAGTTGTTGGATTTCCGCCTCTTTGGCGGGACTAATCGGTATGGTATTGATCATGTAGTCACCTTGGAGGCAGTGCCATCCATAAAAGATTTATTCTTGTCGCCTACCCAGTATCGTTCACCGGCGATGCACCAAATAAAGCACAGCGGCTCCTCGTGGCTGAATACCGGGTGATAGTTGAGCAGCGGAATGGTTACGTGGGAGCCGATTTCGACGGCTTTGACGAATGTCAAACTTTCGTCCTCGGGATACACCTGCATTGCCCCTTTTCCTTCTATAAAGGAATAGCATTCTTCCTGGTCGGTATGGTTGTGCGGCGGCCAGGCACGGGAGTGATCTTCGTAGAACGTATAACCTGCCATAAAACGGTCGGCTTCTTCGCCTACGTCGAACATCAGGTGCACTTTTTTGCGTTTCAAGAGCCGTATCCTGGCGGGATCATCCTTCAGCTCTGCCCACTTCATATGGCGCACAGGATGGTCATTGTCTGCCTTGGCCCGGTAGATGTAGAGTTTTCCTGCTTCCTTGCCGGCTTGCACCGCAAATTCCGCTCCTCGGCCGATGTACAGAACATCGTAATGGGCTAATTCGAACGCCACCCCCTCGACTTCTACCCGTACCGCGCCTCCCACATTGAAGATAATCGTCTCCTCGCGCTTATGGCAGAGGCTTGCGATACGTGAATCGACGATTTCCAGCTCTGAGAGGGACAATAAGTCGAGATTTGAGTTCCCCTGATTGAATACCTCACGAAGCACGGCCTTGCTTTCCCGGGCATCGAATAATTTTCCTTCTTTTAGAGTCATGAAAGCTCCTTCTTAGTTAAAGCCTTTAACCAATATACCATGATCGCCATTTCGTGCAAGTGGTTTCGCATGATATTTGTTAAATCTTTTAACTAATTTGCTTTTTTTAAAATCTCGTGCTAGTCTGAACCCGGACCGTCATATATGATGGCCAGCGCGGAGGAAACAATGTTGCTTGCTGCCTTGCGCCGGGCGAATCCCGGCTTAGCTATTTTCGACAGTGAAGAGAATGAATTTCAACCTTATGGATGTTCCTATCCCGGACAATGGGCGGGAATGGTCGAGGCTTTGGAACAAAGCGCGCCTATTCCGGATGAGGGAGTCTCCTATGTTCCCTCCTGTCCTCCCCTGGAAGCCTGTCCCGCCGGGATAGTGCTGCTTGCGAATGTGTACGGGGGTGGAGCTGCGCAAATAGGCTACTGTACGGGCAGGAATTCCCGCATGAACGGCATGGAATACCACCGTGCCAGCGAAATTCTCGTGGCCGGCGATGACCTCGTGCTGCTTCTGGGGCTACGTTCCAATATTTACCGCGACTCATCGGGACCGGGCTATGAATCCTCCAAAGCCCAGGCTTTTCTAATAAGAAAAGGCTGCGCCGTGGAATTATATTCCGGCACCTTGCACCTGGCACCCTGCCGTGCCCGGACAGGAGGATTTCGTGCTGCCATAATCCTGCCTCGCGGTACCAATGAAGATTTTGAGGATGGAAAGCGGCCGGCCGGCGATCCGCTGCTCCGGAAGCGCAACAAGTGGATACTCGCGCATCCGGAACGCCGTGTGCTGGTGGACCAGGGCGTCGTGCCTGGCATACGGGGAGTCAATATTGAAGTGATACCGGCGGTGGACGAGTCATGATCCCGCGAGGGCTCAGCTCCCCTGATCTGCGTAAACGCAACCTTACCGGAATACTCAGGCTCATACATCGGCACGGCGGCATAGCGCGCAACGATCTAGCCAGGATGCTCCGCCTTACCAGGGCCTCGGTCACCTATCTTGTCAACGAGCTGATGGCCGAAGGGCTGGTGGCCGAGGGCGGCTTATCGGAGGCTGCGGGTAAAGTAGGCAGGCGTAAAATATACATGAATATCAGGGCGGAAGCCGGAGCAGTACTGGGTGTCGCCCTTGATTTTGAACGACTTCAGATAGTGCTTACCGATCTTGCCGGTTCGGTACTGGCGGTAAGGAATCTGCCCTCTCCCGCCGCGCCCGGGCTTGAAGGTCAGGCGGTAGTCAAAATCCTTGTTGCTCAGCTGGCCGATGCAATGGCCGAACTGGCTCCAATTGCCGATAAATCAAGGATTATCGGCGCGGGATTCATAGTGACGGGCAGGGTAGACTCCGAATCCGGGGTTTCCCTGCGCGAGCCGCGCCTATGGTCCGGTTCCCTGGCATTACGGGAGAGTCTCCAGAGCGCCTTGGGCATACCGGTGGCGGTAGACAACAACGTTCGGGCGCTCGCACTAGCAGAATTGCTCTTGACGGATGCGAAACTGTCGCCACCGCCAGGACTGCTGTTCGTAAAATACGGCCCCGGTGTCGGCGCAGCATGGGCAGTGGGCGGTTCCCCCTGGCCGGGCGCGCATTTTAGAAGCGGAGAACTAGGTCATACGCTTGTGGAAAACGACGGTCCCGTCTGCTCGTATTGCGGAAGAAAAGGCTGCCTCGAGTCCCTTGTGTCGGCACGGGCGCTGGGCCACATTCTTGAAGCGCGGGGAATCAAAAGCGCAAGTATCGAAGACATGTGCTCCGCCCTGGAGATGGACGATCCACCGGCCTTTGCCGTGCTTGCGCAGCGATTCGCCCGGGCAATCGGCAATGCGATCGAAGTCTGCGACCCTTCGGTAGTAACGCTGTACGGGGCTCCGTTTTTAAACGGCCTTCTTTTCGAGGAAATAGCCAGGCGCGTGGTGTCGAACGAACGCCCCTGCGAGATCAGACGATCGGCCCTCGACCCGGATCTTCCCGCCCTTGGCGGCGCTGCCCTCGCCTTGGACCGGTTTTTCCTGGGCTAAGGGCTCCGCTTATTCCCATCTGAACAAGAGCGATGCAGTAATCAAAAATACGGCGGTTAATACGCCAAGAATCAAGAGTTCCGGAGCTATCGCCTGCAGGCCCGCTCCTTCAAGCATTATCTTGCGGGCTGCCGTTATGAAATGGGTAAGCGGAAAGGCGTTTCCTATCGTGCGCAGGATGGGCGGGCTGCCTTCCAGCGAAAAAAATACGCCGGAGAACGCCAGCATCGGGAACGTGACAATGTTAAAGAGACCGCCGGCCAATTCCTCGTTTCGAATGCGGGCGGCAAATACGAGGCCAAGCGATATCATGCACAGGCTGCCGAGTACCATGAGCAGCAAAAGATTCAGGTAGCTGCCCAGCATGAGGAATCGCAGGAAGAAGTTGGTGCCGGCATAGACGAAAACCGAGGTGAATAAAACTATACTGAGGCGGCTGGCAGCCTGCGCCCCGATGAAGTTTAACGCGCCGATCGGCGTAGCCTTGAGCCGCTTGAGGACGCCGTTCTTCCGGTAGCGCACTATTACGAAGCCCACGCCCATCAGGCAGCTGAACATTATGTTCATCCCGATGATGCCTGGCACGAACCAGTCCACGTAGCGAACGGCTTTTCCGCTTACCGTCTTGAGCGCGAAAGACTGACCGTGCACGGAAAAAAGCTGCTTCAAAAGCATGCTTTTATCCGAAAGGGAATTGAAGGTGACCGATGCATCGCTGAAGTCGATAATCATGTCGATCTGATGCCTTGCCAGAAGGTCTTCCGGAGTTTGCCTTTCCGCAGGTCCCCGTACATATGGAATAAACTGGATTTGCTTTGTTTCCATGAAGGCAAGGGACTTGTCGGCCTGGCCTATGACTCCAGCCTTGAACATCGGGGAACCGGACCCCGAGAATGCGAAGGCAAAACCAAAAACAAGAAAGACCGGCAATATAAGGCTCCAATAAAACGAGCCTTTATCCCGTACGAATTCCATGGTGCGCGCTTTGAACATTGCTAAAAACTGTCGTAACAACATATATATTCCTTTTACGGTCTTAGGTCCGGAGCGAGGAGCCGGTGAGCTTTATAAACAGGTCTTCCAGATTGGGCTTATGTATGGAAAGCCCTTCGAGGCTTATTTTAGCGTCCAGAAGTTCCTTGATGCTCGTGTCCAGGTTGCTGGTTTGCAGTTCCAGCCTGTCTCCGCAGATTTCCGCGCTGGCGGGGATTCCGTCCTGTCCCGGTTTGCATTCCCTGCAGGGAATGGTAATCAGTACCCCCTGGAAATGCTTGTCGAGCAGCACGTCCGGAGTATCAATCTCCAGAATCTTGCCTTGATCCATGATGGCAATCCTGTCGCAAAGTATCTGGGCTTCGTCCATGTAATGCGTGGTAAGCACCACCGTGGTGGATTCCGCCTTGATGAGGCGAATAAGATCCCAGAAATTGCGTCGGGCCTGCGGGTCGAGACCCGTAGTAGGTTCGTCCAGAAAAACAATTTCCGGTTTGGGTATTATGGCAAGGGCGAGAAGCATCCTCTGCCTTTGCCCGCCTGAGAGCTTGCGGTTGTCGCGAGCGAGGATGTCCTCGAGCGAGCACAGCTCTATTACTTCCTTTAAGGGCCGCGGGCGCGGATAAAACGCCGAAAAAAGATCCAGCGTTTCCTTAACGGTTATATATTCGGGCAGGGCCGTGCTTTGGAACTGGATGCCTACTTTTTGCTTGAAAGTCCTGTCCAGCGGCTTTCCCCTGAATAAAACTTCACCCGAAGTCGGAGCGGTGATTCCTTCCATCATTTCTATGGTGGTGGTCTTTCCGGCACCGTTGGGTCCAAGAAGGCCGAAACAAGTTCCTTCGCCGATCTCAAGGTCTATTCCCTTTACGGCCTGCACCGACCCGTAAGTCTTCGTCAAACTTCGTACTGTCAATATATCGTTCATCTATTCAAGGTACAAAAATACTATGACAGGTACAAGGAAAATCGTATCCCGCATTCGATATATGTTTCCATGACACAGCCCAAGCGATAAGCGTCGGGTGTGGCATCAACGACAGGCCCCCACCTCAAAATCTCAATAAAAAATTCATCCGCGATTTTTCTTTGAAGCTCATCTCTTCCCCGCCAGTCGAAAGCTGATGCCTAAAAAATCGCGCACAACGATATTATCAGGCGCTTGCTTTTATTAAACCGGGTATCTGTGTGGGGTGGCGCAGATGACACAGCCCAAGCGATAAGCGCCGGGTGTGGCATCAGCGACAGGCACCCACCTCAAAATCTCAATAAAAAATTCATCCGCGATTTTTCTTTTGCCCTCTTTTACGGCATCACGGCGAATTCTTGGACGATTTGTATCGAGTTTACCACTTTTATAACCCCGGATACCTTAGCCGCGGCTGCGGTCGCGGCTTCTATTGTCTCTTGCGTGTTAGCCACGCCGTGCAGGGAAACGATGCCGTTGGCTGCGTCTGCTTCGAGAAAATGCAAAGAAAGATGGTTTGTGTATAGAATCGCGGTAAGCACTTTTCGAGCCAGCAGCAGCTGGGCGATTCTATCGTTATGCGCTTTTTCCACCTCTTTTGTGATTGTCAAAAGACAGAGCTTTTCCACGAGGTCGGCTATCGATTTAGGGTCCTGTTTGCCGGTATTGATTATCAGGTGATAATTTGACGGGTCGCACCAGTTTACGTTGAAGAAATAATCATGAAAGCCTTTTCTGTCATGATCGCTCTGCTTTATCAGCGCAGTGGCATGGCGCTCGTCGCATAAAAACTGCTCGCGGATTCTATCGATGCGCACCATCATAGGCGCTACCAGTTTAATCGCAAGGACGCCCGGAACTCCGTCGAGCAGGGCAAATGCGCCGCGGCCACTGATAATGCAGTCTCCCTTGGCAATTTCTTCATAGATTACGCTTGCCAGGAAATGCATGTAATCATCCCTGTCCTGGGAAAGCGATGCCCAGAACCCTGGCTTTTTTTCGTCGTATTTAAGCCTGGTTTCGGGTTTCATCCCCATTTCGGTCATGCGATTCTCAAGGAATTCCTTGTCGATAGGACGGTATCCCGTTGCCTTGCTTAATTCACGTACCGTTTCATCCCCTAACGCTGCCATTTCCCGTGCGACACAAATAACGGCCATGGAGTCCTCCCTCAAGGATAGGGTTTGCCTGCTACCCTCAGTAAAACATAGGGCTTATATGGAGGATTGTCAAATTTTTTGCGATGCCCGCCTCACTCGGGCAGCGTAAGTATACCCTCGATGGCTTGCAGTTGGTCTTCGGCGATGGGCGTCCCCTGCAGCGCAAGCAGGTTCTCGTCGAGCTGCGCAATGGAGCTCGCACCCACCAGAACCGAGCTTGTATTCTTATTGCGGAGCAGCCATTTTACGGCCAATTGCGCCAGGCTTTCGCCACGTACCCGGGCGACGGCATTCAGAGCCCTGAGCTTAGTCAGCATGGCCTCGCTCAAACGCTCGGGCTTAAGAAATATGCCGCGGGAGGCCCGGGATCCCTGCGGGATGGTGCCCGACAGGTATTTTTCGGTCAGAAGTCCCTGAGCCAATGGCGAAAAGAAAATCGCGCCGACGCCTTCCTTTTCCAGAAGGTCCAGCAAACCTCCTTCGACCCAGCGGTCCAGCATGGAATAGCGAGCCTGATGGATAATGCAGGGAGTCCCCAGCCTCCGCAATATTGTTATGGCACGGCCAGCCTCTTCGGGCCTGTAGTTGGAGATTCCGGCGTACAGAGCCTTGCCCGATCTCACCAGAAGGTCAAGCGCACCCATAGTCTCCTCGAGCGGGGTGTCTGGGTCGAAGCGGTGGTGATAGAAAATATCCACGTAATCGAGTTTCATGCGCTTCAGGCTCTGCTCGCAGCTGGACACGAGGTATTTCTTGCTGCCCCAGTCACCGTAGGGGCCGTCCCACATGGTATAGCCGGCTTTTGTGGAGATGATGAGCTCATCGCGGTATGGCTTCAGCTGGCGTTCAAGCACCGCGCCTAGCATCGATTCCGCCGAACCAGGCGGAGGGCCGTAATTATTGGCAAGGTCGAAATGGGTAATGCCGCGGTCAAAAGCGTGGAGGAGTATCCGCTCGCCGGTTTCGCTGGCGTCGGATCCGCCAAAATTGTGCCACAGGCCCAGGGATAGTTCCGGAAGCTTAAGCCCGCTCCTGCCGCATCTTCGGTAGTTCATCTTTGAGTATCGTGATTCCGCTGCGGAATATGCCATGGTTTTTCCTCTTTCCAGTATCAGGAACAATAACCCGGAACGACGCCTTCTGTCAGGGTGCCTGGCGGAAAAAAATCGGGACTGTCCGGGTACCGGTAAGCATGATATAATTTTTATCGCCCTGGAGGTATCGTGGCTCAGCTTTATAAAATAATCCTCGTAGACGATGAAGACGAGGTGCGCGGCCGTATTTCTTCCAAGATATCGGAGGAAAGCGGCTTTGTGGTGGTGGCGACGGCCGGTAACGGTTACGATGCCCTTGAGCTTATAGAGAAACTCGAGCCGGATGTAGTCTTAACCGATATCAAGATGCCGTTTATCAACGGGCTTGAGCTGGCGGCCATGATCAGGCGGGAACACCCCGCAGTTAAAATAGGCTTTATCACGGGCTATGACGAGTTCGACTATGCGCGCGAGGCGATTGCTCTCAATGCATGCAGTTACCTGACCAAACCGCTTACCCAGGAAGATATCTCCACCTTCCTGCACACCCTGAAGATCGAGCTGGACGACGAATATCGGGAGCATTACAACCGGGAGCAGATGAGGCTTCGCTACGAAAAAAGCATTCCGCTGGTCATCGAGAATTGCTTCGTATCGTTTTTGGCGTCGGGTTCCCAGGGTGCATCGCGAGACCTTGAGCAGCTGCGTCAAAACGGCATCAGCCTGGACGAAGGACGCTATCTCCTTCTGTTCGTCATGGTGGAGAGGAACCCCGAAAGCTGGAGCCTCATCGAGCATGAACAGCTGCGGCTTTCCGTGCGGGACCGCCTGAGCGGCCTCTTGCGTCTCGATGAGCTGGACCATTACCACTTTATGTTCAACGAAGGCCTCGTCTACATAATAAAGGAAAAAAAACTCGGCTTTGACAGGCAGCTCGATGAATTGTGCAACCGCATGGTGCAGACGAGCGAGCAGTTCCTTTCCGTGCGAATCAGTATCGGCGTAAGCGCGCTGCACCAAGGCTTCAGGCTCCTGGGCACGGCCTATGACCAGGCGTGCAAGGCGCTGTCGCTGGGCAGGTTCGGCGGCCTGGCGCGCATCGCCTATTTCGACCAGACCGAGGTGCATACAGGTTCCCCCCCGCGCTTTCAGGAAAGCGACGGCAGGAACCTGGAGCATGTCCTGCGCTTCGGCGACTCGTCCGCCATAATAAATTATTTTGCCGAGCTGAGTGCACAGGTCTCTTCTTCGCGATGGGGTCCCGCCGATGCCGGAGTCTATGCCATCAGCATCGTCGGAATACTCGCCCGCCACGCAGCTTCCGTCAACATGGACCTAAACGAGCTCGCAGGCGGCGGCATTCTCGACACCATGATGAAGCTACGCGATTTCGGCCAGCTCTTTTCCTGGTGCTCCGCAATAGTCGCCAGGATACACGAGCGCGGCGAAGCCTCCAGAATGAAAAACGCAGAGCGGCTCCTCGAGCGCGCGGAGAATTATGTTATAAAAAATTACTCCAACCCCGAGCTTACCATGGACACGGTATGCGAAAGCCTGGGCGTAAGCGCGTCCTACCTGACGCAGCTTTTCAAGAAGTACAAGGGCAGCTCCTTTGTAAAGTCCGTTACCCAGGTGCGGATGCAAAAGGCCATCGAGCTTCTCTCAACCACGGGGGAGCTGATAGTTGAGGTGGCGCTGCGCTGCGGTTACAGGGACGTGTATTATTTTAGCCACAGCTTCAAGAAATTCACCGGCGTACCTCCCAAGAAGTATCGGGAAGACCATGCGTAAGGCCTCGATTCCCATAGGCTTCAATATTTTTTTCGCCACCATGGCTATCGTCTCGGGTGTTCTTTTGATGGCCAGCTTCGCTTCTCTTGCGGTATTTTCAAAAGCCCTGGATGAGCAGGTGGCTGCGCAATCCCGGGAAATCAACAAGCAGATAGTCAGGAATTTCGAGAGTTACATCAACAGCGTCATCGAAACGGCCAATTATATCCAATTCGCGTCGTACACGCTCGACGCCGCGCGCGATGCCGGCGCGATGTCCGAACTCTATGCGATGAACGTCGAGTTGAAGCGCGATATGGCCGCGGTTTTTTTATTCGATCTTGAGGGCAACGTAATTGCCGGTCCCACGGTGGAGTACAGCCGCTCCCTTGGCGTGCGGGCCATGCCCTGGTTCGAGGCGGCGCTGAAGATTCCCGAGATTTTTCATTTCAGCGCGGGTGTCGGCAAGAGTCTGTCGGAGACTAAAGATGAAGAAATTATCGCAGTGGCGAAGGCGATAGAATACACGCGCAACGAGAATGTGTTCGAAGGAGTGCTGCTTATCGAATTAAAGCGCAGCGCTATCGTGGATCTCGCGCGCGCCTCGAACCTCGGGGCGGCCGGTCATATCCTGATATTGGACGAAAACGGCGTGCTCCTGTATACCTCCGAATCCGCGCCCGGTGCGATGACGCTCTTGAGTTACCCGATTGCGGCCCAAATGTTCATGGGAGGCCGCACTGCGTCTCTGGGAAGGTCCGAGGCCTATTTAAACGTAAACACGCTCGGCCAGACGCGCTGGCGAATCGTTACCGTCAACGACGTGGACCAAAGGCGCGCGGCAGTTCAGCGATTCGGCGCTTTTTTATTGATTATGCTCGTGGTTTCGGTAGCGGTCAGCGGGTTTGTGGCCGGGCTTATTTCTATGCAGGTTTCGCGTCCCATCGGGCAGCTCAAGCGCGCCATGCAGAAAGTCGAGCTCGGCGACCTGTCCGCCCCGCTGGAGGTTCACGGGCAGCAGGAGATCGTCGCCCTGTCGCACTCGTTCAACAGCATGGTAACCAAGATAGGGGACCTGATGTCCAACCTCGTGGCCCAGCAGCGGGAGAAGCGCAAGAGCGAGCTGCTGGCGCTGCAGAACCAGATCAACCCGCATTTCCTTTATAATACCCTCGATTCCATCGTATGGCTGGCGGAGCATGGCCGGAATTCGGACGTGGTAACCACCGTGGTATCGCTCGCCAGGTTTTTCCGCATCAGTATCTCCAAAGGTGAAACTTTTATTACCGTGGAGGACGAGATAGCGCACGTGCATAATTACCTTACGATCCAGAGCATCCGCTACGTCGATAAATTCACCTACAAAATCGATGTGGAACCATCGATTTTACAGCTGAAGGTGATGAAGCTCATACTTCAGCCGATAGTGGAAAACGCCATCTATCACGGCGTAGGGGAAGAAAGCGGCCACATATTGATAAGCGGAAGGCTGGACGGCGATTTCCTGGAGTTTGAAGTGATAAACTCAGGCTATGGCATAAGCCCGAGCCGGGTTCAGGAGATGTACGACATAATGAGGGGCGGCAGCGCAAAGCCCAGCGTGGGAATACGAAACGTGTACCAGCGGCTTACCCTTTATTACGGACCCCGCGCGGAAGTAATTATCACAAGCGTTCCCGATGAATCCACGAGTGTCGCGCTGCGCATTCCCCACAACCCCCTGGAGCAGGAGCAGAACCATGAA
>JANNSO010000009.1:0-40120 GCA_031402655.1 Spirochaetota bacterium | reverse complement strand
CGATGGATATAAGCGACGAAACAATACTGTTGCTCGGCAAGGCTGCCGAGGAGCTGGAGCTTATAGAGCAATTCCGGGAGCTCGCCGGAGGGGAAGTCATGAATATCGGGGAAAACCGCCTGGTGCTCCATCATGCCTTGCGGGGAACGCCTACCGGTCCCGTACTCGTAGGCGGAAAGGACTACTCGAGCTTTTACGCGGATGAAGCGAAGCGATTTTACGCTTTCGCGGAAGCCATACGCTCGGGAGCCATCCGTGGATCGACGGGTTTGCGGTTCAAGCATGTCGTGCAGATAGGCATCGGCGGATCGGATCTTGGCCCCAGGGCTCTGTATCTCGCGCTGGAGCAATGGGCACGGGAACGGGGTCTCCTTCAGCTGAAAGCAAGCTTTATCAGCAATGTCGATCCCGATGACGCCAATGCCATCCTTGCGGGAATCGATCCGGAAACCACGCTGTTCGTGCTGGTATCCAAAAGCGGTACGACCCAGGAAACGCTTGCCAACGAGATGCTGGTGCGAACCATCATCGAGCGCACGGCCGGCGTCAAAGCCGATGGTCACATGGTTGCAGTAACCAGCGAAACCAGCCCGCTTGCGCATAATCCTCGCTACCTCGACTCGTTCTATATCGACGATTTCATCGGCGGCCGCTATAGCGCCACGAGCGCGGTAGGAGGCGTCATCCTCTCGGTAAGTCTTGGTCCCGATACTTTCGCAAGCCTGCTGAAGGGTGCCGCCGAGGCGGATATCCTGGCTTTTAACAAAGACATCAACAAAAACGCCGCGATGATGGATGCCATGCTCGGTCTTGTCGAGCGTTGCGTTTATGGAAGGCCGGCAAGCGCGGTTTTACCCTATACTCAGGCATTGAGCCGCTTCCCCGCGCATCTGCAGCAGCTGGACATGGAATCCAACGGAAAGGTTGCCGACCGCGACGGGAAGCCATGCGCGATTCCAACGGGGCCGGTGATTTTCGGAGAACCGGGCACGAACGGCCAGCATTCATTCTACCAGCTTCTGCATCAAGGCAGCGACACTATACCCATTCAATTCATTGGCTTTGGAGAAAACCAGAGCTCGTACGATCCCGTATTTGAAGGTTCCACGGGCAGAAAAAAACTTAACGCAAACCTTGTGGCGCAAATCGCAGCCTTTGCGCTGGGTCACCCGGACAAGGATCCAAACAAGGCTTTTTCCGGCCAACGGCCGTCGTCGCTCCTCTTTGGCAGGCGATTGGATCCCGCTGCGCTTGGAGCCCTTCTGGCGCACTACGAGAATAAAGTAATGTTCCAGGGTTTTGCGTGGAACCTCAACTCGTTCGACCAGGAAGGCGTCCAGCTCGGCAAGCTGCTAACCAAAAGAGTACTTGCCGAAGGAGGTCCGGCGGATCCCGTACTGGCGGCATTCTCCAGGCTTCTGGAATCTCAATGAAGACTGCCGAGAAATGCATCGTATTTACCGGCGGAGGCACGGGTGGGCATGTCTATCCCGGCCTTGCCGTTATAGAATTATTACGCAAGCGGTGGGACGGCAAAATTTTGTGGATTGGCTCGGGAAAGGAACTGGAAAGACAGGCGGTCGTAAAGGCCGGCATCGAATTCCTGGCAATACCATCGGGAAAGTTCAGAAGATCCCTTACCATAAGGAATTTTCTCGATATTTTCAAGATTTTCGCGGGATATTGCGCTTCCCTGGCCATCCTCGCAAAATCGCGGCCGCTGCTCGTTTTTTCAAAAGGCGGCTACGTAAGCGTTCCTCCATGCATGGCGGCGGCAACATTGGGCATTCCCGTGTTTACCCATGAATCGGACGTATCCCCTGGCCTGGCAACAAGGCTGAACTCAAGGCATGCGGCGAAAATATTCATAAGCTGGCGGGAAACTCTTGGTTTTTTGCCTAAATCGCAAAAAAGCAAGGCCATCCTTACCGGGAACCCCGTGCGACAGGCGATGCTCGAGGGAAACGCCGAAATTGGCCGGAAATTCCTCGGCTGTGCCGACAGCAAACCCCTGGTCCTCGTATTGGGCGGCAGCCAGGGAGCCTCCCAGATAAACGAACTGGTGGCAGCGATGCTCCCGGAACTGCTTGGTAAAGTATTTATAGCACACCAGACGGGAGCGGGGAGTTCGCCTTGCCGGGAATCCGACGACTGGTACAATGGCTTCCAGTACCTGCACGCGGAGCTCCCGCACGTGATGGCGGCCGCCGACATCATCATGGGCCGCTCCGGAGCGGGGACCGTTTTTGAAAGCGCGGCTCTGGGCAAGCCTATGATACTCGTTCCATTATGCGGGACGGGAACGCGCGGCGACCAGGTCGAAAACGCCGGTATTCTTGAGGCGGCCGGGGCAGCATTCTCTTTTGTGGGGGAACAGGCAAGTTCCAAAGCGATACTTGCCGCCCTGTTAAAACTCGCAAACAACCAAAAGCTGCGCAAAGACATGGGTCTTGCCGGCGGTACGGTGCTCCCGTCCGGAGGGGCGGAGAACATCGCTGCCATCATACTTGGACAAGCAGAGGTCAAGAGATCATGAACCTCCTTGATATAATTTTTTGCATTGTGCTTGCGCTCCTTGCCCTCCGCTGCTTCTTTAAGGGCATAGTTTACGAGCTGATGACCAAGGCTTCAATCCTTGTATCGGTCCTGCTCGCCATAATTTTTTACCGCGTCGTCGGCTCCCTGCTTTCGAATCTCGTCCAACTCGGTGAATTCGCGCCCATAGCGGGTTTCATTGTCGTAGCGCTTGTCGTATTTCTCGTGATGAAACTGCTGCATGCATCCATTGCCACGATCGTGGAAGGCCTCAACATTCAATCCATAGACAGGATATTGGGTCTTTTTCTGGGTCTCGCCGAAGGGATAATGCTTTCCTCTCTCGTGTTGATAGCCCTGAAACTTCAGCCTGTATTCGATCTTTCGGCCACGTTTGAAGGCAGCCTTTTTGCCAGAATACTTCTTCCCTTGATTGCCAGGCAGTTGCCCTCGATTGGAGTATAAGCGATGTTCGAAAACATACTGGGGCAGGAAGAAGCAGTTGAGCGGCTCAAGCGCGATTTTGCCAACGACAGCCTTCCAGGATCCATTCTATTCGAAGGACCGGAACTCTCGGCAAAACTCACCTGCGCCCTAGAATTGGCCAGGGTAAATTCCTGCGAGAAAAAAGGCCTATGGAACTGCGCATGCCCTCAATGTTCGCGTCACCGCCTGCTGGCGCATCAAGACCTCATGATACTCGGATCAAAAGAGACCCGGGAGGAACTTTTCATCGCGCAGAACATGCTGGAACGCGCTCCTGGCCTGCCATCCCGCTATTTTTTTATCCGGGCAGTGCGGAAACTGACGCGCAGATTCGACGCGGAGCTTTACGAAGGGGAAGAGTCGAAGCTGAACAAGGCCCTTCCTTTGGTGCGGATGTTGCTGGAAGGCATCGACGCCTGCCTGCGGGAAAGCTGCTCCGATCCGGAAGCCGCAACCGAGGCAAAAAAACTTCTGCCTGCCTGCGACAAGCTCTATGACCTGGTACCTTCCTCTACGCCGGTATTTCAGGTGCGGGCAATGGAATATCACGCCAGGTTGGCACCGTGGTCAAAACGCAAAACAATAATAATCGAGCATGCGGACAGGATGCTCGACTCGTCGCGAAACGCGTTGCTCAAGATCCTGGAAGAGCCACCTGCCCAAAGTACATTCATACTTACGACCACGCGCAGAAAGGCTTTGATACCCACCATTCTCTCTCGCGTTCGCGTGTACCCCTTCCTAGTTCGTACGGCCGGATCCAGCAGGCAAGTCCTGGAAAGGATTTTCCGCAGCGACGATTCCGAATACCGGACCCTCGTTGAATTTTTTACCAGTTACAGAAAGAGCGGCGCTTCGGGCATGAAGGTTTACGGCGAGCAATTCATAGCTGGATTGCTTCTGGTTTTGGGTGAAAAAAGCGCGACGGAGCTCGATCCTGCGCTCAAGACGCTGGCTGCGAAGGCACAACGCGACGCAAAGTCGACCCTGCTCTGGATATGCTCCGAAACTTCCTCTTTTGGCGGATCGAACGAAGCCATGGCCTGGACCTTCCCCGGCTTTCTTGAAGGCTGCAGTTCTGCCATAAGCGATCTGCTCAGGGAGTCCGGCGCGAATAACCAGAGCCTTCGACTTGCCGAAAATTTCGCGGCGCACTCAAGGGATGCCCTGCTGCGTTATAATTCCTTTAATATCAACCCCGTCGCCCTGTCCGAGCGCTTACTCGAAAACATGCTGGAAACCAGGCTATGAGAAAATTCCTCCAGCGGGCGCTGGACAAAGTTTCCCGAATGGACGAAGAGTCGATACAAGGATTGCTCCGCCTGCTGAATGATGAAAACGGAAGGCTTGAAACAGTGCTCGACTCAATGCTGGACGGCATCATCGTGTGCGACGTAGGAAACATTCCGATACTCGTAAATAAATCCGCCGAGCGTTTGATACCGCTTCTCGCTCAGGAACTTTTCGACACCCCCCTTTGGCATAATGTGAGGGACGATGAGATCTCCGGTTTTTTCAGGCAAACCCTGGAAGGCGAAGAAACAATCCTGGACAGGGAGTTTACGCTTGACGCCAAGCAGGGAGTAAGGATATTAGCGCTCAGCGTTACGCCGCTGGTCAAGGAAAAAAAAATAACGGGAACGCTGATTCATATAGAGGATACGACGGAAAAACGCAAGAGGGATGTCCGCTTGCGCAGGGCAGAAAACCTGGCTTCCCTTACGACACTTGCAGCCGGCGTCGCCCACGAAATAAAGAACCCCCTTGGAGCCATCAGCATCCACGTTCAGCTCATGAAAAAACTGCTCAAGCGCAACGCAGACCCGCAGCTGGACAAATACCTTGGAATCGTGGATGAGGAAATCGACAGACTTAACAGGATAGTCCTCGATTTCCTTTTTGCCGTTCGCCCCATGGAAATCATGCCCATCAACGGCGATATCAACGGGCTTATAATGGAACTAGCCGATTTGATGCGGGCTGAAATCGAAAACGCGGGTATTTCGCTCCATGTCCATGCAAGCGAAACGATACCTCTTATCCCTTTCGACAAGCGCCTCCTGAAACAAGCCATACTCAACTTGATACAGAATGCAGAGGCCGCAACCCCTAAGGGAGGAACCATGAGCATCTCCGCAAACGGGAGCAATGGCGAGGTACATATTCAGGTAGGCGACACTGGCTCGGGGATTTCCGAAGAGCATTTGGGAAAGATTTTCGAGCCGTATTTTACGACGAAACAAAACGGGACGGGGCTTGGTCTTACACTGACTTACAAGATTATAAAGGAACACGGCGGGGACATCAGCGTAAACTCGCGGGTCAACCAGGGCACGACCTTTACCATTTCCCTTCCGATCCCCCAAACGGACAGGAAGATGCTTAGCGGACCTATTGCCCACGAAAGAAGAATACCATGAAATTCAGCATACTTATCGCGGACGACGAAAAAAACATACGGGAAGGTCTCGCCGATTTCCTTAAAATGGAAGGTTATGAAGTCTTTACCGCCGCTGACGGCGAAGAAGCACTGGCAAGACTTGACGGGCAGGATATCGACCTTCTCCTTTCAGACCTGAAGATGCCGAAATACTCCGGGCTTGACGTGCTCAAGGAGATGTCAAAACGGGATCCTGGACTCCCGGTCATCATATTGACGGGTCACGGGACGGTCGAGGACGCCGTCGTGGCGATAAGGAACGGAGCATATGATTTTATTACAAAACCGGTTAACCTGGACCACCTGTCCCTTTTGGTAAAGCGGGCACTGGAGCGTCGCGAACTATCCAGGAGAAACTTCGAGCTCCAGCAGGAAATAGAAAAAAGCCGCAGGATATCGACTATCATCGGGAAAAGCCCGGCCGTGCAGAGCATTTTTTCGCTGATAAAAAAAGTCGCCCCCACAAAGGCAAGTGTGCTTATCACCGGAGAAAGCGGCGTAGGCAAGGAGCTCGTCGCCGATGCCATACATAACCTGTCCAGCCGCACGGACAAGCCCTTCATCAAAGTGCACTGCGCCGCCCTTGCGGAATCCCTGCTGGAAAGCGAGCTGTTCGGCCACGAAAAAGGTTCTTTTACCGGTGCCCAGGCCAGAAAAAAGGGAAGGTTCGAAATGGCCCATGAAGGCACGCTTTTCCTTGACGAAATCGGCGAGATTAACCAGAACGTGCAGATAAAAATATTACGAGTCCTGCAGGACAAGAAATTCGAGCGCGTAGGGGGCGAACAAACGCTTGAATCCGACGTTCGCATAATCGCCGCAACCAACAAGGATCTTAAGGAAGAAATCCTGAAAGGCAATTTCCGCGAGGATCTGTATTACAGGCTTAACGTAGTCAATATACACGTGCCTTCGCTCCGGGAGCGTAAAGATGACATCCCAATATTAGCAAACGCTTTTTTGCAGGAATTCGCCGCTGAAAACAAGAAAAAAATAGAAGGCTTCGATCCAAAAGCCAGGGCTTCGCTATACGCCTATGAATGGCCGGGTAATATTCGCGAGCTTCGAAACTCAATGGAAAGCGCCGTAGTAATGGCGGCAGGTCCCGTTATCGGCATGGATGACCTGCCCCCGGGAATTAGGAACGCCGACGACAAGACGGTCTTGCGCATCCCCATGGGTTCTTCCCTGGCCGACATGGAAAAAGCGGTCATCATAGAAACCTTGGCGAACTACGCAGGCAATAAAAGCCGTACCGCTCAGAGCCTGGGTATAGGAAGAAAAACCCTCTACCAAAAATTACAGGAATACGGGATCGACCACCAGGAAGAAAAACCCGATTAGGGGCATCTGGCTTTTAAACACCGCACTGCTATAAACCAGAGGACATGGACTCAAGAATCTTTTTAGCGGAGGCGCGGCGCGCGACGTTTTCTTCGCTCAGCGCCAATCGCAGGGCGGGAATGAATATTTCGGCTTCCGAGGCCGCTGCAATATTCAGAACGCTCTCCCGTATTGACTCGCTGCCCCGGGAATAGACATTGGCGATTTCCCCGCCACCCTGTACGATGCCAAGCACTGAAATAGCCTTGAGGCATGCGCATACGACGTTTTCGCTGGAATCGAAAATTCCTTTCCGCAGGAATACCCACGCGGAGCGTTTACCGGACAAGCCCAAAAGTTTGGCAGCACGAACGCGATTCTCGCTTTCCGCTCCGCTTGCGAGCAAGGTTCCAAGCGCGAAAAGATCCTGTGAATCACCCATCGCGCTGACGGAGTTTGCTTTCCTCCTTGTGGGCTCCCCGGAGACGGGCAAGGGCATGGCCGTTAATATTTTATATGCTTTTACGACCCTGGCAAAACGCCGTGCCGTTGCCGGGTTCCCCGAGGTATCGGGATGGAACTTTACGGATAGATTCCTGTACGCCCGTTTTATTTCTTCCGACGGCGCATGGATGTCGAGCCCGAGCATCGTATAAAGGGTTTCGGCGCTCATGCGATCGCATCCATTCCCGCTCGCGTGGAAAGTTCTGAAAGCATGCCGGTTAATAGCGCACAAATTTGTTCCGCGCCGGCATCGTCCCTGTTCCTGACGGATTCCCTGGCTTTTTCGAGTAATTCGCCGACTTCAAGTTTCATGGGTGCATCCATACGAATAATATCGGCAAGGCAATGCACTTTATTAGCGAGTACGAGAACCCTCTGAAACAAAGGAGTCTTTTCCTGCAACTCCTCAAAATAAATAACCGACTGCCGGACTTTTGTATCGATGTCCATCGCCCTGACCTTGAGAATGTCACTGTCGTCGATGCTAAAATCGACAAGAATTCTAGGCACACCTTTTTTTGCGCTCCTGATTCCCGGAAGCAGAAAGCGTCCTACGGAGATGGAGCTCTTGAAATCCTCCGCAGCGTATTGAAGGACATGCAGCTCTACAGATTTTTGAAAATCTTCGACCGTGGTGAATTCCCGTCGGCCAAGCGCGGGAATCGGCGTATTTTTCCTGATAAGAGGGATAAAATCCCCGCCCTCTATTTCCAGCCCATAGGTACGGGAGCTTACATCCACAAACGAAAAGCCCTGCAAACGGCCTTCAAGACGGGCCGCCTCGAGGGCGGCTCCCATAACCACTATTTCTTCCGGATTTATGCGCGGGTCCGGCTTACGGAAGCCAAGCTCCCCAAGGCGGCGAACTATCAATGGTATACGGCTGCTGCCCCCGGAGAGCACCAGAGCGCCGATGCCCGAGCTGGTGACGCCTGCCGCTTCGAGGACGGAAGAAGTCAAACTAAGTGATTTTTCTATCACACCAGTGACAAGGCCTTCGAAAGTATTCCGGGTGAGCTTGATGGCCGGGTGGACCACTGTGGAGGCTACTTTAAGAAAGGGAATCGCCAGCACCGTTTCCGGACGGGTGGAGAGTTCCACTTTTGCCTTTTCGCATAAATCCAGGAGATGCCTGCTCAGGTAGGGGTCATCCTGCACATCTATGCCGAACTCCTTCTTGAAGGCGGCCTTGGCCCATTCGAACACCAGGGTATCGAGATCCATGCCACCCAGGGCGGGGTTTCCTTCGGATGCCAGGACATTGCAGAAACGGTCTTTGACGTGCAGTACGGTTACGTCAAAGGTACCGCCTCCAAAATCGTAGACGAGCACATCCTGCTCAGCCCCGGCAAAACCGCCGGACCAGACCCGGGCAAGCGCCGCACCGGTGGGCTCGTTCATGATTCGTGCCGTCTTGAGCCCGGCCAGCGAGGCAGCCTTCCTGATGGCCCTGCGCTGGGGATCCGAAAAGCGCGCGGGTACCGTCAACACGGCCTCCCGAATTTCAAACCCCAGGTAATGCTCGGCATCCGTTTTAACTTTGTGAAGGATTTTTGACGCCAATTCCTCGGGCGGCCAGGGTTGGCCTCCCATGATGGCGTTTTCGCGCTGCCCAA
The DNA here is from genome assembly GCA_031402655.1 of Spirochaetota bacterium. Taxonomy (GTDB): domain Bacteria; phylum Spirochaetota; class Spirochaetia; order Treponematales; family UBA12059; genus JANNSO01. The sequence continues at coordinate 31,216 of JANNSO010000009.1, read as the reverse complement.
GAAGCCGCTTAAGGCCAAAAACAGCGGAACCGGGGTTTGCCAAAGCCTGATTCCGCGCTGACGTACCCACCAGGAAATCGCCTGAGTCTGAAACAGCAACGACGGAAGGCGTGATCCGCTCGCCCCTGTCGTTGGGAATCACGGTTAGTTGATCGCCATCCATCCATGCGCAGAGGGTATTTGTGGTCCCGAAATCTATCCCCACTATGCCGCGCACTTATTCGGCCGATCTTCCCAGTCGCCTGTTCTGTTCCATGGAGATGACCATATCCACTTCCGCCATGGTTGCGCCGGTTTTAGCCGCGATAATATCCGTGGAGAATCCCCTATGGTAAAAATCGAGGACTTTGTCGACAAACGGCGGCTCCAGGTCAACGGGCTTGTTAGCCAGACGCACAAAGGGAATCTGTTCCTTAGGGCGGGCGGGCACCGGCTCAACCGCGGGTATGGGTACCTGGATGTTATAAAAAATTTCTGGATCTGCAGGCATCCTGGAGGGGCGATTCTGCCCCAACTGGCTGTATACCGCCGTCTCCGTCGCGCGTTTGCCGGATTCCTGGGCCAGGAGCGACAGTTTTTTGTCCGCCTCGACAAGCAAAGCCTTAAGCTGTCCGATCCTGTCTTCGAGTATGCTTACGTTGCGGTCCGCAGAGCTTTCCATTTCTATCATGAGGGAATTAAGTTCGCGCCGGACGCGCTCCAGGACCTTGTCATCGGAAAGATGCTTCTTGAAACTGGAACGCACCCAGGCCAGTATAAAGATACAGAATGCTATTTGAATTGCCGCCGTCGCCGCGATTATGTTCACGTTTTACCCCGTTATATCTATATGCCCGCCCAATTTCGGATCCTTGACTATTTCCTTGCCGTCTTCAAGTTTGTTTTCTTCGCCTGCTTTGTTGTTTTTTTTCCGGCTGCCCGCATCGCCTGACGCCGATTTTTTTTCTTCATTATTTTTTATGTCCGTTGATTCTTTTTCGTCTTCCTCCGACAGATGCACCGATTTCGAATCTTCGATCGCTTTGTGCTCGGCGTTCGTTCCCGCTAGGATTTGCCTGGCAGCGGCTCCATCCTTTTCCATGGCCTGCTGGCGGCTAACCTGCCCCATTTGCATGAAAAGAGTCTGGAGATCAATCGGTTTTATGGGCATCTGGAGGACCCTTCTTGAGGATATCATCCTCGAATTCCTCGTATTTCGTCGTCTTGATCATCATGTTTTCCAGATAGAATGTTAAGGCTTTATATTCATTTTTTATATCTTCCCGGATATCCTTGATGATAATCCGAACTCCGGGGAATATTTTCCCCGAAACGCTCACCTTGCCCCGAACCTTTAAATTGTTAAGATAAGTTAGCATAGCGTCGTACTCGATCTTGAGGCTGCGGGCCTCTGCCAGGGCATCCACCTTCTTGTGTTCCATATCCTGGAGTATCGCTTCCTTGTCCTCGGAAAGCGTTTTTTTCTGTTTCTTTGTCTCGGTAAGCGTAAGGATGTTTTTTTCTATCTCGTCGAGGTGCTTTGCCAGCTGCTTAAGCTTTATGTCGAGCTCGTCGAGCCTAGCCTTGCTCTTCGGGTCGGTTCCTACTTCGAGTATTGTTTCCGTGCCGCCCGTTGGCGAGCCGATGCTTTTCGCGTTGATTTCCTCGCAGGCCCTGTAGCGCCCGCCGATGATGGCGGCATGTTTGCCTCCCGAGCAGATAATCCGCTTGTCCGCTACGATCTCGGAATTGATGATGCTCTGGGTCACGAACACATTCTCGCCCGCGCTTATGTTGGCGTTCTCGATAAACTTGGCCCAAATATTTTTCCCTGCGTTCACCGTGCCCGCGCTCTTGCCCGTTATTCCCTGATGTACGATGACATCGCCCTCGGCGCTTATCTCTGCCTTGCCGACATTGCCTTTTATCTCGATGTTGCCCGTCGCTTTTACCGAGAAACCGTCCGCGACGTTGCCGAGAATGATAATCGTTCCAAGGAAGAACTTGTTTCCTGTCTTGAGGTCTATGTCTCCGTTGATGGTATAGACGGTCTCGACGTTTATCTTGTTGTTGATGAAAGTCGCCTCGCCGTTAACCTCGGCAAACATTGTAAGCCCGTCGTCGCCGACCCGAATGTTCTTTCCGAGCGGCATGGGCAGATCCTTGCCGTTCTTCGCCGGGAGCATTTTACCCGTCACGGTTCTGCCTGGAATTCCCTGCTTGGCGGGAATTTTCTTGGCGAGAGGTTGCCCCTCCATGACGTTCTGGACCAACTGCAATTCCTTATAGTCGACCTTGCCGTTCTTTTCCTCGATGTGCAGCTTGGTCTTGTCGACTTCAAAGAAAAACTGTATAGAAGAATCCAGGCCGTTTTGCGGTTTCTGCCCCGAGGCGATGAGTATGCCTTCTTTGTATCGTGGTAGGTTTTCCATATCCTGCAACACTTCTTCGAGGACACCGAAAACAATCCTGTTGTTCCTGAGGTAGGCAAGAATGATCTCCCGGGATAAGTCGCATCCCCCTGGCTGGGGAGGGCTAAGGATAACGTGCGCGTCCATCTCTCCTGAACCTATATCGACGGTCATAAGCGCGTCCGCCGCGGGATTCGCGATAAACGAACCGACCCGTATCCATTCTCCCTGGGCGTCTTTGACGATCTCGCTGATCATGGCATCGTCGAAGTCGTGAACCGCTCGGGCATGAAGTTTGCCGGCAACTGATTTTTCCTGGGCTTTTTTTCCTTTTCCCATAGGCGGGGTTACTTTTACAAGCGCGCCTTCCGTGGCGAGACGAACAAATATCTGGCCGTCCCTATCCTTGAACGCAGGGATTACCTCTTCAAAATCCTCGGTATCAAGGCTAAAAGCTTCGTTTATCTGCTCTTTGATCTTCTTTTTTGTAGACGATTCGTGTACTGCTATTTTCCATGGTTTTTTTCCCACTCCCGCGAATCCGGCGGCTCCTTTTTCAAGGACTTCGTATTCAAGCCGGGAAATCGCGGAATCGAGTTGTACCGCCGCGCTTCGAAGCGCATCCTCGATCGAAAAAGCCTCTATGGTTATGGAGCGCTTATCCCCATCTTCGTCGAGATACCTGCGCATGAGTTCGCGCACGGCCTCGAGCCCGATGCGACCCGCCATTTTATAGTATTCCTTTTCTCATATTCGTAAGCTTCGCCCTGAGCCTGAGTATCGCCTTGGTATGAAGCTGGCTTACGCGCGATTCCGTTACCTCGAGAACCTTGCCTATCTCCTTGAGCGTAAGATCTTCGTAATAGTACAGAACCAGTACTTTTTTTTCTTTTTCCGGAAGTTCCTGTATGGACTGGACGATGACGCGCTTGATTTCCTCGCGTTCCATTACGGCATCGGGGTTCAGGCTCATGGGGCTTTCTATGCTGTCGCCTATGGAAATCTTGTCGCTGTCGTCTGCCGAGTACCAGACATCGTTGAGCGAAAGGATCGATGTACCCGATATCTTCATCATGGTTTTAGAAAATTCAGCTTCATTTAAACCCATCGACTGGGCAATCTCGGAATCGTTTGCCGGCCGTCCAAGCTTGGCCTCCAGCGTGGCGATGGCTTCTTCCATCTCCCGGGATTTTTGCCGTACGGACCTGGGAACCCAGTCGATGCTGCGCAACTCGTCGAAAATAGCGCCGCGGATTCGCGTTACGGCATAGGTCTTGAACTTTACATTCTTATCGGGATCGAATTTGTCGATCGCGTCAATGAGACCGAAAACCCCAAACCCGACGAGATCGTCGAAATCCACGGATTGCGGCATGTTAGCGGCCACCTTGCCTGCGACATATTTTACCAGCGGGGCATATTGCTTTATAAAGGCTTCGCGTATCAGCGGATCTCGTTTTTTTTTGTAAGAAGCCCAGAGCTCTTCCTCGGTGTGGGTTTCCAAGAGAGGGTTATTCATTTATCACTGCCCTTTCTGGTCTTTACGTAATAATGTTTGTACAGCCTTGGCTAAAACTACCGGATCTCCACCGCCTCCCGACGAATAACCTCCGGAAGAAAAGGAACCCGTTATCTGGGAATCGGATTTTATGGAACTGTCCTCTCCACTTTCTTCGGGAAGAACGCTTCCGAACGAATCGGATAAAGTGTCGAGATCGGGAAGCACGTCCAAAGTATCCATCGACACCGAAGGCCTTGTTGTCTCGGGAACGCTTTTGCCGCCTCCCGCCGACTTTTCATCATATACCTGCGCCGTATTCTCGGTGCGAACGCTTTCTACTTCCCTGGCAAGGTCTTCCGAGCTGTTTCCCTGCTCGGGAAAAGCCTGACTGCGAAGCGGAGTTTTCACCTCGTTCTTGAACCGAGTTTCGGCACTGCTTTCCTCGGCATCCGCCGCGTCCCGGACTATGGCTGAATAGTCCACAGGCTGCCCTTCGGGAAGCACGATATCCACGAGGCTGCCGCGGGATACTGGTTCTGCGTTCATGAAAGAATCTTGCTGCTGGTCGTCGGAATCAAGAAGAAAACGTTTGAATACCAGAACGGCGCAATACCCGATCCCCGCGAAAAGAAGACCAAGCAAAAATGCCCGAAGGAGGATCGCACCCAAGGGGACACGCGAAAACGCACCCACAAGAACCGATAGAACCAATGCGCCAAGCCCGGCACCAATGGACACACGTATGCCAGAGTCCACCACTACCCTCCTCCCTGCACCTAAGAATAAGGCATAAACTTGCTCTACGTCAAGCTTGAGAATAATTTTTCGTCTTTTAAACGATTTTATGATAAACTGCAATACTTGCAAAATGCTTTTCTTTAGCCTATGGTATATCTGTGCCGGACAGTACGACTGGACCGCATTGCATTCAAAAGGAAAGCCAAGGGGTATTTGATGGGCCTGAAAGACTTTTTTAATAACCTTGTGAAGCGCAGCCGCAAAAAAGAAGTCGAGCCTGACGACGATGGAAGTCCAAAGGATCCTTTATCTTTTCTGGAAGTTTCCGAGCCTGCGGCTTGCCTGGCTGCAGAATTGCTGTTTCCGCTTTCGTTTTCCGTGGGTGAAATTCCCGTTCGGTCAAGAGTTTTGCGGCTTGCCGCGGGACAGGATGCTTTCGATCCCGCGCCTGGGGGACCATGGTTCGTCTGGAAGGCAGAAACGCCCATGGGTAAGCTTATCGGCTACTGGCAGCTTCCCAACCCGGCACAGGGCTCCGACCCCGCTGCGGAGTCTGCCTGGCTAAAAACAGCCGGAACCCTTGCATCCGGCGCAGCGGCGAAACTCAAGGCAACGCTCGCATCGCGCACATCGTCTATGCCCGCCTCATTCGCCGCAGGTCCTTCGGCCCCTCCCCCGCTTGCTGGAAAACCGGTGTTCCGCGTGGATTTCAAGTATGCGGTTCGGGGCGTCTTCCGTGAAGGCCGAGCCTATGCAAGCCTCAATTATCCTCTCCTTATCGCCAAGTCTTTCGGCTGCGAATCCTCCGCTCCGCGTGCCGATCCGATAGGCTCGCTACTTGCCGCATCGCAAGCCATGCTGAGGGATACCAAAGGCGCAGCCTGGGTGTCGCGCACGTTTAAATTTCCCGTCGCAGAAGGCCTGCGTTCTTACATTCCCATCTACGAGCTATTCAACCTGCTCTCCGACAGCGACCTTCGGCTGGTTATTCAAAACAACCTGGTTACGAAAACCCGTGGAGGAAATCTAGGCGCGGTATTTCTCTACCGCCAGCGGGTTCAAACGGACAAGGGGATAAAAGAAATACTCGTCCCTCCCCAGAGCTTCGATCACCAGAGGGACGACTCCCTTTTCCCCGAGGCGGTTTTTGCGGAAGGACGACTCGATCCTAAAAACGCGGCCATGAACGCCGATGATTTTATTCGCAGAAACGATGCAGTCTACGAAAACCTGTTCCTGGCCATACGGACGAATACCCTTTCGCTTTCTGCCCAGGGAACGCTCCTTATCCGCGAGATATACGTAGCCATGGTATTCGCTTCCAAACGGCGAAAACTGGAAGCCATGATAAAGACGGGGAAGCCATTGTCCGAACTGGCGAAGCTACCGGAGCGGATCGCGCGGCGCGCCGTCGATTCGAGCGGAGGAAAAGACCTGGCATCGGCGGTATTCGGGTCGGCTGAAGCGCTGGCATTCGTATCGAAATGGTGCTCCAAGCGAAAAAATGACGAGGTAAAAGAAGAGCTCAAAAGGATTGACGATTCGCTGACCGACGGTACGGCCAATATAGATTCCATAATCGCAGAGCGAAACCTGATACTGGAAAAAGCTAAAACCCTTATAGAAACCGAACGACGGGAACAGGAACGATTGCGCGAACGCAACGCTAAACGAAAGTAATGGAGGAATCATGGCTAAGGGCTCGGGAAAATCGGATCCATCGCCGGTAATCGGCATTCTACTCGGACTAGGCTCGATCATAGGCGGATTTATGGTGGAGGGCGGAAAACCAATAGAGCTCGTCGGAATTTCCGCCTTAATCATCATTGTCGGAGGGACAATGGCCACTGTCATAGGCAGCTTTTCCGTAAAGGAAGCGCTGAACATGGGCAAATATTTCAAGGAAGCCATGCAGGGCCAAAGGAAACCGGATCAAGCCATTTTTGAATACATAGAAGGCCTATCCGAGAAATCCAGAAAAGAAGGCTTACTGAGCCTTGAGGATAGCATTGAAAGCATCGAGGATCCTTTTCTGCGCAAAGGCATCAGGCTGGCGATAGACGGAACGGATTCTGAAAGCCTCGCCGATATTCTCGAAGGCGATATCGAGATTTTTGAAAGCCGCCAAAAGGCCAAAGCTGCGGTATTCGAAGCCGCAGGCGGTTTTGCGCCTACCATCGGCATCATCGGAACGGTTATGGGATTGGTTCTCGTGCTTTCGGAGCTCGGCGGCGATGCCGCTCACCTTGGAGAATCAATCGCGGCGGCATTCATTGCCACCCTATACGGAATCGGCTTCGCAAACATAGTATTTCTTCCCCTGGCCAATAACCTAAAAAACAAGCTCAAGTCTGAAATTGAATATCGCCACATGATGGTAACGGCGATACTCTGCCTCCAGGCCGGCGACACGACGATGCTTGTCGAGGCTAAACTTTCTGGCTATGTAGAAGGAGAAGGGAAGAAAGATGGCGCGCAGGCGTAAGAAACACGAAGAAGGGCATGAAAACGCCGAGCGCTGGCTGCTTACCTATGCCGACATGATCACGCTTCTCATGCTGTTTTTCATAGTTCTCTATAGCATGAGCAATATTGATTCCGAAAAATACAAGGAAGTTTCCCAGGCTCTCGAGGAGGCATTCTCAGGGGGCAATTTCGGATTCTTCGAAAAAGCCTCCGGGTCCGGCGGCATACTCGAAGGCGTTCAGAAACCTACCATCGAAGCGAAAAGCGAACGTAAGGCAAAGTTAACCGAGGAACTCAAACGGGTGCTCAGGGGCAACAATACCTCGGTCAGCGAACACGCCGACGGTATATCCATAAGCATGGCATCGGATCTATTCTTCGCGCCCGCTTCGGCCGAAATATCCGAAGACGGCCTTTCGAGCATTCGAAGGCTGGCGGTGCTCCTCTCCCAAATAAAGGAAGACATACGCGTCGAAGGCCATACGGATACGGTTCCCATGGAATTCACCAACCCCGACAATATCGCGGACAACTGGGAGCTTTCCTCAAAGCGCGCTTTGACGGTGCTTGGCTCGCTGATAGCCTACGGCGTACCCGAAAGGCAGCTTTCCACGGCTGCCTTCGGCAGTACGCGCCCGGTCAAGTCAAATGATACCCCTGAGGGAAGGGCTAACAACCGCAGGGTGGAACTAATCATACTGTTTAACGAAAAATTCGGAACCGAGGTGCCAAAATGAAGAAAAGCCTTAAAATCGTTCTTGGGCTTGCCATTGCCGCGGCGGTAGCGACCATAGCGCTTTATCAACTATTCGGGCTGTATGTTTCCACCCCGGGCCTTGGCTCCGTGGAAGGCGAGACGATACTCTATTACCGCAGGTATCTGGACTGGCCGTTCCTGCTCTCGCCGGACTCACTGGCGCTGATGCAGGGCGAAAGCCCAAGCGACCAAAAGCGGCTCGCAGTGGACAAGGACGTCCGGCTCCGGATAGCCGGCGAAAGAGTCGCGAAATTCGCCTATTCGAGGGGATTATACCTGAGAAGCACCAAGAACCGCGACTTCCTTGATGTTAAAAAAGAATAACAAGGTTTAGCGAAAACACTGGCTCAGTCGTTTCCGAACATCTTGCGTATGAGCCTGCCGATTCCCGGTTCGTCGGTAAATTCGGTTTTTTCTATGCGGCTTACGAGGTGCTGCACCGATATGGCCGCCTTGGATTTGGGATCGACTGCCATAAACGGCCGCTGGCGAATAACGGACTGGGAAACAATGGGATCTTCATAGATGCAGCCCAGATAATCCACCTTAAGATTCAGGAATTGGCCCGAGATATTGATGATTCGCTCGGCGATCTTGCGGCCTTCGGTAACGTTCTTTACCCGGTTTACCACGAGCTTAAGGCCTATATTAAGGTTTTCGACCTCGGTGGCGATTATCTTGATGATGCCGTAGGCGTCGGTGATGGCCGTCGGCTCGGGGGTGGTTATTATGATCGCGTCATCGGCGGCCGCGATGAAGGAGAGCACGTTGCTGGAAACGCCTGCGCTGGTATCGATGATGATGATGTCGGCCGAGGAAAGCGTATACAGCTCGGTTATAAAATTTTGCCGTTCCTCCTCGGTAAGGTTGGCTATCTTGGAAAAGCCCGAGGCTCCCGCAAGAATCTGAATGCCAAAGTCGGTGTCCAGGATTATCTCGCGCATGGATTTCTGCTTGCGTATCACGTGATATAGATTGAACTTCGGTATTATGTTGAGCATGATGTTGACGTTGGCCAGACCCAGGTCGGCGTCCATGACGATTACCCGCTTGCCCGTTTTGGCATAGGCTATGGCCAGGTTGACCGACAGGTTTGTCTTGCCCACGCCGCCCTTGCCGCTGGCTATCGTTATGATGCGCGTCTTTTTTTGGTTCGGCTGCGTCCCCTGGGGTTTCGTCTTCATGAGCTCGCGAAGTTTCTGCGCCTGGTCTTCCATAAGTATGTTCTCCGTATCCGTATTGAAAATTAAGCGCGTGCGCCGCTGCCGCCGCTATGAGCGCTCGGAATAGACGCCGAACCTCTCTTCTAGTTTCGGCCGATTTACCCTGAAACCTTCGAGATTCATGAGAAATCGCACTGGATGCGCGCGCTCGATATCCAGAGGAACCCGTTGGCCGTCCGTCAGCCAGAGCACCTGCTTGTCGCGCTCCGCCAGCGCAGACAGGACATTGCCGACGCGCGAGGTCTCGTCCATCTTTGTAACAACGACTCCCCGGTAGCGGAACGGCTCGAACTGCCTGAATATTTCAAGCATGTCCTGGGTTTTTGTGGTGGCGGCCACCGCAAGGTATACGTCGGCGTGGGGCCCCGCGGCTTCCAGTATTTGCTGCATCTCGGCCAGGCGCACTGCATCCCGGGGGCTCTTGCCGATGGTGTCCACGAGAATTATATCGGTGTCGTGGTGCATGGCAATGGTGGCTTTTAGATCGGCCGCGGTTTCCACGCTGGATACGGGTACGCGCATGATGGACGCGTAGGTTTCTATCTGGTGCAGCGCTCCTATGCGAAAGGTGTCGATGGTAATCATGCGCACTTCGTGATGCTCGAGTCCTGCCATGCCCAGGTTGTGGATCGCGGCCAGTTTGGCAATGGTAGTGGTCTTGCCTACACCGGTGGGTCCTACCAGCACGATGACCCGCGGCCGACCGCCTCTGGCTGCCGTGGGACCGACCACGAGCCTGTCTCCAAGCCACTCGAGCACAGCATCCTGAACCGCAAGAAAATCGTTGAGCTGATCCAGGGAAAATTCGGACCGTACCCGTGCCAGGAGTTCCAATCGATAGGCCGAGGAAAACTCGTTGTCCTCCAGAAGCGCATCGAGGGCTACCAGGCTTGGATGCTCGGTTTCGCCAACGGAACGGGAGGCGGTATCGCTGACTATTTCCTTGAGCGACCGAACTTCGCTTAAAACTTCCTGCAGGGCGCGATCCTGGTTGATGCGATCCAGCAAGCGCTTTTTTTCGTCCTCGACATCGCTGCGTTTCTTTTCGCTTTCGCGGATGGAATCGTCCTTTACATAAAAGGTAATCTCTACCGCCTCGCGCGCAAACATGCCCAGGAATCCGCCGGTGCGTATGGTTCGATGACTCAAAACCTGAGCGGAATCTCCATAGCGCGCGCGGACTTTTTCGAGTACTTCCCGATGGCTGGATCCCTGCTCAACTATGTATTGCATACGCTATTCTATCCTTCTATCCTGATTTCGCCTATCGCTTCCACCTGCACATCCGACACGATTTCCGGAACGGACATGACGACGAGGTCGGGAATCTCGCGCTCCGTGCTTGCCTTGACCAGGGCGCGTGCCGCCTCGGAACACAGAATAAGGGGAAAATAGCCCTGCTTCTGAACAGCGGACACGGCGAGCATCAGTGCCTTGATCCACTGGCGCTGCAAGGCAGGTTCCAGCGCGGACATCGAGCCGCTCGGCGTTTCCACGCGCGAGTCGATTATCTTTTGCTCCAGCGAAGGCTCCACGGTAAGCACGTGCAATAATTTCTGGGCATCGGCGTACTGGAGACAGAGCTGCCTTCCCAGGGATTGCCTGGCTTTTTCCACGAGGAAACCGGCGTCCTTGGTAATGCCCGCGTAGTCGGCGATGGTCTCGAAAATCGCCACCAGATTGCGTATGGACACCTGTTCGCGCAGGAGACCCTGCAATACTTTTTGAATCTCGCCGAGCCCCAGGTGCTTCTGCACGTCGTCCGTCACGGCCGGGTAATCTTTTCTTAAGGCCTCGAGCATCCCCTGCACTTCCTGCCGCCCGAGGATTTCGGAGGCATAGCGCTTGATGATCTCGGTAAGGTGCGTGGCTATGATGGAGGGCGAGTCAACTACGGTGTAGCCGGCGCGCTCGGCTTTGTCCCGCAGGTCTTCCGATATCCAGACGGCCGGAAGCCCGAACGCGGGATCCTTGGCTTTTTCGCCCGGAATTTCCTCGCTTACTCCGCCTGGATTTATGGCCATATAGCTTGAGAGGCGTATAAGCCCCCGCCCCACTTCCACGCCTTTGATCTTGAAGCAATACTCGGAAGGTTCGAGGCGCATATTGTCGATGATGCGGATTCTTGGCACGACGAGTCCCATATCCAGCGCGCTTTCCTTGCGGATTCGGGTGACGCGTTCCAGGAGTTCGGCGCCTTTATCCTTGTCCACAAGTGGGATGAGCCCGTACCCGAGTTCCAGGCTTATGGGATCCAGAGGCACCACGGGTGACAAGTCGCCGGCGTTTTCCGGCTTCTTGCTCGTTCCCTCCGATGCCCGCAATTTAGCCTTGTCGGCCTCGAGCACGGTCTTCTTGGACAGACTCCAGGCCAGGAACGCCAACAATACGGAAAGCGGGAGCAGCACGTACCAGGGGAATCCCGGCAGGATCGCCATGACGCCCAGGACGGCCGAAGCTATCCAGTAAATGCGGGCATTCTGGGTAAACTGCTTCGTTACCTCCGCGCCGAAGGTTCCCTGCGTGTTGGCCCGCGTAACGATGATGCCGGTGGCCACGGACACGAGCAGGGCGGGCAGCTGGGAAACCAGGCCGTCGCCTATGGTCAGCGAAGTATACGTGGTCAGGGCGACCATGAACGATTCCTTGCGGAATATCATGCCGATGATGAAGCCTGCGATCAGGTTTACGACGCTGATGACGATACCCGCCGTTACGTTACCTGAAATAAACTTGCTGGCACCGTCCATCTGGCCGTAGAAATCAACCTCGCGCTGCACTTCTTCCTTGCGCCGCTTGGCTTCCTCCTCGCTTATTGCGCCTGAGTTGTACTCGGCGTCGATGCTCATCTGCTTGCCTGGCAGGGCGTCCAGGGTAAAGCGCGCAGCTACCTCGGCAATGCGCGTCGAGCCCTTGGTAATGACGATAGCCTGGACCACGATGATAATAATAAAAATTACGAAACCTACGACGAGTCCGGAGCTGTCTTCCGAGCCCACCACGAAGGTGGCGAAAGCCCGGATAATCCTGCCGTCGAATTCGGCGCCTTGCGTGAGTATGAGGCGCGTCGAGGAAATGTTGAGGGCAAGGCCGAATATCGTGGTAACGAGCAGCATCGTGGGGAAGATGGAAAATTCTATCGCTTTGCGGATATATAAAACGATGAGCAGTATAAGAAGCGCGAGCGCCAGGTTGATCGCTATGAAAAGATCGAGAAGCACGGCGGGAACGGGCAGTATCATCATCAACACGACGGCAACCGCAGCTATCGCCACCGCGTAGTCGGAAATGTTCGTGAGGAAGGTCTCCCTGAAAACCCGTCTGATATCCGCCATCTAGTGCATGCTCCTTATTCCCCTGTGGTTGCCGCGGCACGGCTCGTGGTTTGCGCGTAACGCGCCTTGGCGCGCGCATCCGTCTTGGCTACATGAGCCAGCACGGTAGCGATGGCCTCGTAATATTTTTCAGGTATAGTATCACCGATTTCGGTTTCCGCATACAGGGCGCGCGCGAGCAGCTTGTTCTCCACGACGGGAACCCTTGCCTCTTTTGCGATCGCGCGAATGCGCAAAGCTACTTCGTCCATGCCTTTAGCGCTAACCGTAGGAGCGGTCATCGCCTCGCGGTTCCATTCGAGGGCTACTGCGAAGTGCGTCGGATTGGTTATGACCACGTCCGCCTTGGGGACGTTGGCCGCCATGTTCTTGGTAAGTATCTCCCTCATCCGCTCGCGGATGCGGCTCTTGATAAGCGGGTCGCCTTCCATCATCTTGTGCTCTTCCTTGACCTCCTGCTTGGTCATCATGAGCTGCTTGCGGTGCTGTCGGCGCTGGATCACGTAATCGGGAATCGCCATCGCCAGCATGATAACGGCGGTTTCTAGGATTATTCGCAGCGCGATTTGGGATACGAAAGTGGAGGAAACCCATACGGTCGCCGTAAAAAGGCGGGTAAGCCTGGGCATTTCCATTTTGATGTTCAGGTAAACCACCACGCCTATGATGATTATCTTTACGAGCGATTTAAGAACATTGTACAAGCCGTCCATCGAGAACATGGTGCGCTTTAAATACTGCGGAAAATTGGGGACGATTTTCTTGAAGTCCGGCTGGATCGGTTTGGTGGTAAAGATAAAACCAACCTGCAGCAGGTTGGAGCCAAGGGCGGAAACAAAAGCCACGAGCATTACGGGCGTCAGGAGGCGCGCGAAATATGCCATGAACGACGACATGATGGGTCCCGCATCCGTAGTTATATCCAGTTGGGTGGAAATGGTAAGGTACCAGCGAAGCATGGCCCGAATCGTCTCCAGCATGGACGGAGCGAAAATCGCAAGGGTGGCCGTGGTAAGGATAAGGCCAATCGCGGCGCTCAGATCCTGGCTTTTGGGAACCCGCCCTTCCTCGCGCGCCTTTCGCAGCTTGTATTCGGAAGGCTCCTCGGTCTTGCCCTCGTCTTCGGGGGCAAACCATTGCAGATGCACGTTCAGGAACCCGGCGTTATCGTTTTTAAACAGGAAGGATAAAGCGTGCCCGGGGGGAAGCCCGGTAGAATCGAGCCGCAGGCGTATCATGAAGGAGCGCCCGTAATCGTCTTTATAAGAATATAACTGGAGTCTATCAGCGCAGAGAACGATTCGATCATGAAGGGCATGGCAAACGCCATGAGCAGGAAGGCGGTGAGTATCGAGACGGGAAATCCTTCGGACAGGAGGTTCATCTGCGGAGCCGCCTTGGCCAATAGGCCCAGCCCCACGGACACCAGCAGCAGGGTACCGAAAACCGGAAACGACAAGACGAGCGCATTCGCGAACAGCGAACCCAGCGAGAGGCTTATGTATTCAAAGAAATCATCCTTGCGAACCAGCAGGTCCGCGGCGCGAATGGACATGAAACTGCCGCGCACGCCGATGAGGAACAGTTTCTGGAAGCCGCTCGTGGATATGAACACGAACATGGCGATGAGGTTTAAAAACTGGCCGACCACGGGGATTTCCAACTGGGCAAGGGGATCATACGTTTCCGACGCGCCGAAACCCATTTGGAGCGAAAAAAATTGCCCCGCCGTGGTAAACGCGGAATAGACGAGCGACAGGAAGAATCCCATGATTATGCCGATGAGCACTTCGCCCACGATTATGCCCAGGTAGGAGGCAAGGTCCGCGGGAATCGGATATCCAGATTCCTTTACCCAGGGATAGACGGCCGCGGCGGCAAATGCTCCCAGGCCAATTTTAGCCGTCTGGGAAACGCCGTCGCCGGACAAAAGCGGGGCAGTTTCTATAAGTGCGATGATTCTGGCCGCGATAATGAAGAAAAGATCCGCATTGGCCAGGATTTGGTCCAGCATCGATTAGCCGGCCATCTGCGGAATCAAGGCGAACAGCGCCTTCGTGTATTCGCCAAGCCGCGTAAACATCCATCCCATGGTTAAAATGAGTACCAGCATGATCGCCGCGATCTTGGGCACGAAGGTGAGGGTCTGTTCCTGGATGCTTGTCGTCGCCTGAAGAATGCTGATGATCAATCCAACGACGAGAGCGGTTAAAAGCACCGGTGCCGATAGAATGACGATCTGCATTATGGCACCACTCATCATGGTGCTTATTTCGCCTATGCTCATACGCCGTTCTTCAGGAACGATTCGACGAGCTGTCTGGTCATGAGGCTCCAGCCGTCCACCAACACGAACAGGATAAGCTTGAACGGCGTGGAAATCATGACGGGCGGCAGCATGATCATGCCCATGGACATGAGAATGGAAGCCACCACCATATCTATTATTATAAATGGAATAAACAGGAGTATGCCTATTTTAAAGGCTATGGTCATCTCGTTGAGGATGAACGACGGAACAAGGACGTAGGTGGGAACGTCGGCGAGCGAGGCGGGCTTGGGCAGGCCGCGCATGTTCATGAACAGCCTTATGTTCTCGGGGTTATCTTTCATTTGCGCGTACATGAACAGGCGGAACGGCTTTTCCGCCGCAGTATACGCCTCGTCGATGCTTATCTTGCCTTCGGACATGGGCTTTACCGCGGTCTGGTACACCTTGTCAAAGGTGGGCCACATGACGAAAAGCGTAAGGAAGAATGCTATACCCAGAAGAACCTGATTCGGAGGAACCTGCTGTAGGGACAGCGCGCGCTTGACGAAATCCAGCACGATGGAAATGCGTAAAAAACTTGTAACCAGAATAAGGATGCTGGGAGCCAGCGAAAGCACCGTAAGCAGCAGCAGCAGTTGAAGGCTAAAAGCCACTTCCTTGCCGCCCTGGGGCGAGCGGACGCGAAGATCCACAAAAGGTATGGCCGACGGAAAATCGGGAAAAGCCGTGGTGGCCCTCGAACTGGCTGCGGGAAAGCTTCCGCCGGAAGGGCTTGCATTGGGAATCGGAATAGCGCGCGCCGTGTCGGCGGGCGTCGAGGGAAAGGTCTGGCTTCCGCCGGTGCCCGTCGCTGCCTGTCCAAAAAGGGACATTGCCGCGATAAAAAATACGGACAGCAGCAGGCAGGCTTTTAAGCCCGGCATCGGCTGCCGGGGAAACAGCTTTTCAGTACAAACAGACATCCGCGTTCCTCCCAAAACTTGTTTTCCAAAAAGTGCCAGCGCTTCCGTGTCCTGTCAGAGACCGGCGGCTGAATATTATTAAAACTTTTTAATGCGGTCTCGCTGCCTTGAGAAGAAATCCTGGTTTTTCCGCGTGTTCTCGGCATCGCCGCCGCCTTTGGGACGCAGAATACCCGCGAGCATCGAGGCGAAATCCTTGCGGGGAATGACAGGCGATTCCTGGGCGCGAAGTACCATGGCTTCGACGAGGGCTCTGTCGTCCAACTCCGCGATAAGGCTTAGCGACGACTCGGAAGCGCCCAGCAGCCAGGCCTTGTCTCCCAGGGCAACGACATGCACGGCCTTGTTGGAGCCCAGCTGCGCGCTGCCGATAACCCGGACAAACGAATCTTCCTGCCCCGGTTTTCGCCCTCGGCCTTTAAGTATGGCGAAAAGGCCGTAGATTGCCGCGATAACGAGGCCAAGCACGAGTATCATGCGTAAAATATAGGTAAAAACCGACGAAGACGGAGCCGCGATCGCTGCGGCGGGAGTCTGGTCGGCAATCGTCAAAGTAGTTTCGTCCACTGCGGCTGTTGGCTGTGTTCCCGTCGTCGACTGCGCATGCAGCGTTAATGAAACAACACAGCAAAAAACCGCGGCGCCGAGTATGCGCTTCGCTTTTTTCATGATCCCCTCCGCGGACATTGTAGCGCCAAGGCGCAAAAATTGCAACAAGAGACTGGTTATAGGCAAGCTCCGATAACCTTGTCGCTTACCAGAGCTTCCTTGCTGATTCCTTACGGGAATCGCGTATTTTATCTTTTCCCGGATAATAAAAAACGCCGGCTGGACGGCCGGCGCAGCTAACATAAACACAGGATTTCAGGAAAGCTCGGACATGCGTTCCATGGGAGATAGAATTTCCGTGACTCGCACGCCGAAATTTTCGTCGATAACAACGACTTCGCCCTTGGCTATCGGTTTGTGGTTTACAAGGATATCCACCGGTTCGCCGGCCAATTTGTCCAGAGTAATAATGGTGCCCTCGCCAAAGCCCAGGATTTCCCGAATCTGCTTCTTTGTACGACCAAGCTCTACCGTAAGCTCCATGAAAACGTCCATGATAAGGCCGATATTGCTGGATTCCTGCGGAACCTGTCCCATTCCAAGATTGGCGAATTGTACAGGCTGGACGTTTGGAGACATGCCCTGCATGATCCCGCCTTGCATTCCCATCATAGGCTGCTGCTGATACATCTGCTGGGGGTACATCTGCTGCTGCATCTGGCCATACTGCTGCTGTCCGCCACCCTGCATCATCATGCCGCCTTGCATAGGCGAGCCTTGCATGGGCTGCTGCTGCATGGATTGCTGCTGCATTCCCTGAAAGCCTCCCGAAGCAGAGCCTTGACCCGGAAGCGGTATACCCGATGAAGCCACTATATCGCGGACAAAAGTCTGGGCGAAAACTTCCCATATTTTAAGCGGGCTTCCATCGATATTCATTTCCCAAATAACGCGGAAAAAATCGCCCGAAGGAAAACGGGGCATCGCCTTGGGACCAAAGGACCCTTCGGCAGGATCGGACTGAATCGCCCGGTTGCCCGTTTTTTCGCTCAGCATTGTAATTGTGGAGCCGGTCATGTTGGAAACGCACTCGGCAACAATGGAAACCGCCATGTCATCGAGGTCGACAAGCGAATCATCCTTATTGGCAAGGGAGGCAATACGAAGAGCCGTGTCCTTGGGGAACAGGAAAAAGTGGTCGCCGGGAATTCCTCCGGTCATATCCACGCGCACGCAAAGGATTTCATCGGGTAGGGACGGCAACATGCCGTCTCGATTGGTCTGGTCGACTTTTGGGGAAGAGAATTTTACGTCTTTCCCGGTTATGGCAGATAAATTCTGTTCCTGGGTGGAAATGGCGGAATCCAAAAGGCTTCTGAATGCCTGGACTTCGCCATTGGACAAACCGCCGCCGGCTTTCGGGGACGCTCCGCCGCCGACTCCCGGATCGAGTCCTGCGAGCAGGGAATCTATCTCGTCTTGAGACAGGGAACCATCACTCATAACTATCCTCACCTTCCACACTCAGCTCTTCGAATTCGTCCTGGCCGATTTCTTCCAGGCGCTCCGTTACATGTACGGCCATTTTTTTGCCTATGACTCCGGGCCGACAAAGGAATTTTTTCTTGTTGCCCACGTTGAGCAGCATCGGGTCATCGACCCTGGTATTATGGAGCCTGACTATGTCGCCAAGCTGCAGGTTTAAAATGTCGCGAATGCTAACATGAATACGGCCGATTTCCGCTATGACGGGAACCTCGATGGTCGAAAGCTTGTCCTTAAGGATTTTAAGGTTTTCCGTCGTGGCGCCGCGGCGAACCGACGAGTACCAGTACTGGGCGGACAGCTTGGAGATGATAGGCTCGATGGTAAGGTAGGGGATGCATAGATTCATCATGCCTTCAACCTCGCCGATCTTGGTTTCGAGGGTGACGAGCACCACCATCTCGGTGGGGGGGACAATCTGCGCAAACTGAGGGTTGACCTCGATCTGGGATAGACGCGGACGCAAATCGATTACCTGGGTCCAGGCTTCGCGCAGGTTACCCAATATCTTGACGATAATTCCCTCGATTACGGATTTTTCGATGTCGGTAAGCTCGCGCGTAAGCTTCGAGCCTTCGCCCATGCCGCCGAACAGCCGATCGATGATGGTAAACGTAACCGCAGGATCAATCTCCAGAATTATCTGGCCCTTCAGGGGATCCATGCTTACGAGCGCAAGCGTAGTAGTCGTGGGTATCGAGCGGATAAACTCTTCGTAGGTAAGCTGATCCACCGAGGCGACGTGCACGTTGGATAGAATTCGGAGCGAGGTGGATAAATTCGTCGTGGTAAGGCGGGCAAAGGTTTCGTGCATGTTCTGCACGGTTCGCATCTGCTCCTTGGAGAATTTGTCCGGACGCCTGAAATCGTAGATTTTTATCTTGCGGGAATCCGTCGCCGACTGAACCGTCTCGAGCGTCGTATCCCCTGCGTTGATGGCGGTGAGAAGCTGGTCTATCTCGTCCTGGGAAAGGACTTCGGTCATTCTTGTACTCCGCCAGTTAAAATTCCTGCAATAACGCTAGGGGACCTCTAAAACTTCAGTTTTTAGAGGTCGACCATTTTGGAAGTGTTGAAAATCCTCATCCGAGGTTTTTCAACACCCTTTTAAGAAACCTGATTCCGGTAAGGAATCAGCTAGGAACCTCTGGTAACCAACAGGGTTATTAGAGGTTCCCACTAATAATGACATAAAAACTTTTTTTCCGCAACGCAAAAGAAAAAAAACATCCGGCGGCAACAGGATGAGCGGCTTTCCAGTTTTCGTGCCCACAAATTCAATTCGTAATCGAATTGAATTTGCCTGCTCACATTTGCGTTCGCCTGAACTCCGAGAAATAGAGGTCCTTGATAGCGGGCTTGCTGAGCATTTCGTTCAGCTTGTTGCGCAATTCTTCCTTGAGCACGCGTTCATGTTCGGTTCCCAGTTCTTTTATGCTCTTGGACGTAAAAAAATTGCGGAGGAAATCCTGCATCTGATATTTTCTGTTCGTAAGCTCGGGAGCGATTTCCTTGTCCTCGATATCATAGGCGATATCGACTTTGATCATCACTGCCCAGGGCTCTTTGTCGTTGGTGCTGGTGCTGACCTGTTCCATCGCGGTAAATACGGCCCATTGCTGCGTTGCACGCTGGTAATCCTCGGAATTCGGCATTTCCGTCATGGGTTTGGATTGCTTGTTGAGTATCCCCACGGTAACCACGACGATAACCACCACCAAAATTACGATGCCCAGTCCTATGCCTATCCACTTGAGCAAACCCAGTATTGCCTTGAATCCAGCGCCGCCGGCGAGTTTTTTCGGCTTAGCGCCGCCTGCATTGTCAGAGTCGCCTAAATCCAGGTTCTTGTCAAAATCGTCACTCATGATTGCTTCCTTTTTCCCGAACGCTCGAAGCGCATCATAGATGCCCTTCGTCCAGTATGATTATATCGACCCGGCGGTTATAAGCCCGGCCTTCTTCCGTATCGTTTGACGCAAGTGGAACGGTTGCGGCGAATCCGGCTACCTGGAAGTACTTCTCCGGAACGCCGAAATCACTCAAATAATGGAATAAATTAAGCGAGCGCGCCGTGGAAAGCTCCCAATTGGAAAACCAGGGTCCCCCGGAAGCTACCGCCGAGCCGTCGGTATGGCCCTCAATGCGAAATTTTCTGCCCTCGAGTTCCGGAGATTTCAGGAGCTCGGCCAGGCGTACCAGCAAGTTTCGCGTTTCCTCTATGTCAAGCTGTGCGCTCGCCGCCTTGAAAAACGCATCGGAGGCAAGGGATATGACGAGTCCACGTTCATCGGAACTTATCCGCATCTTATTTGACTTGACTTCCGGATTGAACAGGGAAATCGCTTTTTTCTTGGCCGTTGCCAGCATTTTGCCTTTTTCAAGGGACGGCAGCGTATTGATGGTATTGCCGAGTTCGGCGAGTTTTCCCGCGGAGAGCGTATTGCCGCCGGTGGAACCGCCCATGCCGATATTATTCAGCGAGGAGATCATCTCGCTGGCCTGGGATTCGGTGGAGTCGGAAGTTTCGAACATGGCGATAAAAAAGCACAGGCAGAGAGTAACCATATCTCCGTAAGTCAGAACCCACTCGCCGATTCCGCCCAGGTTTTGCCCTCTCTTCTTGCGTGCCATGCCTCAAGCCTCCAACTTTTTCGTTTTTGTTTTTTTGGGAACCTCTAAAAACTTCAGTCTTGAGAGGTCTTCCACTAAAAAACCTGATTCCTGCAAGGAATCAATGAGGAATCTCCGATAACCAACAAGGTTATTAGAGTTCCCCTCATGCTAACGGATGCAGATCTTCGAGCTTCTTTTGAACTGTCGGTGTCAGGTAGGATGAAAGCTTCATTTGTAGAATATGCGGATTATCGCCCTGTTGAATAGACAGGACTCCTTCTATGCACATTTCGCGCACCTTGGTTTCGTCGTTGTCCTGGATTCCCAACTTGCCCATCATGGGAAGGAACATGAAGTTGGCCATGATGGCGCCATAGAATGTGGTGATGAGAGCCACCGCCATGTTGGGTCCGATGGAACTTTTATCCGCAAGATTCTTTAACATCGCAATGAGTCCCTGAACCGTGCCAAGCATGCCGAAGCCAGGAGCGAGCTTTGCCCACTGGTCCAGCATTTTCATGCCCCGTCCATGGCGCTCGTTCATTTGCGTCACTTCGGTTTCCATGATAGTGCGAATTACTTCGGGGTCGACGGAGTCCACCACCATGCGCAAGCCTTTTTTCATGAATGCATTTTCGATGCTTTCTATTTCTTCTTCAAGCGACAGTATGCCTTCGCGGCGGGCGCGTTCGGAAAGGGTCAGCAGCGCTTCGGCGATTTTCATCTCGCCATAATCGTAAGTCCTGAATACGCGGCCCATAATCTTGAAAATATTGATGCAATCCCTGAATCCGTAATTAAGCATCATGCCCATATAGGAACCGCCTATGGTCATGAACACGGAGGCGGCATCGATATATGTTCCAAGGGTACTTTTGGCAAGGTAAATAGATGCGATAATACAGAACCAGCCGCCGATAAACCCTGTTATTGAACCTATATCCATGCCTTACTCCTCGTTCTTGAAGCCAGCGATGAGCTTTCGATACTCGACGATGCGCTGTTTAAGTACTTCGATCGATTCCAGCACCACCAGATGCTTACCCGATAGCATGTTGACGGTGGTATCGGGCCTCTTTTCCACGGATTCTATATGATGCGGATTAAGCCAGAAGGTCTCTCCCGACAATTTAGTCAATTCTATCACAGATTACCGCCTTTCCGCAAACCCATCATTCTCTTAATATTTTACCACAGAGGCACAGAGGCACAGAGGAAGACAAGACAAGACAAGACAAGATAAATAAGAGTGGAATAGAATGGGCAATTGAGAAGCCAATAAGCCGCTCTCTTGACCCCTCCAAACTCTTCTTCCTTTTCTTAACTCTGTGCCCTCTGTGCCTCTGTGGTAATCTTTCCACTACTCTTTTTCCCTGTGCCTCTGTGGTTCAAATGACTACATTACGCTTTACCGCTTCAGCTGCAGGAGTTCCTGGAGCATCTGGTCCGAGGTCTGGATGGTCTTGGAGTTGGCCTGGAAGCCTCGCTGGGTAACGATCATGTCGGTAAACTGCTCGGCTAAATCTACGTTGGACATTTCCAGGTTGCCTGCCAGTATCCTGCCCTTGCCCGCTATTCCCGATGGGCCTATGTTGGCCATGCCGGAGTTGATGGACTGCACGAAGTTGGTGTCGCCCGTCTTTTCCAGGCCGTTGGGATTGGTAAAGGTACCCAAGGCCATCTGGCCGATGGTTCTCGTGGAACCATTGGAATAGACTGCGGTAATGATTCCGGACTGGTCTATCTTGAAGTTCTCCATGTAGCCCATGCTGTAGCCGTCCTGCTGGAACACCTTGGTGCTGGAGGCCTCTGCGAACTGGGTAATCGTATTGCGCACGCTGCCGGCAACGCCCAGATTCAGCGCGAATGTCTGGCGAACGGGACCGCCCGCGGCGGCATCGGGAGTAGCGCCTTGCACGTCGAAGGCTATGTTCATGGCAAGGACGCCTTCCGCGGGAGACACGTTGCCCTGGGCATCGGTAACTCTCTGCAAAGTTCCCAGGTTATCGAATTCAACTATAAAAGTATCACCCTGCGTAGCTCCGGCTGCGAGCCCCGCGGCGACGTTGGTATTGGCGGGGGCTTCCGGGTCTACGCTGACGCGGGCTTGCCACTGGTTGGCCTGGCCGGGAACCTTGGACATGTCCACGCGCAGGATATGGTCGATGCCAAATGCGTCGAATACCTTCTCCTCGATTCGCCATGAGCCTGCTCGGATGGTTTCGGGGCTGGCCCCTTCGGGAATTTCGGGAAGGCGCTTGTCGAGGTTACAGGCAAGGTAAACCTGCTCGGTAGCCTTGGCCGGGTCTTTTGACCCGATTGGTATGACGAGATCGTCGAGTGCGCCGGAGGTACTGAGGGATTCCACGCCGTTGATGATCTGGGCGTTCCAGCCCTGCACGCGGAAACCGCTGCCGGGGTTCACGAGGCGTCCGTCGGCGTCGAGGCTAAAGGCTCCGGCGCGGGTAAAGAATCGCTGGTCGCCCTTCTGCAGCACGAAGAAGCCGTTGCCCTGTATGGCGACGTCCGTCATGACGCCGGTGGTCTGCATAGAGCCCTGGGTATGGATGGTATCGATGCTGGCGATGCTCATGCCGAGGCCTATTTCTTTGGGGTTTACGCCGCCGACCGTATCGTTGGGTTTGGCTGCGCCGGACATCTGTTGATACAGAAGATCCTGGAAGTTGACGCGGCCTTTTTTAAAGCCGGTGGTGTTTACGTTGGCAATGTTGTTACCCAGAACGTCCATGCGTATCTGGTGATTCTGCAGGCCAGCGACGCCCGCGTACAGTGATCGCATCATATCGGCGCCTCCTTACTCTATTACTTTGCTGACCTGGTCCAGGTCGTAGAATGTTCCGTCAACCATGACGAGCGGGAATTCTCCGCGCACGACCTGGCTTACTTCGCCGTACAGGGTCGTGCCTTTATCCAGGATTTCCACATTGCGTCCAAGCAGGCTCTGCGCCTCGCTTGAATTGAGCACGCCGGAAATCTTGGCGAAATTCTGGGACATGTTCGTCATCTGTTCAAGCGACGAAAACTGCGCCATCTGGGCTATGAACTCGCGGTCCTGCATGGGCGCGGTGGGGTCCTGGTTCTGGAGCTGCGTAACGAGTATCTTGAGGAAATCGTCCTTGTCCAGCTCGGACTTTACCGGCCGGCCGCTTGCCAGTTCCTTGTTGAAGGCGTCCGCGTCGTAGCGTGCCCTGGACAATTCCGATGGTGATAATTGAAACGCTGTATTCATTGTATCGCTCCTCTTTCCTAAATCACTACGTTTAACAAGCCGTCGCGGGAAGCGCTCGACCGCACCTGGGGCACGGCCGCGTCCAGTTCCTTGAGCCGCCGGCTGAAATACGGGTTGGCTTCTTCCTTGCCGCCCTGACCCGATTCCCGGCCTCCTGAATTGCCGTTACGCACCTCGACTTCCAGCGACTGCGTCTCGAAACCGCTTGCGCTGAAGGCGTCGCGGAGGCTCTGAAGGGAGTCTTTGAACGCCTGGCCGGCCATGTCCGATTCGACAACGATAACGCCGCTTAGTTTCTTGTCGGCTATTTTCAGTTCAATCTTTACGCCGCCCAGCGATTCGGGGTCGAGTCTGAGCCGAATCATGCCAGAATCACCGTCGCGAAGCACAATATGGGCGGCTTTTACGATATCGCTTCCGCCGGACTCCCGTATCCGGCTTGCCAGCTGGTCCGCAAAGGAAAGGGTTTTCGTCTCAAGGGTCGCCTGCTTTCCGCCAGAGCCCTCGGTTGATCGGCCAAATTCCGCACGCGTATCGCGTGAATCAAGCGCAGCTGACTGTAAACTGGTTTCGGGGTTTTGTTTGCCAGAAGTATCCTGTTTATCCTCGGAACTGCCTTTGCCGCCTCCTTTAGCTGCCTTGAGCCGCATGTCCACAACACTGAACCTGGCGCCTGAAGCGTTTTTTTCCGTGCTGAGCTTCATCCCATCGGCGGAATCTTTGGAATCAACCCGCCTGGAGGAAGCGTTTGTTTTATCCTGTGCGCCTGCCGCCATGGCCAAGAGATGAGCGCCGGCGGATTCCGACTCGGAGAGAGAAGAAGAGCCAAGCAGTTTCTTTTTTGCGTTTTTAGATGATGTAGTGGAAGACTCCGGGCTGTCGGCTATTTTTTCTGTCGACTCGGAACTGTTCTGGCTTTTATTAAGCGAGGCTGCATGAACTACTGGTACGGCCACGCTGGCGATTTTAGCCCCTTGCGCCGTCGGGACAGACTCCGCATCTGATTTGCCTGTCGGTTTTTTAGGCTCTCCGGCCTTGTCTTGGCTCGCATTGCGCGCCAATAATTGTGGACCCTGCTGCCTTGTTTCCGATCCGCGTGCCGCAACGGGGGCTTCATTGAGTTGCATAGCCGCGGGATTCGGCTTTTTATCCGAAGCGACTGGCGTTTTAAGGCTGTCCAGCAGGGATGCGAAGGATGTTGTCTTGTTTTTTTTAGCGCCGTTCTGGACGACGCTCGCGGAACCGGGTTCCGGTTTCGCGCTGATAGCGACTATGGCCTGCATCGAAAGCGAACTCCTTTCGCATCGCGGGGGCCACGGCGGGCTGTGGTTTCCGTTATTCTCCGGACGTAGGCTTCTGGCTCATCTTTCGCTGTATCGCCGCGGAACGTTCCGGGGGCATGAGCGACAACCAGTATGCAACTACGGAGGCTTCGCCGGTTTGAACGGCGATTTCCTCAACCGCCCGCAGTATATCGATGACCATCTGGTCATCCGTCATCGCATTGATGATGTTCACGGCATCCTTGGGGGGCATGCCGCTCAGATAGCGGGCGTTCTGCGCGATATTCGCCTTCTTATTGTCGTACTGTTCTTTCGTGCTATTGAATGATTTCTTCTGTTCGTCGAGCGATTTCTGCTGCATCTCGACTTCTCCGGCCTTTGCGACTATGCCCGCCTCGCGTTCGGCGGCAAGGCGCTCCAGCTCGTCCAGCTCCTGTTTGCGAATATCGATGGCCTCGAGCTGCTTCCCGAAGCGCTCGTCGTCGAGCAAGGTAGGAGAGTCTGCAGGAAGGGCGTTGCCGGTGCGGGTGGGCACTTTTAACAGCTTGAGAGTGGGCGAAAAAATGGTCTTTGCGTCGATAAGACCTAAATAATCAAACCAGAACATACCGCCGATTACTATGGCGAGCAGCAGGATGAGCATTGCTACGAAGCGTCCCAGGACGCGCTGTTTACCGAATGAAGCCATATGCATATTCCTCTACATCGCAAAAAATCATGACGCTGCCAGCTTGCGGGCGCGTTCGCGAATCTGGGAACCCAGGTCGTCCAGCGTTTTTGTTTCCTCCAAAAGCGCTGCCTTGTACCAGATGGATTCCTCACGTTCCTTTAACTTAAGCAATACTTCTTTTTTCTTGTTCGCCTCTAAATACACAAGCCTGGCCTGTTCGCGTTCCGCCTCAGCCAGCGCAAGAGCCTTGATCAGTTTATCGCGCTCCTGCTTAAGACGCAAGGTATAATGTTCCACGCTGCGATAGTCGGCGACCGTGCCGCCCGGCCTGAAACGCTCCCGCCCCGCCGCATGGGTGGCTTCCGCGTTTTGCTGCAGCTTCAGATCCAGCAAGGCGCAGACACCTGCTTTTTCGGCCAGTTTCAGCTCTGCCTGTCGTTCCACGAAAGCGCGAAGCTCAAGGACGCGTTCAAGGCGAAAGGCGAATCGCTTCATTCGGGAGTTTCCGCGGGGCTCGCACCTGATGCCTCATTATCCGCAGCTTCATCACCGTATAAATCCATAACAAAGGAATCGCCGCTCCTGGCCGTGAAGCCCAGCTGCGATTCGGTCTCGGCGTAAATGCTTATTTCCGCGAGCGGTATGACGATTCCGGCGATGTCGCCCAGCTTTTTAAGCGTTTCCAGGATGGGTGCTTTCTCGTCCACCATCTGGACCAAAAAAGCCTCCACGGCCTGATGCTTGGCTATGGATTCGTCGATTCCGGGGTTCGTTCCCTTTACGTACGCGCCTATGTTGATCATGTCTTCCGCCTCGTCGTAGGTGGCGATAAGGCGGCGCAGTATGCCCATGGCTTTCTGCGTGACAGGTCCGGTAACGGAGCCCGTCAGGCGGGATATGCTCTTGAGTATGTCCACCGCCGGATAGTGGAATTTTTCCGCGAGCTTCCTGGACAGCACGACGTGGCCGTCCAGGATTCCGCGCACGGTATCGGCGATGGGCTCGTCCATGTCGTCGCCGTCCACGAGTATCGTATAGATTCCGGTGATGGAGCCTTTCTCGGAAGTACCCGAGCGCTCCAGCAGTTTTGGAAGCGAGTCGAACACGCTGGGCGTATATCCCCGCGTCGCGGGAGGCTCGCCGATGGCGAGCCCTATCTCGCGCTGGGCGCGGGCGAAGCGCGTTACCGAGTCGAACAGGAGCATGACGTCGGCCCCCTGGTCGCGGAAATATTCGGCGACGGCGGTAGCCACGTAAGCACCGCGCAGGCGCGCCAGAGGAGGCGTATCGGATGTGGAAACTATTATGACCGAGCGCGCCAGGCCTTCCGGCCCCAGGTCGTTTTCTATGAACTCGCGCAGCTCGCGCCCCCGCTCGCCTATCAGGGCGATAACGTTTATGTCGGCGTTCGTATTCCTGGCTATCATGCCCAAAATGGTGGATTTTCCGACGCCGGACCCCGCGAATATACCTATGCGCTGCCCGCGCCCCAGCGGCAGCATGCCGTCTATGGAGCGCACGCCGGAAACCATGCGCTTGGTGATGCGCTTGCGTTTCATGGCATCGGGGGGCGTGGCCACGGCGGGATAAAACGAGGAGGAGGCAATGTCGCCCTTGCCGTCGGCCGGACGACCCATGGCATCCAGGGTGCGTCCCAGCAGCTTGTTGGATACGGGTACGCGCAGCAGTTCGCCCGTTGCTATTACGATGCAGCCCGCCTCGATGCCCTCGAGGGAGGAATAGGCCATGAGCTGCACGGTTTCGCCGTGGAGTCCGGCGACCTCCGCCCAGGCCACCGTGTTGAGCCTGGGTATCAGTATCTTGCAGACTTCGCCCACGACTGCCTGCGGCCCCTTGCTCTCGACGAGAAGCCCCTGCACGCGCGTTACGCGCCCCGTGTATTTTATCGGGTCGACGTCTTCCAGCAAGTCGAGGTATTTTGCGACCAGTTCCATGCGCTACTGCGCCTTTCCGCGCGATTTGATGGGAGAGATATCGAGTATCTTCTCTTCCAGCTCGTGCAGCTGGCTCTGTATCCTCGCGTCTATCTCGCCGAAGTCCGTCTCGATGATGCAGCCGCCGCGGTCCACGGAGGAATCCTCCACCACGCTTATCTTCTTGGCGTTCTCGGCCAGCTCTATGAAGTCCTTGACGTGCTCGGTGGTAAGCTGCAGGTCGGCAAGGTTAACTTTTATTATCACCTCGCTGCGGCTCTTGAGCTTGCGCAATGCCTGTGCTATGTTGGAAACCACGACGTTCTTCTGGTTCTCGCTGATGGTTTTTACGACCTTGCGCGAGATGAGCAGCACCAGCTCCACGATCTGCCCCTCGGTCTGCTCCAGTATCTCGCCGCGCTTGTCCATGGCCCGCTCGAGCATCGTATGCATTCGGTTTATGAGCCGCTCGACCTCGTTTTTGCCTTCCTTGAAGCCTTCCTCGCGGCCGTGGTCGAAGCCTTTCTTCTGGGCGCCTTTGGTTACTTCGTCTATGCGCGCCTGCGCCAGGATTTCCAGTTCCCTGATTTTCGCCTCGGCGGCGCTGATGGCTTTCTCCGCCTCGGTCGTCGCCTCCAGGCGAATCTTAAGCGCCTGGTCGTTCTTTTTCTTTACTTCCTCGAAAGCCACGGTTTCGGCCTTCATGATGATGGCTTCTGCCTCGGCTTTGGCAGAGGCGTTCATGGCGGCTTTTTCCTGCTCCCAGCTTGCTCGGTACAACTCTGCCTCGCGGCGAAGGTCGTCGGCGGTGGGGCCTTTGTATTCCTCCGCCGATACTACTTCTTCGAGCTCTTCGGTTTCCGTGCTCTGGCTGCTGTTGGGTGCGCTTACCAGAAATGCGCTGGTAAGCGGCACGATTTCCCGTGGTCTGAAAACAGTTTTGGCCATGTGGCGTTCCTTACTAAGAAAATTGAAAGCTCAAGCTTTCAATTTGTTGACAATTTTTCTTTTTCAATCCGCACTGCGGATTGAATGCGCGAAAGGGAAAGCCCTCGGGGCTTTCCCTCTCGCGACTACTGCACGAGCGTGTCGTCTTCGCCGCGGGCGATGATGATTTCTCCCGTATCTTCCAGGTGGCGTATCACCGCCACTATCTTCTGCTGGGCTTCTTCCACGTCCTTGATGCGCACGGGTCCCATGTACTCCATGTCTTCCTTGAGCCCCTGCGCCGCACGCTTGGACATGTTCTGGTAAATCTTCTCCGCCACTTCCTGGTCCACGCCTTTGAGAGCGCGGGTAAGGTCCTGGGTGTCCACCTCGCGTAGCACTTTTTGTATCGAGCGGTTGTCCAGCATGACAAGATCCTCGAATACGAACATCTTCTTCTTGATTTCCTCGGCGAGCTCGGGATTTTCCTCTTCCAGCGCCTCCAGGATGCCCTTCTCCGTGGTACGGTCCGCTAGATTCAAAATTTCGACGATGGCGTCGACGCCGCCCGCCGCCGTATAATCCTCGCTGGACAGCGTGGAAAGCTTCTTTTCAAGGACGCGCTCCACCTCGCGCAGGGTTTCCGGCGAGGTGCGGTCCATCGTCGCGATTCGCTTGGCGACGTCGGACTGGCTTTCCTTGGGCAATTTGGTCAAAATATAGCTGGCCTTCGCCGGTTCCAGGTATGCCAGGATAAGCGCGATGGTCTGGGGATGCTCGGTCTGTATGAAATTCAACAAGTTGGCCGGGTCGGTGCGGCGTATAAAGTCGAAGGGGCGCACCTGGAGGGAACTGGTCAACCTGTTGATTATATCGATGGCTTTCTGCGAGCCCAAAGACTTTTCCAAAAGCTCGCGGGCATAGTCGATGCCTCCCGAGCTTATGAAGTCGCTGGCCATCATGAGTTCCTGGAACTCCATGAGTACCATGTCCTTGAGCTCGGAATCTACGTTCTCCAAACGCGCTATTTCGAAGGTGAGGGTCTCAATTTCGTCCTCGCGCAGGTGCTTGAAAATTTCCGAGGAAATTTCACTCCCCAGCGCGATCAGGAAGACCGCCGCCTTCTGGCGTCCCGAGAGCTCTTTTATACTCTTGGGCTTTTTGCCGCTCGTTTGTCCTCCGGCGGCTGCCTTGCCTTTTGCTGGCGCGTTTTGAGCCATCGTTTATTCCTCCCGGAGCCAGGTGCGTATCAGCTGGGCGACATCCTCTGGATGTTCCTTGGCCATGTTGATCGCGTGCTCCTGTAGATCCATGCGTTTTCTCTCTTCTACCGACATCGACACCTCGATGTTCTGTTCTTCCGCCTGGCGGATGGCGTTCTCCCGCATCATCTGCTGCTCCAGGGCGCGTTTTTCCTCGGCAATGCGGCGCCTGCGCTCCATTTCCCGCGATATCATGCGGAACACGATGAAGGCAATCAGCAGGCCGGCAAGCCCGATGAGCGAATACAACAGTATCTGCTTCATCTGTTCCTTGCGGATGTACTCCGAATCCTCGCCCTTGAACTCGGTGGAACGGTCGAACTGGATGTTCCTCACCGTCACCGAATCGCCGCGCATGCGGTCAAAGCCTATCGAGTCGCGAATCAAGGCCGTCGCGTCGTCGATATCCTTCTGAACGAGCGGCACGTATTCGCGGTCGATGCCGCCGTCGGGCCGCATTATCACGTTCCCCTTAGCATCATACTTCCACTTCCACAAGCCGTCTATATTAACCGACACGGTTACCCCATCGATGCCCGGAGACCGCTCTTCCACGATATTGCGCTTGTTGAGCGCCTCGTTTTCGAGTGTATGCGTCTGATTGGCCTTGCCGACCATGTTCTGGAGGTCTTTATAGGCAGGCGAAGTCTGGCCCTCCATGCCTGCCGGACCTTCGGGATTAAAGCCCGTGCCCTGGTAGTCGTAGGTGGTTTTCTCGGTGGACAAACGAACGCTAGGCTGGATTATCGAGTCGTCGTACGGCGTCAGCGGATTATCCTGCTTGAGCACGAAGGGGAAATGCTCTTCCGTGGTTACCGCTTTCTTGCTCATGTCCATGTCTATCTTTATGTTCAGGTCGCGTACGCGTTCCGCCGTAAAGGTTTTTTGCAGGGCATTGAGTATCTTGGCGCGGTAATCGGCTTCCATGCGCTGGATAAGCTGCTGCTCGCGCTTGGTCTGCTCGAGGCGGTCAAAGTCGGCGAGACCGGCAAAATCATTGAGTATCATGCCGTTCTGGTCGGTGATGACGACGTTTTCGGCGGCGAGGCCGGGAACGGCGAACATGATGAGCTTCTGTATGCCTTCAAGCGCCTTGCGGTTCGTCGTGATATCGGAACCCGGCTTGGGGTAGATGATGACGCTCGCCGTAACCGGCTTCTGATCCTCGGAAAACAGCTTGTCCTCGGGAATCTCGATAATCACGTTGGCTTTGTCTACCGCGTCGATGGCCTCGATATGCCTGGTGACTTCCTGGATGATGGCGTTGCGCAGGTTGATGTTGCGCTCGAAATCGGTAACGGTAAATTGATTGATGGCAAAAACCGCCCAGGGGCTGGTTCCCTTGGGGATGAGGTTTTCGCGGAGCAGGATGGCATTGGCGCGGGTGCGGACTTTTTCGTCCTTGACCATGAGGATATTGCCCTCAGCCACCGAAAACGAAATATTTTCCTCGTCGAGCCTGCTCGTGATGAGGCGAAGCTCCTCCTCGGTCTTGATGGGCGTGTTGATGAGGCGCACCATGGTAGGAGCCTTGGA
>JANNSO010000008.1:0-1972 GCA_031402655.1 Spirochaetota bacterium | reverse complement strand
TAACAGGCTGTTGAAAAAGCTTGTTGCTTTATCAACAGCCTTAAACATTCCTCGCATTTGATTACAAATGCTACGGTAATGTTACATTTTGGAAGTGTTGAAAATCCTCATCCGAGGTTTTTCAATACCCTGTTAGGGGCGTGCCAAAGGAGTTCTATATGAAGCTTAGTGTAATTTCAGGCGTATCGATGCTGGCATTGTCTTTGGTCCTTGGCGGATGCGCGGCATCCGACGTCGTCGCGAAGGTAGCGAACAGTTCTTTCAAGGCGGTAGTGGACGCATCGGCGGGTAAAACCTCCTTTTCGACGGAGGACGAGTCCTGGCTGCTGGAGTCGGCGGCAGGGGATGAAGTTTTATTCGCAAGCGATTTTTCCCGCAACGGTGCGGCCGGCGGCATGGCGGACATGGAAAAACCGGATGTCGAATTTACCTTTGATTTAGCGCCGTTCATAGCTGCAGGCTTGGACGCGGCAAAGCTGCCGATGACTGAAGGCATCAAGTACGAGGTGGAGGACGACAGGTTTATGCTGCATTTCGAGCTCGGCGGAGATAAGTTTCCCCCGGACGCCGCTTCCTCCTTCGAGGCGACCTTTGCGGCCATCGTAAAGGCGCAGCGGGACCGCGTAGGCTACCACGAGAAGCTGGACCATTACGGCATCAAGCTGGGGAACGGCAACATGTTCGAGTGGGCCAAGGATCTATCGAGCAACGACAAGGATATCGTTTGGGTACTCAATCCAGAGCCCTTTATCCAGGCGGGCGCGGACGTTTCAAAAATCGCGGGTTGGGTATTTGCGAAGGTCGAGACGAAGGACGACTCAGGCAAAACCATCTTCGTGGACAAGCTTCTCAAGCCCTTTAACCTGAAATAGGAGACATGCATGCCGGCCAGTATACTCGTGGCTGATGATGAAGAAAAAATAGCGGCAATGGTCGGAAGCTATCTTACGGCTTCCGGCTTTGTCGTATCCCTGGCATTCGACGGAGTTCAGGCATTGTCCCTGTTCCGCGCATCCTCCTACGACTGCCTGATACTGGACATAAACATGCCGGGAATGGACGGCCTGGACGTAGCCAGGGAAGTTAGGAAAATATCAGCGGTACCCATAGTTTTTCTCTCCGCGCGCTCGGACGAGACGGACCGCATCGTGGGTCTCGAACTGGGGGCTGACGACTATGTTCCCAAGCCTTTTAGCCCGCGGGAACTGGTGGCGCGGGTGCGCGCGATACTCAGGCGGACGCGCCCGCTCCCCCCTGAGTTTCATGGCGCCCTTAGCGGGGATGAGCCGATCCGGGGGTACGGAGCCATCGTCATCGACGTGGAAAAACGCATGGTTCAGGTATCGGGAGAGCGAAAAAAACTCACGGCCGCGCAGTTCGACCTGCTGGCGATGCTGATGCGCTCGCCGGGGCGGGTATTCAGCCGCCTTGAATTGCTTGAGGCATCTTCGGGCAGCGCTTTCGAAGGCTACGAGCGCACTATAGACGCGCATGTAAAGAATATCCGCAAGGCATTGGGCGATGACGGGGAGAACCCCGTCTTTATCGGTACGGTCCGGGGCGTCGGTTATAAATTCATAGAGCGCGGCCATGAGGCTTAAGACTCGCCTTACAGCCTCGTTTCTCCTGGTTATAGCCGCGGCGGCCGCCACGACTTTTTTGTTCGTTCGGGCAACGACGGAGAAGGAGTTTCGCTCCTTCGTGTATTCTGGGGACTCCGAGAAAGCCAAGATATACGCCCTCTTGCTATCGGGCTATCTTGAGCAAAAAGGCGCTTGGGAAGGGGCTGGGGATTTTATCTCCTCGATTCAGGGCGGCCTCGACAATCTGCTGGCGGACAGAATCGCCGTAGCCGACCTTGCGGGCGTAGTGGTGGCGGATACTTCCGGAAAGCTTTTAGGCACTATCCATCCGCAGCGGCATCTCAATCACGGCATTCCAGTAAGCGTGGGCGGGCTGAAGGCAGGCACGG
>JANNSO010000007.1:0-41429 GCA_031402655.1 Spirochaetota bacterium | reverse complement strand
GGCTTCCGGCCTGGCCAGAACCTCGTATCCACTTCCGGCCAACATGAGCGCCGCCCAGCAGTCGCAATATCTGCAGCTGGCTCTGGAACAAAACAACCAGGAGCTCGCCGATGCCCTGCTGCCTCAGCTGCTTAGCTCAGCGGCCGCCGCGACGCCCGGTCCGGCTCAGGACGCTCTGCTCGGTGATCTATTCGATGCAACGCTCCTGTCATCCGGAATCGGCACTACGATCTCCACGGTATTACCCGATGCGCTGGCTGCTCTGACGGGAGGCGCTCCGGATCTGGATGCCATATTCATTACCCTGCAGAGTTCTTTGCCGGCTGCCCTCAGTGCTCCCGAGATTGCAGCGCTTACGCTGTTCGCCGCGGACCCGCCGGCCGATGCGGATCCGAATACCATGATAATGGCTGCAGCAGCGGTAGTTTTAATTAGTTCCAATCTTTCACTTACAGCTTTGGAAGGCATGACTGAAGTAGATTTGCGTCTCCTTCCCGGCATGGATCTGGCGTTAGATCTTGCAGAGCAGGCCCAGCTGATATCGGTAGCAAATGGCATTCCGTTTATTTTCCCGTTCCCATTCGCTTTTTAGGAGAACCACAATGAAAAAAACTTCCAGGAATCGCCTCGCCGGTTTACTTCTCTGCCTGATTATCCCTGTAACGGCTTTTAGCCAGAGCATCGAGCCCTTGGCGTTTATATTCCCGGAATTGGTCGCCACGGGGGGCACTCATGCTGCCAGGGCAAACGGCGTAATGGCTCTTTTCGAAAATCCTGCCGGGTTCGTGGACGATAACCAGGAACTGAGCATCAGCGCGTTGAATTTTAATTTGTCCGGCCCTGTTCTATCCATGGTGGATATGGTGGTTGCCGCAGTGACGGTAGCGGACCCGTTCGGCCAGATAATTTCGGGGATACCCGGGCTGCTGGATGCTTCGGGCAGATTATATGCCGCGATAGATTTAACCGGTCCCATCGCTTTTTCCTATGTGGGCAAGGGCCTGGGTTTCGGGCTTTACAACAGGACATATTTTAACTTGAACGTTGCGTCCCCGTTTGCGGCGACGTTTGCCTTGCGCGAAGAACTGGTGCTCATGGGCGGTTATGCGTATCGCTTCGACCTGGCCAACAAGCAAAGCCTGGACATGGGAATCATGCCCAAGGGTTTCCTGCGAACGGAACTGTCGGACACCACAACATTGCTGGGCCTGGTGACTGTCCTTGGCGACACTGCCTCCCTGCTCTCCAGCGTTCCGTTTACGATTACGGCAGGCGCCGGCTTTGATTTGGGACTGCGCTGGAACTACGACGACATGGTTGGGCTGGGTCTTGTGTGCCGCGATGCGTTTTCTCCCGCAAGTATCAGGACGTATCCGGGGCTGGCAAATTACCTTGTCGATGCGACGTCCGCGGTTCCCAAAGCCGGCTTGATTCCCGCAGACTTGTCCATAGGCACCTTTTTCAAGCCGTCGATCGAACTGCTGACGCGCCTTGGCACCGACGTGGTATTCCTGATTGACTATCATGACGTTTTTAACCTTTTTGCGCCTATCCCGCGAAATCCGATCCTGAATGCAGGAGCCGGAGTTGAAGTTCAGATAATGGAAATTCTCACGATTCAGGCCGCCGTAAAGGATGCGCTGCCCGTGTTGGGATTATCCGTCGATCTGACGGTCATGAACATTTCCTTTGCCATGTACGGCCGTGAATTAGGTCTGGATCCGGGTCAAAGACCTGTTTATAACATCCTGCTTGCCCTGGATTTCGTGTACTGAAAAGGTTTTTTTCCAAAACCAGTTGACATGAACGGCAAGAATTAGGTATTCTCCAGTCCCGTAGACGCGGGCTGCTAGCTCAGTAGGTAGAGCAACGCCCTTTTAAGGCGTGGGTCACAAGTTCGAATCTTGTGCAGCTCATTTATAGATTAGGATTCCAACAAAAAGCCAACCGTAAGGTTGGCTTTTGCATTTTAGAGCCGTACTTGATTTTGCCTGCCTGCCGCGCTAGACTTCTGCTCGATATCCAAGGAGCGACGATGAAAAACAAAGCAGTGTTTTCCGCGATTGTATTCGGTGCTTTCTGTCTGGTCGTTTTATCGGCCCAAGCCTCCAAGACCGTTTCGATGAGCGTGCAGGTAAAGATGGCTGAAGTTCGCTCGGGTCCTTCCTTTATGGGTAAAGTGCTGGCGAAACTCGAGTATGGCTCGCGTATCGATACCTTCGAAACCAAGGACGGATGGGTGCGCGTCAAAGTACCGTCTACCGGGGTTCAAGGTTGGATGAGCCAGTCCGCGCTGACGCTAAAAAAAATCGTAATGAACTCGGGCGGCCAAACGGCCAGCGGCGTCAATACCTCGGAAGTTGCCCTGGCCGGAAAAGGCTTCAGTAAGGAAGTGGAAGCGCAATACAAGGCTGACACCAAGATCGATTTTACCTGGGTGGACAAGGTTGAGACATTTAGTAATCCCGTCGAGGAGGCTGTATCGTTTCTTGTAGCCGGCGGCCTTGCCCCGGAGGCAAAAAAATGACGAAAAAAAATATTTTTCCTGCCATCGTTTATGTCGGAATATTAGTAACGCTGGCGGCTTGCGCCTCAATTTCCGAAAGCCTCACCGGCCTTGCCCAGGACGCGGGCCTGATGGGCAAGAGCGAGGCCGCCGCCCTTAACAAGACTGCCGGCGCCGCCGACGATATTGGAGCCGACCTTAAAAAAGCGCTGGACGAAATTACCCCCGAACAGGAGTATTACATCGGCAGGGCAGTGGCTGCCAACGTATTTGCGCAGTATAAAATTTACAATAAAAAAGAGCTGAACGCGTATGTGAACCTTTTGGGCCGCGCCCTGAGCCTGTATAGCGAGCGTCCCGAAGTTTTCGGCGGCTACCATTTCGCGCTGCTCGATTCGGCCGAGATAAACGCCTTTGCCACGCCTTCGGGCATAATTCTGGTTTCCCGCGGGCTTATGGCGATTACCACGAGCGAGGACGAACTCGCCGCCGTGCTGGCGCACGAAATCGCCCATGTTACGAGCCGCCATGGCCTCAAGGCAATCAAAAACGCCCGTTTCGGGCAGGCTTTGGGAAAAGCTGCCTCGGCCGCGGGCAAGCTCGTGGGCGACGACCTAAAGGAAGTTACCGGCGTATTTACAAGCTCAATCGGCGATATATCCAACACGCTGATCCAGTCGGGATATTCCAAGACCGCCGAATACGAAGCCGACCTGAAAGCCGCCAAGATTCTCGCCGATACCGGGTACGATCCACGGGCGCTTCAGCGCGTCCTCATTGCCATGAAGAACAAGCTGGATCCAAAAGGGAAGGATTTTTCCAAGACGCATCCTAAACCGGAAGACAGGATCAAGGTGCTTCAGAAAACCCTGGATGCGTTCAAGGCCGAAACTCCGCCTGCCAACCAGGTCCAGACCGAACGATACGCCAAGGCCATGAAGCTTCTCTGATGGCAAAGCCCAAAAAGAAGCGCGCCAACAAACTGTTGGTAGCCTTGCTGCTCGCGCTCTTCGGTGCCGCGTGCGGCGGGGCACTATGGCTATCGGGCAGCCTTGACGGCTTGGAGGGTTGGTCCTTCGACCTGCGTGCGCAAAACCTGGCGAACACGGAACTTGCTTCACCGGAAATAGTATTGATTCTTCTGGATCAGCAAAGCCTCGACTGGGCAAAGGAACAGAACTCCTGGTCCTGGCCATGGGCTCGCGAAATATACGGGGTTCTCGCCGATTTTTGCGCGAGCGGCGGCGCAAAGAGTTTGGCGATGGACGTGGTATTTACCGAACCTTCCGGAAACGGCGTGGCCGATGACAGTTCCTTTGCGGAAGCCGTCGCCAATGCAGGCAATGTAGTCTCGGCTTTGACTCTATTCCGTGGAACGGGAGGATCGGTTTCCTGGCCGATATCGTATGCCAAGCGCATGCCCGCGCTTGAAAACCGTGAATCATGGTTCGCAGGCAGCGGCAAAAACACGGCGCGATCCTCCGTTTCCTTTAATATTCCCGAATACGATATCGCCAGCGCAGCATTCGGCAATGTCATATTCGACCCGGATCGGGACGGGGTATTCCGCCGTGTTCCTCCGCTTTGTTATTTCGATGGAGCTTTTGTGCCGTCGCTCGGCCTGGCTGCTTATTTGCAAGCCAGTGGAATTACTTCGGTGTCCTATGGCGACAAAAAGCTGACAATAGGGAATAGGACGATTCCGGTGGACGCTGAGGGTAACGCCGTATTGCGTTTCAACGGCCCCAGCCTTACCCACAAGGCCTACAACGCCGCGGAGGTTTTACAAAGCGCCGCCCAGCGGCTCTCCGGCGAGACTCCGAAGCTCGACCCCGCCGTCTTCAAGGATAAGTATGTTTTCTTCGGCTTTACCGCAGCAGGGCTGTATGATTTGCGGCCTTCACCCATGGCTAAAACCTATACCGGCGTGGAGATACACGCGACCTTCCTGGACAACCTGCTCGGACAAAATTATATAACTGAAATTCCGAAATTATGGAATCTCGTCATCCTGTTCGCACTCTGCTTCCTGGCGAGCCTCATGCTCGTGTCGGTAAAGAAGACTTGGCTTCAGGGAATCTTATACGCTGCCTATATCCTTCTTCCCGTGGGGCTCGCTTTTGGCCTTTACTCAGCAGGCATCTGGTTTCTCATGATGCCATCGATGCTTTGCGTCCTCGTAAGCCTCGCCGGAGCGGGTCTCTATAATTACGCCACCGAAGGCCGGCAAAAGGCGTTCATCAAGAGCGCGTTCAAGCAGTACCTTTCGCCCCTTGTCATCGAGCAGCTTATCGCCAATCCGGACAAGCTCAACTTGGGCGGCGAGCGCCGCATGCTTACGATTTTCTTTTCCGACCTGCAGGGCTTTACCTCCCTGTCCGAAGCGCTTACGCCCGAGGATCTTACCTCCGTGCTCAACGAGTACCTGTCAGCCATGACCGAGATAATCCATGACGAAGGCGGTACGGTGGATAAATACGAGGGCGACGCGATCATCGCGTTCTGGAACGCCCCCCTCGACGTGCCCGACCATGGCGTACGCGCCGTTCGGGCGGCTTTGCGCTGCCAGGACAAGCTCGCGGAAATGAGGCCGGCCCTAGCTACCCGAACGGGCAAGGAGCTCTACATGCGCGTGGGCCTGAACTCCGGTCTTGCCGTGGTCGGCAACATGGGCTCCAAGACCCGCTTCGATTATACCATGCTCGGCGATTCCGTAAATCTCGCCGCGCGGCTGGAAGGGGTCAACAAGCAGTTCGGCACCTACACCATGATATCGGAGCACACCTTGAAGGAACTGGGGGACGCCTTTGCGATGCGTGAATTGTCCAGGATAGCGGTGGTGGGCAAGAAGATACCGGTTCGCGTTTTTGAGCCTATGCGGCACGATGAGTACGAAGCCCGCAGGGAAACCCTGGAAACGTTCCACAAAGGCTTGCAGGCCTATTATGGAAACGACTTCAAAACAGCCTTGGATTTTTTTGCAAGCATCGAAAAAATCGATGCGCCTGCCAGGAACTACCTGGAAAAATGCAGGGACCTGGCACAGCACCCTCCCGCAAATTTCGACGGCGTCTGGGTAATGACGAGCAAATAGAGTTCAGGATTTTATCGGAAGCGGATAATTTCCCAGCCTCGTGCCTGAGCCTCCCGGCTCAGGTGCCTGTCGGGGTTTACGGCTACGGGCTTGCCTACTTCCAGGAGCAGGGGCAGGTCGTGGATGGAGTCGCTGTAGAATGCGCAATCGGTCAGGCTGATGCCGGAGCGCGTAGCGAAATTACGCGCAAGCTCGAGCTTGGCCGGGCCAAAAACCGGGCTACCCGAAAAACGCCCGGTCGTAAGGGTGCCTTCAAATTCCAGTTTGCTGGCCAAAAGCTCGTCCGCATGTAAAAAATCAGCGACTTTTCCGGCGACGATATCCAATGCCGAAGTAGCCAGCACGATGCGGTACCCTTGCGTTTTCAACGCAGCGACGAGTCTCAAGGCGCCAGGGAAAATATCTCCCCTGATTTGATCATTGAACGTGCTTTGTGCAATGTTTTCAAGGTCAGCGCGTTGCAGACCCCGGAGCGCCGTAAAATTGCGATCGAGCCTTGAGAACGATAGTCTCCCTGCCCGGTATGCGATATACAAAAACGGCAGCGTTAGAAGATACCTGGCTTTTATGATGCCGGCTTTAACCGCCGTTACGGCAAAGCGCATGCCCGTGGCGCGCCTGGTGATTGTGTGATCCACATCGAAAAAGGCGATTTGTGCCGGTTTCACGGCATTACTCTTTCGCGAAGACAAGGTGCTTCGGTTTTTGAGCCTGGGGCTCGGGATATGCCCCGCGATAGGAAGGAGGAAGCAGCAGCGAGATTCGGGTCATGATTTCGTCCGTCATCTCGATTCGCGTCGTTCGCGAAACGGGCATCCGGGGGTCGAGGCGAAAGCTCTCGCCCACGCGAAAGGTAAAAGGCGTCCGGCGCAGCGACTTGAAATTTTTCCAGAAATGCTCCCCGCCGAAGTGGGCGACGGGAATAATGCGAGCGTTACTTCGCAGCGCAATCTGAACTATGCCGGCATGGCCCTTCTGCAGGCTGCCGTTGCCGCTGCGAGTCCCTTCCGGTGCAAGTATCAGTATGCGCCCCGCTTCGAGGGCTTCCATGCAGGAACGCATGGCGGCGAGATCGGTGGTGTTTCTGTTCAGGGGAATCGCCTGCCAAATGGCGGCAAGGATAGCCATCAGGGGGTTGTTCCATGTTTCCGCTTTGATGATTCCCTGTATATCGCGGGGGAACAAATGCGCGTAGATAAGGGGGACCTCAAGGAAGTTTATGTGGTTCATGGCCACGATGAGCGGACCGTTCCGCGGAACCCGCTTTATTTCCCGCGCATCCAGCCTGCACAAAACGGACAGTATCAATTTTATTAGAGGCGTTACGAGGCGCGAAGAAAATGTCACGGTCTTGCCATCGGAGGATGCAGTCCGGGCACGCAGATAAGCGATACCTTGCCGGCCAGGCACTCTACGACCAGGGCTGTTCCGTTGGTGCAGATCGTCTCGCCGTCCGCATGCACAACGAGCCCGCCGTCCGGAGCGCTTATCTCGAAGCGGGAGGAACGGCTGAACTGCATGTTGGGATTATGGCCATGCCTGCTTTTCGTAATATCCATTATTAGTTTAACCATGGTGCGTCGGGAGAGCTCATTGGAGATGCCAAGGTCGAACAGGCCGTCATGGCTTTGTGCCCATGGGGCATAGAAAAAGGTGCCCCCGAGGCGTTTGCCATTCATGATGGATACCTGGTGACTCCTGCATGCGACGACCGCCTCGTCCGTTTTAACCTGAATGGCGGGAGCGGCGGGAAATTTTATAAAAGATTTAAGGGCGCCAAATACATACGCCATGGCACCGCGTACGTGTTTCATCTTGGCGGCCTCAAGCCCCACGATAGTATCGAAGCCGGCTCCAAGCCCGTTGCCGAAGTATCTGCCAAGGGGGTAATCGCCGCCGCTTACGAAACCTACATCCAGAGGTCGGCGTACATCGCATAGGAGCGCGTCGATGCACGCAGGCAGCTGTTCCGGGATGTCGGCGCCATAGCAGAAATCGTTGCCGCGCCCGGCGGCGATAACTCCCAACGCGGGGATTCCATCGCCTCGCGCTTGGGAAAGCATCAGGCCGTTAAGTATTTCGTTGACGGTACCGTCTCCGCCCACGGCAACTACGGCGTCGAAGCCTTCCTTGCCTGCCTCGCGGGCGAGTTCCGCGGCATGCCAGACGCCTGTAGTAAGGCGGATTTCGTAATTCAAGCCGCTGCCTGTCAATAGCCGCTTTGCTTCCGGAAGCATCTCCCCGGCTTTTCCCTTGCCCGCAACGGGGTTATAAATAATCAAGTATTTGTTTTTGTTCATCTTATAAGATTATACGCATAATCTGGATTTCCGCAACCGCATTCAAAGGGGTTTATTTTTAATGTCATTATCTGGGGAATTTCATGTCCGGCATTATGTTTGTATAGATTCCTATGTCCACGCCACGGTTGGGATGTACGATAAAATCCGTGTTCAGGAAACCGAGATTCTTAGTTTCCGGGCGAAGCATGGATTCTTGGTCGCGGACCAAAGCGTCGAAAAGACGGGAGGACTCGGTAAATGCAAGCATGGCCTGCGCCCGTTTTCTTGAGTCTCCCAGGCGATTCCCGATGTTTACTAAAGAGGCTCCCAGATTATTCTTCGTCTGCATGAGTAGTTCCACGAGCTCGGCGTGCGAGGCTCTGTTTTGCGGATCGGGAAGCGCGATGGAGTCCAGCTCGGACTGAAGGCGCCAGGCGAGCATCGTGTAATAGCCTTGGGCAGCGAACCAGTCGCTGCGTTTGTAAAGCGTATTGGCGGCAGCGTACAGGAGGTAAGGGCTCTGCTCGCGGTCGAGTCCCGCCCGGTAAAACATGGCCAGGGCGAGCTCGTCGTTGTCCTCGGTGTCGTTGTAATAAATATATCCGCTGCGGTAATCGGTTTCCGGCGTAAAATAGCCGTGGGCTTCTGCGGTTTTGTAACGGGCGAGAGCGCCCTTGAAATCCTTGTGCTTATAAAAATATATATCGGCAAGCAAGGCATAAGCCTTCCCGAACTCCGCGGTGCGCCTGAATTTTTTTTCCTCGAGGGAGCGTTCATAACGCTGGATGCATCTTGTGATTATCAGTTCGGCGTCAAGGGGCTCTTCGCTCTCCATGAGTACTTCCGAACGCCTCATAAGCACGTTGAGAAAAGCGCGGACGCTCTTGGTATCGAGGGCTCTTGTTTCGTCCGCTCGCACGAACATTGCATCGGCGTTTTCTAATGCGATCCGTTCCTTGTCGTCCATTTTTGCCATTCGGAACCAGCGGGCGATGGCGGCGTGGCCTTCGGGTATCAGCGGATAGTCATGCGTTGCCCGAACCAGTATCGGAGCTACGAGGTCGGTAGTTTCCCTGTCCATCAGGTATTCGGCGAGCTCCGAGATGGTACGGCCTGAAAATTTGCTTTTTTTATTGCCGTTGAAGTAATCGGCGATCGGGGAAATCTCTCGGAGCTTGTCTTTCCCCGTGGAGTGCTCGACACGAATAAAATATAACAACATGCGTTCCAGGTAGGGGTCCGATCGGCCATGATGCTCCATTATCGTGGCAAGCTGGAGCCTGGCCTTTTCATACAGTCCGGTTAGCGTTT
This sequence comes from Spirochaetota bacterium, assembly GCA_031402655.1. GTDB lineage: Bacteria > Spirochaetota > Spirochaetia > Treponematales > UBA12059 > JANNSO01. Next base: position 32,236 of record JANNSO010000007.1, on the reverse strand, counting down.
CCAGCTGTGCGCCGTCCAGTTTCTGCTCTTCGTAATCCGCCCATGCCAGATAGATATCCGCCATGAGGAGTAGCGCTTCCTGATTAAAATAGTCGCGCTCGAGGATGAATCGCTTGAGCACTTTCTCGGCCTCGGGGAAAGCACTTAGGTCCAGTTCCATGCGGGCGAAGGAGATGCCTGCCCTGTTTTCTTCGGGCCAGCGCCAGAGCAGGAGTTCATACATGTGTCTTGCCAAGGCGAACTGCTTCTTGTCCACATAACCTTGGGCATACTTATAGTACCACTTCTTCTGTATCCAGACGCGGTCTGCCTTGGCGAAGTATTCGCCGGACTCGGGGAATTTATCCGCCTCGAGCTGGCGGTAGCCCTCCGCATACAGGGAGTTCGCGCGAAGCGGCCGGTAGATAAAATTATAACTTACGAAAAAGACCAGGGCCAGGCCGGCCGCCACGAGCAGCATAACCTGGAGGGCTGGCCAGATAGTGTGCCCGAAAATATAGCCAAAGGTGTTTTTTTCGGCTTCCAGCGCCGCGCCGGTCCGCTTTTCGAAGCCTGTCGGTATCTCGATGTATTTTTTGAGTATCTTGCCGGCCAGCTTGGATACTTCCCTGATGGATTTGCCTTCAACGAGCATCCATATCAAGGCGGATTGCTGGGGGGGGGTGCCTTTTTCGTTGGCGATTATGTCTTCTATCGCGAGCCGAAGGTTGAGAGGATAGGATAATAGGCTGTCCTGCATAAAATCTACCTGGGTATCGGAAAGTTCTACCTTTCGTTCCTCGCCGGGGTGTTCATGCGAATCTGCCTTGTCCTTAATGCCGGGTTCGTCGAAAGCGCCGGGTTTTGGTTTTTTTTCGGGTTCTTTGCTGGCTGCCTTAAGCTCGTAGCCGGGTATATTGAAGTCGTTGCCCCAGGCATTGTCCAGGGAAAAATTTTCCGTTTCGGGAAGCTCGCCGTCCAGCGCGGCAATCTGGCTGTCCAGGTCAGTGGCCGAGGCCGCGGATCCAAAATCAGCCTCTCCAAGATCAGGGAGCGAGCTGTCGCCACCGGCGAAATTAAACGTGTCGAAAGGATCGGCGGACATGGGATCGGCAGACATGGCTTCGGCAGGCTGGTCTTCCCCGCCTAAGTCCCCGAAATCACCGAAATCCTCCAGGCTTTCCGTTTGCGCCGGCGTCTGTGCTTTCGGTGCATCCATGATGGGCTGGACATCGGATAGTTCTTCCATGGCGGCAAAACCGATATCTTCTTCGGCAGGTTTAGGAGCGCTGCCGGTTTTGGCGCCTTCGGTAGAAAGATCGTCAAGGCCAAAATCGCCGAAGGAGGAACCTTCAACCGCTTCCACCGCATCCGTGGGTTCGGTTGGTTCGAGCTCGCCCATGGGTTCAAGATCCGGGAAATCATCGAGGTTGAAATCTGCCGGTGTTTCGGTTTCGGCGGAAAAGTCATCAAGCGCCTGCGGCTCCTCAGCCGGCTCGTCTCCAAGTCCGGAGAGAAGGTCCGGTGGCATGGAAAAATCATCGACGGATTGGGATGGCACGGCTGAATTTTCAGGCTCCGGGATTGAGTCCGCCTGGTCGCTTGGCTCTTCCAGATTCATGTCGTTCAGGAATGAGGTAAAATCATCCTCGGTGCTGCTGTCAAGAATTTCGTCGGGGGAAACCGCATCGCGGGAAAAATCCGGGGTCGAGGAAAAATCGGGGGAGTCTCCCATGGCGGAACTGGAATCATCCAGGAGACCCGCGAGGTCGTCGGCTACTTTTTGCTCGGGTATCGCTTCGTCAACGTAGGTTTCTCCCCACTGCGATAAAACTTCGGCTTCATTACCAAGCAGGCGCAGGGAGTTTTTAAAATGTTCGATATCTTTGAGTTGGGGCATCTCTACTCTCTTCGGTATTTTATGCGATAATAGTAAGAAAAAATAGCGGGGAGATTGCAAAACCCCACTATTTTCGCCAATGCCCGTCAAAATTCCGGAAAATGCCGCTTTTCCTGCCGTGCACGCCGAATGGAACCCTCAAGTGGCTTCTTGCGCCTGCCGATAAACAAGAGGGAGACCCAATGAAACACCAGCGCCGGATACTTGGCATTTTTCTCGTTTGTTATTGCCTCTTTTATGCATCCGCGTTTGAAGTGGAGTCGTTGAACCTGCATTTATTCATTGCCGGCCTTACCGAAGCCCAGGCTCCGGCTATTGTGGACGACCATCTTGTTTTAAGCGTCAAAGGCGTATATCGCTCGGTCGGCGCTTCTTTTTCGAACGAAAATTGGGTACGCGTCCACGCCTTCGAAAAGAACAGGAACAGCGTTTTTGTGCTGGCCATACCACTTCCCTATGGCGAAGCCGAAACCGTATCCTATCGGCTCCTGCTCGATGGACTGTGGGCTGTCGATCCAGCGAACAGCCGGCGCTATAAGGATCCGCGTAATGGAATCTCCGTATCCCTTGCAGATTTTCCACACCGCCCGCTTACGGTGCACGGTGTATGGAATCCCGCTGTTGGAAGCACCGACGGCAGCGCTCTGTTTTACTTTACGGCCGACCCGGGAGAACTGGTTTGCGTGGCCGGGAGCTTCAATGGCTGGGACCCGTTCCTGCACGAGCTGGCCGAGGTTCAAAGCGGCCGCTATGAACTTCGCCTGGACCTTCAGCCGGGAACCTACACTTATGTTTTTATTTACAAAGGCGAGCGGATCCAGGATCCGCTCAATAATCTTGTGCTCTACGGAAAAGACGGCAGACCAGTTTCCTCTCTTACCATCGCGTCAAGGTAAAGTTGCTATTTCGCCTCGTCCAGTTTATTTGGTATCAGCTTTGCCCATATCGCGGCGACGAGGGCAAGCGCAACCGTACCGCCGTAAAGCGCAATGGGTATAAACGCAATCTCGTACAGCTTGCCGAATCCCCGCCATGCGTACAGGCTGGCCAGTAACGCTGCGTATGCTGCGAAAACAACCATGCGCATCGGCTTTTTAAGCTTTAGCCCGAACTGTCCGGTAAACACGAACATAAACAGGAAGCCGCTGGCAAACATGATCCAGATTCCCGGTCCCGTTTGGTCTCTCTCGCTGCCGCCGATCGCTTTTTGAATCGCTATTGCAGGACCGTGCAGCCCTACCGTCAGCTCAAGAAGGGCAAGCCATGCCAGGTTGAAGTGCAGTTTCGTATTCGCGAACGACAGTTGTATCAGCAGAAGGAACATATAAAAGAACCCCGACAAAAGGCCGAAATCTCCTTCGGTGGGGTGAAACCAGAACGTATAGCACAAAGCCCATGCGATATAGTACGCGTGCCACGAGCGAACCCATTCCAGGGACTTTTGCTGCAGGCGGGGTTTCCAGGCCGCAATGAAGCCGCGCCGGGGAATCATCATGTACAGCATTATGACAAGCATGACGATTACCGAACCCTGGCTTGACCATACCGGAACGTCCTGCGCCAAACCGTCGTAGAACAGCTGCGTCTGCAGCATGTGAAGTAATATAAACACAACATTGATCACGAGAGCGGCTATATTGAGCCTGCTCAAAGTGTCCATGTGCGGTTTTTCCTTCGAGAATTTGTATACGAGTACCCAGAGCGTTACCTGATGGGCAAGATAAAAGCCCCATGCCGACAGCCGTGAAGCCAGCGTTGCCGCTGGAAGTTTCCAGAAATACCAGGAAGCGCCTTTGTCGGGGAGCAGCGGATAAAATCGAGCCAGTGCTGGAGAGGCGAGCGCAATAAGGGCTGTAAGCGCGGCTGCGCCGACGATGCTCCAGATAAAAGCCTTCCTGACGGAATTGTTCATGGTATTTCTCCTTGACCTTCATGGTCTGAACGCGTGAAACCTCGGTTTCGCATATGTTCCCTTAAGCTCGTAAAATTTGACATCGAAGCCGCACTTGCTCCCCGGCGAGCCGGCGATGCCAGGAGAATTCGAGCCTTCGTCCGGGATTTCGACCACGGCGAAGCTTGGTCCCCAGGCGCTGCGCGGCTTTGACAGGCTTCCGGGATTTACGAGGAGTATGCGGCCAACGCTCTTGTAGCAGGGAATGTGGGTGTGGCCAAAAAAACAGGCGCAGGCCTGGTTGCGCTTTGCTTCGTCCAGCAGCGGTGTCATGGAGCTGTCCCGCAACAGACGATGACCGTGCGCCACGAGAATCCTGCGCTTGCCTGCGCAGACGATGAGCTGGGCGGGAAGCGTGTGTAGAGAGTCGGCATTGCCTTTTACGGGGTAAGCCGGCGGCATTGGGGCGCCGAGGTGCATGGCACCCGCCAGATCAGTGCTCCCGTCTCCGCAATGAATTATTCCATCGACAGCCCTTCCAAGGACCGAAAGAACGGCACTTAGGTTGCGGGCGTCTCCATGCGTGTCCGATACAATCAGAAATCTCATCGCATATCCCGAATTTTTACGAACCCATGGATCATGCAGGCACATTGCTCTAACGTTAAAAGAAAATGTTGAGCGGAAGATTTCAAAACCATGGAAGTTTTATTCTGCATCCTCTATATAGTGCATCGGAATAAGTCATAAATGCAAGTAAAAAAATACTTGACTTTTAGAATACTGTGTATTACAATGTATAATGTAATAAATGATATTTGCATTCAGCTATTTGACCCGGTGATTTGAGAGGAAAAACATGCGTATACCGGTTAATGCCAACTTGGCACTTGAGATTAGGGAGCCCTTTGACCAGGGAGTATCTGCATCTGGAAGCAATGCTGCCGATGTAATGCTTCGCGTTTTTACTGGCCATGGCGATATCTTGCATACCGAGCCGGAAAATCTGTCAAATAGCCAAAAACGATCAGGCATGGATCTCGAGTTATATGCTTTTTATCACTCAGGTTCATTTTAAATGACCCCGTCGATTAGCTTATGGGCAGCTCTAATTACCATAATCCGTCGTGGTTAATAATCTTTTCTATCCGCGAGAATTTTAGCCAAGGACTTTATTCATTTCCTCCGGCGATAGCCTGAACATGCTCCCTTTGCCTTGACAAAATCCATGCGCCTTGAGCAAATGTATGGAAAGATCGCTGTACACAAGAACGCATCCGGACTTTTTGTCCTCAACCCGAACGGAGTTCTTGTGGAACAGTCCGTCGTTCCAGGGGCAGGGAAGCTTGCCTCGCGCGTCGCCGGTGGTAACGATCCAGCGGCCGTCCACGGTTGTCGGTTCGCCCAGGCCTTTTTGCCCGCCGTCGCGAAGCGCCTCGAGCCTTTCCACCAGGATGTCGCGTTCCAAGCCAAGACTATGCATGTCCTGTGCGTCGGCTTCGATGATGTCGGCCAGTCCCCGGGCATCGTCTCCTAAAAAACCCTGTGCCGTTATATGCCCTGCCCTCATCCTCTCAAGGACTTCTTTTTCACCCACCGTATTTTTCACAAACGCCTCCCGCTAAAATTCCCTCATCTCCGCATTTTCATGAACTCTCCGTGCCTCTGTGGCGGCAATCCGTAAGTTAAGCAAACTTATCAAAGTATATGTCTGTATCTTTTATGCCGTTCTTGGTCATGACGTCGATGCATGCATTTATCATGCCCGGGCTGCCGCAGAGGTAGCCTTCCAGTCCCTTGGTTTTGTCGATGGTGGCCTTGATGTATTTATCCAAAACATCGGTGATAAGGCCGGTGTCGCCCTGCCAATTTTCCTCGGGTTTCGGTTCCGAAAGCGCGGCAACCATGTGGAAGCGCGGCCATTTTTTTTCCAGCTCCCGCAGTTCGTCCAGATAGAACATGTCGCGCGTGGTGCGCGCGCCGAAAAAGTACCAGATTTCCTTTTCGGGGAAGGTGCCGTTTTCGAACAAGTCATGGAATATGCTCTTGAACGGAGCCATGCCCGAGCCGCCGGCGACGCATATCATGGCGGCGGGAGTGTCGTGTATGCGGAACTCGCCAAACGCGCCTACGAGCTCCGCCTTGTCGCCCGTTTTTAGGAACTTGTGCACCCAGGTCGTGGCTATGCCTCCCGGGACCAGTCGCACGAGCAGCTCGACGAGATTTTTGTCGCCTGGCTTGGAGGACATCGAATAGGCGCGCTGCACGCTTTCCTTGAAGTCGCCGTAAGGAGGAACCACGAGCTGCACGTACTGCCCGCTTATGAATTCGATATCCTTCGGATCGTCCAGGCGGAAGACCACTTCCTTGATGTCATAGGTAAGGTCGCGCATCGACACGACCGTTGTTTGGAATTTCTTTATGCTGAACAGCTCTTCGGGCAGCTCGATGAGTATGTCTTTCCGCAGTTTTATCTGGCAGGCAAGCCGCACGTTCTGCGCCGTCTCCTGGGGAGTCAAGTACGGCGTTTCGGTAGGAAGGTGCGGGCCGACGTCGGATAAGACCTTAACCTTGCATGCGCCGCACGAGCCCCTTCCGCCGCAGGCGCTGGGTACGAAGACGCCTTCGGCGGCAAGGGTTCCGAGCAGGTTCGCGCCGCCTTTTACCTTGTAGGCCCGTTTGCCTGCGTTTATGTCGATCGAGACCTCGCCGTAGTTGTTCACGAGTTTGTCCAGCACGGCGATGAACAGCGCCAGCGCGGTGGTCAGCCCGGCCGTAATGAGCGGTCCCAGTATTATCGGGTGAATATCCAGTAACATCATGTACCGCCTCCTACTGCACGGCTATCATGCCGGAGAAGCCGATGAAGGCCATGGCCATGAAGCCTATCGTGATCATGGTGATGCCCGGGCCTTTGAGGCCGGCGGGAACCGGATTATTCTCCGTTCGCTCGCGTATCGCGGCCAGCAGCATGATGGCCAGCCACCAGCCGAGGCCCGAGCCCGCGCCGAACGCCACCGACTGCAGGAATCCGTAGGAACGGATCTGCATGAACAGTATGGCACCCAGGATGGCGCAGTTTACCGTGATGAGCGGGAGGAATATCCCCAGGCTCAGGTAAAGGGCGGGGCTGGCGCGGTCTATGATCATCTCCAGTACCTGCACGACGGCTGCTACCACGATGATGAACACGATGAAGGAGAGGTACTCGAGTTCGAGAGGCACTATAATATAATATAACACCAGCCAGCAGACGGCTACCGTGATTGTAAGGACGAAGGTGACGGCCAGGCCGAGTCCGAAGGAGCTCTTCCAGTCCTTGCTTATGGAGATGAACGAGCACATGCCGAGGAAATTCGAAAGCAGGATGTTGCTCGTGACTATCGAAGCGAAAAAAAGCGTCACGGGGTTGATAAGTTCGTTCATTTTTTGCTCCTCACGCTTTCGCCGTTTTCGGCGCGGAACCCGGCGCGTTTTTCGCCGTCCGCGCGGCTTGCACGTTCTTGGCCCACCACATGACCAGGGCCACCAGGAAGAATGCGCTGGGAGCCATGATCATGATGGTCCAGGTGGTAAAGCCTTCGGGCATCACGCGGAATCCCAGGATGGTGCCGAAGCCCAGCGCCTCGCGCAGCACGGCGATGCTCATGAGCACGGCCATGTAGCCGAGCCCGCTGGTAATGCCGTCCCAGAACGAGATGAGCGGCTTGTTGGCCTGGGCGAAAGCCTCGGCTCGACCCATGATGATGCAGTTGGTGATAATAAGCCCCACGTAGGGCCCGAGCTGCTTGGAGGCTTCGGGCATATAGGCGCGCAGCAGTATGTCTATGATGATTACGTAGAACGAGATGACCAGGACCTGCACGATCATGCGGACCTTCCGTGGAATCGCATCTTTCATGGCCGACAGCGTAAAGCTGGAGAACGCCGTGGAAAGCATCACCCCGATCGTCATGATAAGCGTGTTCTTTACGTTGTTCGTTACGGCTAGGGTGGAGCAAATCCCCAATATCTGTATAAAAATGGGGTTGTTGGTCCATAGGTTCTCTATCAGGTTGGCCATGGCCTTCGACTGCTTCATTTCGCACCTCCCTCGATCGCTTTAACCCTGGCGATGGCGCCGGAGACAATGGCATCCATCGCGACGCTCGTGCGTGAAGCGCCGCTTATGCCGTCAACCTTGGCGTTTTCCTTGTCGGCGTCCACGCCGCCCGCGGCCTCGGCTCCGCTCGTAACCGCGACGCGGCCGCCTTCCGTCCGCTCGCCGGCGAACTGTCCCAGGAACCAGGGCTCCTCGATTCGGCCGCCCAGCCCCGGAGTCTCCAGCTGGGCTATGACCCGGACGCCCTTGATGCGGCTGCCCGCGGGATCCGAGGCCAGCACTACGGTAATGGTGCCCCAAAGCCCGGCTCCCGATTGCTCGACGACGATCCATTCGGAGCCGTCGATCGTCGCCCGGTAGGCGGCTGGAACGGCGCCTTCCACCGAAGTTATATTTTCTTTATACAGCGACTCCGCCTCCGCGGGGGTGGAGTACTTTATTCCCAACGTGTCCAGGACCGCCGACTGGGCGGCGAAGCGCTTGTTGGACTCGACTTTGTCCTTCGTAAGCTCGTTCGCAGCCGCGAGTCCCAGGACAAAGACGCCGCACACGATAAAGGAAAACAGGACGACATAGGGTATTCCGTCTTTTTTCATACGCTGCCTCCCGCGACTGCCGGTTCTGATTTTCCCTTTTTGCGCTTGGCGGCGCTTGCAGCCATCCTGTCAAATAGGCTGGCAAAAGTATTGCCCAGGAGGAGGCCGAAGCTCGTTCCTTCGGGAAACGCGCTGAACGTGCGGATTATGACGATGCACGAGCCGATAAGCAATCCGTAAGCCCACTGCGCGCCTTTTTTCTTGGGCGCGGAGACGGGGTCGGTGGACATGAATACCGCGACAAAAAGAAAGCTTCCCGCCAACAGGCTTTGCGGCGGCAGGGCACCCGGAAGTTTCAGCAGCCAGAAGGCCGCGCACAGGACTCCGCCACCAAGGACGGTGGAAAGAATGAGTCGCCATTGTGCGGTTTTCGTGGCGATAAGATAGATGGCGGCCGCGAGTATCAGCACAACGCTGGTTTCTCCGATTGCTCCGCTGCGTAGGCCGAAAAGCAGGCTGAATATATCGATTTCCTGGCCTTTTCGCATAAGCGCCAGGGGAGTGGCGGCCGAGAGCGCGTCGGGAGTTCCAAACAGGCTGCCTGCGGCCATGCCGAAGTTACCCGCCGCGTAAAACGATCCGCCCAGCGCTCCGGCAAACGAAATATAGACGAACAGCCGGCCCGCGATGGCCGGATTGAAAATATTCTTCCCGAAACCGCCGTACACTTCCTTGGCCATGAATACGGCGAATGCCACGCCGATGGGAACTATCCACAGCGGAACGGCGGGAGGCATGGACAGCGCGAACAAGGTGCCGGTAACCAATACGGCCTCGCTTACCTTGCCGGCCTTTTTTCGCTCAAACAGATACTCCACCAGAACGCCCACGGCGATGCTTATGGCCAGCACCGCAAGCACGCGCGGTCCGTATAGCCACACCGAGAACAGCACGATGGGCAGCAGCGAGTACAGTACCTTGCGCATCAGTAATTGTTTTTGAAACACGATAAACTCCTTCAATGCCTCAATCCCATTATATAGAAGAATCAAATTGTGGCAAGTCATTATTAACAGGCTGTTGAAAAAGCTTGTTGCTTTGTCAACAGCCTTCAACACCCTGTTAAAGATTGGCCGTCTATTCGCGCCGGGTCGCGGCTCACCTCGATTCGGAAGGACAGGGGTTCCTGAGCAAAAAAACGTCTCGACAAATAGAAACGCTGAATTACCGATTCCGCCGATAATATTCGTGTACAAGTTAAACGGAAAATTCTGTTTGCATTTATTATGGGAACCTCGAAAAACTTCAGTTTTGCGAGCTTGACCATTAAAAAACCTGATTCCTGTAGGGAATCAGCGAGGCAACTCTGATAACCATAGGGTTATTAGAGTTGCCCTTATGGCAATAACGGGGTTTATGCGTTACAGTAAATAGCGCAGTGCCGGTAAAGAATCCGGCTATTTATAAGGGAGCAAGCGGTGGAGCCAAGCGGACCAGATTATATAACGTTAAGGCGGGGCGGATACCTCGTAAGCACCGATTTCGGAAGCGTTCAATTCGGAGCTCCTCCCGAAACCATTAAGGACACCATGACGCTGCCCTGCGGCGTTCCGCAATATTTCGTCTTACCCGCTACCATGTTCAACTGGATACGGGGTACGAGCCTGGCCGAGGTTGAATTTCCGCTGTACTTCAATTTTTTCTTCAAGAAGCGCAAGACGTATTTAATCGGAACGCCTGAACAGCTCAAACGCATGCATGCCGTTCTCCAGGAATCGCTTTTTGGTCCGAGGCTCCTGGATATTTGCGGCGACTTTCCCGAACAGGAAGCGTGTACCGAATCGGTTTTTCCCTTAAAGCGCGAGCTCGATTATTTCCGTAACGGTTTGTCGTTTGCCGATCTACTGCAGACGTTTACGTTTCAGGATGATGCCGTTGAGGTAAACGGGCTGACTATACGCAGGTCGGACTCAGGTCCTTTTACCGTTCAATTTGCCGATGGACGCACGGTGTCCGTGCCTTCCACGCTGGACTATTCGCCCACCTACCGTATCGGGGAGCGGCTTTCGGAGCCGTATCGGCCGCCGCTTTTCAGCATCACCTGCCTTGGCCCAAGCCACGGCTTCGATCCGGAGGAGAATACCTCCGGTTACATTATCTGGCTTAACCACCACGGCATCATGGTGGATCCTCCGGTAAACTCCACCGAGTGGCTCGAGGCCTCCAACGTAAACCCCAAGCTGATCGACAGCATAATCCTTACCCATTGCCATGCCGATCACGATGCGGGAACCTTCCAGAAGATTCTGGAGGAGGGAAAGGTAACCGTTTATACCACGGAAACGGTCCTGTACAGCTTCCTGCGCAAATATTCGGCACTGTCGGGGGAACCGGTCGCGGCGCTGCACAAGATGATCCATTTTGTGCCCATAAAGATTGGAGCCCCCGTTTTTCTGCACGGCGGCAAGTTCCAGTTTTTCTATTCCCTGCACTCGATTCCCACGCTGGGCTTTAAGATGGCATTCCAGAACCAGACCTTCGTGTATTCCTCGGACCACAATAACGACCCGGCAGTGCACCAAAAACTGCTGGATACGGGCGTAATTACAAAGACCCGCTACGACGAGCTGCGGAACTTCCCCTGGGACTCGAAGGTTATCTACCATGAATCGGGCGTTCCGCCGCTGCATACACCCATCAAGTTTCTAGATTCGCTGCCCGAGTCCATTAAAAAGAAAGTCGTGGTGTACCATATCGCCAAAAAGGATTTTCCGCCGTCCACAAGCCTTACCTTGGCGACCTTCGGTATGGAAAACACCCGGACTTTCAAGACTAAAACCCCCGTATACGAACCTGTGTACAAGCTGCTCAATATCCTCAAGCACCTTGATTTCTTCAGCGATCTGCCGTTGGCCAAGGTGCAGGAATTCATAACGATAGTCGAGGAGGAGCGCTATTCCCGGGGCGACACCATAATCCGCAAGGATACGGTGGGTGATAAATTTTTTATAATTTATTCGGGAAGCGTCTCCATAGACAACAAGGGTTTCGCCGCCAAGAAGGTGTTCGGTACCTACGAGTATTTCGGGGAGCTGTCCCTGCTTACCGGCCAGAAGCGCGTGGCGGACATAGTGGCCGAGACGGATGTCGTGGTCTACACGATAGCGCGCGACCGCTTCCTGCATTTTATAGCGGGAACCGAGTTCGAGAAAACACTCAAGCGCCTGGCCAAGAACCGGAATAGCGACACCTGGAACATGCTGTCCGAGAGCAAATTCTTCAAACTGTGCTCCTCCTATCAGAAAACCTGGCTCGAGTCCATACTTGTACCGCTGGGAGAGGTTAAACCCGGCGTCATACTCAAGGAGGGGGATCCCACCGAGCGCATCTTCCTCGTGAAGGACGGGGCTGTGGACGTATCCAAGGGCGGTAAACTTTTATTTACCCTTGGCCCCGGCGATTTTCTTGGAGCCATGCAAAAGGTGGCCGACAGGGAGCCTGGCACCCACACATTCAGCAACGATAAGAGCGTTACGCTGTATTACCTCGAGCGCGAGGACGTCATGGCATTCGCCAGCCGGAACCCCGGCATCGTCATGAAACTGTCCAATTAGCGCGCGGGCATAAAAAAAACCGCCGCGCCGCCGGTCCGGTCAAGCCGGCAAGGCGTTCGCAGCGGTTCTTCGAAAGGAAGCGTAAGCTACTTTACGCGCTCGATAAAGGAACCGTCGCGGGTATCGACGCGGATCTTGGTCCCGATGTCGCAGAACAGCGGAACGGACACTTCTATGCCGGTATCGAGCTTGGCGGGTTTGAAGGACTTTCCGGATGTATCGCCTTTGATGCCGGGCTCGCAGTAGGTTATCGTGCGTTCGATGGCGATAGGAAGCGTCATTCCTACGGGCTTGCCTTCGTAAAAGGTAATCTCGACTTCGATGTCGTCTTCAGGGGTGAGGTAGCCGGCGTTATCGCCCAAATCATCCTTGGACAATTCAAACTGCTCGAAAGATTCCTGGTCCATGAATACGAAGGTGCCGTTCTCGATGAACGAGAGCTTCATGGTGTGGATGTTCAGCTCCACTTCTTCGAACTTTTCGCCCGAGTCGAGCCCTAAATCGGAAGTCTGGTTGGTAAGAAGGTTTTTAACCCTCATCTTGGTTACCATGCCGTTGCGGCCGCCTTTTTGGCCAAGCATGCGCTGAACGACGAGAATGTCTTTGCCAACTTTGAATACAGAGCCGACATGGAGCTGGGAAGTTACTAACATGAATTATCTTCTCCTGATGCGTGTTTGAGCGTTATTTTGTAGAAAAATCATGCAGAAATTTCGCTCGGTAATTGTTGGGACGCAGTATATCAGAAAGTGCGAAAGAAAGTCAGTAGCTCCTGCGCCAGATCGCCATTTTGCATGAGGAATTCAGCAAATGCCGAAAAACCTGAGGATAATCCGGTGGATTCCCGGAGAACAGGCAGAATTTTTTCGTTTCCATGAGCCAAATCATGATCTCTGTCCCTTTTATTGAATAGAAGAAACAGATTTCGAACGCAAGCGAATGATTCCATGGAAAAAAACGGTTCCATTCTGTCCAACAATGCCTCGACTTTTACCAGGTGATGCCCCTTGTCCTGAAGATAGGCGTGCCAGAGGAATGGATGCCCGCTCAAAGCGGCGCGGGCGAGGGATTCTTCCCCGCGAATTATTGAAAAATCGCTGGCCAGCAGGATTTCATCCCAGCGCGCTTGAGGCAGAAACGGTAATTCGATCAGGGGAAACGGCGAAAGCGCTTCCAGCCATTTTTTTTTAAAACAGTCCGCGCCCCTGCCGTCTGCCAGCAGAACCACGAGCGGCCGGGATTCGTTAAACTCGACCAGATCGCGGATTATGGGTTCGTAATCATGTTCATAGCTAAAAACGCTAATCCAATAGCGTTCTTCAAGCAGCTCGCCGGCGATGGGATGATCGGGGGACAGGCAGAAACCGGCTCTGGCGCGGATAAGGGAAGCTCTGTCTCCGCGCAATCGCGCGCGGGCTTTCCTGAATTCCGGGTCAATGATCAATCCGCCGGTTTTTGGGCTGAAACCAGGCATGAACATGTATTTTTTTACGAGTGGGGAACGGGTAAGAGAGGGGATGCGATGCATTTCTTCCGTATACGCTTCCGCGCTCAAATATTCCAGATTTACCAGGATGCGGGTTTCCGCGTCCGTTTCGTCGAACAATATGGCCTCATACCAGTCCGGCCTGCCGCAGGCAAACGCCTCCACGATAAAGCGCGGCCGCTTGGATAGAAAAATGTCGCAGGGCTTGTTCCACTGCACCACTGTCCAGCCCTTTACGCGCTGCATGGCGGCTTCCGGATGGACGGCAGGTTCCAGAGCATGGAAAGCCTGTAAATTATCTACGATGATCCTGAGTTTAAGCGAGGGCATTGCAGCTGATAATGCTTTGGCAAGCCTGAAAACGACGCCGATGTCGCCGAAGTTGTCCACTACCTTGCATACAATGTCTATTGTCATGGTATTTCCATGATTCCTGATATCGGCATAAGGTTCAAGGGGATTTGCGGAAAGTATCCTTAAGTTTAAAATAACCTTAAAACCTCCAAAATGTGCATTTTTCTATTGTAAAAAACATAAACTGCTATTACGATTAATAAAGAGGCTTGGGTTTTGCTAAACAGCCTGAGCATAAAATTAAGGAATATAGCAATGATGAACAAAACAGGAACGTCACAACTTAATAAAAGCAGGCAAAAACCGGCATGCGGAAAAGCGGAAGGCGACCTTGCAACCTTTCTCTATTCCCTGCTGCATGGGCTTAATAATCCGCTGACCATTCTTTTAAATACTTCCAGGGAACTGGATTCCATGCTGAGCCTCGAACGGATAGACAAGATTCTGCTACGGCAGCATATCGAGGAAATCGTCGATTCAAGCGAGGAAATCGAAAGCCTTTCCAGGAATGTCCTGCTATCGTCGCAGATTCTGGACAGGCAGGGACAGGCACATCTCGAGCGAATCCCGGTGGCGGATATTTTTTGCTCCCTGCGTTTGGCCAACCAGGGGAAAGCCGCGCGAAAGCGGCAGCAGCTGGTTTTTAAGGATCCCTTTCCGGAATCCCTTTTGCTGTCCGATAGATTTTTTCTGGTTACGATACTGGGCAACCTGCTGGATAACGCTATAAAATATTCAGGTTTCGATACCAGGATCGAGGTGGAATGGCGGGCTGTAGATTTGCATCAAGGCTCGATAGTGGTTTCCGACCAGGGGCCGGGTATAAGCGAAAAAGACAGGGATAAGCTGTTTACCCGCTTTGCGCGCCTGCCTGCGAGACCCACCGGGGGCGAACGCAGCCAGGGCTTGGGCTTGTTCGTGGCGCGCTCGCTTGCCGTACTGAACGGAGGCAACCTATCGCTGCTGGCCTCCGATTGCGGTTCGCGTTTCGAGCTTAGGCTTCCGCTTTGCCTTCCGGATAAAAGCAGAAACCCGATTTCCGTATCGTCCTGATATAGCATGGATCCGATGCGTCGGCCTCGATAATGGTTCGAAGCTGGCGAATGTGCACGTACAGGGTGTTTTCGTTGAGGGGTATATTGATGCCCCAGACTCGCTCGTGGATAATTTCCTTGGTTATAACCATGCTGGGGTGCTTGGCGAAAAACAGCAGAAGCTCGAATAGTTTTCGCCGCAGCGCCAGCGACTGACCGGATTTCTCGGCCGAGTACATGCGCAAATCGAATAAAAAGTGTCCTTGCTCGAATAGGCTGGCTTCCGAAACAAGGGGAATCCGTTCCTGCAGGGCTGCACGTTTTAAAACGCGCCTGATCCTGCTTACGAGTTCCTCTATATAAAACGGCTTGACCACATAGTCGTCGCAACCCAGCTCAAAGCTCATGACCTTTTTTTTAAGGTCTTCCACCGCCGAAACGATTATGACCGGAACGGAGTCGTTGTTCCTGCGGATGGTCTTCAGAATCTCCAGGCCATCGATGTCCGGCAGGCGCAGGTCAAGGAGTATCAGGTCGATAAGACGGGATTTAAGCTCTGTCAGGGCGGTTTTTCCATCCTGTGCCTGAATAATCGCATAGCCCTCTTTTTCCAGGGCTACGCTGGTGAATTTGCGGAAGCGTTCATCGTCTTCGATAAATAAAATTGAATTTTCTGTCATTAAAACCAGCCTCGCGCGAAGTATAATGGAGTTAGTTGAAATTATCCTTAAAAGTGTGGAATTATTTTTAAGGCGCCCTAAGCAGATTCTAACTTATTCGAGCTGCCCTCCAACAGCCTGCTAAAGAGCCTGTACTTGTTATCCGGAAGTCTTTGCGCTATCTTTCTTGGCGGAGGTACCATAATGAATAAAATGGTATGCGCTTTTCTTTTGGCTCTGCTCGCAAGCGGGATTGCCTTTGGAAGCGATTTGACCGGGACGTTCGTGAAGGAATTTCAGGGCGTAACCAGGTTTGAGATGGATTCGTCGTTTATTTCGGCGGAACTCAAGGGAAGCTCGGGCTCGGCCGTAAAGATTGAAGCCTTCGACCTGCCAAAAAGCGTCAGGGTAAGCCTTGATAAAAGTGGCGGAACGCTTATCCTGCGCGTGGAAAAAGAAGGCCTGCTCCCGATACCCAGCACTTCGGCGCGGTTTGTAATCACACTGCCAGCATCCGCCGATTGCGAGCTCGCATCAGCATCCGGCAGCATAAAAATCGAAGGCATGAACGGAACCAAGATGAAGATCCGCTCTGCATCCGGTTCGGTCAAGTGCCTGAACATGAGCGTGCCGCTAGACATCGATACGGCATCCGGTTCCATTGGCATCGGCGATTCCGATACGGGCAAACTTCTGGCTTCGGCGTCAGGGGCCATTACTCTGGAAAACTCCAAGGGCGATGCCGTGATAACTACCGCCTCTGGCTCGATAAGCCTCAAGGACATTCAGGGTGCGATCAAGGCCCAAAGCGCGTCGGGAAGCATTCGCGTCTCCCGATTTACCGGACGCCTATATCTGGATTCTGCATCAGGAGCCATCTTCGGCGAATCCGTCAAGCTGAGCGGCGAATCTACCTTTGAATCCATATCCGGGTCCATCAAGCTGAACCTGGAAAACAGGGACAGCGATTTTACCATCAGCGCCAAGACCGTTTCGGGTGGCATGGCGATATTCGACAGCAATGCCCGGGGCGATTTCCATTCGGGTTCCGGCGCCTGGGCTTTGTCCCTAAAAACGGTTTCCGGTTCCATCAGCGTCCAGTAAAACCCATCGTTAACCGGCCGGCATGCTTTGCCGGCTTTTTACTTTTTACCGAACTTTTCGGCAGCCGCCACATGGAGGCGAAAAAGCTCCACGAATTCAGGGTAGCGGGCGCTAAGCCCTTCGGGATGAAACTGGACGGCCATCAGGAACCAATTCGAGTCCGTTCCTTCGATCGCTTCAATAATCCCGTCGCTGCTTTGCGCGGTGCAAACGAGGCTTGGTGCCAGCGTCTTTACGGCTTGATGGTGGAATGAATTGGTTTTTATCCGGCTTTTGGCAAAGGCGCGGCTTATCAATGAATCCGGTTCGGATAGCGTTATGTCGTGGAAAAGCTCGTCCATCGGGAGCCCTTCGGGGTAGTGCGCGTTGCTGCCTGGCAGCTGCGACGGAATATCCTGGTATAGAGTCCCGCCCATCGCGACGTTGATCATTTGGCATCCGCGGCAGATTCCGAAGACCGGAAGGCCCCGAGCGCGCGCGGCGCTGAAAAGCGCAAGCTCCGTCGAGTCCCGCACTCCCGAGATGCGCTTGACGGAAGGCATCGGGTCTTCTCCATAGTGGTAAGGCGCGATGTCCACCCCGCCGCTCAGAAGTAGTCCGTCCAGCGCCTCCACCATGCCGTTCGCTTCTTCGGGCGTGAGCAGGTAGGGGATTATAAACGGCAAACCGCCGGCGGCGCTGACCGAGCGGGTATAGTTTTTATTGATGCTGTTGAAGTCAGCCTCGTTTTTTGTGTCCTGGAACGAGCAGATGCCTATGCGGGGAGCCATGCAATTCCTCCGGGTGTAGAATAAAGGAGCCCGTATTCTACAGCATCCTTCAAGGAGCTTCTATAGAAGCGCCTTGATGAAGTGCAGCCGGCAGGGTATATTTCTGCGATCGGGAGGGACTATGAGCCTATTTTTTTCTGTCGAGGATCGCGAGGGCGAGAGCCTGTCCGAAATTTTCGAGGTGGATTCGCTGGGTGCGGTGTTGCCCAACTCTGGAATCTGCCTGCGGTTTGTGCGCGTGGATACCGATGCCTCCTTTAACTATCTTCAGACTCCGGCGCTGCTGACCGAGCTTGAAGACCTGCTTACAAAGCTTACCCGGGACAAGGAAATCAAGGAACTAGAGCGTGTTATAAAAGTATGCAAAAAGTTCGCCGGAAAAGCCGGAACGTTCATTCGTTTTTACGGCGAGAGCCGCAGCGAGGAATAGCCCGGATGCCCGGGGTTGCCCGCTATGTTTTTTCCGCTTCCAATATTTTGGCGCCCGCAGGATTCCTCGATGCGCTGCCTTCGGCCAGCGGCGAGATAGATTTTAAGCAGGCGGTGCTTTTGGCTGCAGTCGCGGAAGAAAGCATCGCCTTGCCCGACTTGCTCCTGCTTGCGGAACGCTATCCCGAAGGAACACCCGCGCCGGACGGCTATGAGTGGCTGGGCTTTCGCGCCCTCATCAACGCTTTTCCCGAGGAGCTCTGGACACCCGCGGCACGGGCTTTGGCTCTGCTCAACTGGAAAGGCTCCACGCTCTTTTGCGGAAAATGCGGTGCCCTAAACGGCGACAAGCCAGGCGAGCTAGCCAGGCTCTGTTCCCGCTGCGGCGCTTTGGCCTTTCCCCGTCTGTCCCCTGCGGTGCTCGTTGCCGTAATCAAGGACGGCACATTGCTTCTGGCGCGCAACGTCCAGTCCAAGCTCGGGTTTTTTAGCCTTATAGCGGGCTTTGTGGAACCGGGAGAGACGCTCGAAGACTGCGCCATCCGCGAAGTCATGGAAGAAGTGGGTATCCAGGTGGACGGTCTGGAGTACCTGGGCAGCCAGCCCTGGCCGTTCCCCGACCAGCTCATGGTAGGCTTTTCCGCCCGCTGGGTATCGGGCGAGCTCAAACCCGACGGCGTTGAAATCGCCGAATCCGCCTGGTTCAGCCCCGACGCTCAACCTTCGCTGCCCAACAGCGGCAGCCTTTCCCGAAGGATCATCGATAAAATTTTCCTTGACAAATGCAGGTGTGCCGTCCAAGATTAAGCTCCGGCTTTTCCATGCATGGAAACAGGCGGCGAGCTTAACACTCACTTTTTGGAGGGTATGATGGCCGAAAGAAAGAAAATGACTATCCAGGGCTTATACAAAAAAGTATCCGAGGGGAAGCCCATTACCTGGCTTACCTGTTACGACTATCCCACGGCATATCTGCAGGATGAGGCCGGCATAGACATGATTCTGGTGGGCGACAGCCTGGGCATGACCATGCTCGGCTTCGACAGCACTTTGCCCGTCACCATGGAAGACATGATGCGCCATACCGCGGCTGTACGCCGGGGTGCGCCGAATTCCTGGGTCGTGGGCGACATGCCGTACATGAGCTACCAGCCGTCCAACGAGACGGCCGTGCGAAACGCGGGAAGATTTATGGCGGAAACCGGCTGCGATGCCATCAAGCTCGAAGGCGGCGCGGCGATGACCGACCGTCTCAAGGCTATAGTGGATGCGGGAATCCCGGCTATCGGTCACCTTGGGCTTACGCCGCAGAGCGTCAGCTCCCTCGGCGGATTCCGCCTGCAGGGAAAATCGGCCGCACTCGCAAAGAAAATAGTGGATGACGCCAAGGCACTCGAGGAAGCAGGCGCGTTCTGCATACTCCTTGAGCTTATCCCCGACCGCCTGTGCAAACTTATCACGGAACGCGCAAAGAATTGCATCATCATGTCGCTCGGCTCCGGCCTGGATGCGCATGGACAGCTGCTTATTTATCACGACGCTTTCGCGCTGTACCCTAAGTTCAAGCCGCGCATGGCAAAGGTCTTTGCGGATGCCGGCGCCGTGATTCGCGAGGGATTGAATGCCTACGTAAAGGAAGTTACCGAGAAAACGTTCCCCGCGAAAGAGAACTGGTTTGGCATGCCCGACGAAGAATATGACGAACTTCTTAAAATGCTCTAACCCGCTGCGATTGGCAGTAATCAAGAAAGGACACCGTCCATGACAGACTTAAGAAACCTTCTGAAGATCCCGGCCTCGCGTCTGGATGACATAAATTCCGTGCTGCTGGATCCGAACAGCCGCGTGATGAACGACATGATGGCTATCATCGCCAAATACGGCAGTCCCCAGGAGATTAACCGCAAGCATCGCGAATCGCGGAAGATGGAGAATCTGTTCAAGCAGGTCGAAGCCAAGGCTCCTTCTTATATCAAGGACCTGAACTGGCTTATTGAACAGCGCGACAAGGGAGCTTTCGTCTCGGTCGCGGATTACAGGAAAAACATTCTGGGCGACGCGGCGGCGAAAACAAAGTTCAAGGACGAGTTTGCCGTTACCCTCGAAGTATCGGCCCTGCAGTATTTTCCGTGGGTGCGCGTCATGGCGGAACAGGCTATAGCCAACAGGACTCTGATGCCAGGCCGCTTTATCGCGGTACGGAATATGAAGGAATCCGAGGCGGACGGCGACCTTCCCGCGATCGTGGCCGCGCTGGACATCATCGGCGCTTCGTTCGTGGAGACCCTGGATACGAAGGGTACAGACGGTTCGAATCCGCATCTCGGCGGACCCGCGACCATTACGGGGTACTTTGGCGGAATCGGTCTGCCCAACGACCATGCGCTTAAGTGGCTGGACGAATTCCTGTACTATTATACAAATTATGGCGTGCAGCATGTGCTCAACTTCAATGCGGGAACCATACTTATCGGTTTTCTGCTCTATCGCCTCGGCGTGGATATCCAGTTCAAGATATCGGTTTTCTTCGGCTCGGACAATCCGTATCACGCCTTGTGGATCATGACGATGGCCAAGCTCTACAGCAGGGACGACGGGTCGAGCCCGCTGATAGGATTCAACTGGTCCAACTCGATCAATAACAAGACGATGGAACTAAGCGCGGAATTCAGGAAAACGCTTGGTTTCGAGAAAGTGGTTCGCTTCGAGCACCACATTACCGAGCCGCAGAAGAGCATCGTCATACAGCCCTATAACCGCCGCGACGAATTGGTGCAAATCGCCGATCATGTGGCGAATATCGCCGCCAAGCACGAGGGCGGCGACCCCGAGGTGGACGTAACGCGAGCCCATCTTTCCGACATCCTCGATTATTTCCGCGAAAAAAAGGAAGTCGTCGCGAGCGGAGACTGGGAAAATCTCCAGGTCAACTTCCTCGATAAAGTAGCTGCCTGCGAACATTCCGCGCGCGCTCTGACCGAGAAAGGCTTGAGTTTTATCGCGGCCAGGAATCTGCACAAGTAAGAACATTGAGCCGGTTGGGGATTTCGCACTGTCCCGATCGGCTTTTTCTAAGGGGCAGCCTTGTCCGGCGAATCGCAGGGGTTCGAAATGCAGAGCAGGCGGAAACCGTGCTTTGCGGCTATGGGCCGGCTCATGGGGCTTGCGTCTATTGAAATGAATTTATAACCTCTTGCGATGGCTTCGCGCGCGCGCGTCGCCAAAATCGCGGTGTAGATGCCTTGTTTGCGGTACGGTTCGAGCGTCGCGCCTCCCCACAGGCTGGCAAACGGCGAGTTCAGGGGAAAGTCGATGCGGGCGGCGCAAACGGGCAGTTTGCCGGCGTATGCGACATACGCGCTCATGCGCCCGCTTTCGCCGCGCAGGGTAGCGGCTATGCTTTGCATCCACGACGAATCGCCCTCCGGCCAGGTTTGCGCGTTTACCGCGGCGTAATCGGCTATTCCCTCCTCGTCGGCGACGCGGCGGATGTCGTGGGAACTTACGGATAAAAGCGCAGCGGGCAGTTCCGCGAGCTCGAGTGCCATGATTGCCTCATCGTCGCCAACGGAAAAGCCATGGCTTGCCAGCCGGATCTTGAGGTCGCCAGGCGAATCGTGCGAATACAATTTCCACTCGAACTTGCGGCCCAGCTTCCTGAAGTAAGACAGCTCCTCGGCGATTACGATGTCGGCATTTTCTGCCGATAGCTCCGAATGTATCAGAAAGTCGTGGCCGCCATCCATGCTGAGCATCCGTACGCAGCATGCCGATTGTTCACGCGTATAACGCGGGTACGCGGCGCCCAGCCGTTCATGAAGGTCGTAAAGGCGCAGCGTTTCTTCGATGTTCATAACAGTGTCTGTAACAAATTCAAAATCGGCCGCTGGTGACAGGGGCTGGCGCTTTGATGCCCCTGCTGATCGCGATAAACGCAAGTAACCCGGCTAAAAAATATAGTACGGCTATCAGATAGTTTTTGGAAACGAATTGCGAAGCGGCAAGTAAAACAATAATTACCGAGAAGATTAAAAATTTCCTGTCTTTTTTCGTACCCGTGGTATAGATGATTCCGACGATTCCGCAAGCGAGGGCGGCAAGCAAGCCTAGCACGTTTTGGGGGATGTGGGTTTCAAGGTAATCCAGCTCAAGCTTTGCCGCATCCAATTTGGCTTGGAACTTTTCGCCACCGGCGATAGCGGCCGAGTCCAGCATTTTTCTGCCTGCCCCGAGGTTTATTCCCAGGGAAACGGAAGCGAGCACACTAAGCATCAGACCAAGGATAAATATGAACCGTGAAAATTTAATCATAATAAACCACCCCTCTATTATGCGGAAATATAGCATAGGTGCGGCTTGTAGGCAAGTTTTTATGGGATCGGGGCCGCCCAGGCGGAATTGTAGCTAAACTAGACGATAAGTTTCAAAATATGAAATGGTAAATCAGTATTTGAACTTTTTGCCATAAATCCTCTTGCGCAAAACTTCATCAACTACTACTATATGCTAGGAGTGTTTTAAGGAACTCGAAATAAAACACTACAATTCCGGGATTCGGATTTTCGTGAAAACAAGCACGAAATTACCCTGCATGGGTATCAACGTAAGGAGATTATATGAAATTGAGCAAGTATTCAGGCGACCTTTCCGGTATCGATTACCTTTCGATGCTCGTCATCGATATACATGGAGCGGTGCGCTCCGTTTCGCTGCCCCGCTCCTATGTAAGCGAAAAAGTGCTCAAGAACGGTATCGGCTTCGATGCCAGCAACTTTGGCTACGCGCAGGTGCACAAGAGCGACATGGTTGCCGTCCCCGACCTGTCCACCGGTTTCGTCGAAGAAAAAGACGGGTTTAAAATTCTTCACGCTTTCAGCGATGTGTGGACTACCGACGGCCAGCCTTTCGACCAGTATCCGCGAACCATAGCCCGCAAGGCCATGGAGCATCTCAAGGAGAGCGGCGTCGGCGACGATGCCCAGATGCTCGTGGAGCTCGAGTTCTACGTTTTCGACGATGTGAGCTATTCCACCACCGCCGATCACTCCTATTACCATGTCGAGAGCGCCGAAGGTATCGGCGAGAGCTATGCGGATGCGCCCCGCTTTGGTTTGTCCAAGGGTTACCATCGCATGTCGCCCGACGACAAATACGGCCGCCTGCGCAACGAAGTGGTGCGCCAGATGGAAAACGCCGGAATTCCGGTAAAATACCACCATCACGAGGTGGGTGCCGCCCAGCTGGAGATAGAGCTAAATTTTATATCACTGCTGGGCGCAGCCGATGCGGTGGTTCTGGGTAAGTGGATTATCAAGAGCGTAGCCGACGAGCTTGGGCTTTTCGTTACCTTTATGCCCAAACCCATGTACAAGATAGCGGGCAGCGGCATGCACGTGCACCAATTCGTAAGCAAGGGCGGCAAGAGCATATTCCCCGGCGAGAAGCTGTACGGCCTGTCAGACGAAGGCCTCATGTACACCGCGGGAGTCCTTGGCCATGCGCTTTCTGGATCGTTGCTCGCCTGGTCCAACCCCAGTACGAACAGCTACCGCCGCCTGGTTCCCGGCTACGAGGCTCCGGTATCGGCTACTTTTGCCCAGGGCAGCCGCGCCGCCGCCGTACGCATACCCGGCTACCTGAAAAAAGGCGAAGCCCGCATAGAGTTCCGCACGGGAGACGCCACCGCCAATACTTATTATTTCCTGGCTGCCATGCTTCTGGCCGGGCTTGACGGCATCGCCAAAAAATCCGATCCGGTGCAGCTTGGTTATGCAAACACCAAGGAAACTCCCAAGAATACCTTCCCCACCGGCCTGTATCACGTTCTCAACGGCCTGGGCAAGGACAACGACTACCTTAAACCCGTCTTCCCCGCCGAGCTTATAGCCAGCTGGATAGAAATGAAGAAAAAAGAAGCCGAGTACGTCTACAACGCGCCGGTACCTCAGGAATATGAACTTTACTTCTGATAAAACGCCGGCGCGTTGTAGGCGCATGGATGCGCCGGTGAGAAACGCCTGTGCAGCGCACGGGGACGCCATGGATGGCGATGCGCCTCGGAGAAACGCCTGTGCAGCGCACGGGGACGCCATGGATGGCGCCGTGCCGGTACCTCAGGAATATGAACTTTACTTCTGATAAAACGCCGGCGCGTTGTAGCGTTACTTAAAGTGCAGCTGCCTTGCGTCGAGGCTTCGCTGCATATCCCAAGTATCGGATTCAATTCTTTAAAGGATTGAATCCGGCAGGCAAAAGGTTAAAAATCTTTAGCTTGCCTGTAAGGATGGTTATATGGCTTTTGATACACTGATGGGCGACGAGGCGATTGCGCTTGGTGCCGTTCACGCCGGATTGGGAGGCGCTTTCGCGTATCCCGGCACGCCTTCCACAGAAATAATGGAATATCTGCAGGATCTCGCCGTCAGAAGGGCAGAGGGAAAAGCCTCAGGTAATAAATATGTTGCCCAGTGGTGCGCCAACGAAAAGACCGCCTACGAAAGTGCGCTGGGAGCGTCTTTCGCCGGCTGTCGTGCCATGGTTTCCATGAAGCACGTGGGCTTGAACGTCGCAATGGATCCTTTCGTAAATTCCTCGCTGGTAAAAATCAACGGCGGTCTGGTAGTTGTGGTAGCCGACGATCCTGGCATGCATTCCTCGCAGGACGAGCAGGACAGCCGCTGGCTGGCCGATTTCGCGCGAATACCGTGTTTCGAGCCGGCTGACCAGCAGGAAGCCTACGATATGACGATCGAAGCCTTCGACCTGTCGGAGAAGCTTGAGGTGCCGGTGATGCTGCGCATCACGACGCGGTTGGCACATAGCCGATCCGTCGTGCAGCTCAAGCCTGAAAGCAGGCAGAACGCGATCAGGAAACCCGCACCCGGCATGGAGTGGATTTTGATGCCGGCGATTTCCAGGCGCCGCTGGAAAGAGCTTCTGGGCAAGCAGAGCCAATTCCGCGCCATTTCGGAAGACGCAGGGCATAATCCGCTCGCGCTGGCGGGAAAGAGCCTCGGAGTCATCACCACGGGCCTGGCGCTGCAATATTACAAGGAAAACGAGGAAGATATCCTCGCGGCGCGGGGTGCCGCGGGAAAACCGAGCCACCTCCATATCGGGTTCTATCCGATGCCCGAAGACAAGATAAGGAAAATTTACGAAAACTGCGACGAGGTTCTGGTTATCGAGGAAGGGTACCCGCTTGTGGAGCGGATGCTCCGCGGCATCATGGCGCCTGGCAAGAAAATAATGGGCAAGGAATCCGGCGAAATCCCCTACGACGGGGAATTGTCTTCGGATATAATACGCATCGCCGTCGGGCTGCCGATAGCCGCCGGATTCGCGGTAAAGGAATTATCACTTCCCGGCAGGCCTCCGCAATTTTGCATGGGCTGCCCGCATGCGGACAGCTACAACTCGCTCATAGAAGCCCTGAAAGGCTATCCGATTCACGCTACCATGGGGGATATCGGCTGTTATGCGCTAGGCGCGCTGCCTCCGTATAATGCCATCGAAACCACGGTGGCCATGGGCGCGAGCATCGGCATGGCCCGCGGCGCGGCGGAACTCGGGCTAACGCCCTCCGTCGCGGTTATAGGCGACTCCACTTTTTATCACTCGGGCCTGTCCAATCTAATCGATGCCGTCAGCCATAATACAAATATAACAGTCCTTATATTGGACAACGATACGACGGGGATGACGGGTGCCCAGCCTACCATCCTGCCTTCTAGCAAGCTTGAGTCGACGCTCAAAGGAATCGGCATACACCCCGATCACATCAAGACGATACGGGCGCACAAGAACGAGCATGATAAAAATGTCGCCGTCATAAAAGCGGAGCTGGCATACGAAGGTCCTTCGGTAGTGGTCCTGGTGCGCGAGTGCATTGAAGCCATCAAGAAAGCGAGAAAGGCATGAAGTACGACATAGTCCTCTGCGGAGTAGGAGGCCAGGGCGGGATTTCCGTTTCGGTGGTTATTGCGCGCGCGGCGATGGCCGAAGGCCTCCGCGTCAAACAATCGGAAGTACACGGCATGAGCCAGAGAGGCGGAGAAGTGCTCGCCCATCTGCGCATCTCCGACAGGGAGCCTGCGAGCCCGACAATCCCCAAGGGAGGCGCCTCGCTGATCCTCGCCTTCGAGCCGCTCGAGGCTTTGCGCTACCTGCCCTGGCTGTCCGCCGAAAAAGGCGTCTTGGTGTCCGCAACCACACCGTTTAAAAACATGCCTGCGTATCCCGATACCCAGAAGGTACTGGACGAACTCAAGGCGCTTCCGCGAACGGTACTTCTCGATGCCGATACCATGGCGCGGGAGGCCGGCAACGCCAAGGCCGGCAACATGGTTCTCGTTGGAGCCGCATCAAAATTGCTTCCGCTCAAGGCGGAAAGCATTCAGCAGGCGATACGCGAACTGTTCGGCCGCAAGGGCGAAGCCGTGGTAGAAGCCAATCTAAAGGCCTTTGATTATGGACGAAAAGCTAATCCTTGAAGTCGTCGCGAAGGCCAGCGGAGAAGGCCGCGACGCACTTACCGAAGTAGAAGGCCTGCAGCTGCTCAAAATCATGGGTGTGCCCGCCCCGGGGTATCATTTCATCAAGGGTTCCTCCGACGCGCAGGCGCTCGCATCTTTTCCGGGAGCCAGGGCCGTTGTTAAAGTAATATCACCCGAAATCCTCCATAAGACCGATATGGGCGGAGTCGCGATAATCCAGAACGACAAAGCCGCAATAAAAGAAGCCATCTCCGAGATGGAAGGCCGCTTTGCCAAATATCGCGTGGACGGCTACACCATCCACGAGTTCGTTCCTTACGAGCCCAGGCTGGGCCATGAGATAATCATGGGCTACCGCTTTGCCAGGGATTTCGGTCCGGTCGTGTCTTTTGGACCAGGCGGCATCTACACCGAATTCCTGGCCAGGCAGTTCAGGCCCGGGGCTGCGAATATTTTTTTTAGCCCTGCCACGGCAACGCGTGCCCTGGTGGAAGCCAGCCTTGGGGAAAACGCCGTGCGAACGCTTTTGTGCGGCGGTCTTCGCGGCACTAAAAACGCCATCGAAGAGAAATCGCTCGTAGATGTAATAATGTCGTTTCTCGAAGCAGCACCGGCCTTGGCGAGGGCTGGAGTCGGCGAGTTCGAGGTAAATCCTTTCGTGGTGGCCAAGGGCGAAGGAGAATTTGGCAGGCTCGTCGCCCTCGACGTGCTCGTCAAACTCGAGGATATAGTTCCCGCAAACGGAAAATGTGATCTTTTTGTTACAGAAAAAGGGGTTATCGCAAACCGCAACCAGAGCATGCGGCCGGTAGGAAAGATCGGCAGGCTGCTGGAACCAAAAAGCGCCGCCGTCATAGGCGTGTCCGACAAGGGCATGAACAACGGCCGCATCATCCTCAACAACCTGATTCAAAACGGCTTCGATACAAAACGCCTCTATGTGGTTAAGGCCGGGGCGACGGAAGTGGACGGCTGCAAATGCGTTCCCGACATCGCAAGCCTCCCTGAAAAGGTGGATCTTTTCGTGTTGGTGATACCCGCTTCGCAGGCGCCGGCCTGCATCGCCGAATTGGCGGAATTGGACAAGGCCGAGAGCGTCATCGTCATACCCGGAGGTCTCGAGGAAAAATCCGGAACGGAGGAAATCGTAGCCCGCATGCGTTTGGCGCTGGACATGTCGCGGCTGGGAAAGGGCGGCGGCCCCCTCCTTAACGGCGGCAATTGCCTGGGAGTGCGCTCGGTACCCGGTAAATATAATACTTTATTCATCCCGGAACACAAATTACCCATGCCCAAAGGCAGGGTGGCTCCCGTGGCGGTAATCTCGCAGTCGGGCGCATTCGCCATCTGCCGGATTTCCAAGAATCAGGACGTCAACCCGAAATATGTCATAACATGCGGCAACCAGATGGACCTTACCATAGGCGACTACATGGAATACCTGGAGGCAGACCGGGAACTGGAATTATTCGCCGTCTACGTGGAGGGATTCAAACCCCTGGACGGCGAAAAGGTATTGCGCGCCTGCCGCAAAATCGTGGACTCAGGCCGGACGGTAATTTTTTATCGCGCCGGAAGGACTGCCGCCGGTGCGGCCGCCAGCGCCAGCCACACGGCCAGCATCGCCGGCGACTACCCGGTAACGAAGGGACTGCTCGAGCAGCTTGGCGTGGTTGTGGCGGAAACGCTGGACGAGTACGACGACGCGGTGAATACCTTTACTCTGCTGCATGGCAGGAAAGCCGCCGGATTGCGCCTGGGTGCCGTCTCGAATGCCGGCTTTGAGTGCGTATCGTTTGCCGATAACCTCGGCAGGCTTTCCATCGGCAAGCTCAGCACCGGATCGGGACCGCGCCTGGAAAAGGTTTTCCTGGACGCCAGGATTTCCGAAATCGTGGACGTTCACAATCCCGTCGACCTAACGCCCATGGCGGATGATACGGCCTATTATTCCACGTTCGAGGCGGTGATGGAAGATGCCAACATAGACGTGGGAATCGTAGGCATCGTGCCCCTTACCGTACGCATGAATACGCTCGGCAAAGCCTATGGCCACGACGAAGACGTAAAGCGCGACGATTCGATTGCCTCCCGTTTCGGCGAGCTGGCAAAAAAGAACGACAAGCCCTGGGTGGCAGTCGTGGACGCAGGCGACTTGTATGACCCTTTGGCGCGCGAGCTTGAGCTCCGGGGAATACCGACCTTCCGCACCGCGGACAGGGCGCTCAAGATACTGAATCTTTGGCTTAAGGCGCACGGGGTACATTAATTTTTTTTTAAGAGCTGTTCCGCACGGGGAAGATCAGCCGAAGGAGCCTCGATACCGCTGCACATCGAGGCTGTCCAGCCGTTTTCCGTGAATCTCCATGCGGCTCGAAAAATCCTCGAAGTCGCGTTTTTCCTTGCTGGTCCACAAAGCCTCGGCTATGGCCGACAGACGCGGGTACAGCATGTATTCGGCCTGGCGGCTGACATAGCATTGCTCCGACCACAGGTTTGCCTGTCCGCCGAGAATGCGCTTCTGCTCCGGTGCGGAGAGGCTCTCGGGCATCGGCTCAAAGGCGTACGAATCGCGGACCGTGCAGACGCCGAGTTGACCGGGTTCCTCGACTGAATCCAGATGTTTGTGATCCAGATAGCAGGCTTTTGTCTGCGGGCACATGACGACGTCGTAGCCCGCCTTGGCCGCGCGCAAGCCGGTGTCGAAGCCCCTCCATGCCATGATGATCGTATTGAGGGGCACGCCGTAATCCGCAAGCTCGTCCCAGCCTATCATTCGCTTTCCGAGTGCGTTAAGCTTTTCGGCCATTTTTTGCATGAACCAGGCTTGAAGCTTTTCCGTATCAAGGGCTCCGCTTGAGTCGCGCAGATTGTGCTCCCGCATTGTTTTATTGCATTCGGGACATTCCTTCCAATGGGTTTTGAGCACTTCATCGCCGCCCATGTGCATAAAAGGAGCATCGAACAATTTTGCGCTGCCTTCCAGAATTTTTTGGAGCAGCGCGTGCGTGCTTTCATTTCCCGCGCACAGCACATCTTCGAAAATGCCATAGCGGTCTTCGGGTAAAAACGCCTTGTCGTCATAGGCGGCGCGGCAGGACAGCTCCGGATGCGAGGCCAGCAGGGCGATGGCGTGGCCCGGTGTTTCTATTTCGGGCAAAACCTGGATATGGCGGACTCGAGCGAATTCCACGACGCGCCTAACATCCGCCTCGGAGTAGGAACCTTCCTTCCAGCGTACCGCGGCGATGCGCCTGTCCTGCCTTCGGGAGCCGTAGCGCGCCAATTCTGGCATTTCAGAAAGATCCAGGCGCCATGCCTGGTCGTCGGTAAGGTGCCAGTGAAATACATTGAGCTTGTGCATGGCGGCGATGTCGAGGGCCTTCTCTATAAAATCGACGCTGAAGAAATTCCTGGCGCAGTCCAGCATGAATCCCCGCCATGGAAATCGGGGAGCGTCCTCGATTATCATCGCCGGCAGGATTAAGCCTTCGGAGAGGGCCAGCTGCCATAGAGTCGCGGCTCCCCGCACGATACCGGCGGCGTCCGCGGCGCTGATTCCAATGCCGTCCGGCCTTATCTCCAGCCGGTAAGCCTCCGCGCCGGGGAGCGAGGAGTCGATAGCCAGGAAAATTTCCTTTGCGCCGCCCGCCTCGGAGGGCGACATCGCCGCGGGTATATTAAAACCGGCCAAAGACTTTGCCAGCCAGAGCGAAAGAAGATGCGCCTGGCCGGAAAGCCCCTCGTCGCGGTAACTTACCCTGGAGATAGCCGCCAGCGGACAGGAATTTCCGTTTGGCCTGACCTTTAGGGGAAGGGGAATTAAACCATACATTTTATTAACCTTTCACCGCGCCTGCGGACAGGCCCTTGTGTATTTCTTTTCGCACTATCATGTAGAAAACCAGCATGGGAGTCATGCCGATTACGAGTGCCGCGAATTGCTTGGCGTAATCGGTGGAAAGAGCGCCGGAGAACTTCATGATGCCTACGGGCAGTGATTTTATTTCGTTGCTCGAGGCGAGTATGTTTATCAGCATGAACTCGTTCCACAGGCCCGTCACCGACATGATGGAAAGGCTTATGGCCACCGGAGCGCACATGGGCATGATGATGCTGATAAAAATCTGCAGGTAGCTGGCTCCTTCCATGCGGGCCGCCTCTATCAGGGCGTCGGGTATGCTCTTGATGAATTCAGTGCCCAGGTAGATTCCTATCGGCAAACCCATCCCGATGTAGGGGATGAGCACCCCGAGCCTCGTATTGTAGAGTCCGACGAGATTCGTCATGAGAAACAGCGGAACCATGATGGACTGCAGGGTTAGTAATATTCCTATCACGAAGGAACCGTGGAGGAACTTGGTGGCTTTGGACTTTATCTTGGCGAAGGCAAAGGATGCGGCGAAGGAGAGTATGACGACCATCACCGTGGAAACAACCGTATAGAACACGCTGTTGAAGAACAGGGAGGAAAATTTGCCGATTCTCCACGCATCGGGATAATTTCTTAACGTAGGCGTGATGGGAAAGCCCAGGCGGTTATTGAGGAATTCCTGTTTCGACTTGAAGGAATTTATGACCAGCCACAGGATAGGATACAATGTCATGACCGTAAACGTTATGAGTATCAGCACCAGGGCTGCCCTGGCTATGGCATAGCCTATGTTCGGCCCCAGCGACCGTCGGCCGAGCGAGGTTTCCATGCTCATTCCTTTCCTCCGAATTTGTTCTCGGCCTTTTTCGTCAATACGATCATTAAAAAGCTTATGGCCACCATGAAGGTGGAAATGGCATTGGCGAGAGGGTAGTCCGGCGATCCCCTGAACGCATTATCGTACATATAAAGCGCAAGCACCGAAGTTCGTCTCGCGGGTTGCCCCGACGTCATGGCGTAGATAAGGTCAAAGCTCTTGAGGGATCCCGAGATCGCCAAAATTACTGAGGTGACGATTACTCCGGAGAGGGCTGGTAGAATTACGTGCTTCAGGACCTGCATTTCGTTCGCGCCGTCTATTTGGGCAGCCTCGATTATCTGGGAGTCGATTTTTTGCAGGTTGGCGATGAAAATAATAAGGAAAGTTCCCGTATAGTACCAGACCATCACAAAGAGTACCGGTAAAATCGCGAGGTTCGGGTCGTTGGATATGGTGTTTTCCCAAGTGGGATTGAATTTTCGCATGAACTCGGTGATGGGGCCGTAAGGCGAGAAAAAGGTTTGCCAGAGTACCGCTACCACGATGGAAGAAATAATCGTGGGCATATAGATGACAGACTGGAAAAACTGGGAGCCTTTGATAAGCTTCCGGAAGATCGTGTAGGCGAGGATGAAGCCAAGGGGAATCTGGATAAAAACGGACATCAGCATGATCCAGATGTTGTTCTTGAACGATATCCAAAAATAAGGATCGGCGAACATTCGGAAATAATGCTTGAATCCTACGATAGTCCAGTCTGCCTTGCTTCCAAAGAGGCGACCCCCCGAATAGTTAGACAGACTCAGGATTATAGAAAAAATCGTTGGAAACGCGACTACGGCGAAATAGATAATGCAGGCCGGCAGGACCAGGATCAAATACGAATTTCGGGTATCTCTTAACGCGGATATCTTGGCCATTTCCGACTCCCGGTAATAAAAATATTGCCAAAGCCGCGTCGCTGAGCCTGGCTCGAAAAGATTAATGGAAACTCGAAAAACTTAAGTTCTGCGAGGTTGACCATTAACAGGTTGTTGAAAAAGCTTGTGGCTTTTCCAACAACCTTAAGCATTCCTCGCATTTGATTACAAATGCTACGGTAATGTTACATTTTGGAAGTGTTGAAAATCCTCATCCGAGGTTTTTCAACACCCTGTTAAAAAACCTGATTCCTGTAAGGAATCAGCGA
>JANNSO010000006.1:0-27749 GCA_031402655.1 Spirochaetota bacterium | reverse complement strand
CCGGAAATCCATTCCACGTGCATGCGCGAGGCAAGCTCGGGCACGACACCGTTCCACTGCGCATGAAAGGCGATTTGCGTGGCTATTACGTTGGAGAGTATATGTTTGCCGTCGTCGACGACAGCTGCCGCGCACTCGTCGCAGGAAGTCTCAATGCCCAGTATCCTCATCGTCCTTTTCCATGATCATGCGGGAGATGGTGGACAGGGTGAACCCCTGGTCCAGGAGCTGGGGAAAAATATCGGTAAGAGTCTGGGCCAGTTCGGCAGACCATACATGGCCTATCATGATGGCATAGCCGCGTTTCCGGGCTATTTTTTCGCCTTCGGCCACATGGGCAAGTATGGATGCGCGGTCAGGGGTATTGTCTAAAAACACGGTTCGCTCCCATGCGGGTAATTTAAGTTTATTGGCCACTGACTGTACCACAGAACCGCCAATGGTTAAAGAGTCCAGGAAGTACATGCCTTTTCGCTGGGCTTCGTCAAGCACGATGGACATGGTACGTACGTCGGTGGTGGCTTTCGAGCCCATGTGATTATTGACTCCCACGGCACCGGGTACCTGTGCAAGGTCCGCGCGGAAGATGGCTCGCATCTCGGATTCGCCCATTCCTATGTTAATGGCTCCCGGTCCCGCGTTCAGATGGTTTATTGCCTCCATTGGCAGGTGTAAAATTAGTTCCTGGCCTGCATCCGTTATCATTTCCGAGCTTTTTTTGGAATAGGGAACATCGGGTAAAACGGCAAAGGTAAGCGGGCCGGGAACTTTCAGGAAGGGTTCCAGCTGCCAGATATTATTGCCCACGTCATCAATGACGAATACCAGTATCCCTCTGCTGATTTTAGGTTGAACCGGTGTTTTTCCAGGATCCACGGCGGAAATCGAAGACGGGAAAGCCGCAGCGGGAAGGCTTTGGGGATCAGGCGCCGTGCCGACATCCACCGGTGCCGAATCAATTGCCTCAGGTACCGCGGCTATGGTCTGTGCGCTTGGGCGGATAATAAGCACTGCCGTGATCAATGCCAGAAAAACCAGCAGCGTGCTGGTGTAAAGCATCATCTCGATGCTCGCTGAGTTTCTGCGTTTGCCGCCTTGTTTTTTTGCCATGCCGTTTTTCGACCTTACTATACGTCAGCTTATCGGCATAAACAAGGCGCCCCATCACATGTAGGCGGTCAGCTCTTCGGAGTTTTCGCGCAGCTTGCGTATGGCGCGTTTTTCTATTTGGCGCACGGTTTCGGCCGAAATACCCATGCTCTCGCCCAGGTCCTTGAGCGTGTTTTTGCCTGCGCCGAAAAATTCGAAGCGGGCCATAAGCACCTGGCGTTCCTTGTCCATGAGTGATTCCAGCATTGCAGCGGTGCGCTCCTGCAGGCAGGTGCGCATGAATTGAGCATCGGGGCTGTAGGTGTTGTCTTCGAATATATCGACGATGGATACACTGTCCTCGTCGTCGCTGTCGCTTTCGAGCGATATCATGGTTCCCGACATTTCGAGGGCTTCGCGGACTTCGGCTTCGCCTACATAAAGCTCTTTGGCGATTTCGGCGAAATTGGGTTCCCTGCCCAGGCTCTGGAGCAAAACACCGTAAGCCTTGTGAATGTGCCGCAGCAATTCCTCCTTGCGGTGAGGCAGGCGAATGGTCCTTCTGGAATTAACCAACGACCTTGTAATCGCCTGTTTGATCCACCAGGAAGCATAGGTGGAAAATCGGACGTTTCTTCTATAATCAAATCGTTCTGCGGCTTTTATAAGACCCATGTTGCCTTCCTGGATAAGATCGATGAGCGGCATCTCGAAATTCGAGTAGGCGCGCGCTATCTTAATAACCAGGCGGAGATTGGCTTCTATAAGGCTTGATCGTGCCTGTTCGTCGCCGGCTTGTATTCGGATGGAGAGCTCGCGTTCATCATCTGCAGTGAGCAATTGTATGTTTTTAACATGGTCGTAGTAGATTTTGATGCTGTCGTCGTTTGCATTATTATTTGTACGCATTGCAGTAACCTCTGTACTTTAATAATGCAGTAATCATGCCAAACTCGCCAGCTTCAAACTAATAATTTTAAGTACTTAATAGGAAACAAGTTACCAAATTAATTGATTTGACATCTTGTATTTTTTTGTAATTAGTATCGTTTTGTGCACTATTGATTCAATACTCTGTCTAGAAAAGAATACAAAAAAAGCCGTACAGCAAAAAGCTGACGGCTTGCAGGGCGATTGTTTACCGTTAGTCTGGCTGGGAACCTAAAATTTGCGCACGTTGTACTTCCTGTCCGGCGTTCCGTGGCGAATATTCCCTGATAAACGTAAAAATCGCCAGTATGGCTATTACCGCAAGCACGAGTTTTCGCATGCTTTTCCCTCTTTCCCAAGCTTTGAATCGCTGTGATAGTATACCTTCACCCTAGATAAATCAAGTTATTTTCCCAGTATTTTTCTTGGATCCTGTGCGACACCCCGTTTAAAAACGCCAAAATGAACGTGCGGGCCGGTACTCATTCCTGTAGAACCAAGAAGTCCTACCGAACTGCCTTGCGCAAGTGCCTGCCCCGGTTTTACGGCAATTTTATTAAGGTGCCCGTACAGCGTCTGGTAGCCATCCGCATGGGAAAGTATAACGAAATTACCGAAAATGGCGCTGTATCCCGTTTCCGCGACTTTCCCGTCCATGGCGGCGCGAACCGTGCTGTCTTCCGGTCCAACAATATCCAGGCCATTGTGAAATTGTCGGATTCCGCTGAAAGGACTGAGGCGGTACCCGTAATTGGAACTGATCCGACCAGTAATCGGCCAGATTGTAAGAGTGCCCAGCGCGCGCTTCAGTTGGGAGGAAGCCAGTCTTGCTCCGGGAATAAACAGGCTTTTGCCCGGCTGGATTATTTGGCTTGAAAGATTGTTAGCGTCAACCAGGTCTAAAATATCGATTTTATATAAATGAGCGATACCGCCGAGCGACTCGCCTTTGCTTACTGTATGCATGATGCCGTCGATGCTGGGAATCTTAAGGGTGGCGCCGGACTGAATCCTGCGTGCGTCCTTGATGGCATTCAGGCTTATGAGGGTATCCATGCGCACGCCGAATCGCCGGGCAATTGCATCCAGGGTTTCGTTTTTGCCGATCCGGTAGATGCTCGTGTTCATCGTAAGGGGCAGGCTCGGAGGGAGTTCTTCTTCTTCTGCGCCATCGGTGGTAAGCGACAGAAGCAGCTGCTCGGCAATGTGCAAGTCCTCGGGCATCGTAAACGCCGCAAGATTAACATGGTCCCAGGAATATTTGCCGGCTGCGCCTATGAGGACAAAGATTACAGCGGCTATTAAAAACGCGGCCAGCGTCGCGGCGATTCGTCGGCGCGGGGTGGCCAGGTGCAAAAGAAAGGATGGCGTTCCGTTTCGAGGCGCTGGGCGTACCCGCATATCCTTGTCCGCGGAGCCATTTTTTAAAGCTTGCAGGTCGAGGTGTATGCTCTGGCGCTTTTGTTTTGGGTTTGTCCTTCTTACGGCCTTGTTTTGCGGAGAAAAATAGCTGTTTACAGGAGCATGCACTATCCTGATTGGTTTTTTTCGCTGAGTAATACGCTGGCCGATAATGACGCTGTCCATTTCCATAATAAAAATATCGGCCTGACGGCATAAATCGTTAGCCTTTCTTGGTAAGGCTGACGATTTATGGTAAAATAGGGAAATGCATGCATCGCCGGGTGAAGATCGCACCAGAATAAAGTCTCTGTCCGCCCTGCGGATTATACTGAGCGCCATGGCAATTGCCAGTTTTTTCTACGGTTTTGTTTTTGACCTGGTGCTGGTCCGCGGTACCTCGATGGAAAGCAGCATTCACCCGGGGTCTATCATAGTGATACTTCGCTGTGCCTACGGTGTGCGTCTTCCCTGGGCTTCAGCATACCTGCTGCGTTGGGCCACGCCTGCCTTCGGCGACGTCGTCGTCGTGCGGCGCGGAATTTCGGGCAGCCACGATGCCGTAAAGCGGGTATTTGAAAGCGGGCCGTCATTTCTAAGGGTAGAGCGCGGAATAATTTATGGAAGCGATGGTTCGGGCGCTCCGAAGGGGCGCGTTTTGGACGGAGACTCGCCGCTCAACCAGGTGCGGGAGGTCTATGTCCCCCCGGAATCGGT
The DNA here is from genome assembly GCA_031402655.1 of Spirochaetota bacterium. GTDB lineage: Bacteria > Spirochaetota > Spirochaetia > Treponematales > UBA12059 > JANNSO01. The sequence continues at coordinate 23,612 of JANNSO010000006.1, read as the reverse complement.
GTTTGTGCTGGGCGACAATGATCCGGATTCGTATGACTCGCGCAACTATGGCTCGGTACCTGTTGAGAATATTCGCGGAAAAGTGTTATTCTTGCGGGGCAACGAGGAACCTTGAAAGGCAGCATGAAGGTACGGAACCTGCGGCGTTATATAGTTATTGCCTCGTTTGCCCTGTCGCTCGTCGCGGTGCTGTGGAAATACGCCGCGCTCGCGTTTGATAAATCCCCCGTAAACGAGGCGGGCGGACGCGTCGTAAAAGTGCGCGGCTCGCTGTACGACCGCGAAGGCCGCCTCCTTGCGGTGGACACCGATCTGTACGACCTGAGCGTCTGGAAACCCTCCCTGCGTCAAAAAACGCTCCCCGACGATATAGAAGCGCTATCGGCGGTGCTGCAGATTCCCCCTGCCGACCTGCTCGCCGCGATTGATTCATCCACCGCCGATTTTGCGTACATAGCCCGCAGGATATCCGGTGATACGGCACGGCTCGTTTCCCGGCTGCTGGACGAGCGGGGGGCAGGAGGCATCAGCGTGGAGCGCGTACCCGGGCGGGTGTACCCCGAGCGCGACCTTGCCGCCCAGCTTGTAGGTTTCGTGGGCACCGAGAACATCGGCCTGGAAGGCGCGGAGGCTGCCTTCGAGAGCGAGCTGCGCGCGGATCCGGAAAAAGCCAAGGCGGGTTTTGCCTATGGCAACGACGTTTTTCTTACCATAGATGCCGACCTGCAGTTCAAGCTCGAGCAATTGTGCCTGGCTTCCCTCGAGGAAAACCAGGCGGAAGCGGTGGTCATGGTGGCCATGCAGGCGCGAACGGGAAAAGTGCTGGCCTACGTCTCCATGCCCGATTTTGACCCGAACAAGTTTCTGGAAGCCGACAGGTCCGCCTGGCAGGACAGGGTTTCCATATATACCTACGAGCCGGGATCCGTATTCAAAGTGTACAGCATGGCCGCACTCATGGCCCTGGGAGGCATAAGCGAGAGTTCCGTTTTTGTATGCGACGGAAGCTACGAACGGGCCATGGCTTTTGGCGAGGAAGTCATAATCAAGTGCATGGGTGTGCATGGCAGGGTAAACCTTACCAAGATTCTGGAATATTCATGCAATGCCGGCGCGGCGTACGCCTCCGATACGGTTTCCAATATCGATTTTTACGGCAAGATGCGGGATTTCGGCTTTGGCGACCGTCCCGGCGCCGATCTTGCCGGCGAGAGCTACGGGCTGTTCAACCCTCCCGATACATGGTCTCCAAGGTCCAAGCCTACCATCGGCTTTGGTCAGGAGATTTTGGTAAGCGCCATGCAGATGACCAGCGCGGCAACCGTCCTTGCCAACGGCGGCGTGCTCCTCCGTGCGCGGACTCTGGAACGAATTCAGGCAAACGACGGTACGGTGTTGGACCAGAGCCAAACCATAGCGGTTAAACGCGTCATGGAAGAGCGGGAAGCAAAAGCCGTCCTGCTTGCCATGGAAGCCGTTACGCTGGATACCGGTACGGGACACCGCGCCCGCATCGACGACCTCCGCATGTCGGTAAAAACCGGAACGGCCCAGATGATCGATACGAAAACAAAACGATATTCCCCCGACGATTTTATCGCGAGCACCCTTACGTTGTTTCCCAGCGACGCACCCGAATATATCGTGTACGCAGCCATAATAAAACCGCGGGGAGCTTCGATATACGGCGGCAAGATAGCCGCGCCTCTCGTCCGCGATGCCGCCCTTGCCATCGCCAATCTATACGGCATAGCCCGCGGCAGTACTCCGGTGGCCGCGCATTCGGGCCAGATTAGCATACCGCAAAGCCCCGTGCTGAGCATCGGCGACGTTATGCCCAGCTTTATCGGCGTGCCCAAGCGCCTGCTAACGCCCTTGCTGGAACGCAGCGATATTACCGTGGATATACAGGGTGACGGCTGGGTGGTGGAGCAGGAACCCAAGCCAGGTGAAAGCGTGAGCGCGGGCACTTTGGTTATATTGAGGCTTCAGTGAGCCATTTCGAAAGCAATGTAGAGCAGCTGTCCCTGCGCGCTCCCGAGCTTGCCACCCTGGTGCGTGAGGCAGTACCCATTCCTTTCGAGCTGGGCACGGCGCGGTCCGGGGCAGTAAGCGCCCGGGCTGCCGGTGTATATCTGCACTCCCGCTATGATCCCCGGGGAGAAGCCCACAAGGCCGTCAAAGATGCCCTGGCTCAGGGAGCGGACATGCTCGTATGTCTTGGTATGGGCCTTGGCTATCAGGTGCGAGAGGCCCTGGATACGGGCACCGTCGTTCTGGCGATAGAAGCCGATGCCTCCTGGCTTCGTTCCTGCCTGGAAGCCCTTCCTCTGGAATCGATATTGGCCGATCCCCGGCTGGCACTGCTTTTTTGCGCCGACGGCAATGGCATACTGTCTGCCCTGCATGAGCTAAATCCTCGCGCCATCGCCGTAATGGAAAACCCGGCACTGGTTCATTCCTTTCCCCTGCAGGTAGCGGATTTTCGCGCGGCGATAAGCCGGTACCAGGAAAAGGACCGCATCAATGCCAATACCCTGAAGCGCTTCGGCAAATTGTGGGTGCGTAATATTGCGCAGAATGCCGGGCTGCTGGGAAACTTCGGCGGAATCTCCAAGCTCGAAGGCATCTTCGCGGGAAAACCCGCAATCGTGCTGGCGGCCGGTCCTTCGCTGGACGATATTCTGCCGCAGCTGCCCGAGCTGCAAAAAAAATTCGTCCTCGTCTGCGTGGATACATCCCTCCGCAGCGTAACGCGCGCAGGGGTAAAGCCAGACTTCGTGGTGGTGGTGGACCCGCAGTATTGGAACGCCCGCCACCTTGACCGCTGCAGCATGGATTCTTCTATAATAATAAGCGAGGCTGCCGTCTGGCCGTCGGTATTCCGCCTGGAGGCGCGAGCGGCGTTTTTATGCTCGTCGATATATCCGCTGGGCAGCTATCTTGAAGAAAAATCGGGTATCGTTATGGGGCGGCTCGGAGCGGGCGGCTCGGTAGCCACCACTGCCTGGGATTTCGCGCGGGTGCTGGGCTGTTCACCCATTTACATGGCTGGGCTTGACCTGAGCTTTCCCGGCGGCAAGACCCATGCCCGCGCCAGCCTGTTCGAGCAGCGTTCCCTGGCAATCGGAAACCGGCTTGCGCCTGCATCGCTGGCGGGCTTCGAAGCTATGCGCGGCGGCCATCCTTATTTGTGCGACGCCAATGACGGCACGCGTGTGGTAAGCGACAAGCGCCTGTCGCTCTATGCCTGGTGGTTTACCCGCACCACGGTTCGCTATCAGAATACCAAAACCGTAAACCTTTCCAGGAGCGGGCTTAAAATCGATGGGATGCCCTACGCCGAAGCGGCCGCTCTTCTTGAATCGGCAAGCATTCGCGATGATCTGGATCTTATTCTGTGTGGGATATGCCGGGCACAGGCCAAAACCGAAGAATCCCTGCCCATGGGTGGGGTAATAACCCGCCTGTGCAAGGAATTGGCCTCCATAGAAAAACTTGCGGTGTCAACCATAAAAATCGCCGGCAGAGCCAAAAAACTGTCCGGTCCGGCCTTGAGTAAAAGCCTTGAGCAACTGGATGAATCGGATGCGCAGGTTTCCGGAAGCGCAGCCCGCGATGTGGTAGGTTTTTTGTTTCCCGAGTTGGGAGAACTATTGGGAGAGCGGGCAAAAACACTCGAGGAAAGCCTGCAAAAAACCGTCGATGTCTACGAGCGCATCAGGTCGAGCGCAAGCTGGCACCGCGAAATCCTCGAAAATTCCGGCCGCGTTTAGCTCCCGCACCACGCTAAAGGGAGGCTTGAATAATCCCGGTTTTACTGCCGCTTCTTCGTTTTATTTGTTAAAGCTCGCGAATGCCTGCGTCGATACAGTTAAGGTGAGCAGAACTCACCGGAACGGTATGAGCCACGACGTCCAGGCATACCGTTCTTTTTTTTACCCATCTTTGTAGCTTGACCGGACTTCGGGCACGGGCTAGTATCTAGCGAGTATGGCACCACGAAACACTGCGCAACGCAATTCATCACCGCCAAAGACAGGCTCCCGCGCGGGATGCCTTATATGGCTCGTCCTGGCATTCGCGACGCTGCTTTTATTCGTCCTCAATTGGGACAATATCCGTTCTACGCTTGAGTCGACTAATTTTATTCAGGCTGTCTCAGGCACCAAGACAAAACCGCTTGCGCCGCCGGACTCAACAAATCCCGCAACCGTATCGCCTGCGACGCCATCGCTTACGCCGCCCATAACGCCGCCTTCTGTAGCCGATCCCGTCGTGCAGAATCCTCCGGCAGCGCCCGCGGCCGCCGTGCCCAAGCCGGCCGCGACGTCGCCTGCGACGACGGCTACGACGACGCCCGTTACAGCGCCTAGTGTGACGGCAACCAGCCCCATAGACCAGATAAAGCGAACCCGCATCGCAACCTTGTATTTTATCAGGGTGGATGACGACGGCAGTATCGGCAGCCGCGATGTGAAGCGCACGGTTGAAGCCAGCGACTCGCCTTTGAGCGATGCCATACACGCTCTGCTCCAAGGTCCCAATTCCGGCGAATTGACGGGTAATCTCATAACCCTGGTGCCCTCGGGTACGAAGCTGCTTTCCGCGCAGGTGCGCGGCTCCACGGCGTACCTTAACTTCAACGAAGCCTTCATGTACAACCATTACGGCATAGAAGGCTATGCAGGCCAGTTGAAGCAGATAGTGTATACGGCAACCGGTTTTTCCACCGTCAAGGACGTGCAGATACTCATCGAGGGGCAGACCCGCGATTATCTGGGCGGAGAAGGCGTGTATATCGGTCGGCCGCTTTCGCGGTCCTATTTTTAAGTTTTGGAGGAAGACATGGCGTTACCGAAGAAAGCCGCGAATCCCAAGCTGCCGGCAAAGCCCGCAAAAAAAAACGCGGAAAAAACAACCCCGGCCAAAAAGGCAAGTGATAAAAAAATAGCACCTAAGGCAGCCGCTCCGGCAAGGAAAGCTCCCGTAAAAGCATCAAGCAAACCTGCGGCCAGGCCCCTCATAAGCGCAAGCCAGAAAGCGCTTCTGGCACGACTGACCGAAGCCGTTCCCCAGCTCGATGAAGAATGCCTCGAGGCGCTGGTACACTCCGCGGAAAATCTGGCGGAATCCTGCAGGCAGGACAGCATGCTCGAGGAAGCCCGCGCCGCCGCATTCGATCTCATGCACGGCACAAAAAAAGGCTCCTCCTCCAAGGCGCTCTCCGTAAAGGCGGGGCGGAAGAAAAAAGGGCAGGCCGATGACGCCAGCCCCATGAAAACCGCGATAGGCATGCCCGCACCCCTTACGGTGGAAGTCTCGGAGGATAAACGCTTCTTTCATATAGTAGTGGACGGCAAATGGAAGATGCTGGACATGGGAGAACTCAAGATACTCGTGCGCATCGCATCGGACAAAGGCTCGGAATCGTCCTTGATGACCCGCATGTTTACCTGGCTTAAGCGCGAGCGCTCCGATGTGCTCAACGATTTGGGCATTTCTTCCACAGTATCGCCAATTTTGGCCGAGCTTATTGCCTACCTGAAGAAGAATTTTAAGGTAATGCCCTGATGCGAATCGAGTTGGTGCGCGCTTCGGTGGAATCGCTCATCGAGCGCGAGTACGCGCGCTCGGGCGGACCGGGCGGCCAGAATGTAAACAAAGTGGAGACCAAGGTGCGCGTGCGCGTGCCCCTGGCACTGGTGCAGGGTCTCTCGGTGGCGGAGAAGGAACGGGTCGTCGGGCTGCTCGCGTCGCGCATCGATGCGGACGGCAGCCTGTTCGTGGCCGTGGACGAGGAACGAACCCGTTTCGCCAACGAGAAAACCGCGATACTCCGCCTTATCGACCTGCTCATAAAAGCCGCCCGAATCCCCAAGAAACGCCTTCCGACAAAACCCACGCGAGCATCCAAGGAACGGCGGCTCGATGGCAAACACAAGCATTCACTTTCTAAAAGCAGGCGCGGTTCCCCGCTTGCCGAATAGGACTCATCAGACTTTTCGGACGATACCGCTGCCGGCATCGCCTGGACATCGTTTTTATACCGGCACCGGATTCAAGCTCGACGATAAGATCCCAGGGAGCCGCGAGAACCAGCGAGACCTCCAATATAAAAGGTCGACAAGAGCGCGGCTTTCAGGGGAGTGGCAAAACCCAGCGGGATGATCGCCAGCAGCAAAAAGAGCAGCTTTAGGCAAAGCATGAGCAGCCTGGGGAAAGCGATTTATAAATTTCAGGGCGTATCGAGATAGCACGGTTCACGGGATTCCGCAGGGAAATTTCGTTTTTTGAAACTGAATTTTATCTGCTGATACTTGAAGTTCAGTCTTTTTCTTGTTACTATTATTCAATATTCGCTAGTCTTTCCCCGCTTCGACTCATTTCGATGTATTGTGGGGTTCTCTAATAACCTTGTTGGTTATCAGAGGTACCTCGCTGATTCCTTACAGGAATCAAGTTTTTAATGGTAGACCTCTCAAAACTGAAGTTTTTAGAGGTTCCCTTGTATTACTAAGGAGGATCCTGCCTTGAATCTTACCCGTTTGCATGACTGGCACGTAAACGCCGGAGCCAAAATGGTTCCGTTTGCGGGTTACGACATGCCCATAACCTATCCCCTGGGCGCCGTCGAGGAGCATTTGCTTACGCGCCGGTCCGTGGGCTTATTCGATATAGACCACATGGGGCAGATCGAAGTTAAAGGATCGGGCGCGGATGAATTCGTATCCCGCATGGCAAGCGCAAAAATCCTGGACATGAAGGATTGGGACGCCCGCTATTCCCTTTTGTTAAACGAGCGGGGTACCGTTATCGACGACTTGTTCATCTACCGGCTGCCCGGTGCCTGGTGGATCGTCGTAAACGCCTCAAACCGGGTGGAAGACCTTGCTTGGTTCAACAAGCATAAACCCGCAGGCGTCCAGATGATAGACCACAGCGACGGCACGTACATGATAGCCGTACAGGGTCCGAGGGCCATCGAGCTCCTGGACCTCGTATCCGTCGCAAAAATTTCCGGATATCCGCGCTTCACCTCGGGTCGAACCAAGGTGCTCGGCGTGGAATGCCTCGTGGGACGCACCGGCTACACCGGCGAAGACGGCGTAGAGCTGTTCTTTCCCGCGGGTGACGCGGAAAAACTATGGACCGGTCTCCTTGCAGCAGGAGAGAAGCACGGCATCGAGACGAAGGCCATCGGGCTCGCCGCGCGCGACAGTCTCCGTTTCGAGGCGGGCATGCCCCTTCATGGCCACGAAATCAGCCAGGAAATATATCCGCTGGAATCCGGTTTCAAGTGGGCATGCGATTTCGAGAAGGATTTCGTCGGCAAGCAGGCGCTCGAAAAGCTCCAGGCAGACGGTATTCCGCGTAAGCTCGTTACCATCGACGTGAGCGGAGGCATCCCGCGCGAAGGCTTCGAAGTCCAGAATTCCGAAGGCGCGAAAGTCGGCATAGTGGTGGCGGGGATGTTCTGTCCCACGGTCAAGAAGATGGCCGCCAACGTGCTGCTCGACCCGGCTTACTCCAAGGTGGGAACCGGGCTCAAGGTTGTTATCCGCGGCGCGGGCAAGGATGCCGTGGTGGTAAAGCGCCCCCTGTACATTCCCGCCTACAGAAGGTAGCTTGAACCGAAGTTTTTACCACAGAGGCACAGAGGCACAGAGAAGAAAATTAGGAAGTTTGGAGAGTGATAAAGAGAACGGTAACATTTATATTATGTTCCCCTTTGATCTTTGTTTTTTTCTCTATCGGTTTTCTCTGTGACTCTGTGCCTCTGTGGTTAGCATTTTGTAACTTATGTTTTCTGAAAACTATAGGAGGAATACATGAATATCGATAAATCGGCACGTTACCGCGCCTCGCACGAGTGGGCACGCAAAGACGGCTCGGCTTTCGCATGCGGCATTTCCGACCACGCACAGCACGCTCTGGGCGACATCGTCTTTGTCGAGCTCCCCGCGGTGGGCAAAACCTTCAAGCAGGGCGAGGCTTTCGGCGTCATCGAGTCCGTCAAGGCGGCAAGCGACGTATATATGCCCATGGGCGGGACGATCACCGCGGTAAACGGCGGTCTTGAAGGCGACCCTGCCTTGCTCAACCGCGAGGCTTTCGCCGGTGGATGGCTCATCAAGTTTGCTCCGGCGAATCCCGCGGAGTTTGAGGCTCTTCTTTCGCCCGAGGCCTACGAAGTCGAAGCCGGCAAGGAGTAACGATGCCATTTATTCCCAATACCGACGCCGACAGGCAGGCTATGCTCGCCGCGATAGGCGTCAAGTCGGTGGAGGATCTGTTCTCCGATATTCCGGCGGGCAAGCGGTTTCCCAGGCTCGATCTTCCCGAAGGACTATCCGAGCTCGAGGTAATGCGCGAGCTCGAGGCAATGGCGGCAAAGAATGTGGCATCATCTGCCTGCGCATGGTTCCTGGGAGCCGGCGCCTATAACCACTTTATTCCCGCCACCGTCTCCGCACTTGCCAGCCGCGGCGAATTCCTCAGCGCCTACACGCCCTACCAGCCGGAAGTGGCGCAAGGCACCCTGCAGGCAATTTTCGAGTATCAGTCCATGGCCGCGAACCTGTTCGGCATGGATGCCGTGAACGCCAGCCACTACGACGGCGCCACCGCCCTGGCCGAAGCCGTGTTAATGGCTTATAACGCCGGCGGGGAGCGTCATCGCATCCTCGTTCCCGCCGCTCTTCACCCGGAATACAAGGAAGTGCTCAAGACGTATTTCGCCGCGTTCGAGGTGGAGTTCGTCGAGTTCGAAGGAGAGCCGAAAACCGCGCTGTCCAAACTTGACGACAAGACCTGCGCGTTGGTGGCAAGTTATCCGGATTTCGAGGGACGCATAAGCGACCTTTCAGGCGTTGCCGATGCCGTACACGCGGCGGGTGCCTTGTTTATCGTGCATGCCGACCCCATCATGCTGGCGCTTTTCAAGAGCCCAGGCGAGCTCGGCGCCGATATCGTCACCGCCGAAGGCCAGGCCCTCGGCAACGCGATGAACTACGGCGGACCGTTTTTGGGTATGCTCGGGGCAAGCCAGAAGCTGGTGCGCAAGATGCCCGGCCGCCTTGTGGGCCAGGCTTTCGACAAGCAGGGGCGCCGGGGTTTCGTCCTGACGCTCTCGGCGCGCGAGCAGCACATAAGGCGTGAAAAAGCCGTTTCAAACATCTGCTCCAACCAGGGGCTCGTCATGCTCATGACCACCATCTACCTCGAGACCCTGGGCAAGAACGGTCTAAAGGCAGTGGCAAACCTGTGCTGGAACAAGGCGCATTACGCCGCAGCGGTTCTGGGCAAGGTTCCCGGATTCGCCGTAGCGCCGGGCATGTTTTTCAAGGAATTCGTATTGAAGACGCCGCGACCAGCCGCCGAAATCGCCGAAAAGCTCGAGCGCCGCTGCATCGTTCCCGGACTGCCTCTGGCGCGCTATTACAAGGATAGGACGCACGAACTGCTCGTCTGCGTAACGGAAATGAACACAAAGGCGCAGATCGACATGCTGGCCGAACATCTTGCGGAGGTGACGAAATGAACCTGCAACCGGAAGCGCTTGCCTTCGAACTATCGAGTCCCGGCCGCGTCGGCGTTACACTGCCAAAATGTGATGTTCCCGTAACCGCTCTTCCCGCCGGAATGCTGCGCGCCGAACTCAAGCTGCCCGAGCTCGACGAGCTTACGGTGGTTCGCCACTTTACGCTCCTTTCGCAAAAAAACTTTTCCATAGACAGCCAGTATTATCCGCTGGGTTCCTGCACCATGAAGTACAACCCCAAGATAAACGAACAGGTTGCCGCCCTCTCAGGCTGGCGCAATACGCATCCACTCGTTGGCGCTGAGTTCAGCCAGGGGGCGATCGAGCTTATGTTCAAGCTCCAGAAAAGCCTTAACGAGATCGGCGGATTTAAATCGGGCAGCCTTCAGCCCGCTGCCGGAGCGCAAGGCGAACTCGCCGGAGTTTTCATGATCCGCGCCTACCACATGGCCCGCGGAGACTTGAAGCGTAATAAAATGATAATGCCGGACAGTGCGCACGGCACCAATCCCGCAACCTGCACCATGGCCGGGATGGACGTCGTGCCGCTTATAAGCGGGCTCGACGGCGGCATCGACCTCGTTGCCCTGAAGGCCGCCTGCAACGACGAGACTGCCGGCATCATGATAACCAACCCGAGCACCCTCGGTCTCTTCGAGAAAAATTTCGAGCAGGTGGCAAAAATAGTTCACGACGCGGGTGGTCTGGTATACGGTGATGGCGCGAACATGAACGCGATTGCCGGAATCGTAAAACCCGCCCAGATCGGCGTGGACGTCATGCACTACAACCTGCACAAGACTTTCTCCACGCCCCACGGCGGTGGAGGCCCTGGTGTCGGTTACGTAGGCGCCAACGAAACTCTTGCGGCATTTCTTCCCGGCCCCATCGCGGCGGAGAAGAACGGAAGGTACGCAATGGAGATGCCCGCCAAAAGCATAGGCAGGCTCAAGAGTTTCTACGGTAATTTTGCGGTGCTCGTGCGGGCTTACACCTACATCCTCATGCTGGGTGCGGAAGGCATGCGCCGCATGTCGGAGAACGCCGTGATCAACGCCAACTATTGCAAGGTTCTGGTCGAGAAACATTTCCCCGTCAAGTTCTCCCGAACCTGCATGCACGAGTTCGTGTGTACCGGCGACATAGCTCCGGGGATCCATACACTTGATATAGCCAAGCGCCTTATCGATTACGGCTTCCATCCGCCGACCATTTACTTTCCGCTCATCGTTCCCGAGGCTATGATGATAGAGCCCACCGAAACCGAGAGCAAAGAGACGATAGACGCTTTCTCCGCGGTTCTAGGCAGGATTGCGGCGGAGGCACGGACGAATCCAGAGCTTCTCCATGACGCGCCCCATAATACTCCCGTGGGACGGCTGGACGAAGTAGCTGCCGCCCGAACTCCTGTTTTGTGCTATAGGGGATAGGCCGCGCCAGGTCACGCTATTTTTATCGCACGATCCGGCGGCCGGGAAACCAGTCGCCGGTTTTTTTTATCAAGATGCATGCAATTTGGGGATTCGGCGCGTATGTACTGTATGCGCAAATATTTTTTAATACCCGCCATGATGGCCTTCTGCGCCGTTTTGCGGGCTGATCCGGCGGGAGAACTGGAAACTGTAACAAAAGTATCGCTTGGTTATGGTGTTAGAAACTCAATTTCCCTGATGGGGCTGCAAGGCTGCGTAAAATCCTGGCTTGGCCTCCCATGGACTTTTGCCTTTCCGACTCCGGGTGCCAGGCTAACGGGAATCACCCTGCCTTCATGGTCCCTGGGATTAGCGTCCGCCGTTATTGATTTTGGTACCCTTGATTTCCGGGGACCCGGGAATTTGCTGGGTAAACCTTTCTCAGCGGAAATCGCTGTATATGGCCTTGAGGGCAAGCCTTTTTCCCTTGCATCACCTGACGATGCCGCTTTTTACGGTATCGTACTTGGAAAAGATCGGGGTGTTTTTATCTTGGATGAAGAATCGGGATACCCGGTTTTTGGATTATGGGAAACGGAGGTGTTTTTAGATAGCGGGTTTATTGGAGCAGTTCAAAAAAAAAGACCGGACACAGGCTCTGAATGGTTCGATTTTCCGCAAACGGAGGGACTGGCTTCCTGGGGGCTTGTGCATGTAAATCGGGTTGGCGAATATGCGAAATTTTTTATGGCTGGTGGCCATTACACGGAATTTCCCGGTTTAAGCGGCGTGTTTATTCGGGTGGATACCAAGCTTAGCTATGATAAATTTTATTTTACTTCAAAGTCATGCTTTAGCGATGGAGGCTATCGTCCACCGGCAGGTTCGTTGATATCAATTTACGATATTTCGGCGGCACTCGGTTTGACTGGCGCCTTAGACCAAGGAGTAGAGCTTAAAATAAAGGAAAGCGCAAGCACGGCCGATACTCCGGCCAAAAAGTCCCTGTCGCTTTCCTCCGTCGCCGTTTCTGAATATTGCAGTTTGAATTTGGACGCCGCCTTGGACTACGGCAACACAGAAGCTGAAAAGGTCTTCAGTGTTAATGCCCGCATATCCTCCGATTTTGTAAAAGGACTCGTCCTGGGAACATATTGGGAAGCTTGCTCCGCACTGTCCAGGCAGTTCGATATTTCGCTTGCCTTGGGCATCAAAGAAAAAATCAGTCTTGAATGCGGGGTGCTGCTTCGATTTTATGAAACGAGCAGAGCCTTGAAGGTTTCCTGTACGGTAGAGACGAAGCTCGGCGATTGCAGCATAAAATTGCAGGGAGCCCTTGCTGAACCCTGGATTTTTTACCCCGAAATAAAAGCGTCCAAGTTGGACATTTCCCTGATTGTATCCACTAATTCGGGCTTTTAGCGGCGTTTCGGCAGGGATTTCACGGCGAACAAGCTTTTGAGGGCGTAAACACAGCAAAGAAAAATAAAGATAACATAACGGGGAATCAGCGGAAGTGCTTTCGGTGACGGTATTGTAACGGCAAAGGGAAAGTATTCATCGGGTTCCGCGTGCAGCGCGTAGGGCACTGGCTTTTTCTGAACCAGGAAGCCATCACCCAGCCGTATGGGCAATGCGGTTTTTTTTGTTTCTGCAAATATGCCTTCGTTGGATTTTTGGAGCTCGGTCAAAAAAAATAGTGAGCTGTCGGCTGTGGCAAAACTAGTCGGCGTCAGAGTTATCTCTGCGGATTCCTTGTAACCTGAGGCGACCATGGCACCCAATGTTTTTCCTGGATCGATAACGCAAGAATCCATTGCCGACGTAGCGATGCGAAGAGCGTTGGGTCTTTGCCCTCGTTTTGTTTCGCTGATTAGCAGCAACTTCGGCTCTGGATCGGGTTCGCGCGGAATTCCAGAAATGATGTCGCGGATTTTCGTTGCCAGAATCCCATCGGCCCCCGCGGACTTGGGTGCTCCCGGCGCGTTGAACGGCAGTGTGTAACCGTTTTCTCGCACAGCCCAAATCCCGGGGTTCTTGGTGCGCAAAACAAATCCCGAGGGTGTTTTTTCGATACGGAAAGAGTCGGGTTCAGCCGGAAGAAGGTTATGGTCCGGGTCCATGCGCAATATGCGTTCAAGCCTCGAACTGTCCCTCGAGTAAAAGTGAACGACACTTTCCCCGACACTCGCGTCATAAAAAGCCTGGGCAGGATACGAGAGCACGATGGGCATCGCTTTGAAAAGTTTTACCTCGATGCTTCCGGTTTGGATGTTTTCGTTGTCCGTCAAAAGAATTATTTTTTTGTAGTGTTTGTCCTTAAGCTCGGACAAAACCGAATAATCGATTGAGAAGAATTTATTCCTGTCATCAAGCTCTCTAGCCAATGACAGCGGGCTGTTAAAATTTATTTTCAGCTTGTTTGCCTTAAATAGGCGGGTCGTCGACGACAGCTCGTCATACTCAAGGAGATAAAGGTCGGAAGAGCCGTATTCAGGGTTCTCGAACAGTTCCCTGACGGCAAGGTCCATCGCTCTTGCTCCTGGAAATCCTCTTGTCATCGAAAGGGAAGAATCCAGAATAACGGCGATTTTATCGAACCGAGCTTGCGGGTATCCGGCCAGGAAAAAAGAGACTGAAAGCGCGATTGCCACGTCAAAAAAAAGATCCCCATACAGTTTCAAGAAGCGTATGAGGAAATCGGTCGGCTTGTCATTTTTGTCCTGGAAAATAAGCCCGTGCGGATACGTTACTTTTTTTCTCATCTTGAGGGCTATGAAAAGCAGGAGGATAACGGGTATCAGCAGGATGGAGGCGTAAAAAAAGACGCTACGCATACAAACTTCGCATTACGGCCCAGTATAGCGATTCCCTTTTCTGCAGTTCGTGCATGGGAAAATAATCAATTCTTTTTGTCGATCCGGTGAGCAGCATTTGCCTGCTTTTTAAATGGTTTTCCAGTTTTCGCCTGTCTTCGCTATTCCAGGAGATAGTCCTGGATTTGTTCGTTTCCGGATCGAGAACTTCGAGTTCGCTTCCCGTGGGAGATACATCCGACAAGTTTTTTCTGTAATCTACCATTAGCAATCTTCCCGTTTTTGGTGCCTGCGGATAAAAATCCTGTTCGTGAAAATCGGAGAACATGACTATTCTTCGTTGACGGGAGCGGGCGAGCAAGGTTTTGTAAGCCCGCTTCGTATCGGATTCTCCAGTAAAAGCCAGTGTTGCAAGAAGCAGGTCCATTTTAAAGTGTTGCGATAAAGTGCGCGCGTGCACTGCATGCCTTCCGGGTTGCACGTCAAACGTCATGGCAGTGACGCCGACACCGAGTCCCAGCAGGATGTATGCCATGGAAGATATACATTTTTTATAACTGTCCGTATCGCATTGCCCGATACTGGCGGAACGGTCGATAAAGAATGTGAGGTTCTCGTTTTCTTCGTTAAAGTATTCTTTTACATAGGTTTTATCCGTCCTGCCATACAGCCGCCAGTCTATGCTCCGGGGATCGTCGAATGGTTGATACGTCCTTATGCACTTCAGGTCGAAGCTTGAGCCCGAGCGCTTAAACATGGGGTTCTTTGCGCTGACGGAATCGGGGATAAGCGATTTGATGGTTCGCTTTTTAAAGGAATTGATGATGGCGGAACATTCCCTGTCTATGTAAGTCACCTGCTCGACCTTGATTCCGGTTCCCGGGAGAACTCGCGGCTTACGAAATTCCTTGCCGCATTGAGGATGGCCTGCGCGTTTATCCCGTCTGCTTCGGCCTCGAAATTTAAAATAACCCGGTGAGCTGCTATGTCCATCAGAAGCTCGTCCACGTCCTCGAAGGAAATATGCAGTCTTCCCTTCATGGCGGCTAGAACCCGTGCGCCAAGCAAAAGTGATATGGCCACCCTCGGTGAAGCACCATAAAGCACATACTTTTTTACCATGGCTACATTCGACCTGTCTGGATGGGTTTCCTGCACGATATGCGCGATGTAGGCTTTGACGCTGTCAACAGCATGAATGTCGATCGCAAGCTCCCTGAACGACCGCAATGCCTTTTCGGATACCTCGCTCGTTCGTTGGGTCCTGTGCCCGGGCTTCTCGGCGATATTCATTATTTCAAGGAGAGCATGCGTGTCGGGCATCGTAAAATTCAATTTCATGAAAAATCTGTCCACCTGGGCTTCGGGAAGCGGATATGTTCCTTCGAGTTCTATGGGGTTCTGTGTGGCGATGATAAAAAAAGGATCAGGCAATACATGGGTCTCTCCCAAAAAAGTTACTTTTTTTTCCTCCATTGCCTCGAGGAATGCGGATTGGGTTTTAGGCGTAGCGCGGTTTATCTCGTCCCCCAGGACGACATTGGCGAAAATAGGTCCTTTAAAGAAACTGAAAGACCTGCCATGAGGCCCTTCCTGCAGTATATTCGACCCGATGATGTCCAGTGGCATAAGGTCGGGTGTAAATTGGATGCGTCCGAGGCTGAAGCCGAAAAATTCCGACCAAGTCCTTGCCAGGCTTGTTTTTCCTAATCCGGGAGCACCTTCCAGGAGAACGTTTCCGCCTGCAAGAAAGGAGATAAAAAGTCTGTCCAGCAGAGTCTTGCAACCTACGATTCTTGTGCCCACGGATAGCGAATATGCGTCGTAAAAATCTTTCAGCGATTGGAGGCTTTCTGATGCATCAAGTTCGTTCATCGATTTCTTCCTTGTGAAAGTGGATTAGTTCCGACCAAAAAAATATCCCTAGCAAAACGGTGCAATTGAAAACTACGGCAGGCAGCGCAAAAGTATTTATGAAACGGGAAGAAGCGAGAGTATTCAATGCGATATGCCATGTCAGGCAAACTAGGAAAGAAATCATGACATATACCGCTGGTTTTTTAATTGTTCCGATTGAAGTCAAGACAGCCAGTGCCATGATAGCGGCATTGTTTGCATGAATCAGGCTTGAGTATCCTGCCCGTATATAAATATCGCTGGAAGGGAAGGCCAGGAGGTAATTCGCGTTTTCCAAAACGGCAAAAATTATGGATGCTATAATGCTGTAAAGCAGGTTTTTTTTATTCCATCCCGATCGAATAATTAAGAAAAGGGAAATGAGTGTTATCGAGAGGCGAAGAATTTCTTCGAGAGCGGCTTTTATCGCAATGCCTGCAAGTAATGGAACCATTATGGTTATAGGCTGCAAGATAAAAGAAAGCCAGCGCGACGCAATCCAGAAAAAAATTCCAACAAAAATGTAGGAGATGACGGTAATTAAAATATTGGGCTGCCTGCGGAAATTTTGCTTTGCCATATTAATTTTTAGCCCCAGCTTTGAAAGCGCTAAGCCAGGATTGTTTGGCGGCCGTTATCATGGGGTCATATTGAAGCTTTATATCGATGATTGCCGTGAAGGAAGAATAGTAGCTCGCAATCAGGCTTGCGAATTCGGGTTCTGACTGAATTTGGCTTAGCGCTGTCTGCTCTCCCGAATGCTCGAGAAAAAGACGCTCGAAATATGCGGTGTATGCAAGCAGTGGATTGTTTTGCAATGCGGTGCCCGAACCCTCGTGTCCGGGATTCAGGGAACGTGCATCCGGATCCGGATTTGCCGGTTTTTCTTCACCCGGATTTCTGTCGAGGTTATTTCTGCCTTCTTTTTCCGGAACGGTTTTTTTTGCCGGCAGAGTTTCGCCGGTTTTGGCTGATTCTTTTGATTCTTGAGTCGCTTGTGTTTTTTCCTTGTCGCCTAGCACCAGGGAGGGGAAATTTTCCTCGTCCCTATCCAATTTTTCTTTTCTTAGATCACGAGTTCCCATGCTTGCTTGCGCCGCCTTTTGCTCCGGAGAATTCGGCGATGATTGGTCGATCGTACGGTAGTCATATTCATTTATCCTATCTTCGCCGCTGAAATGCGTCGCGCTTTGCTGTTGCGGTCTATCTACGTATGCGACAAAGAAACCGTGTCCGGTTTTTAATGATACAAGTTGGAATAAAAAAAACAGGAGTGTGCAGGCGCCTACACCGATGGTCCACAGCGCATTCGGTCGTTTTTTCTTGAATTTGTTCATGGATACGATGCGAATGATTTCTTCGGTTTGCTTCTACTGTAGTCGCGTTACAGCCGCTTTATTCCCAGAAATATATGACTCGATAGTTGTCTGAATGTCGAAAGGTCTCAATGTTTTTATAAAGCTTCTGTTTGCAAAAGGAATAATCAGGAAGGCAGGAAGCAAGGTCAGGGAAGAAAGCAGGATTATATGAAAGTTCAATTGTCCATAATCAAATAAAAAGCTTGCGGCGCATAGCAGTATCCATATGCAGTATACAAAGCCCGCCCAGTAAAGAATCCTAAGCGATAAGTGGTCCAGGCTGGCCTTGATTTTGAGCTGCGCTAAAATTCTATCTGCGTCCCTGGCGAGCATTAAATATCCTTACTCTGAAAACGAATGGTTCTGGATAGAATTACAAAAAAAATTAAGTTGAGCAGAATAGCCGGAAAGATCAGCTGGCAGGGTTCAACGCGGGCGAAGGCCGAATAATAAAGTGAGGCAGCCGTGATGGATGCTATGGTCCCAGCTTCTTTTCTTAAGCGTAGCCGATGGATGAGGAAAATCGTAACTGCAATGCATATAAAAAAAATAACGGAAATTACGGTATCCTTGCCAGCGGAGAGGACATGGTACCTATCGAGAAATGCCATATATGGGATTTGGAGCATAACGCCTGCAGGGCGGGAAAAAGGATCTTTGTTAGGGCTTATTAAAATAGCCGCGACTGTGAAAACAAAAAACGCGAAGGCGCGGGAAATTTGAATGCTGTAGATGTCCACAAGCATAAGGGCGGCTATGGACATGCATTGCAGGATGATATATCGCCAATATGCGTTTTTACTCATATTTAATCCAGGCTTTAAGATTTGTATTTTTCTGAAGAAAATATTCCCCCGTCACGGATAATTCAATAATGGGTATTTTATCGAACATGATTTTCGCCAGGCCGGACAGCGGTTCAAGTGGAAATCTGCTCTTGCCCGATGATTGAACAATGAGATGCGAATATCCTTCAAACTTGTCCGTTAAAATTGTACTGATTACGCGGGAGTAATTTATTTTTCCTGTTCCGGGAGCCATTGCAAAGGCCGGACTGCCAGGAGCATCGACACCGGTAATTTCTGCAAGGCTTGGCTTCTCTGAATAGAGCAGGAGCAGGGCTGTTGCCGCCATGCTTGAGGCGATTATGACTGTAAGCATCGCAACCCTTCCTGATGCTGTATCGTGCCATTTTTTACGGCTTGCCGCGAAGGTAACGCTTAGCGCAAGCAAGATCGAAAACGGCATATATCGTGCGGGTTTTATTCTGGAATTCGGATCGAGGGGCATTTGAAAATCCGTATAGGCAAAATTATCGACGGTTAGGTCTAAGTTGTTTTCAGGCTGCTGCATTTCCACTCTGGCAAGTAGCGTCGTTTTTTTAGGATCGAGGTAGAGGGAAAGTGCCAGAATTTTGCCTTTGGCATAGTATTTAGCGGTTATTTCCTTTGTATAGGCTAATTCTTCCGTCTTAAAAACAAGGGCATCTCTTCCGCTCGCGAATTCGGCGAAAACAAAAACGGGTTTATCAAAGCCCTGGCTCGAAGATATTTTTACGTCGTTAAAAGCATATGGGATGTAATTTTTCTTTTCAATCATGTATTCCCGGCACAAAGCCTGTGTAAGCTGAAGTAATATAAACGTCGCAAGCAGCATGATTTTTTTTGTCACCTCATAATCCTTTTCAGAACGGTAAGGCCGAGTGAAAAGATGAAAAAAAGGACAAGCCATATTTTTTGCCCCGGCAGCAGGGCAAAGATCGGGCTGCTGTAGCCGTCATTGGCGCGCATGCTTGTGTCCGTAATCGCCTCCATGTTTCCATTACTGAAGAAGGGGAAGCGGGCCAATGTCCCTCCGCGATCGCTTAGAATCGCAGTGTAGGGAGCGTCGAATTCGGGAGTTGTCGTCGTCGAGTACCAGGATGGCATTATTTTAACCATAGGGGTATCCTGGATTATTCTGCCTGAACCGTTCGCGACGGCGAGAGACGGTTTTACCAAATAGTCTCCATGAACGATTATCGTGGCCTGCTCCCTCGTTTGCGTCACAATGAATGAAGGCGTCTGCTCCCGGAATTGTTTATCGAGTACGGTCTTGAATATTGCCAGTGCTGCTTTGTTATCGAAAAACTTTTTGGTGTAACCGGCGTATATATCGCTTGAGAATAAAAAAACCGATCTCGCGGTTATTTCCAACGAGGCCAGCAATGGGTCGCCCGAAATGGTGGAAAACAGAACGATGCTTTTTCCCTTGGGAGTGAACCTGGCCATGCCCGAAACCGAACCTGAATCTGTTCCGTACAAAGTTACTATTTTTTCCTGATCCGTGGAAAACACTGTGCGGGAAATGTTTTCCCGGTCTTCCAAAAGCAGCGAGGGTATCTCCTTTGCGCTAAGCACATGGTAAAAATTCCCGCCGGTTCCCGCAGCGATGCCCGATAGCAATTCATCGTTGTAATTGTCTCCGATGGCCATGACCGAGATGGTTATTTTATTATCAGCCGCCTCGGCTATCGCCCCTTCGAAGTCCGCCGGTTCCGTTACTCCGTCGCTTATTAATACGATATGCTTTACGGGCATTGGGGTGTCTTTTATTTTCTCTATTCCTTCCGCTAGTGCTTGAAACAGTCTTGTTCCACCGCCTGCCCGTACGGGTTCCAGATTCGGGATGATTTCGATCCCGCTTTTTCGGGTAAAGCCGTAGAGCCAGGAAAATCCTTCGGAAAACAGTAGAACGCCCACCATATCATCGGGCTTCATATTCGACAGAGTTTCCGCCCCGGTAACTTTCGCCAGGGAAAGCTTGTCTCCGAACATGGATCCCGAGGTGTCAATCAAAAGCAGCAGCGACATGTCCGGCAATTTTTTCTGCGATCTTGGGTACAGTGCAACGGGTAGAATTGACTCTATGGCGGGAGAGTCCCCGGTCTTGGCGAAGTTTTCCGAGTCCGCGACGAAAAACAGGCTTCCCGCGCCTCGCCGCACGTAATCAACCAGTTTAGCGGATACGGTTTTTGAAAGATCCTCCAGTCGTATGCCGTCCAATACGATCAACTCGTATAAAAAAAGGTTTTCCCCATCCAGGTTTTTCGGCTGGATTCTCGAGGACGGATAAAAGGCTTCGATTACGCTTCGCATGTTCTGCTTTTGGCTGACTATCAAGGTTCCGGGTTGGCCGGAGGCTTGGGCGGAAAAGCGCAATGTTACTTCTTGTTTACCCCCGGTTTCGGGGAAGTCCGCATCGAGGACGATTATTGTTTCCGTAATGTCGGAAGGAACCGCGAAGGATAGCCTCCTGTCTTGCGGAAGCGTTTTGCCACTGCCCTGATAAGCCCGCAAGCCGTTTATCGTCGCCGAAATGCTTCCGGCCTCAAGGCAGGAAGGCTCCAGTAGGATGGAGACCCGTATGCTGCTGGTTCTTGAGTCGTACTCGGCGGACGATGCCGAAACGAAGCCCTTGTATTTTCCGGACATCCGTATAAATTTTACCGGTATCCCGGTTTCCCGATAATGCCCGGCTGCGAGTTCGGCCTGTCTTGAGGAGATCGCTCCGTCCACCAGCATGGTTGCCGCGGAATATTGATGAAGCGATGAGTCAAGCAAGGCAAGTTCGATGGAAGGATGGGGCGGAAAATTCCTTGTGTTTATGCTATTTAGCTCCTTGTCTTTTCCCAACTGGACTACGGATTCCTCAAGAACGGCAAAGCCTGAAAATTCCTCTGGTATGGGGTATGTAAGCAGATATTTGCGCTCGGGAAGAAGAATTCGGGGTACCGGGAATCGTAAATCGAACAGAAAAGCCAGGAGAAACAAAAACGGAAGGATTATCACCAGTCCCAGCAGCTTGTTTCCTGAGCGGATGCCTGGATTTTCGAGGTGACCAGTAGGAGCTTTCATTTCCTTACAGAGTGTAGCATGCATATTCCCTCTCTGCAATTGATTTAGAAATCAAACAAAAAACATATAGGAATTATTTACTTGCTTTTTTCCATGAAATACATACACTTTATAGAAGTGGAAACCGCGGGTCTAAGCCAAAGTAAGTTTTTATAGCCAAAGGGGATCTCTAAAAACTTCAGTTTTGAGAGGTCTATCATTAAAAAACCTGATTCCTGTCTGGAATCAGAACGGGGGCTCTGATAAGCAAACAGTGCTATCAGAGGTCCCCTGAATGCTCTTTATATAACGAATTGGCATAGTGTCTCGGGATACCGAAGAGTTGTGTCGATGTGTCCGTAACCAGGGTTTCAAGCTTATCACGATTGCGAAGGGAGATTTTATGCGTAAGGCAGGCAGGTTTTTTCTGATGGTTTTGCTAGTGTTTGTGTCGGTATTTGCGAGTGCGCAAACGGCAGGTGATCCTCGGGTTAAAAAGTCCCTCGATACCCTTGGACTTAAATACACGGTAAGCGATAGCAGTAATTATTTGGTTACATTTACGATGGATTCAAACGAAGACCGCAGCCACATGGTTCGCATCGTTTCCAAGACTATTACCTACAACGGTTACGAGATTCGTGAAATATGGGCAACCGCTGCCATACTGGAAGACTACCCCGATGACGAAATCCTGTACCGGCTGATGGAAGAAAATTCCAAGGAAACCCTTGGAGCCTGGGCCATGGAAGCTTCCAGCGATGGCGTATCCATTTATTATACGGTAAAAGTACCGATCAGCATTAAAAATGACGAACTTCGGGAGTTCATGTATTTTGTCGCGGAAATGGCAGATAAAATTGAGGAAGAGCTTTTAGGAAGCGACGAATTCTGATGTGAAGTTCTAGTAACCCGAATGGTTGAGCTCTAAAAGCTTCAATTTTTACAGGTCTACCATTAAAAATTACCGCCTAAGGGGAAAACCAGGAGTCAATATGGGTAAAAAAATTGTGATTATTGGCGGCGTCGCGGCGGGTGCCACTGCCGCCGCGCGCGCCAGGCGCATTTCCGAAGATGCCGAAATAACCCTGGTGGAGAGGGGTCCGTATATATCATTTGCGAATTGTGGATTGCCTTATTTTATTTCCGGCGATATACAAAAGCGCTCCAAGCTGATACTTCAGACACCCGAAGGATTTGAGAGCCGCTATGGTGTAAAGGCTCTGGTAAATACGGAGGCGCTGGAGATAGATCGCAAAGGCAGGCGAGTCAGGGTTGCCGGACCCGATGGAGAAAGCTGGCTCGATTACGACAAGCTGATACTCGCCCAAGGCGGAAACCCTGTCGTGCCTCCAATCCCCGGAGGCGACTCCCCCAACGTTTTTAAACTCTGGACGATTCCCGACATGGACAGGATTTCCGCCTATATGAAATCCGAAAATCCCAGGACCGCGGTGGTAGTGGGCGGGGGCTTTATCGGACTCGAGATGGCCGAGGCTTTTCAGGCGCGCGGGTTAAGCACCACCGTGGTAGAGCTCATGCCGCGTATTATGTCGGTGATGGATCCCGAGT
This sequence comes from Spirochaetota bacterium, assembly GCA_031402655.1. Lineage (GTDB taxonomy): Bacteria > Spirochaetota > Spirochaetia > Treponematales > UBA12059 > JANNSO01. The sequence goes on along the minus strand of JANNSO010000006.1, from coordinate 1,139 downwards.
TCGGCTGGATGATAGGGGCAAAATTAGAGGAGAATGGCGTGCGCGTCCTGACGGGTACTGGCTTGAAAGCCGTTCACCCGCTGAGCGCGGAACTGGAACTCAGCGACGGTACGCGAATACCGGCGGGGATAGTGCTTTTGTCCATCGGGGTAAGGCCCGAACTCGCGCTCGCCAAAGGGGCTGCCCTGGCGATAGGTTCTTCGGGAGGCATTGAGGTCGACCAGTTCCTGCAGACTTCGGACCCGGACATCTACGCTGCGGGAGACATGGCGGAAATTGTAAATAAAGTGTCCGGAAAAAAAGTCAGGGTACCGCTGGCCGGACCGGCAAACCGGCAGGGAAGGATAGCGGCCTCCAATGCGCTGGGCATGGCGATGAAGTATTCCGGCGCGCTGGGGACGAGCGTATTCAAGGCTTTCGACGCCACGGCAGCGTCAACCGGCCTGTCTGAAAAGGCGGCCCGGGAGCTTGGATTCGATGTCGGCGCCGCAGTGTTATACAAGGATAACCATGCTGCATATTATCCAGGATCGAAGGAAATGGTCTTGAAGATAGTATATGATAAAAAAGATTCACGTCTTCTGGGCGCTCAGGCTTTTGGCGAGCAGGGAGTCGAAAAACGCATCGACGTGCTTGCTACGGCCCTTTACGGCGGGTTTACCCTCGATGACCTGGCAGAAATAGACTTGGCTTACGCGCCGCCGTATTCCTCCGCCAACGATCCGGTTAACCTCATAGCCTTTATCGGGCAAAACGACGTTTCCGGATACAGCCCGCTGGAGACGGCCGCCGAATTGAAGCGGGTTATCGCTTCCGGAAAGGCAGCGGGAACGTCCGCCTGCGTACTCGACGTCCGCAATCCCGGCGAGTATAACCTTGGGCATCTCAAAGGAGCGATTAATATGCCGCTGGATGATTTGCGTTACGAGCTAGCCAGGCTGCCGCGGGACATACTTATCCATATCCACTGCCGCTCGGGTTTCCGGGCGCATCTGGCCCTCAGGATACTAAGGCAGAACGGCTTCGAGAAGCTGGTCAACGTAACGGGGGGCTTTATGGCAATGGTTGCGGAAGGCGGCTTCGAGATGGAGAACTCCTGAAAAGCACCGCGGTATATAGAGGGGACCTCGAAAAACTTC
>JANNSO010000005.1:0-16060 GCA_031402655.1 Spirochaetota bacterium | reverse complement strand
GGCCGCTAGGCTTTCATGGTCCTTCTCATAGAAAGGAGGTGATCCAGCCGCACCTTCCGGTACGACTACCTTGTTACGACTTCACCCTCCTCACGAAGCACACCTTCGACGTCGCCCTCTATTGCTAGTTAAGCTAACGGCTTCGGGTGCCCTCCACTCGGATGGTGTGACGGGCGGTGTGTACAAGGCCCGGGAACGTATTCACCGCACCATGCTGATGTGCGATTACTAGCGATTCCACCTTCATGGAGTCGAGTTTCAGACTCCAATCCGAACTAAGGCCGGCTTTCTGCGATTTGCTTCACCTCGCGGCTTCGCGTCACTTTGTACCGACCATTGTAGCACGTGTGTAGCCCTGGACATAAGGGCCATGAGGACTTGACGTCATCCCCACCTTCCTCCGGTTTGTCACCGGCAGTTCCGCCAGAGTCCTCACCATAACGTGTTAGTAACTGACAGTAGGGGTTGCGCTCGTTGCGGGACTTAACCCAACACCTCACGGCACGAGCTGACGACAGCCATGCAGCACCTGTTCACCTGTCCCTTGCGGGACTACGATATCTCTACCGTATTCAAGTGTATGTCAAACCCAGGTAAGGTTTCTCGTGTACCATCGAATTAAACCACATGCTCCACCGCTTGTGCGGGCCCCCGTCAATTCCTTTGAGTTTCACCCTTGCGAGCATACTCCCCAGGCGGTGCACTTACCGCGTTAGCTCCGGCACTGAAGCGTCCGCCCCAGCACCTAGTGCACATCGTTGACAGTGTGGACTACCAGGGTCTCTAATCCTGTTTGATCCCCACACTTTCGCACCTCAGCGTCAATCATCGGCCAGGAGCTCGCCTTCGCCACTGGTGTTCTTCCAGATATCTACAGATTTCACCCCTACACCTGGAATTCCAGCTCCCCCTCCGTGATTCAAGTCTCACAGTTCCCAACGCAGTGCCATGGTTGAGCCATAGCCTTTCACGTCAGGCTTATAAAACCGCCTACATGCCCTTTACGCCCAGTAATTCCGAACAACGCTTGCCCCCTACGTGTTACCGCGGCTGCTGGCACGTAGTTAGCCGGGGCTTATTCGCCGGTTAACGTCATCGCACGGGCATTCCCTCCCATGCTTATTCTTCCCCGACAAAAGGATTTTACAACCTTTCGGCCTTCATCATCCACGCGGCGTCGCTCCGTCAGACTTTCGTCCATTGCGGAATATTCTTAGCTGCTGCCTCCCGTAGGAGTTTGGGCCGTATCTCAGTCCCAATGTGGCCGTACACCCTCTCAGGCCGGCTACCCATCATCGCCTTGGTGAGCCTTTACCTCACCAACTAGCTAATGGGACGCGGACTCATCTATGGGTGGCGCCGTAGCGCCTTTCCTGACATGCCCGTAAGCACGCCAGCGTATTCGGTATTACCCACTATTTCTAATGGCTATCCCCATCCCAAAGGTAGATCATCCACGCGTTACTCACCAGTCCGCCGCTCTAGGGCGGGTTGCCCCGCCTTGCCGCTCGACTTGCATGCTTAAGACACGCCGCCAGCGTTCGTTCTGAGCCAGGATCAAACTCTCCATGATATATTCCAACGATCCGAAGACCGCTAGATTCATAAAAAGATGAACACAGCTTGTTGCTCACCATATTCGTAATGAATACGGCTTGCTGGCATTCGATTATCCAATCTGATCCATCTGTGCTGCACAGACGAATAGACTATCCTATTCTGCTTCTCCATCCCTTATTACTGTTAATGAACACTGCCGTTATGCAATTTCCATGCCATCCGACTATCTTCTTCCTTGCGGAAGCGGTGCACTTTATACCACCGTTAACATTCTTTGTCAAGCGCTCCGTACGGTTATTTTCGTACTTTGCTTCGCTTTTAAGAACTCTACTTTAGCAGTAGACGAAAACAATATCCATCCTCTTCCCGCTCATGCGGTGAAGGGGCTTTGGAACCGAGCCCATCGTCATTTCGCTGTAGTATTATTCTTAGGACGCTCTATCAGAATACCGTTTTGCGGTTCTTCATGTCAAGCATCTTTCAGCGCTTTTTTTTATTTTTCCTGTCGTCCGGAGCGCCTCGCTTTGCCTTGCGGCGCCGCTGCTCGCTTCCGTTCAACGAGGCAGACAATACCAACAAGGCGTGCAGTATGTCAATTGATTATTTACCGAATTCGCATAAATATTCAACGATTTTCTAACAAACCCAGCAAAAAGGAACAAGCTTCCGCAAAACCGTAGCCAAAGGGCCTTTTTGTAATGAATGTAGGAGGTTTTCTTAACAACGTCTCGTAGCGCCGAACATTGGCGACTCCGCAACTTAAGGGAAAATGACCGAACATCGGCTCGTCATTCGGAGAATCACCGAAGTACAAAACCGACTGCCTGTCTTTTATCGGGTCATACGAATATACACTTGAGAGAAAAATTTCGGCCATGGATAGTTTATCGTAATTTCCGTACCAGGTATTAACATGGATGGAACTAATCTTTGCAACGGCTCCGTCTGCTTCACAGAATTCCTTGACGAGCCTCGCGGACTCGAGTCCAAGATCAGGCAGTTCTTCCGCAAAATCCAGGGCAAGGTCAAACAGCCTATACGCCTGGTCTTTGGCGATGCGGAGGCCGGGGAATCGCTCGAGCGCACGAACACCGAGTTCTTCGAGCCTAGCCTTGTTTGCACGCGGTTCCGGAGCAGAAGGATGATACAAGCACTCCAGCTTATCATTCGTTATATAGAAGGAAAACGCACCGTTCTCGCCGACGACACCGGAAACAGGCCACTGCCGCGCTATAAGATCGCACCAGCCAGCAGGGCGGCCGGTTACGGGAATCACCTCGAGACCGGCATTGCGCAAAGCCCACATCGCGTCGTAGGACTGCCGAAGAAGCTTGCCGTTCTCGGTAATCGTATCATCAATATCAAAAAGCACATAGCGAATACCTTGAGCATCGGCCTTGGAAAGAGATTCGAATTCCAGCAACTTTGCCCCCATGATTTGCAAAATGCACCCCCGTATTTTGAAAACTCGCTGACAGTTGACTTTGCACATACCCATGGCTATAGTGAATCCATGAATGCAGCAAATTTTGCCACCGCCTTGCGGATTATTCTCGCACCGGTCTTCTTTATTGTTTTTACCATGATGGCGCCCACTGGTACAATGGGGCTTGTCCCCTCGATAATCATTGTGTCGCTATTCATCATAATCGAGGTAAGCGACTTTTTCGACGGCGCATTGGCGCGAAAATACGGCACCGTTTCCGATTTTGGCAAACTTTTCGACCCTTTTGCCGACTCCTTCGCGCGCCTTACCTATTTCCTGAGTTTCGTGGCAGTGGGCATCATGCCTGTCTGGATTTTCCTGCTCGTTATGTACAGGGATGTAGGCGTTGCCTTCGTTAGGCTGCTCACCATGAAAAAAGGAGTCGCGATGGGAGCCCAGCTTTCTGGAAAGATAAAAGCATGGGTATACGCCGTTGCGGGCGGCGCGGGTATTTTACTGGTAAGCGCTCGCAGCTTCCTACCGGAGAACATCACCTCTATCATCGAGAAAGCCACTATGGTTACCTTCTGGCTCTGCGCGGCTACCGCGGTCTGGACGATGCTTGACTATACCCTGGCATACAGGCGAATCAGCCCACGGAAATAAGGATTCGCGATGTACGATAATCCAGAAGCCGCCCAGGCACAAAAAAAAGCTCCGAAACCAGGTTCGCTGGGAAGAAGCTTCCTGATCGTATCCATCCTCCTGCTTCTGGTTCAAGTGATGATTTTTTCCATCTATGCCCTTTCGTTCGGCTTTTTCGATTCCTACGCTCCCGTTTTTTTTGTGTCTTCATCGGCATTTCATGCCATGCTGTATGGCTTGCTCATTTTGTTCAAGCATGACTTTTGCAAAGAGCCTGGCGGGGAAATCCTCAGCCGAATAAACCTTGCGAACATAATCACCCTGTTTCGCCTGAGCGCTCTGCCCACGGCATTGGCAGTCCTGCTCGCCAGCAAGGATTATCCGATGCGGGCCAGCTTAATTTTTCTCCTGATCCTTGTTTTTGCCAGTGATTTTCTGGATGGCTACGTCTCCCGGAAGGGCAAGCAAGTTACTCGCGCGGGGAAAATATTGGATGCATCCAGCGATTACGCCCTTTTATTTGTCGTTGGACTGGTCTTTTTGTATTTTCACTTTATACCTGCCTGGTTTTTTGCCGTGCTTCTGTTGCGCCTTGGCGGACAAGCCGCGATGATGGCCCTGCTTTTGGCATTGAAGCGAAAAATAAATCCCGCCAGCACCTTGTTCGGGAAGATAGCCATAGCGTCGACGATGATTCTTTTTATAGCAGAATTGACGCGTCTTTTTTTGAATCTGCCGCAAACGATATACAGGATTCTAGAGATTGTCACGGCGATCATATTGTTTGTATCACTTGCCGAAAAAATATCAGTGACCATCGGTACTTACAAAACACCCAAGAGTACCGTAAAAGCCAACGGGCGCCTGCATGGTGCGCTCAATGAAGACGGGGGAGCGGGAACGCACGGCTTTCCTGTTCCCTGGAAAAAATTTAACGGAGGATCATATGGCAGCAATAAAAAGCGCTCTTGAAATCGCGATGGAACGAACGAAGGACCTTAAAGTGGACCAGAAAGCTCTTGCCGCGACGGCCGCCCGCAACGAAGGCAAAAAGCTGGCGGGAGAATTCCTTGCGAACCCCGAGGCAACGGATATCGCGAAAAAACTGTCCGCCCTAACCAAGGATAAGCAGAAGGACGCGCGCGCGGGCGTTTTCGAAGTGCTCTCCTCCAGGGTACAGCTACCCTTGAGCGCGGCAAGCGACCCCGGCATCGAGCACGCGCCTCTGGCTGCCGCTTTCAAGGCGCTTGCTTCAGGCCCTTTGGGTGACAAAAAAATAACCGGTCTTTTCGAGCAGCTCACCGGCTTTCTCAAGCAATATCTCGAGGATGCCAAGCATATAGACGAGGCCGTGCGCAAGCAATATGCCCCCAGGCTCAAACAAAAAGAACAGGAACTGTCCAGTCGTTCGGGCAGGCCAGTGCATTTGGACCCGATGAATGACCCCGAGTTTATGGCGTTCTACAAACAGAACGTGGGCCAACTCAAGACGCAGTACCAGGAAGCCCTGGACAAAGCCAAGGCGGACCTCGCGGGAATCTGCGGGATAGAAGCGGAAAAAAACGGGGAATAATTCCGCTAATTTAGATCAAGAAATTTGGGGCAAAGACGCCAAGAAGAATAGGATTGCGCGCATTTTACCATACTGGATGCGTGGCTCGGTTTGGGCAGTTTGGTTACGAGATAGACAATCGTCAGTGCTTGGGATCCCTTATCGTTGGAATTTCGCCTAGAATTCGGGCAACTTCAATCGCGCACATACCAAAAAAAGGCGGCCTCCTTTCGGAGACCGACTTCAGAAACCGAGCAATTCGTCATCACCCGGTTCCGTGGAATTCTACGATCAGGGAAGAATCGTAAACATGAATACGTCGGCTGCGTCAATCAGATTGAGGGCATAGGGAGTACCGAGGGCAATTGCGCCTTTGGCAGTCGCAAGTACGCCGGTATCGTCATCCTCATGGGAGTCGTCAGCAGTGGCGAGACGGCCTCCATCAGTGCCGGTAACTTCGTTGATGTTCGTAAAGCCGACTTGCAGACCATAGTTGCCGTTTCCTGCCGCTCCGCCGAATGCGGTAATCTTGAGGTAATAGGTGCCCGCGGCTAGTTCCAAGGAGAGGGTGTCCAGGGTATACTTATCCAGCTCACCAACAAGATTAAGCGCGGTACAAGCTTCGTCAGTGTACACCTCGAGGACCGTGTCGGTGGTATCGAGGCCGCCGTTGAAGGCAGTCGCCGGAACCGTACAGATGTATACAATGTTCTTGTTATAGGTGAACGCGGCGACCTCATCCTCGCTGTTGTCGAGAACTACCGTAGCGCTGGTCATATCTCCGAAGAGGTTGGTCTTGAGCGTATAGGTGGCGGCAGGGAGACCGCGGAACTCGACTTCACCGTTGGTGCCGTTGGTCATGCCGAGAGCCACGAGCTGGTTGCCTGCATTATAGACATAGACGGTCTGTCCGATGAGGCGCTTGGAGCAGTCTACGGTGTCTACGGTGCCAAGCCCAGAGTCGTAGTTGCCGCTGGTGTTGGATACAGTGGCGCTAACTACGGTCTCGACATACTTGACGCCTGCGACAGGGATACTGCCGGAGGTTATCATGGTGGCTGCGGCGAGCACGTTGACGCGGCCGTTGCCATAGTCTTCGTCAAAGCCGCCTGTGCCGAGATCGGTAGCCGTGTTCTCCAAGACGGCCTTCATTTGGTACGGGGTGAGGGCATAGCCGTTGGCAAAGGACGCGAGGTAACCCACGAGGCCGGTTACGAAGGGAGCGGCCATGGAGGTTCCTGACATCCACTGGTACTCGCTGGAACTTACTGCGGGATTCTGCCAGCTGGAGCCGCCGTTGCCGGTGCTGATGATGTCGTAGCCGGGAGCGGACACGCTGTGCCAAGCACCCGTAGTGGAGAAGTGAACCTTCTCGTCCCGGCCGTTGGTTGCGCCGACGGCGATCACGCCGTGATAGGAAGCGGGAAACTTAGCCGTGCGCTCACCGTCGTTACCCATGGACACTATCGGAAGCACGCCCTGTTCAAGGGCGTAGTTGATCATCTCGTATTCGAAAGACCCCGCGGAACTGCCTCCGAGCGACATATTGACGGGAATCGTACCCTGGGTCAAACCGTGGTTGGTTCTTTGGTCTTCGACCCAGTCGGCCAGATCGCCGAGGGCGCCGTAGACGGACCAGTCGGAACCGGAACCCTGATCGGCGTTGGCGAAGCACTTGTAGGATATGATCTTGGTATTCTTCCACGCAACGCCAGCCACGCCGACGCCATTGTCACCGAGCGCTGCGATGGTGCCCGCAGTGTGGGATCCGTGTGCCTCGTCGTCCCAGTTCTCGCCGACCGGTATTTCGGTAAAGCTTACCCCATCCCCAATCCAGGTCATCGTGCCGTCGGCGGCTTTATCGAAAGCCGACTTGGCATATTCGATGATGGAAGTACCGGCGGTGTGGCCGGGAGTAGTCCAAAAATCGTCATGCGTCCAATTGATTCCGGTATCGATAACGGCTACATAGACGCTGTTGGCGCCGTACCCTATGGTGCTATATGCTTCGAGAGCATGCGTTATGGCCAACGAGTAGCCGCTGGAAGCGAAGCGGGGATCGAGATTCATGTCCCCATCGGTCAAGCCGCGGGAGACATTGTCCCGGACGTTCTCGACGGGATCGATGTGCCGGGAAAGCAGTTCGGGCTCCGCATAGAGTATGCCTTTGGTAACGCGGAGGTCGTTGATGAGCTTGACGACTTTTTCGGACTTAACCACGCGGTAGTAGGTGCCGCCGTTGATGACAAGCTTCTTCTGGACCGTTGCTCCGAGGCGGGTAATAGCCGAAACATCGAAATCGGAACTTACTTTAACGATGACCACGCCATAATTTACGGAATCATTGGCTTTGAGGGCGCTGTCGTTGGTGACTTCGACCACATCGAGCCCCGCAGCGGCCGCGGGACCGACGGCCGGAGTCATCAAGGGCGAACCGCAACTTGCAACGAGCAAGGCGGCGGCCAGAATGCCTAATATCTTTTGCATTGTTTTCTCCTTCTGCCTTAGTCGCTTACGCTGAATTCGAAGCGGCCGTTCATGGTGTTCGCACCTTCGCTGTAACCATCGCCGTAGGATTTGGCGATACCCCCGGTGGAGGATTTCTGGAACCAGGCAGGATGATCGGCGCCGTCGATCGCCTTGAGCGCCCCGATGATGTCCCATTCGTACGCCGTTCCGATATCGTAGACCATGGCTGATCCGGAATAGAGATTTGAACCACCATATTCGGGAAGGTCACTGCTGATCGTGAGGGTACCTGCAGCATAGGTAAGCACAGGGCCGGTGTCTTCCCATGTACCACTATATGCATCAAAATACTGGAATAGACTTACAGCGAAATCATACCGGTACTTTCCGAGATACTTCAGAGCTCCGGTTTTTTCGGTGATGGTCAGCTCGAAGTAGAAGTAGTCGGAGACCGCCGCGTTCCAGAGGGTCGTGTTGCTGACGGTAAAGGTATAGGCGGGATTCGTCGCGCCGCCAGTGGTGCTGATGGCGGCCTGGTTTGCGGGTGTTGCAAGGTTGGCGGCGAAGGGTGCCATCAATTTTGTGCTTACGACGCCGGATTCCTTGGTCTTGGAAGCGGAAGTATACGCTACGACTTTATAGGTATAGGTACCGCCTTCCACAAGTTTGCTGTCGGTATCGAAGTAGCTGTGCACGCCGGAAGAACCGGTGGACAGATATCCGTATTGCTGGGTGCCGACTTTCGTAAAAGATACGCCGTCGGTCGATCGATATACGTCGAAGCCGCGAATCGGGATGTTAGCGGGGGTCGCCTTGCCGTCGGTGAACATGAACGTAAGCTGCGTGCGGTACGACACATCCTTGCCCAGATATTGGCTCAGTGCGTTCAGGTCGCTGCCGGTGTCCTTGCCGAAGTAGCCGCGGGAAACGGGGAAACTGCGGACGTCGATGGTCATGCCGCTGAATACACCCGCGGAAATCGCCGCCCCGGCGGGATTATTGGCGACATCGACCACCATGCTGGTCTCGCAGCGATTGTTGGCGACGTCGTAGGCCACGACTACCGCTTTATGCATTCCGGCGCTTACTTCGAAGCCGGAAAGGTCGAAAAGAAATTCGCTTATCCAATAACCGGGCATAGAAACGTTCTCTGGAGCCTCGAGAAGGTATCCATCAATTCCGTTGAAGGTGGTAGGCGTGTTGTCAAAATCGAACTTTGCTCCAAAACCGGACCACGCAGTGGCTTCCACCGCATTCTCCGCGGCGACCGTCGCGATGAGATAGCAGGTGCCAGTGGTATCCAGGGGCTCTCCATTATAAGCAGCGAGGTCGGAAAAATTTTCGTCGTGGGTTATAGAATACCCGAGGATGATAGGGGCGGTAGCGGCACGGCCGGTCATGCCCAGCTTCTGGTTGACCATGGTTACAGTGTTTCCGCCCAGCGCGTCCACATAGAAGTTGGAGTAAGCGTTTTGGCCATAATCGGCCTTGGTGCTGTACAGCGTATAGAAGGCATCGGGTGCCAGGGAGACATTAGCCAGACCTGCGGCGCCCGAGGTGTCCGTTGCGGCAACGGGGCTGCCGTTCGCATCTTCAACCGTGATCACCGCTCCGGGGAGCACGGTTCCATTAATCGACTCAACGACCAACAAGTCGACGTCCACTGTCGCGGTGGCGGCCGGCTTGATGATGACGCTATAGGTCTTTTTGGATCCGTCCTGGGCCGTCACGACGATAGCCACCGGGGTATCGCCGGTGATGGCAATATCCTTGGAAGCGACTGCCGTACCGTCGATGGTAAGTTTCGCTACGGAGCTGGCAGGCTCTGCGGCAACGGTTACGATAGTCGTACCGTTAACCACGCCGACGTCATAATCGGTGACGGCGGGGTTGAACAATGGGGATGCCCGGCCTTTGGATACCGTAAGCGTGCCCAGATCCGTTACGCTGCTCAGGCTCGGGGCTACCGGACCGGTCGCCGGCGGGCAACTCATGAGGCTGAGGGTCGCAAAGGCCAATAAGACCGTCGCGATTGCATTCAAACACTTTTTCACAAATCTCCTCCAAGTTATAGAGATAAAAGTTGAGGCATTGTACGGTAGATACGGGGAGCTGTCAAACAAAAGTTTCTACATAGCGTAGCAATAAATTTTTAACATATTGGAGGTATTTTCGAGTTATTGAAGTATCATGAGCTAAGCGAAAGACAAAAATGCAAAGCGCGAATCGTTTTCCTACACTTACCGTTCATCTGTCTTTTAAAGCGGAACGCTGGACCCGGCTCCCGCCGCGAGTATCCTGGCGGGAGCGGCGGCCGCCGGATTGCGTCGGCGGCGGCGTTTTTTTAAGATGCCTACTCGGTAAAAAGCGATTCCAGAGAGACGAGAACTGACATTATATTTTTATCGCTTTCTGACTGAATCCTGCGGGCAATCACGCTTGCCATGAGCTTTGCCGGAAAACCCTCGAGCACGGCGGCTATGAAATCCCCCGCGTCCGCATCCTTGGCGGCGTCAAGGATAAGCGCGGCGCTCGCCTCGCCTGGAGACTGCGCGACCGCGGATATGACGCGGCGCTTCAAGGCAAGGTTCTGGGGAGCGGAGAGAAACTCCGCGGCCAGGCCGATGGCGCGGGAAGATCCGAGATCCGCCAGAGTCTCGACGAGGCGAACCTTGAGTTCAGCGTCACCGGCCTCGATGTAGGATCCGGCCAAGGTTTCTGCGGCTTCGTCGCTCAGGGCGCCAGAGTTTTTCAGGGCGCTGACGGCTTCTTTGCGCAGTTCCATGTCCGAATCCTTGCTTGCGGCGCGCAGGAGGGCGGCGGCGGACTGGCTCTTCATGGGCAGCAGGGTACCGAGGGATCGAACCGCACAGAAGCGCAGCATGGCATATTTTTCGCCACGCATCTGCATCGTGGTTACCAATGTCTGCCAAATATTGAGCTGGGGAGAATCGAACCCGATGGCCCCAAGAGCCCGTACCGCATTGACGCGCACGGCAAGGGTTTCATTTTCATTCGTGACGAGTTTCTGGATTTCTTCGATCACCTTGGGGTTGGACGCGCTTCGAATCCGGTAAAGAGCCCAGACGGCAATGCGCTTTACTTCCGGAAACGGTCTGGCGAGAAGCGCCTGAAGCGAGGGTATGGCGGCTGGGTCGGCAAGCACGGACAGTAGATACGTACCCTCCACCAGGAAACTTTCGTTCTGGCTTGCGGCAAGCGCGCGCGTCAACCCGCCGGTGACGAGTGGCTGATTGGCGGGATACAGTTTCTTGAGTGAAGACGAAGCTGCGGCGCGCACGGCATCGGTGGGGTCGGCCAGGGCGTCGATGATTACGTTGATGCCCAGCGATCCGCCCGCGTTGTCACCCACCGCAGTGATCGCCGCGGCCTTGAGCGTCGGATCGAGGTCTTTTTCCTTGAGCAGCTTGAGAAATGCCGGGATTACCGCTTCGTTTTTTTGCTTGTTGAGGGCAAGGACGGCCGCTTTGCGCACGGTCACGTCGACTTCGGTATTGACCAGGGCCAAAAGGGTTTCCGCAGACGCAGGGTTATTGAACGCTCCAAGTCCCTGAGCAGCATAGCGCCTGATGGCAGGTCTGGCCATGGCTGCCAGATCCTTGAGGGAGGCGAGTATCCGGGGATCGGTATTCCCTTTCTGGGCGATACCAGCAAGAGCCAGCGTGGATGCTTCCAACAGGTCGGGGGGAAGGCTCTCGCGTGTTGCCGGCTTCACTATTTCTAAAATCGAGTCCAGCCCTTCCGCGCCGCCGATGGCTCCGGCAGCCTGCAAAGCAGCCTTGCGAATATCGGGCGACTCCGCGTTCTTGAGCTGGCTTGCGATGGCCGGAATCGCGGGCTTATAGCCAATCTCGCCCAGGGCTTTTATGGCTTCGAGGGGATAAGCCGTGCCGGAAGCGAGGTCCACCAGGTAGGGAGCGGCTTCGACTGACTTGAGCAGGCCAAGAATCCTGATGGAGGTGCGCGTCCGCTTGGGGTTGCCCGCCTGTTCCTTGAGGATGACACTGGTCATCGATGTCGAGAGGACGCCTCTTTCTTCGGCCGGAAGGTCGGAGGGAAGCGGATAGCCTTTATCGACGAGATCGAAAAGGGAATCGCGGGCCGCCGCGAACTCGGTATCGCTCTTGGCTCCCTCTTTTTTATAAGCGGCAGCCATTGCGGATACGATGGCGCTTATTTTGGTCATGGCTTCCTTATAAGCGGAAGGGGTCAAATACAAGCCGTCTCCCATGGCATCCCGCTGCGCGACGGAATCGTCCAGTGCGGACGCATAGTCTATCGCGATAAGTTCGCTGATGGTACCCGGGGCCGATTTAACCGCGACTCGAACGGCTTTCAGCTTGTCGAGCGTTATGAATCGCCAATTGTCTACGATAAAATCGAGTATTTCCTGAACTTGAAGCTGACCGTCCCGGATTCTGGATTCGGGAATATACTCGTTCAGGTCCGAAGTCTGGTCGGGCTTTCCGTTGCCGGAAAAATCTATGTATCCCGAAGCGATATCCGGAAATAGCTTTACCAATTCCTGTGCCAGAGGCATGGCTACCACGGAAAGCTTCTGCTGTGCGGACAGGGAAGCTATTGCCATGAAGAGTCCCAAAAAGAGAGCCGACGTACGGATAATTACAGAGTGTTTCATTGCTTTATAGTAAGCGATGCCCGCAAAATTGTCAAAGACAGGTGCTTAGGCATTGAACGACCCGAACCGGCGCGTTAAGAAACCGGCAGCCTAAGCGAGCGTATGAAAAGAAACGGTGACGATGAATCCGAGAACCGTAAAAGACCCACCATCCTGGTGTTGCGCTCAAAAGCCTCGGGAAGCATGGTCTGGGCTATCATGGCCAGCATGGATCCAGCGGCCACGCCTTCGAACAGGGAGTGCGCGACCGGCGGCAGCAGGGTGGAAACAAGATTGCCGAGCAATGCGCCGATAGCCACGGCGAACACGAGCGACATTCCCATCATAAAAATTCGGCAGAGTTTCGTTCCTACCTCCTTCATCATGGTAGAGCTGGATAGCGACTCGGGCAGGTTGGCCAAAAACAAGCCCGCGATAAGCGCCGGGCTGGCGGAAAAGCCGGTGATGCTGGCGCCGATCACCAAAGACTCGGGGATTCCGTCCAGGAGTAGTCCCAGCCAGATGGCGCTGGCCGCCGAAGAATGGGTTTCCCCGCGGCCAGCTGCGCAACCCGGCATTTTGCCCCGGACTCGTCGGTATATTCGATGCGTACCAAGCCGGAATCGATAATGTACCTGGCGTCACCGACACCACCCGAAAAAAAATCGGCACGTTTTTCTTGAACCCTCGCATGGTGATGTACGGCACGAGTGCCTGAACCTGCGAGGCAGGTAGCGATCTTGAGACTGGAAAACAGCGTTGACCGCGTTCTGGCGGCAGCGCCTTTTTCATCCAGGGCGCGCGACATGGCGATAAATATGAGACAGCCCATGAGCAAGCCAATGGCCAGGGGTAAAAATCCGGCGTCTTCGCGCTCTGCCGCAGGATTTACGAGCTCGAATGAAATCGCCGCCATGAGGGAGCCGGCCCCAAACGACATGATCGCGGAGATTACAGTCCGCGACGGTTTTGTCCATAGCCCGATAAGAGCGCCGATGGGAAGGGAAATCGAACTGAGCGCCCCGAAAAAAAACGCGGCGAAAGCCGCAGTACCGAATATACCCAAAGGTACCTCCCGGTCCGCATTTCGGCTCTGACGTAATTAGTTCAATTTTCGTGACAGCGGTAAGCTCCTGTAAAGCGAATTGTCCAAGGGAAAGCGGGTTTCGCGTAAAACCGATTTTCGACGTCACCTTTATTCAGGTTTTCAGGAACGTCCCGAGCTCAAGATCCGCCAAGGCTGTTTCGATTTCGGCTTGGGTATTCATGACGATGGGACCATGCCATGCGATGGGTTCCCCGAAAGGGAGCCCCGAGGCAAGCAAAAATCGCAAGCCGCCCTCCCCGCCCGTAACCGAGATTTCGTCGCCGTATCCAAAAAGAGCCAGATCCCGGTTTCCCACCGCGCGATGCGGCTTGTCCTCGCCGTCGGCGAAGCTGCCCGCGCCCTCGATCGCGTAGGCAAAAGCATGGTGACCGGTTTCCACGGGAAATCTGCCGGTACTACCGGCTGGAATCGAAATGTCCAGGTAGCGCGGCGATGCCGCCACTCCTTCCACCGGCCCCTTTTTCCCTTTAAAAACACCGCAAAGAACACGAACGCGGATACCGTTCTCATCGGCGACTTCGGGGATATCAGCGGATTTTATATCCTGATACCGGGGAGCGGTCATTTTAAGGCGGGACGGCAGGTTGGCCCAAAGCTGAAAACCGTGCATCCTGCCGCTTTCGTCGCCTGAGGGCATTTCCTGATGAATTATCCCGGAACCCGCGGTCATCCACTGCAAATCTCCCGGTCCAAGGATACCTTGGTTTCCCAGGCTGTCCTTATGCTCCACGGAGCCGGCCAACATGTAGGTAATCGTCTCGATTCCCCTGTGCGGGTGCCAAGGAAAGCCGGCGGAGTAATCGTCCGGGGATTCGCCCCGGAAATCGTCGAAGAGCAAAAACGGATCGAACTCGGCGGTCTTCCCGAATCCAAATCCTCTGCGCAGATGCACGCCCGCACCTTCAATAGTTGGCCGCGAGGATGTTATGGATACGATGCTTTTTATGCCCATGACGTAATCCTTTGATACTTGATTGTACATTGAATATACACGTCATCCGGCCCGCGGGCAAATTTCGCGGCATAAAAAAACCGGTACGGCCGCTGTGGCCATACCGGTTGTTATTAAAGTCTTTGTTACAAGCCCAAATTCAATTCGTTACACGAATTGAATTTTCCGCCTCACTTGCCGCAGCCTTCGCAGCCGATGTTACAGTCTTCGCAGCTGTGCGGAACGGTCTCCGCGGGCATGTCCTTGGCCTGCAGGAACGCGTCCACGCCCTGGCCGGCGCCGGCGGCGTCGATGAGGCTGGACATATCCTTGCCGCCGCGGAAGCGGAGCACGTTGACCATGAAGATGTTCAGCTTGTTGACGAGGTTCGGCGGGAGCATGTTGCCGTCCACCTCCACCGAAATGGTGGGATAGTTTCGGTCGCGCGCCCACGGTGTGAATATACCCTCGATTACCCGGCCGATGAGGCAGGCGAAGGGAGAGATGTTCACGATACCCGAGTAGCCGTCTTCCATCGCGGTGGCGGCGACGCCCGTGGATACGGCGATCTCCGACTGCAGGTGGTGGCTGACGAAATGCTTTTCGGTATTGGCCATGATGCGGCGCATGTCGTGCGGGGTCTCGGGAATAAGCCCGGTTGGCCCCAGGATGGACTTGACCTGCTTCTCCACCGAATGCTTCCACCACTCCTCGAGTCGCAGCTTGGCGAGAGCGCGCGCGTGCTTGCTGAACCAGCGGGCTACGGGCGCGACGAGCTTGTAACGTTTTGTCAAGTTATATTCACGCACGAAATCCAGGTAGTGTATCCACTCGCAGATTCCGGAAACCTTTACCACGATTCCGCGGGCGCTCATCAAGTCCGTAAGCTCGCCTACCGCGAAATCGTCGCGGCGCACGTATATCTCGCCGACCACCAGTACGCGCGGGCAATCGGCCACGCTTCGCTTGAGCGGAATTTGCTTTACTTCGCCGGCCACGCGCTTGAGCTCGGGCATCAGCGCATCGGGATCTTTTTCCACGGCAGCCGTCATGGCGTACCAGGATCTGTCGAAGGAGTCCAGCGCCTTTACCGGATCCTGGGCGGTTGCCTTGAGGGCAGTCTGGATATCCTTCATGTAATCGGATACCACGAGTCCTCTCCACATGTCGCGGGCAAAGCGGGGACCAAGCTCGGTGTAGGAGTTGTCTGCGCTGAGCGTAAACACGACGACGTTTTCGAGGCGCAGATCGCGGAACAGGTTTTCGTAATACACGAAATACTGGCCGGTTCGGCAAGGACCCGTCGTAATCGGTACGAACAGAAGATAAAGCTCGTCCTTTCGGTACTTGTCGGAAGAGAAATATTGAAGCGCGCTTCCGAGCACGAGGTGGCTGGGAACGCATTCCTTGCCCGAGGCGTGCGAACGGGCAACCTGCAAAGTCTTGTTGGTAGCCATGGGCAGGCCTATGGCGTTCATGCCGATGCCTCGCAAGGTGGCGGCCATGAACTCGGTGGAGATGTTGCCCATGTTGGACAGCAGTACCTTTACGCGCGGGTTGTTGCGAACAGGCAGCACTTCGCCGGTCTTGGCGTTGGAGACGCAAATGCCGTCGGGGCCGGACTGCTGGAATTTCCAGCCATTGTCGTATCGCTCCTCTGCCAGCTCTTCCTTCTTGGCGCGGAAACCGTCGATGATATCCAGGAACGCCTCGACGCGGGTGTCGATGCC
>JANNSO010000004.1:0-15394 GCA_031402655.1 Spirochaetota bacterium | reverse complement strand
TCCTGCTCCTGTTCCATCCAGTCCATGACCGTATTGCCGTCGTCCACTTCGCCGATTTTATATGTTTTACCCGAATAATAAAGAATGCGCTCGGTAGTGGTGGTCTTACCGGCGTCGATGTGTGCCATTATTCCTATATTTCGCATGCGTTCAAGGCTCATGAGTGTGCTCCGTTTGTGTTCCCACTGTACACAAAAACGGCCTAAAGGCGCAAGCGACGCGCTAATGGCGCAATGGAGTTTTTATTTCTTGCCTCAATCTAAAAAGCGCACTACACTGACCAGGATGAATGACGGCAGTATTGAAGGAAAAAATGAAACCCGACGCAACCCAAAATCCCCGGTAGCCCGGCGCGCGCTCGAAAAAGTGCGCAAAGTATTCGATAACCTGGATTCATTGACCTATTTAAGCGCAGGCGACCGCAAGGATTTTCTGTGGTACCGCGACCTTTATACCAAGGCGCTTCTGGCCATAGACGAGCGGATAGAGAAAAAGGAAATTACTCCCCTTGACCTGAAGGATTTTCCCGGTTCCTTCCATTTTCCCGATTATACCATCCATGCGGCGATTTATGCCGGTTCCTTCGACCCTTTCCAGATGACCCATCTTGCCATCGCGCTGCAGTACCTTTCGCATCCCGAGGCCAAGGCGTCGGTTGTCTTTATCGTGCCCGAGGGCCACGATAATTTGGACAAGCCGCTTAAAAGCGATTACCAGTACAGGCTCGATCTATTGCGGATGCAGGTAGCCGAGGCTTTTTATCCCCTTATAGTTCCGCTGGACATGGGCAGGAACGCCGATACCATAGAGATATTCAGGCGCTTCATCGCGCTTCTTCCATGTGGTAAAGTTTCTATCACGCATCTCATAGGCTCCGATGCCCTGCCCGTCGCGGTAAGGCTCCTGCCCAAGGATTTGGAAATATGGAAGGCGGAGGCAAGGAGCAAAAACGTGGCTTTTTCCTACGACTCGTTCGTCGTCAACAGGGAATCCGCCCATGATCCGAGGCCATACCTGGAGGAGCTCCGGAGAATGGGTTTGTCGGTCAGCCTGGACACAAGAAAGCTGGAGGCTCCTTCCAGCACGGATTTCCGCAAAAACGGCTCGTTTTCCATAGTGTTTCCAACAAAGGCGATCATCGCCCACCTTGAAGTTTTGTTCCGCTACGGGCTCAATCGCACCTGGCAGGATATAAAGCGGCCCAAGGATTACGAGGGCGTCTATAACGGAGAGGTAAGCGGAGAATGAAAAACGAAGAGTTCAAGGAAAGCCTTAGCCTGCTCAAGGAGAGTGCCCGCAGGGAGAGCCTTGACGCGGATTCCAAAATAGTGTTCATGAGCGACTTTCACATGGGCGACGGCTCGGGCCGCGACGATTTCAGGGCTAACGGGCGGCTCGTATCGGATGCGCTCGCCCTTTATTATTACCCCGAGGGATGGAAGCTGGTCCTTAACGGGGATATCGAAGAGCTGCATAAATTTTCGCCCGGCGCGATAAGAAAAGCATATCCGGAGCTTTACGAAATGTTCGGGAAGTTTCAGGCGTTGGGCCGCCTGCGCAAGCTCGTGGGAAATCACGACCATGCGCTGTACGCGCTGCAGCAGGACGAGTTCCCCCTCTACGACGCGCTTCGTTACGAGCGGGGCGAGGATACCCTGCTTGTTTTTCACGGGCATCAGTCCAATAACCTGTACGTAAAGTACATATCGATATCCGATTTCTTGGTACGCTTCCTCGTCGCTCCGCTCAAGATACGCAATGGTGATAAATCCATTACTTCGAGGCGGAGGTTCAGGGCGGAGCGCCGGATTTACGGAGCGTCGAAAGACGCCGGCATCGTAAGCATAACGGGCCATACCCATCGACCCCTGTTCGAGTCGTATTCGAAATACGACAATCTGCGCTGGACCATGGAAAATTTGCTGCGCCAATACGCCAATTCGCCGGAAGAGCTAAAAAAGGATATCGTGGCGCGCATCGGCATCTATTCAAGCGAATTCAAGCGTCTCACCCGCAGCGAGAAAAAACTTAAAATTTCCCAGAGCCTATACGAGAAAGAAGAAATAGTCCTACCCTGTATTTTTAATTCCGGCTGCGCCACGGGGCACGGCGGCTTTACCGCGATAGAAATCGAGAACGGGAATATATCGCTCGTGCACTGGACTAAAGACGGCAACTCGAAGCCGTACCTTGATCGGCAGCTGGCTTCCAGGCGGCTGCTTGGCGGAACGCAATGGTGCCGCTATACGCTGGGTACGGATTCCCTGGAATACGTCTTTGCCAAGGTTCGCATGCTGCGCTGAGAGGGGTTTTTATGGCTAAGCAGATTATCATCAGGGCTGCCGTTCTTTACGACGGCAAGGGCCGGAGCGAAAACAGGAAGATCGTCGTGGAAGGCTCGAAAATAGTCGAAGTTTCCGCGGCCGCAGGCGTCAAGGCAGACTGTGAAGGATTCGTAACGCCGGCGTTTATCGACGCCCATTCGCATATCGGGATGTTTCGCGAAGGCGAACCACAGGCCGAGGCCGAGGGAAACGACTCGAGCAACCAGATTATGCCGCTGTCCGACCCGCTGAACTCGGTATACTTCGACGATCGCGCGTTTACGGACGCCGTGGATTTCGGCGTGCTCTACAGCTGCATCGTGCCCGGATCGGGAAACCTGATCGGGGGCAGGGCGCGCGTAATCCGCAATTTCGCCCGCGGGCGCAACGACGCGCTTCTGCTGGATTACGGCTATAAGATGGCACTGGGCTACAATCCGCGCTCCACCACCGAGTGGAAGGGCGAGCGGCCCGATACCAGGATGGGAATCTACCAGATGCTGGAAAAGCGCTTCGACGATGTTCTGGCAAAGAAAGCGAAGGCCGACCTGGGCAGGGAGAAGAAGCTGGTCGAGCTCGGAAAAGACAAAGCCGACAGGAAGCCGCAAGCCGCCGAGACTGTACGTGATAAGAATATAATTGACCGCGAGCATGCCCAGGAGCTCAACGCGGAGGATTTGGCCATGCTCGACCTGCTCTCGGGCAAAAAAACCGTAAAGGTTCACGTGCACAAGGAAGACGACGTTTTCTACCTTATAGACCTCGTCAAGCGCTACAAATTCAAGGCGACGGCGGATCACCTCGGGGACGTGCACCACAAGGACGTTTTCGACGAGCTGGCAAAAGCGGGGATTCCCGTGGTGTACGGTCCCCTGGGCTCCCTAGCCTATAAGGTCGAGCTTAAAAACGAGCGCTATCAGAACGCGGGGATTCTCATGAAGAGCAGGGCAAATTTCGGCCTCATGACGGACCACCCGGTAATACTGTCCGGCGGGCTCCGGGACAGCCTCAAGTTTTTTCTTATAAACGGCATGGGCGAAGCGGAAGCCATCAACCTCATTACCAGCAAAAACGCCGCCATACTCGGACTGTCCGATACTCTGGGTACCATCGAGGCGGGAAAAACGGCCAGCCTCCTCGTCTGGACCAAGGAACCGCTGTCGCTGGCGGCCTTCCCCAGGCTCGTGATGGCCGAAGGCATCGTACTCAGGAAATAACAAGAAATATTTTACCACAGAGACACATAGGCACAGAGAAGAGGATAGGGGAAAGTAATAAAAAAGGGAGAATCTTTTAAAGGATTCTCCCCTTTTTTTAATATTCCTCTGTGTCTCTGTGCCTCTGTGGTTGACTTCTGTAAATTACTTGTCGCGGCGGATCACCATCATGGTCAGATCGTCGTACTGGTCGTCTTCCTTCATGTGGGTGTAATACAGATATTCCTGCCGGTGCGGATCGGGATGCGGTTTCTTGTGGGAGCAGAATTCACGGTACTGTGAAAAATGTTTTTCCAGGAAAGCGTCTATCTTGGCGTCCACGATTACCTGGTCGTTGGGACCCAGCCTCGGATCTGGTATCATGCGGAATACTTTTTCCAGGGCGGCCAGGCCAAGGACAAGGTCCTCCACTCCGCCTGAGCAATCGGAGAAGTCGAACTGGTAGGACATGTCTTTTCCGAGAGGATCCATTTCCTTTTTTAGGCTGTAGGAACCTTTTGTCATGATGGCGTCCGTTATGTCTTTTATGCGTTCGGGATCCATGTGCTCCACCATGGGTTCCATGTGCTTGGTTTCCTTGCCCTCGCGGTCCGTCATCATCTTGGCTTCGATAACCTGCTTGAAGTCCGGTCCCCGCTGCGCACGCGTCGATTCCTCGAAACCGTCCGTGTACAGGAGCAGCGTGTCGCCGACTTCCAGTTTCTGGATTACCTGCCTGAACGGGGCTTTCATCTCCACGAGGTCATTGGAGAAGGTTCCCGCCGTCGGCGAACTGGGAAGCTCCAGCGTTATTAATTCTTTTTTCGAGCTCGAGTAGATGCGCACCAGGTTGTCTCCCGCGTGGCACAGGTATGCGTTGCCCGTTTTGCTGTCGTACACTCCCATGATGAATGCGGCGAATCTTCCCTTGAAGCCGCGCTTGTCGATGAAGTCGTTTATTTTATAGGTAATCTTGTCCAGTTTGATGCCGTCTTTCGCGTAGGACCAGCCCTGGAACTCGGTCGCGAAGATGGTGGCTACGCCCACCATGATGAGGGCGGCCGGTATTCCCTTTCCCGACACGTCGCATTTTATGAATGCCCAGAAGCGCTCGTCGAGTTTTACGAAGTCGAAATAGTCGCCCGATACGCCTTTCGCGCCTTCATAATAACCATAGAAGGAGTGTGTTGGATTCTGCTGGAAACCCGTCGTCAGCTTTTCTCCGGTGGCGTTGGTGATGAGCGGGATGAACATCTTTTGGACTTCCTTGCCCACCGTAAGCATTTCCGCTTCCTGCGCTGCGTGGACGAGTCCCGCGGTCATCTGGTTGATGGTGTTGGCCAGGAGGGATAATTCGTCCTTGGTATTTACGTCGATGGTAAACTCCGCGAGCTTTTTCTTGTCTTCCGTGTCGCGTATGGTCTCGATGCCTTTTACGAGCCGGCGTATCGGGTTAATAATAATCGACGACAGTATGAAGGAGCTGAGCACGCCGATTCCCAGGGCTATGGCCACGATTATGGCGATGCTCCTGAAAAGCGTCTCGCGGGCCATTAAAACTTCCGCTACTATTTTTTCGGTGGAGACTGCGAGGCGTACCATTCCCCTGTAGTAGACAGGCTCGAGTCCTTTGCGGTACAGGATGGGCTTGTAGAAAATATAGCTCTTTGCCTGGAGCCCGAGTTTTTTCGGGTCGAAAGCCGGCTCGGAAGACACTGCGCTTTCCGCTATCGCGCCGAGCCGTTTGCCGAGTTCACGCTCCAGGTCGCGGGCGCTGGCCGACAGCTGGGTAAGGCGGTCCTGGCTTGTGGCATCGAGCTTGGTTGCGAGGGTTTTGCCTTCCTCCGTGAGCTGTTGGATCATGGCCGAAAGCTCCGCGACTTCCTCGTTCGCCTTTGCATCCGTCTCCCTGGCGATCGCTCCGATGCGCGGGGTCAGTTCGTCGGTGAGAATCGAGACTCCGGAGGTCAAAGAAGAGCCGTCCGTTTTTTTATGGATGTCCGGATCGTTGGTCGCCCAAACCGAGTCCGGGCTGATATTGCCCGATGCTGGGAATCCTGTTATCGTTACATAACGGGCTTCGGGCATGGCTGCCGCCTGGTTGGGCAGCAGCGAAAGCTCCAGTACGTTGAGCGAAGGCAGGTAGGATCTGCCACCCTGGGCCACGCTTTCGAGCAGCACGCGCGCCTGCTTTTCGAGGCTTCTGGCCAATGCCGAGCTTTGTGCCTGCACCATCTGCAGTGCCAGCGGTATCGAAACGAGGGCTACCACGAAAAGCACGAGCAGCGAGATGGTAACGGCGAATTTCGCCGAAAGCCCGGCGCCCCGTCGCACCATGGATTTTGAAACTTGCTCTTTTTCAGTTTGTGACATAGGCTTTCCTTCCAGAATCGCCTGCGCATCGAGGCGCAGCGTCCTGCTTTCCCTTGCGACATTCGCCAGAGCCCTGAGGGACAGGGAGAATCCGGCGAAGGGAAAGAGCAGTGCGAGTAACATGAACAAGGTGCTGATTGAAACGGCTTGGACCGGAGACGGGTTGAATACCCAGGCGGGTTTCCAACTCTCGCCGCGGCTGCCGAATTTTACGGTGCCCGAGACGTCGGCTTTTACCACCGGCTGGGTAAAGAACCAGCCTCGCAGCGGATGGAATATTCCGATGCGGTACGAGCCCTGCGGAAGATCCGCGGCGACGAGCCCTTCGGCAAGCCGGTCGTTTGTTATCATAAAATCGCGATTTGAGAGATTGTAGTCCCTTTCGTAGGGTTCCTTGCCGTCGGCATCGATGACTATCCTGGTAATTATGCCGTCATCCGCGAAGCCGCGCCCGATAACCTTGAACTTGAGCGTGCCAAAATCGTCGGGGGAGCTCGTTACGTCGTACACGGCCGTAAACGGGCGGAACTTGTCCGCGCGAACGATGAAGCGCGCGCTTTCGCCTATATTGCCGACAAGGTCTATCGCGGCTACCGTGAATATATAATAACCGTCTTCTATGTTCTGGAAGGAAGCGGAAGTCCCTCTCGTGCGCAGCGTCGGCGGAACTTTGCTGTTTTCTCCGCGTACCCAGACTGTTTTTTCGTAGTCAGTAACCGGAAGGAAAGCATAAGGCTCGACCTGCCTGGCCGCTCCTGAAGCGGCGCCGCTGGAAGCGGCGGCGCTTCCAGGGGCGGTCGGAATTTTGGCGAGCTTCCGCGGCGGCAGCCTGTCCAAGGCCCCCAGAAATTCGAAAGACCAGGAATATCCGTCTACGTCGACCTCCTTGGGCGGAGCCCACGAAAGCGCGAAGGTGTTGGAGAGCAGGAATCCGTCGACTCCCGTTTCCGGCTCGGAGGGGACGGGAGCTCCCGGTGGGCTCGTGTCGCGAACGAATTCGACACGGGTGGTTTTGGACCAGTTGCCCGCGTAATCCTGCGCTTTTATGGCAAAGTACCAGGAGCCGTCCTCCAAAGCCGTGTTGGTGGCAAGGGTAACATTTTCGTTGATGCTGGCGGTCTCCGGTGGTTCCCGGGTTTCGCTGCGGCTCCATATCCACGAGAAGCCCAGGATTCCCGACGAGTCGCCTGGAACCGCCCAGCGCACCTGGGCTTTGTCCTTGCGAGCCCTGACTCCTGCGGTAAAATCGACGGGCGTCAAGGCAGGTGCCTGTACCGACGTGTCGGGAACAAGGGCAAGGACGGCCGATGAGTTTTCCTTGCCCGTCTGCCAGAAGGCGTAAAGTCCGTTTTTGGCGTAAACAGTGCGCCCGAAAGTCCCGCTGCTGCGGGATCGGCCGGAGAGGTCGGTTTCCCTCCAGAGCGCTCCCTCGCGAATAGCCATGAATACCCGGTTCTCGCCCCGTCTGTCGTCAAACCAGCTGACTCCGGGGTTTCCGGCGGCTTCGAACATCCTGGGCTCGGAGCATTTTCCCTGGCCGAGGGTTATTCTCTCCGCTGAATTATTTATAACAAGGCCGGCTTCGTCGAGCCTGGCCGAGTAGATCTGCGCGTTAGGTTCCGAGATAAGCCTTCGTTCCCAGCTTAGCCACAGATTGTCCCCTATAACCTGCATGTGGGCGCGCTGGTTGTCGAATTCGTAGGGATTTTGGCGGTTCTTTTGCACAGTGTCGGCAAAGGTCGTTATCTTGGCGGGTTGGCTCCAACTTGCCCCTCCATCGCCTGTCTTGCACATAAAAAGCTGGAAACTTGGTTTCTCCTCGCCCTCGCCGACGAGCGACTGGAACGCCACGTAATCGACGCCTTTGTAGGATGCGGCGGAAGGCAGGACATTCAAGACCAGCGAAGTACCTTCAGCAAGGAAGGGCTTTACCGGTTCCCAGGTGATTCCATCGGCGGAATAGGTGTACACGATCGATAGCGATAGCGCCGCCTCGCTGCCTTGTGTTAGGAAAACATACCAGCCGCCGCCGGTTCTGGCGAAGATCCTGGGAGATACAACGGCCGTATCAAGGGTAATCGTCGACGGCGGAAAAAAAGAAATGCCGCCGTCCGCGGAGCGGTAAACCGAAACCGACCTTGAACCGGAGGAAACCGCGATGGCCAGCGACCCTCTCTGGTCGTTGGCAAGGGAAAACAGCACGGGTACCGTTCCCCCATATCCAAAAGGACCTGCGAAGCGGTTTTTTTTCTCGATTCCCGCACGTCCCCAGGAAGCCAGGGAAAGCCATGCTTGGCCGTCTTCGCCCTGCTGCTCGAATTCCTGCCACACCGCTACCGTCCTGCGGTCGTTTGGCAGGCCCGCTTCCAAGGCCTGCGGGAAGGCGGCTGAGCCCCTGGAAAGCCGCTGGGCTTCCTCCCAGTAGAAGTCCTGCGCCCACACCGTTGCGCAGCGAAGGGGGCCGAAGATGGTAAACAAAGCCAGTGCGCTAACGGGCAAGAGAATAAATAATAACCTGCGTAGAAGCATGGCCGCCTTTTTCTTGTTCACGGTCAATATCCTATCGCCGAAAGCCGCGTGTCGAGATCCACGACTTTTTGCATTGTCTTGGCCTTCGCGTACATCGAATAAATCCTCGCGATGCGCCCTCGTGCCGAAAGGTAGTCGCCGTTCGTAAACAGGGTGATTGCCTCACTATATATGAGTTCTATATTTGCAGGCAGGATAATCGTCTGGTCTCCGCCCACCGACGTTGAGATCTTGTCCTTGAGGCTCGCGGCCGCCTCGTTGTTGGGGTTAAGCTCAAGCGCTTTTGCCAGCTGCGTTTTGGCGAAATCAAATCTCGCTCTATCCAGCGAGTCGTAGATTTTTTGCGCGGCCAGGGTAAGTGACCGCGACTCGGCGAGAGCCTTTGGGTCCGGCGGGGGCAGGCGGAGTCCCAGGAGTATCTCAGCTTCCACTATAAGCGCCTGAAGCCCCGCTAATCGCGAATCGATGGCCTGCAGGTCCTGGAGGTCGCTGTAAACGGCGGCAAGATCCTGTCTGCCCTTTATTTTCACGCGCGCATCCGCGATTTTTGCCGCCGCTGCCCTGTTGAACACTCCAGGGTCGATGAGCTTGTCTATTTTAAGGTTGAGGACGCCGGCTTCCTGGTTCAGCGGAAATATAATCTTTACCTCGCCGATTTTCTGGCGAGCCAGGGAAAAGGTCTTGAGGGCTCCGGTTTTGTCGCCCTTGCCCAGCAGGCTCGCGCCTTCCGAGTAATACTGCTTGGCCAGCGACAACAGCTGGCTCATCTCGGGGTACAGCGGGGCTGTTACGGGAATATCGCGGCCGGACTTGACCATAAGCGCCGTCTGCACCAGTTTGAGCCAATATTCAACTTCCGTTTCGGGGGTGGCATTCGTGGTCTTCCAGCGCGACCGTGCCTGGAGCAGCGATCCCTCAGCCTGGCTGAACTGTCCCTGCAGGTATGAACTCTTGCCGGTGGTAAGCAGCTTTCTGGTGTCGGTAACCACTTTGTCGTTCTCTGCCTTGATGATGGTTGCGGCGAGAGTATTGAGCAGGCCGTCGGAAAGGGTTCTCAGGGCGGGGTCCTGTTCGTAAAGTAGCGAAGCGCTGAATCGCTCCCGTGCGCGCTCAAGCCTCTCGCGGGCGGATTCGAAATCGGCCGACTTCAGCGCTGAGTTGGCTTCCGCGATTCTGCGCTCCGCCTCGAGTCTGCTGGATTCCGCCAGGCGTTTCTGCTCCCTGGCTTTGGCGCTGAGACCGGAAGCCTCGCCGATGGCCGTCTTGACCGGGATGGAAAGCCCGCTCGTCTTGCGCAGCCAGATACCCAGGGAAGCGGCCGACGAGATATAGCTTTCCTCGGAATTATATTTTGCCAAGAGAGCCGCTATTTCCGCGTTCAGCGCATTCAGCGCGCCATCGGTGGCTGCTATCGTTTGGAGGGCTTTGGTGGGATATTTGAATATTGCGTCGGGCAGCTGCGCATTGTTCGATGGCATGCCATCAAGCAGGCCGCTCGCCTGGGAAATGAGTGACAGCTGCTGCGTCAGTTTATTGTCAAGCGCTTCGAATTCGTAGGCGGCGGTTCTGGTAACCATCCTGACGATGCTTTCCTGGGAGGAACCCAAAGCCGCTCCGATGGTTCCGTCCAGGGTGCCCTGCATTTCCTCGGATACCGGAGCTCCGTAACCCGATTTCGCAATTACGGCCAATTGCCTGGCACGCAGTCCCGATGCATCCCGCAGCCCAAAGATGGATGCGCGTATCGCGGTAAATTCCTTTCGCAGGAGGTTTAAACTTTCCAGCGTCACACCGGATGCGACCACGGACTGTGGCTCTTGCGACATGTCGGCCAGAAGCGCGTCTTTGTCTTTCAGCCTGGTTTGTATCGAAGCCAGACCTTCCCAGGCCAGGCAGGACTCCGCGAAATGTCCCAGGCGCAGGTAATCGCCGCCTTTCGAAAGCAGGATGGCCTGGCCAAGATTCGTCGAAAGCTCCAGCAATTCAGTCGGAATGTAATGCGCCCACAGAGAGACGAGTTTGATGCCCCGGGTGGCGAGTTCGGCGCTTTGCCTGAAGCTGGACCCGGCTTCGACGAACTTTCCCAGGGCAAAAAAAGATTTTCCCTGTTCCAGTTTCGCGTTTGCCTGAGCCTCCATGGAAGTTTGGGCGCTGCGCAGGACCACTGCCCATTGGGTGTCCAGCGTTCCGGCGATACCTTCCGATTCCATGACCGATTTCCGGCCAAGCACGAGACGGAATGCAAAGGGAAGAAACGAGCTGTCCGTCAGGGTCGGATCTATTTTTTGCAGCAGCGCAAATTGGCTTTCGAGGGACCTTCCCGCCGCGACTATCCTGGAGCGCAGGGATGCATACGCGCGCGCAAGCTGCGCCGCCGATTCCTGGGCTGCGTCGATCTCGGCCAGATTGCCTCCCTTGTAGGCATCGGTCAAGACAAGGAAGGCCTGCTCGAGGGCTTTTCTGGAGCTCTCGAACAGCAGCGCGTCGTCGTTGACTTCCTTGATCCGCGAAAAAACCATCCCCACGCTTATCTCGTCATACCCGGCATCGAGGAATTCCTGACGATACAACTCGAAGCCGCTTTGGTAAATTTTGATGGCCTCGGGAAAGTTGCGCGCGTCTATCGAGGTCCGGCCTTGAGCCATGATATCGAGGAATCGGGCTTCATTATAAGTAAACAAGGCAGCTACTTTGATCTGCGGTATGAAATTCTCCATGGATTTAGGTTTTTCGAGGCCTTCCATGATCCTGATCAGATCAAGTTTTTTTGCAACATTGAGAGGTTCGTCCTTAATGACGGTGAGGAGGGCATTCGCCTGATTACTGTATGCCATGCGGATTTCGATAATTTTCTTCAAGCGCCGCTGCGCTTCGTCGAAACGAAACGGATACTGTTTCATGAACTCGGTAAGGTAGAGTATCGCATCGTCGTATTTCTGCTCTTTTATAAGCTTATCGGCATAGATAAGCGCATCTTCCTTGCCGCCCAAAGACCAAGCCTGGCTTATTATGAGGAGAATAAACATGAAAAATGCCACGCGGCGTAAATTGGGGAACATACCTGCTCTATCATTGTCGGTTCAAGGAAAAATAAGCTGAGATAATATAGTATACTTCATAAAACACCGGTTTCGGTTCAAGTTTCAGATTCGGCGCAATTATCGCTTAAAAATTTAATGATGAATACCGAATATCTTTGATTATTCGCGCTTCCCGATAGAAAATATCTCGATCATACAGTATATTTCAAGATAATATGAAGAATCGCGCGCTAATAATTACGGTGCTTACTCTTTTCCTGGGAGTACGGGAAATAGCTCCGCAGTCGGTGTTTTCCGATTCTTATTACGCAGTTTGCAATTTTTTTACCATAGACCCCAACGAAGGCCTTACCACATTTCTCTCCACAATGATTCCAATGGGCGGTACCGCGGCCGGCATGGCATCGGTTTATACCGCGGTATGCCTCGATTCATCATTTCTGGAAATAAACCCGGCCGGCAGCGCCGTCCTTGAAAATACCGAGCTTTCCCTGTACCACAACAACTGGATTGCGGATACGCGCATCGAGAGCGCAGTGTATACGATGCGCTTCAAGAGCCTCGGGCTTGCCATCGGCGGTAAATGGCTCTATCTGCCTTTTACGGAATATGACGACTTTGCCGGTCGGGTAACGGCCGGATATTTTACCGAGGCTACGGCCATCGCGAACGCTTCCTACCATATTTTCCCCGGCTATTATTTTTACGGAGTCTCGCTCGGGGCGAATCTAAAGCTGGCATACCGCTCCGTTCCGGATTATGCCGACGGAAACGGCATCGTTATCCAGGGCTCCGGCGCAACCCAGTCCGCCTTTGCGGTCATGGCGGATTTCGGTGCGCTTACGCGATTCAATTTCCTTAAACTGTACCCGGCCAGGGAAAAGAATTTTTCTCTGGGGCTGAGCGTCAAAAACATCGGACCGCCCGCGCTTGGCGACCCGCTGAATTCGCTTGCGACCTTCGGATTGGCATATGCGCCCATTCGGCCCCTGCTGTTCAGTTTCGACCTGAGCCAGCCCTTCAACCTGCAATCGCTGTCCCTGAGCGAAAAATTATATTGGGGTATCGGCTATTCCATGACGATAAGCGATTTTTGGGATATCCAGGCCGGCGTACTCCTTAAAACCGGCAATCCGCGGCTTACTGTGGGTACAACCATAAAGGTAAACCCGCTGGTTTTGGTTGTTACCTATACCTTGGATCTTCTTACCCAGGCTTTGCCGCTGGCAAGGCTGAGCATCGAGGCCAAGTTTCAGATGGGCGACGGCGGAAGGGCTGCGGTATCAACACAGGTAGACGATTTGTACATGCGGGGACTCGAAGCCTACGCCAAAGGAAATAACGATGGCGCTATCGCCCTGTGGAAGCAGGTTCTCGCGCTGGATCCATTTTTCGAGCCTGCTCGAACAGGCATGGAAACCGCGCTTGCAGCCCAGGAACTATTAAAGCGCGTCATAGAAGTGCAGAAACTGGAATAGGAAACGAAAGGTTTGTATGAACTGGCTTGCTTTGGTACTGAGAGTTTTATCCGCATTGGCCACGGTATACATGATTCTGTGTATCGTAAGAATATTCATGACCTGGGTGCCAAGCATCCAGCAGAATCCGGCGGGCCTGGTCATAGGTCGGGTCGTGGATCCCTACCTGAATTTTTTCAGGCGCATCCGCCTGTTTCAGGCCGCGGGCATCGACTTTTCGCCCATTGCCGCGTTTGCCGTTCTATCCGCCGTTTCCCGCGGGCTGGACATAGCCTCATACGGGGTTATGACTCTGGGAAAAGTGCTGGTATTGGTCGTGGACGTAATTTGGGCTCCGATCGGGTTCCTGGTAGGGTTCTTTGCCCTGTTGATACTGTTGCGCATTATAGCGTATCTTGCACGCTGGAATAGTCTGCATCCCGCCTGGCGCGCTGTGGACGCGATGATCAACCCGCTGTTGTTTCGCATCAAGCGGCTCATCTATAAAAACAGGATAGTAAACTACATGCAGGGGCTCATAACGGGCTTTCTGGCACTTGTGGGCATCAGGGTGGTTTTGGGAATCCTCGTGTCGCTGCTCGTTAAATCGCTTCAAGTTCTCTAACCGGGTGTTGAAAAAACTCGGATGAGGACTTTCAACACTTCCAAAATGTAACATTACCGTAGCATTTGTAATCAAATGCGAGGAATGTTTAAGGTTGTTGGAAAAGCCACAAGCTTATTCAACAGCCCGCTAGGGGAATAAATGTTAACATCGAAACAGCGCGCCCGCATGGCCGCTCTCGCTTCCAAAATGAACCCGCTCGTGCATCTGGGAAAGCTGGGCGCGGCGGACGGTCTGTATGCCGCCTTGGACAAGGCACTTGCCGACCACGAACTGGTAAAGCTGCGCTTCGTGGATTTCAAGGGCACCAGAAAAGAGCTTGCCCTGGCTCTGGCCGAAAAAACCGGCTCCGAGCTTATACGGGTAATCGGCAACGTGGGCATTTTCTTTCGCCGGAACAAGGATCCCGAAAAACAGCTGATCAAGCTGGATTAGGCAGATGAGTCCCAACAGAATGGCAAAGCCGGAAGCAGGTTTCTAACGGTACCGATAGCGCTGCCGTCCGGGGCGTAGACATATCCCTTAAGCGCTCTTCAGAAAGCGCTTGTTTTTTAAGTCGAAATGTTTCGCACCTCGCAAAACTGAAGTTTTTCGAGGTCCCCTTCAGTTATAACGCAGTATTTATAATTCGCAACCAGGGTAGTTTACAGGTTGCCAAATGGGGGAAATTCTGTAATAATCCTTACCCATGCTTCGAACAATGCTTTTCTTTTCGTTTTTTTGGGTTTCTCTTATAATCATCATGCCCATTGGGCTGTTTTTGCTTTTACTTGACTGGTGCGGGCTTCGGTTCATAAGCCGGCCGGTTACGGGCTTTATCGTAAGGATGTGGGCCAGGATGATGCTGTGGGGCACGGGAACCACGGCATCGGTAAGCGGCTTGGAAAACGTGCCCAGGCAGGGTCGAGTGGTATTCATGTCCAACCATCAGGGAGACATGGATTTTGTCATGATACTGGCATATCTGCCCCGCACCATCGGCTTCATAATAAAAAGCGAGGCGCTGTTCCTGCCGTTCATCAATATTTGGATCGCCTCGATGGGAAGCATATTCATGAACCGGGACAGCCTGGCCAAGGGCAAGGCCTCGATAGACCGCGGAGTTAAGAAAATAATACATGGTAGCGTAATGTGCATCTTTCCCGAGGGCACGAGGAGCCGGAGTTCCAAGCTCGGCGTATTCCGCAACGGCAGCTTCAAGCTGGCCACGCGGGCGGACGCGCAAATCGTGCCCGTAACGGTGGACGGTTCCTACCGCACCTGGGAACAGGAAAAAAGAATAATTCCGTCGGCCATAAGCATGGTTGTGCACCCGCCTGTTCCTACGTTGGGAATGTCCGCGGAGGACCGCAAGACCCTGCCCGACAGGGTCCGCGCGATTATAGCCACGGCGTTACCGAAAGTTTGAGGTTCAGGACTCGGAGCTGAACACCTCGGCGAACCGCGCCTCCAGCCTGTCAAAGGCCTCGACCACCATCGGGTCGAAATGCGTGCCTGAATTCCTCAGAATAAAATCATGGGCTTCATCGTGGGACAAGGCTTCCTTGTAGGGTCGTTTGGCCCGGAGCGCGTCGTACACGTCCGCGACCGCCATGAGTCTCCCGCCCAAGGGTATTTCATTGCCTTTGAGGCCGCGCAGATACCCCGAACCATCCCAGCGCTCGTGGTGGGATCCTATGATTTCCTTTGCCAGCGTGGCATACAGGTCGTTGATATTTTCCCAGCCCATGTGCTCGATGAGGTTCTCGCCGGCATGCACGTGCGAGGACATAAGGGTTCGCTCTTCCGCGCTCAGGCTGCCGGGCTTGTTCAGGATGGCGTCCGAGACGGATACCTTGCCTATGTCGTG
>JANNSO010000003.1:0-42121 GCA_031402655.1 Spirochaetota bacterium | reverse complement strand
ATCCGCGGTGGCACTCGTCAACCACGATGCAGTCGTATTGGTCAACCGTTGGCAAAGCAGAACCATCGGCGGCGAACAGAAGGCGCTTGACCATCCCCTGTATCGTGGCGATATGTACCTTCGTATCCGAGTCCGGCGCTTGGTCGGTTAAATCTTTTATACCGAAGATATCCACGAATTTTTGCAGATTCTCCATCTTGGTATCGTTGAACGCATTCGCGGCCTGCTCTCCGAGGGCAGAACGATCCACCAGGAACAGAACGCGCCTGAAGCGTTGCGCCTTGAGGAGGCGATAGATCAAGGCTATGCAGGTCTTGGTTTTTCCCGTTCCTGTGGCCATGGCCACCAGCATATCCCGCTGTCCGTTTTCGATAGCTTTCTCGACCGATCGGATGGCATCGATCTGGTATTCGCGCAAGGCAAATCCATATTCGAATCGGGAATTGTCGAGTTCCTCATGTGCCTTCAGAATATCTATTTTAAAAAGCTCGCCAAGACCTTCGGGCGTGTACCAGCTTTCCAACGGCCGCGAAAGGTTAGAAGCACTTCTTAAGTCGCAGAACCAGATACCGCTTTTCGTCTTGAGCTGCTGCACAAAAGGCCGGCCGTTGGAAGAGAACGCGAAGGGAATTCGATACGGTTCCGCGTCGCTGCCGTATGCCTCGTCCAGGATTGTTTCATCGCTTGGGATAAAGGTGCGGCTGTAGCGCTTGGCCTGTACCAAGGCGCCTGACACGCCGACATGCTTGCGTTTCGCCTCAACGGTGGCAAAAGGACGCAGCCCGATGAATAAAATATAATCAGCTGGGCCTGAACTGGTCGGCCATTCGGCTATGGCAAGATTCTGGTTTTTTTGCGGCCGGGTGCCACTTGCATAGCGCAAACTTGACGAATCGACTTCCCAACCAGCCTGGCGTAGCTGCGCGTCTATTAGCTTTCTGGTTTCCGACTCGTCAAACTGTAGATGGCTTGCTGCGTGCGTAGAAGCCTTAACCAGCTTAGGAAGCGCATCTTTTGGCTTTACGCTTGCAGCGACTTGCAGCGCAGTCAATTTCGCCTCAAGCTTGGCCTTGGCAGTTTCCGCTTCCGAAGCCATGCTCTCCCAGAACTGCTTCTCGCCTTCAAGGTTCTGCAAGGCGCTTTGCGCTTGTTCCAATGCTTCTTTAGTCTTCGCTTCGCGGTCGGCAGAAGCGTAATATACCTTGCGAAGCCGCTCGAGTTCGCCTTTTAGTTCTTTACTCTCATCGATTGGAGAAGCAGGCGGGCAGAACGAGCTTGCTTTATACTCAGCCTGATAGAGGGTTCGGTAGTACCATAATCCCAGCTGCCAGCATAGCTTCAAGCATGATAATGCCGCGCTATGGTCACCCTTAAGCGCATGATTGGCCGCATTACCGATGCGTCGCACCTCGTTAAAAACCTGCATGATCTCACGCGGAACCATATGCGAATCATGAAGTCGCCCCAGTAGCTCGAATTGCGATTCTTGCGCTGATTCAAAAAGACCGCAACGTGCCGCAATCTCTTGCGCCAGAAGTTCCGAGTATTGGCGTAACTTTAGTAGCGCTGTATTAGGATCCTCGGGGAAATACCGTTCAGCAAGTGCACCTAGACGCCACAACTGTTCAGTCTGCTTCTTGAGGAAGTTAAAGTTGGACTCTACCGGTACGGTGTTCATTCTATTTACCTTGTTGAGCGCTGTTTTCTATCTGGTATCCATATTCCTTACAAAAACAGGCGTAGGTTACAGAACACGATTATAACCTATTGCGATGCAGGTGTCAAAATTTAAGCATCATCCAAGCGCTTACTAAATCATCCACCACGGTAACACCGAATTCTTCGTATCCAGGGGAAGATAGTCCGTTGCGCAGCATACCACCACACCATGGCCTACCGGCTTCCCTGCTTTTTCAAGCAAGCGAAATGCGCTTATCGCGTCCTTACCAGGGTTGGCGCTCTTCTTGATTTCGATTGGATATAGACTGCCAGCGACCTCCATAATGAGGTCGATCTCGTTTTTTTCCTTGTCGCGATAATAAAAAACCGGTGGTTTCTTGCCTGCGTTGTACCAACTTTTAATGATCTCGCTTACGACGAAGGTTTCAAAAATTGCACCGGACATCGCCCCGGCTTCCAATGCCTCATGGCTCGTCCAACGGGTAAGATAGGCACATAAACCAGTGTCGAGGAAAAACAACTTCGGCGTTTTGATCATTCGGGTAAGCGTATTGCTGTACCATGGCTCAATCAAGCACACAATACCTGAAGTAATTAGAAGGGAAAGCCATTGCTTAGCCGTAGGCGCACTGATACCCACGTCCCGCGCGAGATCGGAGTACTGGAGCATCTGGGCGCTTCGTGCTGCCACGGCGGTTAAAAAGCGCAGGAAAGCAAGCTCGTCTCCTACCTGGCTCAAGTCTTTTATGTCACGTTGCAGATAGGTTTGCAGGTATGAAGAATAGTATTGTGCAATGTCAGGGGTGGATTCCTGTACATGCAGCGCCGGCATACTGCCCCGGTGGATCGCTGCATAGGTCTCAAGCAGGCTATATCGCTTTGCGATTTTGCGTACGCTGTTGAAAGCCACTAGATCAGGCAAAAAGGGAGCTGATTGGCGGCCGTCTATTTCTGCCTGCGAGAATCCCAGTAGGTTTATGATGCCGATGCGCCCCGCAAGGGATTCACTTACGTTTTGCATAAGATGAAACATCTGCGAGCCAGTCAGCCAATATGCACCGTTAATTTTCTGGATATCAACCCGCATCTTGATATATGGCAAGAGCTCGGGAGCATACTGAATTTCATCGATGACAACCGGAGCCTCAAACCGCTCCAGGAAGAGCTCTGGCTCATTTTTTGCCAACTGCCTAAGCATCGGGTCATCCAGGGTCACATACTGGCGTTTAGGTTCGGCTATGTGCTGAAGCAGCGTCGTTTTACCGACTTGCCTGGGACCTGTGACGAGAAGCACCGGAAACGTATCGGAGATGCTGCATAGCACTGGTTCGATTGCTCGTTTTATATACATGCATGTCCCTTTATTCGCTTTGAC
This sequence comes from Spirochaetota bacterium, assembly GCA_031402655.1. Lineage (GTDB taxonomy): Bacteria > Spirochaetota > Spirochaetia > Treponematales > UBA12059 > JANNSO01. The sequence goes on along the minus strand of JANNSO010000003.1, from coordinate 39,066 downwards.
TATAATAAGACCTCATTTTACTATAGTCAAGTACATTGAATTCGAACCGTTCTATTATGCGGTTTCTTTCGTGTGCGAGGTATATACGCAGGATACAGACCGAAGAATCACAGAAGATTATAATATTTACTGATTTTATGTTGTCACAGTTACTTCGAAAAACTAAAAATATCTTGATTTTCCAAAAAAACGGGTCTATATCATATTAAAGTTGCCCCAAGCAGCTTACCACCCGCGTAGAGACCAAAAATCACTTGGGATTGGAATCAGGACGCTGATTCCGCACTACTGCTATTTCGACATTATCTCCCTATTCATGGGGGTAGCGGGTCTTCTCACGAATGATGAAAAGGAGATCTATGTCATCATCAATCAACGATGGGCGCTTGCTCATCAATACCCACTCTTTAAGCGGCGTAGCCAAATCCTTACAGAGAAAAGATTCGCGCTTCATTGGAAAAGGTCACTCCGAAACGTTGGATTCACTTGCCAGACAGCTCGGGTTTGCTTCATATAATGAAGCAAAGCAAGAACTTACGCCACGCGACGTTTATCCTGGAAATCTTACTCGCACGCCATCGTGGCGGATTGAACCAGAATTACTATCTGGTGGAATCAGCGCTGCTGCAAAAAAAGCTTTAGCCCTAAGCGAAATCCCGGTTTCTAGCCTGACGAAGCCCACCGGAAATGACCAAACCGGCAATCTCTGGTATTTATTTACTCACGAGACGGCAACAAGTCACAGATTGCTAAGCTCCCAAATCAGGTTAATGCATTTTAATATTTTCAATATTGAAATGATGCCTGGCTTTGGACCATACTTGGATCCGATATTTGATTTGGATTGGCATGATAAAAAAGGGAACCCCGGTTATTTGATCCCGGCAACCTCCCTGCTGGATGCTCTAGATTTAATATTGGCACGTAATCGCTGTTCCCGGCCATGGAGAATTACGGATTACCATGGATATACTGATAATTCCGTATACTTCACGGACAGGCAAGCTACTGGGCTATATCTTAACAAATCTTCTAGATCAGTTTCTGCCGAATCGGTACAACAATTAAAAGATTTTATCAGCAAGTTTTCTATTAACATAATCAGTCTGGTTGGATTACATGATCAGCTTAATAATCTGATTGATTCAAATTTCAATCTATCAGAAAATATGAATTTGGAATCTTTTTTTTACCCGGTGTTTGAATTTGAAAAGCAGATTGAAGCCTTTTACTCATCTGCTTTCAAGGATGCTTTAATATTTTTTGAAGGGATACGATATCTCAGTTGGGTTTATAGGACGATCGTCAATTGCCCAAGTTTGTTTACCTGTTTGCCATGGCGAGATGTGGGGTTGGATTCGGCTGAATACCTTCAACAAATAGCGCAATATTTTGGTGGAAATCTTGGCCAGCCCTTTCGTGATATAGTTTTTTGTCCCCCGAATGCATTGACGTCTGGCCGATCCGAACTCGGAGAAGGGTATGCCTTGAAAGTGAAACGGGGAAATAAACCTATAGGCAAAGACATACTACTGCCGGGCCAGGAATAGAAGGCTCCAGTATGAATAATTCAACTACTCACTTTGAAATATTTGGTACCATACCCACGCAATCGAATTCGGAGTTCAGGCAATTTTCACGGGTTATCAAAATCCTTAAGCGAGCCTCAATCGGGCTTGATTTTTGTGTGTTACTAATCCATTGAAGGTATTCTCAACCACGCCCCGACAGCAGCGATCCTACCAGTCAGGGATGGAAAGGGGAATTCGATGTTGTTGCCTTCGCACCAGATCGTATATTGATCTATGAACTTAAATCGGGATTGCTAGACCTCCGTTATGGCAGATCAGATCAACGTCCCTGGGGCATTGTAAGAAAAGGACATCGCCATCAAGAAGATTCCTGGTTCAATCAAGCTTCACGCCAGCGATATTTTCTGTTGCAGACATATCTGAACGAACAGCGAGTTTGCCTTGGGATTCCTGAACCGAATCACTTTATGGTCGCCTCCAGGATCGTTGTACCCAATGGTTCAAGTATCGACGGATTTTATTACAAAATTCCGCTAGAAATGAGTTCAGCCAATATTGCGCAATTCTGCCAAGTAGTCTCAACAGAGGATGCAGAATTTATCAGGCTAATTTATTGTGACTATCTTGCAGAGAAGGACATTTTTTTCTATCCACGACCGGCTGAATGGTATTGCATGTAGAAGACTTGCTTCAATTTTCAAAAATATTAACTATATCCCCAGAGTCGAGCGCTGGTTTCGTCTCATTCAAGAGCGAGACATACTTTCGGATTTTCAATCAATTAGTTCAGTCCAATTTGTATTGGAAAGGAATATGGCCATAAAACTGGCCAAAGAGCTGCTTGAGCAGCAAACTCTTGTTGAGAACGCGTTTATGATCAATACTCTAGCAAACATGGAGGTCTCATTATGATCTGTAAATCAAAACGGCATTGCTTTTATGTTCCCTTGTTTATTGTAATAACCTTTTCGGGTTGTGCAACCCTTGAACGTATAAAAGATGATTTTAACAATACCTTTATAAAACCCAAGGATTCATCCACCGCGACTCCGAGCACTTCTCTTAGTAATGAACGACCTACCGCAACCTCTCAGACAAGCCTGCAAATTCCCCGTATCATCAACGATCCTGCAAACGCGATTGATGTTTCAAAATATAGAACGAATATAGTTCAGCCCATTTCAAATACTTTGAGTCGATCTAAACCAGCATCCGCGATCACCAATATTCGCGAACTTACTGCATTAGTCGATGCATTGAAAGCCGTGAGCGAAGATCCGTTCCTGCAAGTTAAAGCCATTCATGATTGGGTCGCTCTTACCATTCAATACGATGCGGCATCTTTTTTTAGCGGGAACCTGCCCGATCAATCCTGGCAGGCTGTCTTGCGAAGCGGAAAGGGCGTATGTGAAGGTTATGCCAATGTCCTAGACCAGATGCTGCGCATTTCCGGCTTTCCAACATCGAAAGTATCCGGGTACGCCCGCGGTGTCGGCAGCAACAGTCTCGCACCTGAGGATCCACGGAAATCCAACCATGCTTGGAATATGGTGAAGATTCAGAATTATTGGTACCTGCTGGACTCAACCTGGGATTCAGGGTACATGGATGGTAAAGTCGCGCAACGCGCGTATTCTACCGCCTATTTTCTGATTAAGCCGGAATGGATTATTTATACGCACTTTCCCAGCCGGGTTGATTGGCAATTATTGGCAAAACCTGTGACCCCGGCTGAATTCACGAATATGCCGGATTTGAGCGGGAAGTTTTTCGATTATGTTTCGGACGGTTACCAAACGCTCGGGTTAAAAATGGCACTACGCGAACCGGCTCAGATTAACCTGCAGGTTAAAACCAATTTTAAATTCAAGGCAGTCCTTTATGATGCAGCCGGCCGTGAAGCTAATTACGGATTTGTGCAGCAGCAAGACGGGACTTTAAAAATTTACATGGCCCCACCGCCAGGCACATGGCTGCTGCGTTTGTTCGCCGCGCCAATAAACAATAATCGATATGAATCAATAGCCGAACTGGTGATCGATTCGAGCAATACGAGTCAAGTCTCAATTCCGGTTTTATTTGCAGATTATCAAACCCATAAAGCCAGGTTGATTTCGCCATTTTTCAAGGCGTTAAAAGCCGGCAGCAGCGAAGAGTTTTTGATTTACATAGAAAATATCGCAAAAGCCTTTCTTCAGGTAAATGGTCGACATCTTGAAATGGAACCTCGCGGTGGAAATATCTATGCGTTGCAGGTTGCCGTTCCTGCCAGCGGCACAATAGATGTATTCATCCAAAAGAATTCAAATTCCAATATGCAATCAGGCCTTCTACGTATACCGATTATTCCCTAATGCTCATAGCAACAAACCAAAACTTGAAGGAGATTCCGTGTGAGCACTTGTGTGAGCAGAATCCAGTGCCAAAGCATGCCATTCCAGCGAGGCCTATGGAACCAATAAAATATAATTATATAACCTATAGAAAATTAGCTAAAGCATTATATTGTATATAAATATAGTGCCTCATTCGACTCCCGCCACGAGTGCTCTCGTGAACCTCCATCTTAACTTCTTATTTTATAAGGAGTTATTTTTTTAGCAGTCAATTGTATGGTATATTTGTATGTAGAATGAATTATACTTCCTAAATGGGTCGAAAAAAGGATCCTCCGGGAAATACCGTTCAGCAAGTGCACCTAGACGCCACAACTGTTCAGTCTGCTTCTTGAGGAAGTTAAAGTTGGACTCTACCAGTTCGGTGTTCATTCTATTTACCTTGTTGAGCGCTGTTTTCTATCTGGTATCCATATCCCTTACAAAAACAGGCGTAGGTTACAGAACACGATTATAACCTATTGCGACGCAGGTGTCAAAATTTAAGCACCTTCCACCACGACACCACCGCTTCGTGCATACTAGTATAAAATCCACTTAGCTCTTTAGTTCGTAGTTCAGAACCGTCATGCCGCATTCGAAAGAGCTTGCCTTAACTAATTTCAGGTTTTGCCTACCATCTAGTTCGCCGAAAATCGGCTTGCCGCTACTCAACGTGACTGGATTGACAAACAGAAAGAACTCGTCGATGAGTCGGTTCTTTATCAGAGCCGAAACAAAACCGGCTCCGCCGTAGGCTATTAGATCCTTGCCATCCTGTTTTTTAAGCCTGGTAATTTCCTCCACGAGATCGCCTTTCTCGAGCTCGGTATTCTCCCAAACCGATTCGGTAAGGGTTTTCGAAAACACGACCTTTTTGGTGTTGATAAAAATCCCCGCGCCTTCCTCTTCCGGATGCGAATTCCAGTAGGGGATAAATCCTTCGGCGAGTTTACGCCCAAGCAGGATGCAGTCCACGGAATCCGTGAGTTCTCCCACGTAGCGCTTGAGCGACGCATCCCATTCCGGCAGTGTCCAATCCATTTCTCCGTTCGGTCCCGAAACAAAGCCGTTTACCGTAACTTGAACTTGAAGCTTCAGTTTTCTCATGGTTCCCTTCCTCGCAGTCCAGTATATTTCATTAACTTTTTAGAATAACCCGTTCTCGTTGACGCTGTCCGCCGTATCCTCCTGCGACGCCTCCCAGGATTCTATAATTTTTCCGTCAAGGAATTTAAAGATATGGATAACCCCAAATATCCTCGCGCCCAAGCTCACTTTCCCGTGGATTGAAACCAAATCGCCATCCTCGAGGGCATGCCTTGCTTCGTATTTTTTGTCGGGGAACTGTCTATAATTTTCCTCAATTGCGGTTCTGAACGAGGTCCGGTCTCCCTTAACGAAGATCAGATGGTGCCTGAAGTCTTTATGGATGTAGTTTTCGAATGCATCAGCTACTTTTCCAAGAGAAGCGTCGCTTAAAAACGCAAGCGCGACTTCCTTTTTTGTCATCAGAATCGCACTACGATCCTGCCTGGATAGTATATCTTTTGAAAACCCCGTCCATAGGGTAAGGGGAATCATTCCGAAAGCTAGGACAAGCGGAATGAATAAAATGCGCATATCCTGAGAACCTAGAAACTTTGATAGAATAGGAGCGCCCGGAAAAACCATGATCCATCCCAGGATGCACAAAGCGAACGCGAAGGGCCAGAGTTTAGCGAATGCTGCATGAACGCTTGACGGTATTCTAGTCCATAGCTTCAGCTTCGAATTAATTTTCGTTCCCATTAAAGACGCTATGATCCCGACCAGCGGAGGCCCGAAGCCTGCTCCGGAGATTAGCATCAACGAGGTTACAGGCAATAAGGCAAAAAATGAATATTTGCGGGGCATAAGGAAGAGGACGCCTAAAATAAACAAGATGGAAAACAGTATCGCAAAAATTCCGGTGGAGCTATAGGTGCGAAACAAGGTCATCGCCGGTTCACCGCCAAGGATTTCATAGAACGCTGAATTTGGCCAAGAAAGGATGAAGCCCGAGTCAATCGTCTTCGTCCCCTGTAGCAATTCCCCTATTCCATGTTCAACACCCATCATGCCAGCTATTATCCCAATGGTAGCCGCGAAAAACCTGGTCGCCTTGTTCATTACCTTCTCCTGCTGCTTCCTGTCTATAGACATCGTTCGGGTTCGATACCGGCTCAAGATCGTAGGATCTTTTCCATTGCCTTGCCTTTGGCCAACTCGTCAACCAGCTTATCCATGTACCGAACGAGCTGGATAAGCTTGTCTTCGATCTCTTCAACGCGGTAGCCGCAAATAACGCCGGTGATCTTACCGGCATTCGCGTTGATACGCGGCGCTTCATTAAAAAAATGCTCGAAATCCATTTTCAGGTCGATTTGCCTTTCCAGGGATTTTTTATCGTAGCCGGTCAGCCAGAATATTACTTCGTCCAGCTCTTCTTTCGTCCGGCCCTTCTTTTCTACTTTTTGCAGATAGAGCGGATAGACGCTAGAGAAACTCATTGTATAGAATTTTGCTTGATTGTTCATTTTCCAGCCTTCCTACAAATAGGGCAAGTAACCATACTGCTACGGTTAATATACTACCTTTTATTCGCATCAGCGTAAACTAATACCTACTGTGTCCAACTGAGTATTGACAGCTTCAACCAAACATGTTACAAATAATCAATATGTATTTAGATTATGACACTAAATCAAATGACGACTTCCGGATACTGTACCCGTTGTCCGTAAAAGCCTCCGTCTACAATTTCCTCATCCTCCGTGATGGGTCCCCGTTTCTTAACGGCCTACCGTATCCTTCGCTCGCGGCCATTCGCGACTTTGGGCTTTATGCGGGGACAAGCGATTCGGCGATCAGGACGCTGTTATCCCGGGAAGGAAGGGCGGGATATATCAAAAAGGAAAAAGACTCATCCGGAATTATGCGGTACCGGCTCTCCGAGCCTTCTCTCGTCCTCAATATGGTGAATAGTCGCCAGAACGCGCTTCCTGGAGGGTTTACCGTCGCGATCTTTACCTTTACGGCGGATGCCGTCAGCGAGCGAAGCATAGTCCGGGAAACCCTCAAGAACTTCGGCTTTAAGAAGATAGCGCAAAACGTCTACCTGAACGGCCGCATCGACACGGGCCCTGTACGCGAAGCGATGCGCGAACTCAAGCTAGACTCCAACTTGTTCTTACTGGACTGCCCCGATATCGAAGATGAGTCTCTAGTCAGGAAAATTCTCGATATCTTCGAGGTGCAAAAACGATCGGCGGAGCTTGCCGAATTCGAAAAAGCCATGGTCCGCTTTCTCGTGCCAAGCGGCATTGATGCTTCCGATTACAATGATTTGCCACGAAGGCTCTTATACGCAGGCCTTGTGTTTTGGGAACGTTTTAGGACTTCAGAGCCTCCACTTCCCGCCAGACTCTTGCCCGAGGGCTATCGTTTCGGAGAAATATCGAAGCTATATGAAGAGCGCTACGTTGCGAGCGCAGGAGACATAATCAAGTATTATACGCGGATAACGCTTCGTTAAGCCGCTAAAATTTGAGTGTTGAAAAACCCCGGATGGGGTTTTTCAACACTTCCAAAATGCAACATTAGGCAATTGGAAAAGCAACCGTCTTTTTTAATTGCCTACCAAGGAGCACAGCATGGAAATTACGGGAAAGTATGATTACAAGGTGTTTTTCACGGTTGCGGGTATCATGGGCCTAATCGGAGTTTTAGGCGGCGTCGCGGATATCGGCATCAGTATCGTCATGGGTGGCGCGGATATTTCCACCTTGCCAAAAGATGCGATCGGAAGGTTCGCGATGTTTCACACAAGCGCCTTTGCGGGCCTCTACAGCCTCGATCTCTTGAACGTCTGCATGTCGCTGGTAACCTTGCCGTTCTTCCTGGGCATAGCTTTGGCCCAACGAGAACATAAGCAGGCATCGGCTATTTTAGCCTTCACGGTCGCGGTAATCGGGGCAACGGTATTCGCTAGCAATAACGTGGCCTTGCCCATGCTCAGCCTTTCCAAGGAATATTTCGTGGCTACCGACGACGCCAGGCGACAGGCTATCATGGCGGCTGGCGAAGCGCTTTTATCCCGAGGGGCGCATGGTAGTCCGGGAGCGTTTCCTGGCTTCATCCTTTCCACGCTTTCGAGCCTACTTTTCGCCTTCCTGATGCTTAGAACCAAGGTATTCTCTAAACCGGTAGCGATACTCGGCATCGCAGGTAGCTCGATAATGATATTTTACCTGATCGTGGTGACGTTTATGCCGGGTTTGGAGCGGATAGCGATGTTCGTCGTAATGTTCAGCGGCCTCTCAAGCTTGGCGTGGATGGTGCTCGTATCCCTCCGCTTAATAAAAATAGGGAGGAATCTTGGAAAAGCATGAACCCGGAAAAGTAGCCCTTATAACCGGATGCAGCTCCGGTATAGGAAAAGCGGTAGCCGTGGACCTCGCCGCTTCTGGATGGACGGTAATCGCCACGGGAAGAAAACCCGAGATGGTCAGCGGTATCGGTGCGGCATGTACTCTAAAACTTGATGTCGAGGATTCCAATTCGGTGCAGGCTGCCTTCAAGACTGTGCATGAAAAGTTTGGCGGCGTCGATCTGTTAGTGAATAATGCCGGATTCGGATCGGAAGCGGCGGTGGAAGAACTCTCCGATGAGGCTCTGCATGGGATGCTCGAAACCAATCTTTTCGGCGTCCTGCGATGCATGCGGGCGGCAATACCTGGGATGCGTGAACGAGGAGGCGGTACGATCATCAATATTGGCTCGATCGCGGGGCGTTGGGCAGCTCCGTTTGGTGGAGGATACGCGGCGAGCAAGGCGGCTTTAGCCTCACTTACCGAGGCGGCCAGGGGGGAACTAGCGCCGTTCGGAATTAAGGTAAGCTTAGCGGAGCCAGGTCCTATCGCTACCAGCTTCAAGCATAGGCTCGACGCGCTCTCTTCTCCCGTTCGCGCCGATCGTACCTCACCGTACTATGACGCATACCAGATCAGGGAGGCCTATATGGCCTCAGTACGCAGATCGGACCCAGGCCCTGAGCTCGTGGCCACAACGATTAGAAAGCTCCTTGAGGCGAAGAATCCCAAGCTACGCTACCTCGTCGCATCGGATCCCGCCCTGCGGCTGCTTCTAAGGCTCCCCCAAAGCCTCAGGGACCGGCTATTCGCGTCTTCTATCGCGGCGTTTGCGCATTCCAAGCGAACTTGAGGAAACAAAATCAGGACGGTTTAGGCGTGGCATTCAATGCGATTGCCATTATCGGTTTTGGCAGAATAGGAACTATACTATGGTTCCTCGCAAAAAAATAGTTAGCAAGAAGGAGAAGGAATCATGGATATAGCAAGCGACAGGAAATCGATTCTACAGAGCGAAAAGCAATGGTCGAGCCTCTATAAAGTGGGAGCGATAGCCGCATTCGTCTATGTGGCCATGATGCTCGTCCCGTTAGTCCTCATGATAGCGGCGCCTATTCCTCCCGTAGAAGGCGGAGCTGCCATCCTCGACTAGGTGAACGCCCACCGAGGCGAATACATTACCGAGCTCATCAGCTTCGTGGGACTGTGCATACCGGCCATCGCGATGTTCCTGGCCCTGGGAATCGGCCTCCGATCTATCAGCCCAAGTCTGGCCCTGCTTGGAGCGACATTCGGCATTGCCTCGGAGGTAGCCGCATTCGCCGTGGGCTCGAGCCCTCCTTCGCTAAGCTGGAGCATCGTGGAGCTTGCCTCGCGCTACGCCACTGCATCCGGCCCGGCTAAAGAAGCGCTTGCGGGAGGTGCCGAAATCCTTGCCGCGAACGTAAACGCCGTATCCCTGATAGGCGTCCTGACCGCGATAGGTATACTTATAATTTCATTACTATTCTCGAAAAGCGCGCTGGGCCGAGTCGCCGGAATCCTCGGTATCGTTACCGGGGCGTCCGGGATTTTCCTCGAAGCCTTCAGGTTTTACGTAGGCGCCGCCTACGGCCTTTACGGGATACTCCTTCCAGCGTGGTCAATCGCCGTGGGCATCGGGCTCTTTCGATTGGCACGACGAGCAGGCATTACAGCTTCAAGCTAGGATAAACCCAGAAATATCTATCCTTTGGCTATGCGCTTCCCGAATGTGCGAGCCCGGTCGAGATCGGCCGCATTCGGGTGGCCTGCCTTGAATAACAGGAATTTGCCTTCGCAATAGAAGCTTTCCGGGGCGACTTTTAGTCCCCGGTTTCGAAGCCCCGTTTCCATTAGCTTAGCGGCGGCAGAACTGAAGCCAGTGCAGTAAACAGCTACCCGCTTCACCTTTGCCGGATCGAGCGTCCGGATAAAACTTACCATCTGTGGGTCTAATCCATGGTCGTGGGTTGCGTATACGGCCGCTCCCAGGAAGAGCAGGTCTGCGGCAACATCGCTGCCGACATGCGGTAGTTTCGCGGATTGGCAGCCTAGGGCATCCGCGATCGCCTCGCCCACCTTCTTGGTATTTCCCGTCTTGGAATGATACAGTACCTTAACTTCCATCGCTTTGTCCTTCCTGCTTCCGCTATGGCAGCTTACTTAATGCCGTGCGACAGCGCGTTCTCGATCGCCTTGATGATGGTAACGCTCGAATGCGTGACCCTTCGTATCATTCATGGTTTTTTAACGGAAGACTTCTTAAAACTGAAGTTTTTAGAAGTCCCCTTATGCTAACGTATCCTTCTGAACGAGTCGATGCCCTCGCGCAGGCAATTTCCTAAAAACCTTTCTTTCAATTTCTGTATACAGTATTATTAAAGGGAACCTCGAAAAACTTCAGTTTTGCGAGGTTGACCATTAAAAAACCTGATTCCTGTAAGGAATCAGCGAGGCACCTCTGATAACCATAGGGTTATTAGAGGTGCCCTAAACAAGATAAGGAGCTTGTATGCAAAAGATCGTTCCGTATCTCTGGTATGAAAAGGACGCGACGCAAGCAGCGGAGCTTTACGTTTCGAGCATACCCGGCTCGAAAATCGTTTCAAATTCTACCTTAGACGGCACGCCATCGGGGAGCGTCGAAATAGTGTCGATCGAGCTTGCGGGCTTGGAAGCGACGCTCATGGCTGCCGGTCCTTACTTTACTCACAATCCTTCCTTTTCATTTCTCGTGGCATGCGATTCCCGAATCGAGGTCGACAGGCTTTATAAGGCGCTCTCCTGCGGAAACGACCTTATGCCTCTTGGTGAATATCCTTTCAGCGCTCGCTACGCCTGGGTAGCCGATAGATTCGGCCTTTCATGGCAGCTTATGTACCGAGAAGGGCTTGAACTCCCCTTTAAGGTCACGCCGACGCTTATGTTCGTAGGAGACGCGGCAGGCAAGGCGAAGGAAGCCATGAACCTATATACCCGCCTCATGCCGGGATCCTCCGTCGACGAGATTCTCAACTACGGTCCCGATGAAGCGCCGGACCTTGAAGGCAGCATTAAGCACGCCTCGCTGCGGCTTTCTGGCGTGCCTTTTGCGCTTATGGACAGCGCATACGAGCATGCCTTTGCCTTTAACGAGGCCGCATCCCTGATGGTTCGTTGCGAAAACCAGGAAGAAATCGATCGTTACTGGGTAGCATTATCCGCGAAACCCGAGGCGGAACAATGCGGTTGGCTCAAGGACAGGTTCGGCCTCTCGTGGCAAATAGTCCCGACGGCGCTCGAGCAGATGATGTCGTCGGGAAATCCCGAGTCGGTCGCACGCGTCACGAGCGCGTTTATGAGCATGAAGAAACTCGAGTTAGCGCAGTTGGTAAAGGCCTACCAGGGAGAATAAGCACGCGCCAAGCTGGCGCACATTAGTATCTACCGTTTCCAAGGAGGGAACCATGTTGAACTTCAGTCTTTCGTTTATCCCTTTTATCGTGCTTACCGCGGTCAATTTCGTCGTGAGCTGGCTATGGTATTCGCCGTTGCTGTTCGCCAAGCCGTGGATGAAAGCCCTTGGCACGGAGAGCAAGCATACGATGTCCGAAACCGAAAAAAAACAGATGCCGTTCCTGTTCGCAAGCGGCCTGTTGTCCTCAGCCCTCATGGTATACGTGATGATGGTGCTCGTGCAAAGCCTCAACGCCTCGAGCTTCCTGCAAGGTGCTGTTATCGGCCTCGTTGTTTGGGCAGGTTATGCCCTGACGCACAGCCTGAATACCCTATGGGAAGGAAGGAAAGCCGTCGTCCTCGTCATCAACAACGGCCTTTTCCTGCTTACGTACATGGTCTTCGGTGGCGTCCTGGCGATCTGGAAGTAACTAAAACATAACTCCACCGCCTTGCCTCGAAACGAAATGCTACGCGAGATTTTGACTATAATAAAATAACACTTTATTATAGTCAAATTTATTAAGTCGGTAGCACCGATTCTGTGTCTTATCTATTTAGGGGACCTCGAAAAACTTCAGTTTTGCGAGGTCGACCATTAAAAAACCTGATTCCTGTAAGGAATCAGTGAGGCACCTCTGATAACCAACAGGGTTATTAGCAGGCTGTTGAAAAAGCTTGTTGCTTTGTCAACAGCCTTTAACATTCCTCGCATTTGATTACAAATGCTACGGTAATGTTACATTTTGGAAGTGTTGAAAATCCTCATCCGAGGTTTTTCAACACCCTGTTAGAGGTGCCCTCTGGTGCTTATTGGGTTTAAACGCAAAAATATTTTCAGGAAACCAAAAACCGGGAACCGAGCCCGTATAGTTTAATTTTTCTCGATGAGTCTCTTAACTGCGATCTCAATCTCGTCGCGGACTTGCCTTACACCGTCCATGATCACCTCATCGCTGCCTTTGAAGCTAGATGGGTCGTCGAACGGCCAATGAATTTTTTTTGAAAGACCCGGAAAAAACGGGCAACGCTCTGAGGCTTCCTTCGAACAAACGGTGACGACAACGTCATAAGTCTTTCCAACTTTGGCTAGGTCGAATACGCTTTTCGTTAAATTACCGGAAATATCGATTCCCGATTCGAGCATTCCCCGGACGACGTACGGATTCAGCTTTCCCGGCTCGAGGCCTGCGCTTTCTGCTTGGAATTCACCTCCGCCATGCTTCTTCAGGAATGCTTCCGCCATCTGGCTGCGAGCCGAATTATGTACGCATAAAAACAATACCCTGGTCATGATTGAAACCTCCATATAATCAATTTATTGCCCCATTCCTTGGCCCAATGCGGATGTTTATATCGATGTGAATTTGTTCTTGGTAGCCCTCGCGATCTTCACGAGCGACAACATAACCGGCACTTCGACGAGAACGCCAACCACAGTCGCCAACGCCGCGCCAGAAGCTAGCCCGAACAGGCTGATCGCAACGGCCACAGAGAGCTCGAAAAAGTTTGATGCGCCAATCATGCCGGCGGGAGCGGCGATCTCGTACGGGACTTTCCAGGCCTTTGCCCAGCCATACCCGATGAAGAATATCAAGTAAGTCTGGATTATGAGCGGCACGGCGATCAAGACTATCGCAAGCGGATTAGCTAAAATAACTTTGCCTTGGAAGGCAAACAGGATCACGAGGGTAAGCAGCAGGCCTCCTTCGGTAAAACCGTCGAATTTCTTCAGGAATGTTCCCTCGAACCACGCCTTGCCCCGCCGCTTGATCAGGCTTGACCTGGTCAGAGCCCCAAAGCCCAGCGGAATCACCACGAACAGGACCACCGACATGATCAACGTATCCCAGGGAACATGCACGTCGCTGATGCCAAGGAGAAAGGCGACGATGGGCGTAAACGCAAACAGGATAACAAGATCGTTTACAGCGACCTGGACTACGGTATAGGCCGGGTCTCCATCGGAAAGGTAACTCCACACGAAAACCATGGCCGTGCAAGGAGCCGCTCCTAGCAGCACGGCTCCTGCCAGATACTCGGTACTTAGGGCATCCGGAATAAAAGCCTTGAATACGATTTTAAGGAAAAACCATGCAATGAGATACATGGTAAACGGCTTGATAAGCCAATTAACCACAAGCGTTACGATAAGACCCTTGGGTTTTTTACCCGCATTCTTGATGCTGGTAAAATCTACTTTGAGCATCATGGGGTAAATCATAAGCCAGATAAGTATTGCCACTGGTATCGAAACCTTGGCATATTCGAACTTTCCGAGAAACGCCGGTATGCCTGGAAGAAAGTATCCGACAGCCACGCCCAAAGCTATACAGGCAGCCACCCAAATAGAAAGATATCGCGCAAAAAAACCTAATTTAGCGCCGGAAGAATCACTCATAATACCCCCCAAATCACGACACATTGACAGTACCAAGTACCATGGATACTATAGTTGGCGACTTAGCCAATATTGTCAAGAGTTTGTTGGCGTTTTAGCCAATAATTAATCTAGCGAAGCCACCACATGGAAAACTCGGAAATCGAAAGGCTCCACAGACGCGCCGAGCTGCTAAAGGCCCTTGCGCATCCATCCCGGCTACTCATCATAGAGATGCTGGAGAAACAAGCGTGTAATGTCGGCGAGCTAACCAAGGCAATCGGATCAGAAATTACCACGGTATCAAAGCATCTAAGCGTCTTAAAGCATGCCGGTCTTGTCGCTGACGAAAAAAAAGGCACCTACAGCGAATATTCGCTGAAATGCACCTGCGTCGGCCACTTTATTGATTGCATGGAAGATGGAATTTGCGCGTCAAATAAAGTCCATTGAGTAATCGAAAAAGCGGCTCATATCCGGTTATCGCAATTAAGCTTGCCATGACCAAGGATGGAAATACCCATTTCTCCATTTCACCCAACAATCTGAAAAGCGCCTGCAATGACAACAATGGCACCTAATATTCGCTTAAACCATGTTGCAGCAATTCCGTTACCATGTTATCGCAATAGAGAAGTGATAAAATCGCCAAAAGTGCCAGCAAAGACTATTGCTGTCGTATGACCCAATGCGTAAAAACCCATTAACAGGGTGTTGAAAATCCTCGGATGATGATTTTCAACACTTCCAAAATGTAGCATTACCGCAGCATTTGTAATCAAATGCGAGGAATGCTTAAGGTTGTTGGAAAAGCAACAAGCTTTTTCAACAACCTGTTAATGCAACTCCGTAGCCAAGACCATTTTTTCCAGCGGAAAAAACGAAACCAAGCATCGGAGCCAAAAGAGCAAATGAACACGGTCCTAGAATGACTCCATAAACCAGTCCTAAAAATAGAGCACCGAAAACGCCCCTATGTTTATGGTGGAAAGAAAAAGCAATACTTAGTTTTGAAAACGGGGGGACATCCATAAGCCATAAACCGCAGAGGATTAAAAAAATGGCCACGATAACCTTCGTAGTGGGCCCAATATCCCCTAGTATCCTCCCTGCCGCGCTCGTAAGTATCCCCACAACGGCAAGCGTTATCAGCAAGCCTATAGCAAATACTGACGAAAATATAATCGCTCGTTTTCTGCCTGGGCTTTTACCTTCGTTTATATAGGCTACCACCAAGGGAATTGCTCCCATATGGCAAGGGCTTAAAAAAACGGAAAGCAGCCCCCATGCCAGTGCGGCCGCGAGCGCGACAAGCGATGGCTGTGAAAAAGCCGCGCTTATGGCGCTCACGAGCCAGGTTATCATATCGTTATGCCGCCTTGAGCAAGATCTTCTTTAACAGGGTGTTGAAAAACCTCGGATGAGGATTTTCAACACTTCCAAAATGTAACATTACCGTAGCATTTGTAAACAAATGCGAGGAATGTTTAAGGCTGTTGGAAAAGCCACAAGCTTTTTCAACAGCCTGCTAACTCTTCCATGGAAAAAAAACCTTCGTGCCGAAAGTTTTCCTTCCCATCCTTATCGAGGAAAACTTGCGTTGGAATTACGCGAATGCCGAATTGCTTGCCTAAAGGTTCGCCTTCTTTCGTCCAAACATCATGAAATATTACATTAACCTGTTTCGGATACGTTTGCCGCAGCTCCTCCATGATCGGCTGCATAGCCTTGCACGGTATGCAATTGACAGAACCCAATTCGATAAAAGTAACCGTAAATGCCGCTGTATCCAGTGCCACCGAAACACTGGCGGAATTCGAGTTTGCCGCACTCTTCTTTGCCTGCGCAGGCGCCTTCGAACACGAGAAAAGGAAAGCGCCAAAACTCAATAAAATTATAATTTTGAATAAACCCCTGGAATTTCGAATATTAGAATTATTCATAACAAGCCCTTCCTTTTACTACACATGTTCATACAAAAAAGCTTCCGAAAGCATTGAATGAATAGCCGATTGCAACGATCCCAATGGCGACAATTCCCACGAACGTCACAAGCAGTTTCGTCTTAACGACTTTTTTTAACATAATTATCGACGGAAGCGACAAAGCCGTAACGGCCATCATGAAAGAAAGGATCGTTCCCACTCCAACGCCTTTGGCGAACAAGGCCTCAGCGATAGGTATCGTCCCGAATATGTCGGCGTACATAGGGATGCCGACCCCAGTGGCGATCAATACGGAAAACGGATTGTTTTTTCCAAGCACTTGTTGGATCAGTTCTGCAGGTATCCAATTATGAATAACCGCGCCTATCCCTACGCCAACAAGCACATACAGCCAAACTTTTTTTAGCGTTTCCAGCATTTGTTCTTTTGCATACACGAGACGGTCCATAAGCGTCAGTTCTGGATCTTCCACATTCACCGCGCCAGGTGCCGAACTGAATCGCACAACATATTTTGCCATACCGAATTTATCGATCAGCGTACCGCCCACTACGGCGAGAAACAAACCCACGAGTACATAGGCGATGGCTATCTTCGCACCGAACACGCTCATGAGCAGGACCAAGGCCCCCAAATCGACCAGCGGAGATGAGATGAGGAAAGAAAAAGTAACGCCAACGGGCAAGCCTGCATTGGTAAACCCGATGAAGATCGGTATGGAGGAGCAACTACAGAACGGCGTAACCGTACCCAGCAGGGCGCTTATGATATTAGCGCCGATTCCTTTGAAGCGCCCCAATATTTTCTTTGTTCTTTCAGGAGGAAAATGGCTCTGGATATAGGAGATGCCGAAGATCAAAACCGACAACAGGACCAGTATTTTTATCATGTCATATAGGAAAAACTGGATGCTAGCGCCGATCCTTGCCTTAATATCCAAGCCCAGAGCTGTCAAGCCATTCCCGATAAGTACATTGAGCCATCCCATACCCAAAACCTGATACTGGAAAAAGTTCCATATCGCCTGCATCAGGCTTTTCCCGAACCGCAATTACACGGCATGGAATTTCCCTCCGTCAATGAAAGCTATGATTTGATCTTTCGTCAGCACGCGGCCAACACTTTTTACTACCCCATCCACCGCGAGTGCCGGGGTCATCATCACGCCCATTTCGGCTATTTTTTCAATTTCGGAAACCTTCTCGACTTCCGCATTGATGCCTAATTGCGCCACGGCCTCCTGCGCATGCTGCTCGAGCAACTTGCATTTTGCGCAGCCCGTTCCCAGGATCTGAATCTTCATACGTACCTCCAACAGGTCAGTCGATATTTTTCGCCGCCTCATACATGCGATCGATTTCTTTTGCGGGCAATACAGCCTTGATGGCTAACGCGATGATGACGATGCCGATAATATCGATGAACAGGCGCGCCATGGCAAAACGCAAGCCGAGCGCCGATATCTCGAAGAGCAGCATCGGAATCTTCGTCGTCGACCATGCTCCGATAAAAATCAGGATATTCTTTATGCCGGCGCCTTTTTTCATGAGCATCGCGGCAACGGGAAAAGCCCCGTACAGCGGACCGGCGGCAAACGACCCCAGCAGGAATGCCAGGAGTCCTCCGACGAAACCCGATTCAGGCCCCATGTACTTGATCATTTTTTCCCGTGGGACCCAAACATCCATCAAACCGAGCAAAATAAAAATCGGAGGAATGACCAGGACCATCGTCCTGATCTGAAAGACCATCGTCGCCATAGCCTTGTCGCGATACGATACGAAAATAATCGAGAAAGACACAAAAAAAATCAGGGAAATCATGGCGATAAAATACCGCTTGATGAATTTTCTCATGAACCCACCACCCAGCCGACGAACACCGCAGCCGCGAGAGAAAAAAAGAAGGCAAGCGAGTTTCTCCATATCGCCGCTTTCTTTCCAAAATACTTTATTTCCATGGGGAGTGTGATTATGCCTACCATCATGAGGCTGGATACGAAAGCGGCTACCTGGATTACGCCGGCGCCGTCATTGAGCAGCGCCGCGGCAACGGGAAAAGCGACGAAGCCGGGTACCAGGGTTATCGCCCCTACCAACGACGCCCCGAGGACTCCGAGGATTCCCGAAGAACCGCCAAGGATCTTCGATATCATTTCGTTATTGACGACCGCCAGCGTAAGCGATACGAGAACCAGGACGACGACGAATTGAGGCATTATCCCTTCAAGCGCTTTCGCGGCTTTCTTAAGCGCCAGGGCGGTTTTATTCCTGTCCTTTAAAAGCGAAAGCAACAGCAGCACCGCAGCCGCGGTATAGAGAGCAATAGTGTCCATATTTCCCCCTTTGTTTCTAATTTAGGAAACTTTGCACTGTTTGTCAAGCAGCCATTGACTATTGTTTCCAAAATATGCAACTTTAAGTACATGAAAGATTCCGACTGGGATCGTTGCGAGTTCAACGCCGAAATTTTCAAGGCATTGGCGAACCCAATGCGTTTATACCTTCTCAAAAAAATCCAGGAACGCCCGCGCTGCGTATGCGAGCTGGCCGCCGAATCGGGCATCAACAAGTCGGTAGCGTCCAAGCATCTGTCCCAGCTCAAGGCAGCGGGGCTCATAAAGGACGAGAAGCATGGAACCCTCGTGGAATACCATATATTAGCCAATTGCGTGCTCGACATGGCGGAATGCGTAGAACGGACGTTGATAGCGCACAGGAAAAAGAAACTGGCCAAGCTTTCTTAACATGAAATAAACGCAGGAAAGCGGCTTCTCGCAGCATCACCCGACGCTTCTCCTTGAACCAAGCCCGCAGTTCAATTCCCCATCGCCACCACAGCGGAGTACTTCCGGACAAACAAAACACCGATCCATAGACTCTGTCTATCCGTTTGCACGGTGCGCGAGCCGTCTCAAGCGATTCCGACGGCCGACTGGATCATCGGGGCAGCCTTGGCAATCAAGGGTAAGGCCAGCGTCGAGCGCAAGCCTGGTTTCCGGCCTCACGCCGATGGTAAGGACGACCAGGTGCACTCCCAGCTCCGCCCCGGACGATAGTGCCAGGATGATGCGGCTTCCGCGCTTAACGAACGACTTGACCCCGTGGCCCAGGTAGAGTTCTATGTTCTTGGCTTTCAGATGCTGGTGGACCAGCGCGCCCATCTCGAGGCCTATGAAACCACCGCCCACGTCCCTAGCGCACCCCGGTCGATGCGCCTCCGGCAACGCCGCCGACGATTAGATACTTGGACATATTCCCCTCCATAGGATAAATAGAATATATGAATAGCGGAATATTATAATAGTATTATCATCTTAGCAAGGCATTGCCGAAAGTATCCGCCGTCATCTAGCCTGCTTGGGTTCGGGGGAAGCTTACTGCCCGATGGTTAAAGCCTCCCTCGAATGATTACGGTTTTTTGGCGTCGAGCAAAGCCTGGAGCTTCGTCTTCAATTCCGAGAATGAAGCGCCTTCCGCGCTGATGCCGTCGCGCACGGACTGCGAGGACGGACCGGGCTTGAATCCCCGGGCACCCTCCACTTGCGTCGGAGTCAAGCCCCAGCCATACAATTCACCGAACGTGGTCTTGCCGGTGACGGTATTCGCCGGTGCGGCATGGTCCGCCGCGGGGGCGGCGCTTGGCGCGGCGGCGGTGGCCGCGGCGGGAGTCGATGCAGGAGTCGATGCGGAAGGGGCTGTTGCCGCGACTGGAACCGCCGAAGCTGCCTCCGGGAGCTCGTATTTCTCGATGTCGGTGGCCCGGATGCCGGCGGCGATCAATGCGGCAACGGCGGCAGGCAGGAGGACGGTCGACTCTTCGGGATCGTAGGGAAGCTTTTTGTAGAGCGCCACGAACAGTCGAACGGAGTCCGTACCGATTTCATTTGCTTCGGGAACAAGAGCCGCCGCGGCCGCCGCGAGGGCGTTTACCTTGCCGCTCACCTCGAAAACATCACCGGCGGAGGAGAACGCGGCCGCGATTTCCGCTGCAGGTATCCCGAACGCTTTTTCGATATCCTGCCAGGTATACGAACCCCGGATATCGGCGGGATTGGCCACCCCTGCGTTTTCGCCCGACGTAAATTTTGCGGGCTCCTTGCTCGACGTCGTTCTCCAGTACCCGGTGATTTTGGATATGCCTATTCCCGCTATCATCATTGCGACAATGATTATGGCCAACGGAATCGTGCGGATCGCTTTCATTCTGCCGCTCCTTTGCCATCTGCTGTGCCTACGGCCAGCTCCACCGTCGCCCCTACCGGGCAGGCATACTCGCTCGTGCAACTGAGGCACGAAATGCATTGGTGGTTCCTGACGGTCGACGCCGTCGACACTTCGATATTCATCGGGCATGCACGGTCGCAGGCCTTGCAGTCGATGCAGGTAGAAGCCTTGCGCTTGATGCCGAATATCCTGAAGAGGTTGAAAATTCCCTGGAAGGCGCCGTAGGGGCAGGCGTACTTGCAGAAGGGTCTTTCAACGGCCAAGGACAGCAGGATAGTCGCGAGGAGCACTATCGTGCCGGCCACGGCGATCTCGCCCGTCCAGAAATTGAACAGGACCCAGTACGGGTCGTAGTCCTGGAAGAAAAGCTTGCCGCTCATGATGGTCATGTATGAAACCCAGACCAGCACCGCGTAGCGCAGATAGCGGAGCGCCGCGTCCAGTTTTTTAGGAAGCATGTTGTTATATTTTTTTTTGAACAGCGTGCGCCCTAGCGAGCCCAGCCACTCCTGCAGGCTTCCGAAGGGGCATATCCAAGCGCAGATTACCGGGCCAAACAGCACGGCCAGGAGGGCTCCTATGACGGCGAGCGTCACGCTGGATTCGTGTACCTTCTTTACGAGGGTCCCCGCCGAGACAAGCTGCCAGAAGGACACGACGCCACCGAAGGGGCAGATCGAGTGCAGGCTGCTGCCTACCGCCGCCGCTGGTACCGTTACCCCTTTTTCAGCGAGGGCTCCCATGGTAGCGCCAAAGGCCACCAGCATGAAGAAGAAAATCTGGATGCTCCTCCGCAGCCACGGGTTGGCTTTCCCGGCTTTTACCGCTTTCTGTGATCCGGGCATGGTTCCTCCTGTGATGAATGATTATCTTAGGTATAATGGAATCTGGCCGGGATGCAAGTATGGGGGCAGTTTTTACGCTTTTTATGATGCTCCGACCAAGCTAGGCGATGCCGAGTGCCAGGCTTACGGCCATTATGCCCATGCCGCCCGCCAAACCGGCCAAATGGCTTTTACCGTATTCGTGCGCGGACGGCAAAAGCTCGTCGAGAGAAATATAGATCATGATGCCGGCCACTCCCGAGAGGATGAAACCCAGGGCGGTGAGCGCCCCGGTGCGGAGAAGCTTGGCTCCCCTGCGGCTGGTGAGCGTATCGTCGCAGGAATGGGAATCCACGGCTTCGTGCCTGGCCGCTTCCTTGGCGCGCGCTTCGTGCGGATTGACGGCAGGAGGTACCAGTCGGTCGATGAGGGCGATAAGCGCCATTCCGCCAAAAAAACCACCTACGGCCCCCCACATCCCGCCGCGGGCTCCCCAGAGCGCCGAAAGCTGGTGCCTGGCTTCTCCGAACAGCTCCACGAGCGACACGAAAATCATGACCCCGGCCGAAAAGCCCAGCGAGAGCGACAGGAAACGAGGGCTCGTCCGCTTGGACACGAGGGTAATCATGCTGCCAAGGCCCGTCGCCAGGCCTGCAAGAACAGTAAGGAGAAAAGCCAGGAAGACAGGGGAGACGTTCATGGATTACCGCTTTCTCCCCGCACTGTAACCTCGAAAAAGGACAAGGTCCGGAGCATGGCCGCGCCTGCCGGTAATAAAATACTAGCACCCTTCAGTCGTAGTTCTTCCTCGTCGCTTCGTCGGAGAGCGCGGCAGCCAGCCTGGGCTTCCACTCCGGCATCCGCCAGGTTTGCAGCCTGTCGTGTATCAGCTTGTATTTTTCGGGGACGGGATGCGTGCCTATCACCACCTCGAGCTTGTAGCGTTCCTTTAGAAAAGCCGCAAAATGGTCGATGCTGGGGCATGGGGGGTAACCCACGAGAAAGCATGTCGCCAGGTGCACCGTGCCCACGTTGTTCTTTGCCATTTCCTCGCCCAGGTATTCTATGTTGCCGCCGGGGCATCCCCCGCAGGTGGTAAAGGCGGCGATCTCAGCATCCATGCCCTTGTACACCGAAAAGGCCCCTTCGCGATTACGGAATGCGCGGAAACACTTGCCGCCGGCGCAGGTCCTGTAGCGGTCGCAAATAACGATGCCTATTTTTTTCGATTCGCCCATACCGTGAGCCTCCGTCAATACTAGGTTAAACTCTAATCGTTGTCAGTGCGCCGCACCTTAGTGCGCCGCACTGAGGTGCGCCGCACTGAGGTGCGCGCAGTCATGGTCGCCGTGCTCCTTGCATCCTTCGCTGGAATCCTTGACCGAACCCGCGAGCCAGGCGTCCACCACGTCGCGCGCCTTGCCGCTTGCGCCGCGCACCACATCGATGCCGTTGGACTTGAGTATGCGCACCGCGCCTTCACCCATGTTACCCGCCAGCATCATCGTGACGCCGTCCTTGGCCAGTACTGAGGCTATGTCGCTCTTGCAACCGCAGCCGTCCGGGCTGTCGACGCGCTTTTCGGATTTTACCTTGTTGCCTTTCAGCTCGAACACGGTAAAATATTCGCAATGCCCGAAATGGGCGTCCACTTCCCCGTTCCTCGTGGGAACCGCTACCTTCTTGATCATGTCGTCCTCCTCCTCGTGAATAATCTGGCCGCCTTCTATGCGCAAGGCTTTTCCGTTTAAAAGCGCGTCGGCGACCAGGCGGCGGGCTTCTTCTATTATCCTGCCAAAAGTCTGGCGCGATACGTTCATCCTGCGGGCGGCTGCCTCCTGGTACAGGCCATCCAGGTCCGCGAGTCTCAAGGCTTCTGCCTGGTCCACCGTAAGGATCACCTGTTCCAAATCCCGCGCCGGAATGCCCGCCGGTTTCCACAGGGCCGCAGGCAAGGCGCAGGCGCGCACTCGGCGCTTGTTCAAGGGCCGCGGCACGCTTACTCGCCCGCCTTTTGCTTGGGCTTTGTTTTTGTCGAGGCCAGGGCTATCTCAACCTCGGCAGCCAGGCCTTCGGCAATGGAGCGCAGGTCTTTTGGGAGTTTGTCCCAAGACAATTCGCGCACCTGGGCTATTTCCTTGCGCCACGGGAAACGCGCTAGAAGCGGCAAGCCCAGGGCTTCCTGTATCGTCTTTCCGTCCGGGGAGTCGAACAAGGGAATCTGCTCGCCGCGAAACGATGAAAGCCCCATGAGCCTAGGGATGCTTGGACCAGTGATGTCAGCATCCAGGATACCGACTTTTCGGCCTTTTGAGGCCAAAGCCTGGGCCAGCAATACTGCTACCGTGGATTTCCCCACGCCGCCCTTGCCGCTTACCACGCCGATGACGCGTTTGACTTTAGCGCCTCCGGAAACGGCGTTTCCGTAGGAAACGGCGTTTCCGGAGGAAACGGCGTTTATCGCCGTCGCGTGACAGCCTGAATCATCATGCATACTCTCTCCTGCAGCTCGTTATAAGCATATGCCAACTACCCTATCGTATGCCTGTTTTAGGGTTTGTGCAAGATGGCAAGCCGCCGGTACTATCGCTACTCCAATTTTTACCGCAGCCAAGGCTTTCTTTGCCTTTTGCACCATGCCCACGCCACTCCCGGTGGAATGGCAAAAGCGCCCGTCAAACGGTATTTCCGCCGCTACCAGAGAGCCAGGCTCGCGCGCCTACTCACGGCCGCAAGCAGTTCGAACAGCCGGCTGGTATCTCGAATTCATCATTTTCCGCTCATTCCCGGCATAAAAAAACACAGTATAAGCAAAGCTCATACTGTGTCATGGGCATTAGCCACTAATGCCATAAGGCTCAGGGGAAAAGTCTGGATGCACAAACCCTGCGGCCATCCTTTCGCTTCGATGATTTAAAGCGATGACGGCCGCAAGCCGGAGGCATCTTATCCGCCGGGAATCATGGCGGACTTCAAGCCCAAGGCTTTGGCGACCCCTTCTCCGTACGCCCGCTCTGCCTTGAGGCAGTTTCCCGCATGACGGTATTTTATCTCTTCGGGAGCGTCTCCCAAAGCGCGGGCGGTATTGCCGAACAGGATTTCCCTCTGAGCAGGCGTCATAAGCCGGAACAACAATCCCGGCTGGGTAAAATAGTCTGAGTCGTCTTCGCGGAAATCCCAGTGGTCGGCGGCTCCGTCGATCACAAGGGGCGGTTCCGCGGCACCCGGCTGCTCCTGCCATTCGCCGTAGGAATTCGGCTCGTAGCCGAGCGTTTTTCCGTAGTTGCCGTCGGTCCGCATGGCGCCGTCGCGGTGGAATGCGTGATAGGGACAGCGGGGAGCATTTACCGGGATCTGGTGATGGTTCACGCCGAGACGGTAGCGCTGGGCGTCGCCGTAGGAAAACAAACGGCCTTGGAGCATCTTGTCGGGCGAGAAGCCCAGGCCAGGCACGATATTGGCCGGATTGAAGGCAGCCTGCTCCACATCCTGGAAGTAATTCTCGGGGTTCCTGTTCAGTTCGAAAACTCCCACATCGATAAGCGGATAGTCCTTGTGGTACCAGACTTTGGTCAGGTCGAAGGGATTGTAGGGCATCTTCGAGGCATCGGCTTCAGGCATAACCTGAATAGACATTTTCCATCGAGGATAGTCTTTTCGCTCGATGGCATCGAATAGATCCCGCTGGTGGCTCTCCCTGTCCGCGGCTATGACGGCAGCAGCCTCCGCATCGCTCAGGTTCTTGATGCCCTGCTGGCAGACCAGGTGGTATTTCACCCAGAAACGCTCGCCCTTCGCGTTGATCATGGAAAAGGTATGGCTTCCGAAGCCGTGCATGAACCTGTATCCCGCCGGTATGCCCCGCTCGCTCATCGTTATGGTTATCTGGTGCAGGGCCTCGGGCAGGCTTGTCCAGAAATCCCAGTTATTCTTCGCGCTTCGGATGTTCGTCTTGGGATCGCGCTTGACGGCATGGTTGAGGTCGGGGAATTTCAAGGGATCACGGAGAAAGAAAACTGGCGTATTGTTGCCCACCAGATCCCAGTTTCCTTCGTCGGTATAGAATTTCATGGCAAAACCGCGGATATCCCGTTCTGCGTCCGCGGCTCCCCGCTCACCTGCTACGGTGGAGAAGCGCACGAACATCTCGGTTTTCTTGCCCACGACGGAGAAGATGGACGCCTTGGTATACCTGGCGATGTCGTGGGTTACGGTAAAAGTGCCGAAAGCCCCTGATCCTTTGGCGTGCATGCGCCTCTCGGGGATCACCTCGCGGTCGAAATGCGCGAGTTTCTCCAGGAACCAGACGTCCTGGAGCAGCTGGGGGCCGCGCTTGCCCGCCGTCATCACGTTCTGGTTGTCGGCTACCGGGGCACCGTTTCGAGTCGTAAGCTTTTTCGGGTCGTTCATGATTGCCTCCTTGTGGCAATTAAAATCTTCTGTTCACTGGCAGTGCAAAACCGCCAGTTCCTTGAAAGACACGCGCGTAAACACCTAGAAGTACTGCTATGGCTTCAGAATAAACCCGCCGGAAGTATTTGTCAAAAAGAATTTACCTGCCGGGAATCCGCGAGGTCTCAGGCAACAAAGGTCAGCCTTGTATGAAAAGCAGGATTAACCGGCGAGCGGCAGGATAACCGGGGGTCCCTTCCGCGGGAAATCGCACAGACACGGGAAATCGTATAAGGCATCCGCTTCGGGCGAATCGGCGCTAAAAGCGTGCCGTTCGATCATCCCATGCCGCTACCATTCGGTTATAATAAAAAAATAACCTTGACTATCGCATCCATGGGGCGCACAGTGCCTGCATGATTACCTACAAAACAACCATCGACGACCAGGAATGGGAAAAACTCGTAGATCATTATGCCGAAACCGGGATGTGCCTCGGACTTGGGAGAGAACGGGAAACCGAAAAAATCCGCCGAGCCTTTCAAAGCAGTTACCGATTCGTGACGGCGTGGGACCTTGGAATCGTCGTCGGAGCCGGAAGGATGATTTCCGACGGCGAATGCTACGGCTGGATCCATGACATGTCCGTGCTTTCCGCGTATAGAAAACAAGGCATCGGGAGAGCGATCGTAGAGAAACTCCTGGAAGGCAACGTTGACCTGTTAATCGGATTAACTTCATCTTTTGAAGCAGAGGAGTTCTACGCCAAACTGGGATTCAACAAACACAAAACCGCCATGGCAAAATATCCCGGGCATTCCGACTATCTTTTTTACTGAATAAAAAAGGGAGCTAAAAAAATCCAGCTCCCTCTTTCGATCGGTAACGTTGCTTAGGCCTTCGGCGAGGTGCTTTCCGCGTTTGATAGAACCACGTCGATCTGAATCAAAGCGTCGTGGGGTAATGCCGATACGCCGACCGTTCTGCGCGCGGGGGCGCCGCTCGGGAAGAATGTCGAGTACACTTCGTCCACGGCCTTGATATCGGCGATATTTTTAAGGAAGATATTTACCTTAACCACATCGTCCAAAACATGGTCGACGCTTTCGATGATCGCCTTGATATTTTTCAAAGCCTGCCCGGCTTGCTCTTTTATACCGCCGGCTACGATTTTGCCGGTTTTGGCGTCCAGCGGCAGCTGAGCGGAAACATGGTTATAATGGGAGAAAGCGACCGTCTGCGTAGAGAGTGGGCTCTTAGGAGCATTAACGGTATTGGCCGGCTCCATAACGAGCTTATGCCTGTCTTCGATGACCTGGGGAGGGGTACCGTCTCCGTGCGACACGACCGCCTCGATTTGCACCAGGGCGCCCATGGGCAGAGCCGAAGCGGCAATTACCGTCCGGGCGGGCATATAAGCTGCGGCCCTGGCGATGGCCGAGTCGGGGAAGAAGATTGTATACACTTCGTTTACGGCATCGGCTTCCGCGAGGTTCGTAAGGAAGATATTGATCTTGACGATATCGTCAAGGGAAACGTCGATGCTGTCCAAAATCGCTTTGATATTTTTTAAGCACTGCGCAGCCTGCTCTTTTACGCCGCCGGCCATTATCCTGCCGGTTTTTGGATCGATGGGCAGCTGGGCGGAAAGATTATTGTAATGGGAGAATGACACGGTTTGTGAAGATAGAGCGCTTGTTGGCGCGTTGGCCGTGTTGTTCGCAAGCTTGATGAGGTCGCCGGCCTGCGGCGCGTTTGGAATCGTACCCAAACCGTAGGAAACAAGGGCTTCGATCTGCACCAGGGCATCCATGGGCAAAGCGGCGACCGCTACCGTCGTCCGCGTAGGGACATACGTTGGGAAGAATGACTTGTAAACTTCGTCCACGCCGTCGACATCCTTGATATTCCTTACGAATACGGTGATTTTGACGACATCGCTCATATTTTGACCGATGCCGGTTAAAACCGACTTGATATTCTCGAAACATTGTTCGGCCTGTTCTTTTACGCCACCGGCTACAACCTTGCCGGATTTAGGATCGATCGGCAGCTGAGCCGACAGATTATTGTAATGAGAGAAGGCCACCGTCTGCGAATATGGACCAATGCTCTTTGGAGCATGTTCCGTATTCCTTGCCAAAACCGCGTTAAAACCACCCATACCAGTATCCCCTTTTTTTGACAGGAATCGTCTCGGGTACGGAAAATGCCATCATGCGGCGGGTAGCCTTGAAACGCCCGCTGCAATACCAATTTCGCGCCTCTTCGATAATTCGCCATCGCTCTATAATCCCGGCATTGCCGAGCCAATGCTTTTACACCGTGCCCCTGCGTTTGTCAAGCAAGATTCACGTGTGTGAAGGGTGTTGGTCGTCTGCGCCAGTACCCTCGCCGCTTTTATCGTGCTCGAGACGGCTATTAACACCGAAATAACGGTACCGATCTCCGGCCTGCCCGTCCTACTCGCCTTGGTCACGGAAACGCGAACAAGCTATTCCCGCGGCCAAAGGTCAACGTCTATTTTGCTTAAGGGCAAGAGCTCAGAGGATACTGAATTTCGCTGGATTCAGCGGGCGGCTTTTTCAGCTACTTCCATCGCAATCTTTGACCAATCCCATAAACGCTGGGGATGATAGGCAACAGTGGAGATGTCTTTCATTATAAATTCGATATGACTGACTCCTTTTCCGGCCTCCACGGCTACTTCCAAGTTTCGCCGTGCTGCTTCCGGGTCCCAGGCATCAAGGGCAAAAATCGCCGGGTTGGGCTTTACGCTGGCCACGTAATCAGAGCCCAACTCCGGCAGGATGCGGTGGTAATCGTTCCAGGGGCTGACGGTCACCTTGCGCAGGTTGGGGATACGCCGCAACAGATGCACTTTGTTCTGCAGTGGCTCGCAACAGCCGTAATAGCTCAGGCCGAAGCGCGATAACCAGCGCAGGTCGTGCTGCATTGCGAATTCCCAGGTCATGTCCGGCGATACTTCCGAGAATACCTGGGCGTTGGAGCAGCCCCACATGTTGTGCGGGCGGACATAGGCGGAATCGAAATCGTTACCGGGCAGGCTGGACACGTAACCGTAACCGCCTGAACCGATGCGGGTATTGTCGTTGTCCAGAGACAACAGGTTCCGGGCGACAAACTGATCCAGTTCGACCATCCAGGCATCGACTAAACGCTCGACTGCGGCATTTACCATATCCGGATCATCCACCAGGAGCATCATGGCTTCCTGCACTCCGGTCCAGCGAACCAGGTAATCCCAGGGGGTAAACCAGATGTGGGTCTGGCCGACTTTTTTTACCGGCATGATGTCGCGGAACAGTTCCCGCATGGTGTCATAGGCAAGTTCGGTGGAATGCAGGTCGTAGCTAACCAGAGGCATCTTTATCTTTTCGATGTCGGCGATGGTTCTGATCTGAATGTTGAAGTGGCGAGATACGATATCGCTGGCATTGTCGGTTTTCTGGATGTCCACATCCTCGTGGATGCCGAAATCGGTGGAGTGGATGGCCAGAGGGCATTCGATGAAGTCGCTGACGACCATGTCGGCCGGCATGTGGCGCCATTGATACAGGGTACGGCGAAAACGGGTTTCCATCTCGCGGGCCCAGGGATGGACTGTACGCAGCGTCAGTTCGTCATCGACGTTCATCTCATGCCAGGGGACCTCGTTTATCCAGACCATGGGTCGCCGCGACTTGAGGTCGTTAAGATCCCTCCAGAGCCGGGCTTTTTCAGCATGGATGGGCAGGATGCCGATGGCGGACAGCTGATCGGCCAGGTGCTTGAGCACATCCTGATCCGACGCGGCAAGTGTAAGGTCGTTAAGGATCTGCGATTCGGATTGACTGCCTGGATCATGCAACATGAGGTCTCCTTTTCGGCTTTCGGTTATTAAAATATTCCGTAAGTTCGAGCCGTATCATACATGGCGAGAACATTTTCCACGGGGGTTTCTCCAAGCAGA
This sequence comes from Spirochaetota bacterium, assembly GCA_031402655.1. Classification (GTDB taxonomy): domain Bacteria; phylum Spirochaetota; class Spirochaetia; order Treponematales; family UBA12059; genus JANNSO01. The sequence continues at coordinate 9,571 of JANNSO010000003.1, read as the reverse complement.
TAATCGTGACTGGGGGACAGGATGAAACCGCCGCCTGGCATCATGATGTCCAGGACATGCCGCGTGGTTTCGGCTACCGATTCCGGAGTCCCCGCGATCAGGGCGTTGTGCGAATCGATGCAGCCGTTGAATATCATGATTTTGCCGTAGTTCCTCTTGAGCGAAGCCGGTTCCATACCGCGCGCATCCGGCTGCAGGCTCTGAAGGGCGTCGATGCCGGCTTCGGCCAGGCAGGGAATCAGAGAAGCGAATCCCCCGCAGCAATGCAGCATGACCCGCTTGCCATAGCAATGGCCCAGATCGGCCAGGCGTTTGAAATGTGGCAGCATGAAGCGCCGGAAGAGTTCCTCTCCGACGATGGGTCCTGTCTGGCTGCCAAGGTCGTTGCCGATAAAAAAGATGTCGATGGCATTTCCGGCCTCCCGGAAAGCCTGCTCGCTTACGCCCGCATAATAGTCCACCACATGTCCCAGCACGGCATCGACTATCCCAGGCTCTTCATACATCTTTACCAACAGATTCTCCATACCCAAAAGATCGATGGCATCATGCCAGAAAGGAGACCAATCCCCGCCGAGGACAGCAAATTCACCCAGCCATTTCCGGGCATCCTGCTGGATACCGCTTGCATCCATCCAGGCGGGATCCGGCCATGGCCACGCTTCCACTTCTGCCAGGCTGGCCTCGGCCAGCGGATGGTTCATCGCCTGGCCATAGCCATAGCCATGGCGGTCTATGCCAAAGGGCGAGCGCCAGGTAACGCCGGGTGCCAGCTTGTAGGTGGAAGCGTGCTCGGCAGGACCGGCATACCGGGAAAACACCCGCCGGAAGTCATCGCCAAAGCGCCTGTATACGGATTCTTCGTCGCTTACGCCCAAGTGAACCATAGCCTTGCGGATGAATTCCGGCGATGCGCCACACCACATTGGCACGCGGTCGAGAATCTCACGGCGAAATGTCCGCATCACCCGTTCTTTCGATGTCATACCCTGATACCTCCAAAAACCACCGCAAGCCTGCGATAAATAAACAATACCGCAGACCAGCTAGCCGACCGCCCCGCGTTTTTTACGATCGCTCATTCGCCATTCCCGTCCGGGACGGGTTTTCCGTTGAATTCGGCCACTGCGTCGAACAACGCTACAACGTTCTGCGGAGGCACGTCGGGCAGGATATTGTGGACGGTATTGAACACGTAACCGCCGTCCTTCGAGAATAGCTCCAGGCGTTCGAGGACCTGTCTGCGTACATCCTCGGGTTGCCCGTTCGGGAGGGTAGTCCGTGTATCGATTCCGCCGCCCCAAAACGTCACGTCCCTGCCGAATTCTTTCTTAAGATGGCCTGGCTCCATGTCGCGCGCGTTCGTTTGAACCGGGTTCAGAATCTCGAAGCCGGCATCGATAAGGTCGGGAATGACCTTCTCGATGGATCCGCAGCTATGGAGAAAGGTATGCATCCCCGAGTGCGCATGCACGTAGTCGCACAAAGTCTTGTGTCGCGATTTGAACAGGGAGCGGTATGTGTCGGGATTCATGAACGGACCGTGATCGGTTCCAAGGTCGTCGCCGAAACGGATGACGTCCACGACGTCACCCAGGTGAGTGCAGGCCTTTTCGAGGGTGGCCATGTGCTTCTCCATGAGCGCGTCGAGCAGTACTTCAACTTTTTCCGGTTCCAGGAGGAGGTCTACCAAAAAATTGTCGATGCGCCGCAGAAAGGTGCCCCATTCAAAGAGGTTGCAGCCGACGACGAGCATTATCGCGCGATCGCTTTCGGCGCGAAGCTTCAGGGCGTTCTTCCTCATGGTTTCCCAGAATCCCCGATCGCCTGCGTGATCCCAGGGCGAATGCACCAAAGCGGACCAAAGGACCTTGCCCATCGCGTCTCCCAGGCCCGAATAGTCATTCGGCCACCCGGCCTCGTACGGGAAGCAGGTTTCATCGTAGAAGGCGGCGCCAGCGGGCATCCGCGCTATCCGGGTGCCATCCTTATGGTAGGCATTCCAGGACCCGTCCGACTCGAGGATAGGGTGGAACCATTTCGGGTATTGCGCCTTTTCTCCCGATGCCAGGGCGATGTCGTACCAGTCGCCATCTGAAGTGTTGAAGGTGCGTCCGAGATCCACGACATCGACGCCGAAGCGGTCGAGAGCCCAGTCCTCCGGTTGAGCGAGTTGCTGTACTACGTCGTAGACTCGCACCGACCCGCCTTTAACACCGAGCAAGGCCTTGACCCTGGCGTAGGCGGTGGCTGAAATACCGGAACTGGGATTGGAACCCAGGTCTACGGGCACCATATCCGGTTGTCGATGGGCGATGGCGGCAAGTAATCGCTCTCGGGATGTCATCATCGGATTCTCCTCAGGACGTGGCATAATGCACATCGGAATACGCCGGTTACAGCTACACGGCAGACTGGTAAATGATAACATCTTGGTAAAATTTGTCAAGAAATATTAGTGTAATTTTATCCAAGTGACGTCTTTTTCTTTCGTAAGTTTTTTTGCACAGTTTTCACGGCTGTTAAACCAATCACGACATCAAAATTTAAGCCAAACATGAGGCAGCTCATCAATATGTCCGATTCTAAATCGCTATATTCCCTACAGTTTTCGGCGGATATTTAAGGTCAGCCGTTTACTGAGACATTTACTATTTAACCTTTATTATGATAAAATTTCATCAAAGCCTGTAGCAGCAAAAAAGAAAAGCTCAACTAGTTGCCGTCGGCATGGCCAGCGGAGACACCGTAGCGCCTCCGCTGGAAGAATTATTTTACCACTGGGGTGGGTAGAATCCGGCCACGTCGGCCTTGGTGATGATGTGCTGGGGCAGATTCTGGCGCAGGAGCATCTTCTTTCCATTAAACCAGTCGGCGGCGTATCCAACGGCGAGTGCGCCGTCGCCTTCCGCGGTTTGATAGGTAATGCCGAAGAGTTTGCCTTCTTTGACGAGATCCATACCCTGTTTCGAGTTTCCGGCGGCTACGACGACGATGTCGGTGCGTCCGGCCTTCTCGAGTGCCTGGAAGATACCAAGCGACTGTGCGGAGTCATCCGCGGCGCAGATGCCCTTCAGGTCTTTCCCGAACCTGGTAATCCAGTCGGAGACGAGCTGCATGGTGGTGTTGGCGTCGAAGGTTGCGGGGCTCGGGGACGCTGCGGCGAGGGTCTTTACTTCCGGCGCATAAGTCGAGAGCTCGGAGATGGGGCCAAAGCTGCGTGCGAAGAAGGGCGATCCGCCGGGGGCGTGCTGAACGTAGGCTACTCCGAGGCTCTTTGCTCCGGGATTCCGCTTGCGCATTTCGTCGGCCCAGGCCCTGGAAAGGAGGCGGAATTGGCCGAAGTCGTCCGGCCCGGTCCAGCCAAGCGAATAGTTAAGGGCGGCTGCGTCGGGAAGGGTGTTGAACATATGGAGGGGAATTCCGGCCTGGTTGATTTTGCGGGCCTGCTGAACTCCGCCTTTGGCATCGAGGGGGATAAGGAGTATCATATCCGGCTTCTCGTTGATGGCCTGATCGATCATTTGATCCTGAACGTCCTTTACCCAGTTCGGGGAAAGCACTTTTAAGGTCATCTTGTAGGCATCGGCCACTTTCTTGGCACCATTGATGCAGGCAGTGGTCCAGGGATGGTCACCGTGCACGATAAGGATGAGCTTCTTGCCAATCGCTCCGTCGGCGGGGGATTTGGGCAGGTTCGTCGGAGTGACGTTCCATCCGGCCCATTCCATGTCGAACCAGTGGAGAGGATCGGTTTCAGGAAGCTTGGTGGGATCGGCGGGCCTGGTCGGAACCTTGCGGGTATCGGAAGAGGGCTTAAGCAACTGCTGATTGTCAGCCGACCTGAGGGTACTCGTGTCGATCTTGAGTGAATCGGCGAGATTCTTTTTCTGCGCGGCGGTCTGGCCAAAACAGGGCATGGCTATCGCGGCTACTAATGCAAATACGATGGCGATGAACATGGCTCTTTTCATAAGAGTCCTCCTTCGAACGTATAATCCTCCGGTAGCTGCCCCTACGGAGCGCGCCGGATTTAGTGCTCAATTGGGGCCGGCAGCTCCTAAGCGCTGGCACGGCCATACTTTACCGAGGCTATCGCGCCAACTTTTTTGCCTCGAGCTCCTTCATGAGTTCGGGACGTTGGCCGAGGCTCTTCTCGTGCTTCCAGGTCGCATAGGCCTCATAGAGAACCACGTATGCCAGTATTAAGCCCGCTATGAAGATCTTCACCTCGTTGCCAAGGCCAAACAGGATTACGCCGGTGTAAAGCATCTCCAGGGTACAGATCGCTACCACACTGCGGAACACCCCGCCCTTCCCCCCCGACATGGCCGTGCCGCCGATGATAGTTGCGGAAATTACGTACATAAGGGAGCTTTCGCCTAGTTTGAGGGTCGCTGCGGTAGATTCGAGAACCGAAAGGATTCCGCCGATGGCAGCGCCGAGGCTCGAGAGCATGAAGGCTCCGATAGTGTAGCGGTCGGTGTTTATGCCGGCCAGCCATGCAGTATTCTTATTGCCGCCGATAAGAAAGAAATTGCGGCCGGACTTGGTGCGGCGGAGATAAAATTCCATGGCCACCACAAGGAGAAGACTGAGCAGGATGCGCGGCGTCATGAGGGGTATAAGCTTCATGGACAGGAAGTCCGAGATCGCGAATGCCTCGGGCGTCGTTACGCTGATGGAATTTCCACCGGAAAATTGGAAGATGGCTCCCTGCAGTATCGTCATCGTGCCCAGGGTAACGATGAAGGAATTGATCTTCATCTTGGTTACCAGAATCCCGTTGAAAGCCCCGATCGCCGCACCCGCAGCGATGGCCACGGTGATGGCGCCGGCGTAGCCCAATGATGGCTGGAGACCTAAGGTTAGGACTCCGGCGAAGGTTATGACCGTGCCTATGGACAGGTCCAGCTGGCCGCAGATCATTACAATGGTAAACCCGATGGCCACGCACGCATTCATCGAGATCGTCTTTAGAATGGAAGTAAGGTTGAAAAAATTGAAGAAGCGTGGCGCGAACAGGGACATGAAAGCAAACACGAGCACAAAAAGTATATAGATCCGGTATTTGTTGCCGAATGAGAGCAGGTTGTTCTTGTCAAGCTTACGCATCGTCACGCCCCAGGCTTCGCAAGGATTTGGCATTGATGCCGACGACAGCGATAAATATCGCGCCGCGTATCATGTCTTGGGAGAAGGTACCGACACCAAGGAGGGTCAGCACGTTGTTAAGAATTCCTATGATGAGGCAACCGCCGAGCACGCCGAAAACAGACCCGCGCCCGCCGGCAAGCGTCATGCCGCCGATGACGATGGCCGTGACCGCCTTGAAGTCGTAGCCGGCGCCGTTGTACCAGGCGCCCACCCGGGATAGCGAAGTAACGGCCAGCCCTCCGATAGTCGCGGTAAAGGCCGTTATTACGAAGGCCGAGGCGATGACGCGCTCGACATTGATGCCCGAGAATTTGGCGGAGCGGAGCGAGGAGCCGGTGAGCTTGAGCTTGGTCCCGAACGAGGTGGAGGTAAGCACGAACTGGCCGACTATTACCAGCACTATGAGTATGATAACCGGAAGCCCTATGATGCCGAAGAACCGCAGCCGGTAGATGCCGTCGAAGAGCGCAACGGCCTCAGGGCTCGAGCCCTGCATGTCCGGGTATATCTGCTTGTTCACCCACACAAGCCGAATAACGCCCATGGTCACGTAGTTGAGCGCGAGGGTCCAGATGATGGGGTTGGCCTTGAGCCTTCCCACCACGAAACCGTTGACGAGCCCGATAAGAAGACCCACGGCCAGGGCACCGGCTATGGCAGGGACGAAACCGAAACGGAGAAGCTCGATGCAGATGTAGCCGGTGAATCCCATCGTGGTCGGAATCGACATGTCGGCAAAATGCCCCGAGTACGTCACGAAGGACATCCCTACCGCGACGATGCCCACGAGTGCGACCGCGTCGATGATGTTGAGCATGTTCGGAATCGAAAGAAACCCGCGTATGACTCCCGTAAACTGAAGCAGTGCGCCGGCGGCGAGGAACAGGAGCGCGACTCCGTAGACGCCCATGGCGCTCACGAGCTTCCCGAAGGCGTTGGAACCAAGGGTACGGCTATCGCTGCTGATCGAGTCGGCCATCATGCACCCCCTTCGCCATTGGCGGCAAGCAGCAGGCTTTCCTCGCTGCATTCCTCGAAGGCCATCTCGCGGGTAAAATGCCCTTTTCGCATGATAAAGACCCGGTCAGAAAGCCCGACGAGCTCCGGCAGGTCAGAAGAAATAAGTAGCACGGTGCAGCCCTCCCTGGCCAATTTCTCTATGGAAGCATGAATGGTCATCTTAGCGCCGATATCCACTCCGCGAGTGGGTTCGTCGAGGATGAGCACCTTGGGCTTGCTCGCGAGCCATTTGGCAAGCAGGACTTTCTGTTGATTTCCACCTGAAAGATTTCCCACCGTACGCTTGGAATCGGGTGGATAAATTTCGAGTTCACCTATCAGGGATTTTACGAGCGGCGCGCCTTTTTCCTTTAAATAGACCATGAAGGTCGAAAGGCGATCCGTTATGGCGGAGAGAATATTGTCGCCGACCGGGAGGCGCAGGGCCAGGCCCTCGTGCTTGCGGTCCTCGGTCAGGTAGGCGATGCCCTGCGACAGTGCATCGGCCATGGTCCTTGACTTTACGCTCTTGCCGTCAAGCTGGATTGTGCCTGCGTCTGCGGCGTCGAGCCCTGCCAGCACCCTGGCCAGCTCGCTGCGCCCTGCGCCGGAAAGCCCGCAGATACCGACGGTCTCGCCGGCCTTCGCCTCGAACGAAACGTCGTGGAAAAAGCCCAGACGGGACAGTCCCCTCACCTGCAGCCGCACATCCCCTATCTTCCGCTCGTCCCGCTTGTAAAATTCCTTAACCGATCGGCCCACCATCATCTGGACGATCTCCTCCCGGTTGATCTCGGCTAAAAGCCTCGACGCGATTTTCTTGCCGTCGCGCATGACGGTTACGCGGTCGGCGATCCTGAATATCTCGGGAAGATGGTGGGATATGTAAACGATGGCGATGCCCCTGTTCTTGAGCATCTTGATGATCCCGAAAAGCCGCTCCACTTCCTCGCGGGAAAGTGCGCTCGTCGGCTCGTCCATAACGAGGATGCAGGGGTTGTTCCCGAGCACCTTCGCGATCTCGACGAGTTGGGCCTCGTGCTGGCTTATGTCCTCGATGGGGAGATCCGGGTTGAGATCGAGCCCAACCTTGGAAAGGAGGCTCTTGGCGAGCGTCCTGGCGTGTTTCCTATTGTAGAATGCGCCTTTTCCGGGCAACCTGCCAGCGAGCAGGTTCTCGGTGATGCTGATAGGCCTGGCAAGGCTCAACTCCTGGTAGATCATGCCGACACCGTACTTCTTGGCCGCGGTCGGGGAATAAAGCTTAACTTCTTTGCCGTTGACGCATATTTGGCCGGTATAGTCGTCGAAGGAACCGGCGAGCATCTTCATAAGGGTGGATTTTCCCGCACCGTTCTCGCCCACCAGCGCATGCACCTCGCCCGCATACACCTTGAAGCTTACATCATCTACTGCAATGGTTCCGGGAAATCGCTTGCTTACGCTCTTCATTTCAAGGGCGAGTCCGATCTCTTTTTCACCCTCGGTCATCGCGCACCTCCAGGAATGGACGGATCGTCCCAAACTCCCAGGTCAAGCGGATACTTGCCGTGCTTCTTGAGTAGGTTAAGCACGAATTCGTAGCGTTCTACCGATACGTTGCTCGGCACGGAATGGTCGGACTGCGGCAGGTAGCCCCCGCCCTTGGCGGCATTAAGCTTGCGCATGACCTGAGCCTCCAATTCGGGCAGAGGATCATTAGCCCAGGCGAGAGCGTCGATGTTTCCGCAGAAGCCCATCCGGTGGCCGTATTTTTTGCGGATCTCGACGACGTCGAGCCCGGACTTTGCCTCGAGCGGATTGTAAGCGTCGAGCCCAAGCTCGATAAAGTCGCCGAATATTTCGTGAGCGTTGCCGCAGCCATGGTATATGACTGGTAGGCCGGCCTCGTGGCAGGCTTCGATCTGAGCGGCTACGATGGGTTTGAAGTGCTGGCGCCACATGGCAGGCGAGAACAGCATGCCGTTGCGGTAGGCAACGTCTCCCCAGATTACCATGCCGGCGAGCATGCCGTCGGCAGCCTTGATCTGCGCCTTCGTAAGGCCTACGAGGAAATCACCAATTTTTCGAATAAAAGCGCCGAGTTCGTCGGGGTACAGGCTCAGCCACAGGAGAACGTTCTCCGTGCCAATGATCCGCCACACGTATTCGTGGCCTTCGCAGACCGATCCGTAGACGGGAAAGTCCTCGTAGTAGGATTTGACGCGGTCGATCCACGCAGGAATATCGCGGGTGATGACGTCGCCGATTCCGTTGAGCTGGTCATCGCCCGCCTTGAAGAACCGGCGATTATCCGCGGGATCGTCAAAATGAAAGGCGGCCATTTTCTCCAGGTCGTCCGTTCCGAAACTCTCGAAATACGGCATCTGCGTCCCGAGCTTCTTCCGGATTACCGACTCGAAACCAGTCTTGAGTATCACGTCTTCCTCGGTCTCCTTGATGACGATGAAGGGCTTAATGTGCGGATCCATGTTTGGCGTCACGCAAATCCAGTCGTGGTCGTAATACCGGTAAATGTCGGCATCGGCGGGAAGGTTAAGCTCCTTCCTCCAACGGGAAATAAACGTTGACCAGTAGAAATCCGAGATCGGTATCCTGTCGGGCTGTTCATGCCTGAGTGTCTTATTCATACGTTCCAATTTGGCCTGGCACACGGCCGTTCTCGTCAATTCCATTTCGTCACTTCCTTTTCAGCCTTCAGTCTTGATGGAAGACTTCATCCATTCCTGCCCACCACTCTCCTTCGGCCCGTGCGGGGATAGGATCCTGCATAGGTTTCATGATCGCCCACCATTCCTGGGTTTTCGGATCCTCGCCCATCCTTGCCATGTCGGAATCGAAATCCGCGCCGTGGTATTCGAAATAAGCAAAAAGAGACCCGTCAATATGGTAGATGGAGTAATTACGAATATTGCAATCGGCAATCATTTTAGCCACTTCGGGCCATATGTCTGTGTGATATCGGGTATACGTTTCAAGTACGCCGGGTTTCAATTTGATGACTTGACCGAATCTTCTCATAACATGCTCCTCTTCAAAACGCAGAACCTATTAATTTTATTAGAATAGCACTGTATTGGTATTTGTCAACAAATATTAGTAATATTAAGCAGTTATCTTGGTTTATTTATCCTGATTTGTAAGATTTTTCTTGCATTTTTTTTAAAACTAAGGTAAAATTTTACCTGCGGAGGATACAATGGCTAGCAAGGTCACACTTGATGATGTCGCGCGAAGAGTGGGAGTTTCACTTACGACTGCATCCCTGGTTCTTTCGAACCAAGGCCGGATTTCCCCTGAAACCCAGGAGAAAGTGCGCCAGGCCGTAAGGGAACTCGGTTATCATCAGAAAAAAAAGCAGATAAGCGCACTCCCCTCCGCGTCCAACGATATCGCCATACTCCTGGACATCGAT
>JANNSO010000002.1:0-85433 GCA_031402655.1 Spirochaetota bacterium | reverse complement strand
TCTCAAAACTGAAGTTTTTAGAGGCCTACCATTAAAAAAACTCATTCCTGTAAGGAATCAGCGAGGGACCTCTGATAACCAACAAGGTTATCAGAGGTCCCCTATAGTTAGCAATATTTTAATGGTGTTATTCTATTTATCGCTATTCATTATCTTGATTATAAAATAATATAACAATCTAACAATTTTCTCAATCATCTTGTCTTTTATTAGTATATCAATATATTTTTCTTCAAATCGATGTATTGAAACGGTTACTATTTCCAATGAATATTTCAAAGCATTAACTGAAATTCAAAAATACTCATTAACAAGGTGTTGAAAAACCTCGGATGAGGATTTTCAACACTTCCAAAATGTAACATTACCGTAGCATTTGTAATCAAATGCGAGGAATGTTTAAGGTTGTTGGAAAAGCAACAAGCTTTTTCAACAGCCTGTTAATCGCTACAGGGGAATTGCTTTTGAGTGTGTAAAAAGGAACATCATATTTTATTTACTATATTTTAAACGGAATTTCAATAATACTTTTGTTCTTCTCTTTTTCTAAAATTGGTTCTTTTTCAAAAAAAACTGTTACAGCTGGCATTATTTCCGGCTTTTTAAAAGGGTGTTGAAAAACCTCGGATGAGGATATTCAACACTTCCAAAATGTAACATTACCGTAGCATTTGTAATCAAATGCGAGGAATGTTGAAGGCTGTTGACAAAGCAACAAGCTTTTTCAACAGCTTGTTAATAGCTTTATTTGATAAAGACGACAACTACCATGATAAAATTCTTGATTTTATAAAAGATAAAAAATTCAAATTTGTAACTACTCTTGCAGTATTAACTGAAGTATCACATATGTTGGATTTTAATGCTAAAGTACAAATCATGTTTTTTGAATGGGTTATGAATGAAGGTGTATTATTAGTTGAAATTCATCAAAAAGATATTTCTAGAATCATTGAGCTTACAAAGAAATATAGTGACAGGCCTATGGATTTTGCAGATGCAACTATATTAATTGCAGCTGAACAAACCAATATTAGAAGTATTATTAGTATTGATTCAGATTATGATATTTATCGTTTACCCGGAAAAATAAAAATAGAAAATGTTTTTAAGAATTTCTGCTGACAACGGCTTCAACTTGACAACGCTAGGGCACGGTTCTGCGAATCACGATTCGGCACGAAGCCGACCCCTCGTCTGCCAGAACATGGATCTGGTTCCCACCGGAAATTCCGTCCATCGAATATGAACAATTCTTAACAGAGACAGAAAAGCCTTGCGGGTAGTGGATCGCGGGTACGAAGATTTGGCTGGAGTTTCCGCTGGCATCGGGAATGAACTCAAACTCGAATTTTCCGGTACGCACGGAGAACCGCATTAAGGTTGGCGTGCCGGCCACGGCTCGGGCGAAGGGCCGCACGAAGCCGCGCAAGGCGCGTCCCCCAGCGTCGGCGGGGTTTCCGGACTCGCTGCGGCCGGCGGCATAATCATCGCGGCAGAAGACGGAGAGATCCTCGCCGTTCCAGCCGTCGCCGCGGGCATGCGTATTGCTCGCGGTATAGTTCCAGACGGTCGCGGAAAGAAGGCTTGCGTCCAAGGCATCGTAGTAGGCGCTCAAGGCGTCGACTTGGAGCCTGTAGTCGCCGCTGCGGTAGGCTTTTGCGCCGTTCATGTCGAACGGAAGGCCAAACTCCCCGATAAGCGTGGCGGCGCCGTCCATTGCCGCCAGCCCGTGCCTGCGGATCCGCGCCAAGTGCTCGGCAAAGTAGCGCCGAACCGCTCGGGGACCAAAATGGAATCGGCCGGTTTCCGGATCATACGCCAGGAAGCCCGACCAGTGCTTGAGCAGCAGGGTGATGCCGTCATACCAGTGACCGGCATTGACGACGCCGCGAATCCCGGTCTTCCCGTTATCGGAATTTAACCACCGGGGGTGTTCCTGGTTGGGTACGCTTTCGACGAAAAGCAGGAAGCGCTTCGACTCGGCGGCTTTCGAAACGGCTTCCCCGACACTGCGGGCAAAAGGCTGCAGGTAGTCGGATACGAAATTCGGTTTCCTGCCGCGCACCGAGCCGAAGTGCCCCGGTTTCAGCAATTTTGGCTTGCCACTCACTTCATCCCACACGCCTTCTTTGCGCCAGATGCAGTCGCCATTATCCGCCCACGCGGATAAACCCGCCTCGCCTAATCGAGCCTGCCCGATAATGCGCTGCCCTCCCCGGCGCACTCCGAAGACATTTACATCGACGGCATATCCCGAGCCTGCCATCATCGCCTCGAAGGGACTTGGCATGGGTCCGTTTTTTGTCAAGGCGCGCTGAAGCCTGGAAGCGTCGCCGAGGGCTATAAAGCCGTCGCCTGGCTCGTTCAGGGTATCCACGCCGATTACATTGTCATACTTAGCCAGGCGACCGGCAAGCCGTGCCACTGCGGCTATGTAATGGCCCTGCAGGAACGTTTTTGCATCCTGGCCGTCGATGCGCAGCGACGGCGCAAAGTCGTCGCCGGCAAAAAACAGGGTAAACATGGTCGCGCAGGCAAGGCGGTTGTAGTTGGCAGGCCAGAGCATGCGCGGGTAAGGGTCTCCCGCTTCCTCGTGTACGAAAGCGGCTCCGCTGCGGTGCAGATTCCGCAGTGAAAAACCCACTTTCTCCAGGGTCCAGGCGGGGGCTCCGTCGCCGCCCGTCCATCTGCTCCACACATCCTGATGCGGATCGATGAATACCTTCAAGCCGCGCGCGGAAGCTTTTGCGACGATTCGTTCTATGTAGTCGTAATATTCATCGTCATACAAGCCGGGGCCTTTTGGTTCCAGGCCTTCCCAGGTTACGAGAAAGCGAAGTACATTGAACCCCCAGCGAGCCAAACGGTCGAGGTGTTCATCGGCTTTGGCTTCGGGAAACGGTCGTCCCGTAAAGCTGGCCTTGGCGTAATCGTAAAATTCATCGGGGGAAGGAAGCGCATTGTCTTTGCGGTACGGAGTTTTACAGTCACCGCCCACATTGCAGCCCCTGAGAATCAGCGCTCGTCCCGCCTCATCCCGCAACCAGCCATCGTGCGACTCAATCATGGAACCTCCCCCTTCAATCTCCGACCACTTCGAATTCCAATGCTTGAAGATCCCCCAGGCGCGACGAGTTCCCCACAAGAGCTCTGAACCGTCCGGGTTCGACGATCCGCTTCCCCTCCGCATCAACGATGCTCAGCTCGCCGGCGGGTACCTCGAATCGAACGGAAGTCGATGCTCCGGCTTCCAGTTCGATCCTCCGGAAGGCCTTGAGTTCCCTCGATGCCCAGGTAAGCGACGTTACGCAATCCTCAATATAGAGCTGCACCACTTCGACGCCCCGGCGGCTCCCGTCGTTCTGCAACTCCATTTCCAGGACGAGACGGTCCCGCATGCCCAGCCGCTTCGACGACAGGCGGGGTTTCCCGAAAGTGAATTTAGTATAACTTAAGCCGTAACCGAAGGCAAACGCGGGTTCCTGGCCCAGGTCGGCGTAGCGGGTTCCATGTTGGCCTTTTACCTGGTTGTACCATACCGGCTGCTGCCCCACGTGCACGGGAATGGAGACCGTCAGCTTTCCGCCGGGATTCACCAGGCCGAACAATGCCTCCGCGATCGCAATGCCGCCCTGCATGCCCGGATTAAAGGCTTCGATAATGGCCTGCGCCTTGGAGAGGCATCCTGGGAGCACCAGAGGTTTGGAATTTATAAGCACGACGGCCACGGGTATTCCCGAGGCAATTACGCGCTCGGCCAGCTCTATCTGGCCGTCCTGGAGCTCGAGCGTGGCCGTGCTTTTTCCTTCACCTATCAAGGAGAGATCGTCTCCAAGCACCATGACCGCAAGATCGGCTTCCGCAAGCTTTTCCTCGCCGCACAATTTCCAGTCCGCGGGCAAAAGCCTAGAAAGGCCGTCTGCCACCGTTACGATGCTGGCCCTGGGGTGGGCAGTGCCGCTTGGTCCGGTCATCTGGCCGGAACCCAGGCTCCAGTCGCCCAGCTGCGCCAGAGTATTGTCCGCGTTGGGACCAAGCAGCGCGATGGTTCGCGGAACCAGCGGATCCAAAGGCAGGAACGGCCGGCCGGCCACGGTATCGTTGCGCAGCAGAACAAGCGACTGCCTGGCGGCGCGGAGATTTACCTCCCGGTGCGCCGGACAGGCCATCTGGCTCAAGGCGACCGTATCGCATTTCCCCGGATTCTCGAACAGGCCCATGCGGAATTTTAAACCGAGAACCCGGCGAACCGTATCATCCAGGTCGGCCATGCTCAAGATTCCGCGGGATACCGCTTCCTGGCAGCTTTCAAAAAATTCGGGCGTAGACATGATCATGTCGTTGCCGCATTGAATCGCAAGCGCGGCGGCTTCGGCGTAGTCGGCGCATATGCGCTGGTCCGTTACCAGGTAGCCGACGTTGTTCCAGTCCGTTACGAGAATGCCGCCGAAGCCCCATTCTTCCTTGAGCTTTTCGCGCAGCAGCCAGCGGCTGGCCGTGGACGGAACGCCGTCCATCGCCTGATAGCCGGTCATAAAAGCCTGGCAGCCGCCCCGGGCCGCCCGTTCAAACGGCGGCAGAAACCAGGATGCGAGCTTGCGCCGCGAAATATCGGCTTCCGAGGCGTCGCGTCCGCCCAACGTTTCCGAATAGCCGGCGTAATGTTTCGCCGTTGCAAGGACTCCGTCGGGGTCGGCGAGCCCGCTCCCCTGGTAGCCCTCGATCATGGCCATGGCGAACTCCCCGATAAGGAAGGGGTCCTCCCCGAAAGTCTCTCCGACTCTTCCCCAGCGTAGGTCTCGCGCGATGCACAGAACGGGAGAAAAATTCCATTTTAAGCCGGTCGCCCGCATTTCACGGGCGGTAACTCGGGCTACGTCGCCGAGCAATTTCGTATCCCACGAACAGGCCAACGCCAACTGGGTGGGAAATATGGTAGCGCCCGCCCAGAAGGAATGGCCATGTATCGCGTCGTCCGCAAGCAGCACCGGAATGCCCAGACGGGTTTCCAGGGATGCGTCGATGGCGGCGTCGGCATCCGAGCCGTTGATGTGCAGGAGGCTGCCGACATGGCGTGCACGTATCAGTTCGAGATACGTCCCCTGACCGGGAAGCTGCATCAGCTGCCCGGCTTTTTCTGCCAAAGTCATGGCCGAAAGCAGCAACTCTACCCGCTCCCCGACCGCAAGGTTTGCATCGAGCCAGGGTTTGCCTTCTTGCTTCATACCGTTGAAAGATCCCATACTTCATGAATCTTGGGAACATCGTTTATCAGCCGCCGGGTGTAGGCTTCCTTGGGATGCAGGATTACCTCGTCGGCGGTTCCGCTCTCCACGAACTTTCCATGCTCCATGATGTATACGCTGTCGGATACGAAATACGCCAGGCCTATATCGTGCGTAATGAATATTAACGTCATGCCGGTTTCGTTTCTTAATTGCAGCAGCATTTCCAGGATGGTGGCGCGGGAACAGGCATCGATCATCGAGGTGGGCTCATCAGCCAACAGTATCTTGGGTTTGAGCAGGAAAATGCGGGCTATCATCAGGCGCTGCATCTGCCCGCCGGAAAGCTCGAACGGATACTTGTTGGTCAGTTCCGCGAATTTCAGGTTTACGAAGCTGCACGCCTCCGCCATCATTTCCACTTTTTTGGCATATGGCAGCTTTCTGCCTCCGCGCATGTTGATGCAATCCAAAAGCACCGAATCTATCTTGTTGAAGATATTGTAAGACGAGAACGGATCCTGGAATATGGCTTGTATGTTTTTCCAGTATTCCTGTTTTTTTTTCTGCGAGCTTATGTCGCGTTTCTTGCCTTGAAAATAAACTTCACCAGCGGTACTGCTGATCAAGCCAAGAAGCATCTTGGCCAGAGTCGTCTTTCCGCTGCCCGATTCGCCCACGATGGAAATGATTTCGCTTTCGTAAAAATTAAAGTCCACATGGTCCACGGCCAGCGTTTCGTTTCGCCCGAATCCGAACACCTTGGTAAATCCGGTGCCGCTGAGGCATATTTTTTTTTCGTCAGCCATTTTTTCTTGCCTCCGTCATTTGTTCTTCGGACAGGATGCAGCGGTAGGTGCGGCCGTCCCCGGCATCGCGAAGATCTATGGAATGCAGAGTGCATTCCGGCAGCACGTAACGGCAGCGCTCGGCAAACCTGCAGCCGGCGGGCGGGTTTTTAAGATTCGGCGGCACACCGGGAATGGCGGACAGCTTGGCCCCGCGCAGACCTTTTTCCGGCACGATGATGGAGCCCATGAGTCCTTTGGCGTAGGGATGAAGCGGGGTAAACACGGCTTCCTTAGCGCTGCCTTTCTCCACGATTTGGCCGGCGTACATTACCATGATATCGTTGGTCACATTGTAGAGCAGCGGAAGCTCGTGCGTAATAAAGATCATCGATTTGATGATGCCTTTTTCCATCAAGTCGCGCAGCATCTTGATAACCATCTTCTGCGATGTAACATCCAGCGCGGACGACGGTTCGTCCGCTATCAATACCTTCGGGGAAAGTATGACGGAAATGGCTATCACCGTGCGCTGCTTCATGCCCCCCGAAAGCTCAACCGGATACTTCTGCAGAACTTCCGCCGGTAGCCCCAAAACGGCGAAGCATTCCTTGGCCAGGCCCAGAATGTCCTTCTTGGTCATCGAAGGAGCATGCGCCTGAATTACGTCCTCCACGAAGTGGATTATCCGCTGGGTAGGATTAAGGGCATTCATGGCCGACTGGGGGATATACGCGATCTCCCTGCCCAATACGGTCTTGCGCACTTCGTCGGGATCCATGCCCGAAATATTCTTGCCGTCTATGATTATGTCGCCGCTCGTATAATACAGCGGAGGAAAATAATATCCCATGAGGCTCAGCGCGAGCGTCGATTTTCCGCAGCCCGATTCCCCCGAAATTCCCAGGGATTTACCTTCTTCGACTTTCAGGGAAACGTGATCCACGGCATAGACGTTTTCCCCGAAGCGGGTAACATATTTTGTGGTCAGGTCCTTGATCTCCAGCATTACTCTAGACATATCTCCCACCTACTCCCGCAATGCCGGATTAAACACCTGGTCAAGACCGGTATTCATCAAATTCATCGAGAACGAAACCATGGCTATGGTTACGAGAACGGGTACATAGGCCCACCATTTCCCCGTTACATGAGCCGAGTAGATCATCGCCCAGTTCATCATCAGACCCAGGGTGGGTACGTCGGTGGTTTTGGGACCCAGGCCAAGTATCGACAAACCCGCCTCCGCCAAAATGCCCGAGGAGATTTGCAGAATCAGCGCCATAATCACGTACGAGGCTATGTAAGGCAGAATGTCCCGAAGGATTATCCGTGCAATCGAGTGGCCCGATAATTTGGACAGATTTACATGATCGCGGTTGCGCAGCGAAAACACCTGCGCCCGCACCGCCCTGGCCGTCCACACCCACGAGGTAAAGCCTATTACCGCCGCAACCGTAAAGGCGCCTCTTTGCTCCTGCCCGATGCTGAACGAAATCAGGATCAGCAGCACGAAGCTGGGAATAACGGTAAAAAGATTCGTAAAAAACATGATGATGTCGTCCACCCAGCCGCCGATATAGCCTGCAAGCAGGCCCAGTATCAAGCCGATTAAGGTAGCGATTATCCCTGCTACGAAACCTATCAGCAGCGACGTCCTGGTTGCCGCGACCAGCTCGGTAAGCATATCGCGGCCAAAGTTGTCGGTACCCAGGGGCAGTATCCTAACTACGGGCACCTGGCTGATATTTATGTAATCGGTCTGCTGGACGCTATCCGTCTGCTCGAGTGTTTCCGTCTGCGCATTTATGGCAGCAATGGTAGCTCCCTCGGTTCCAAGGACGCCCTTGAGGGATTGATCCAGCCTCGCGTAATAATTCCGCTTGGCAGAGGTCATGTCCACTTCCTTGGCCGGATCATACGCGCTTACCCAAAGGTCCATCAGCTTGGCATTGTCGCTTATATCAATGTCATTTTCAGGCACACCGGCCGCTAAAAGCCACGCTTTCATGTCAAGGCGTTCTTCATTTCCCAGCTTGCTGGCTATCCGCTTTGCGGCGGCATCCTCGAGGGAAAGCATGTAGCGCTTTGAATTGATGCTGTCAAAAAGATTTACGTAAATCCCTGGCTCGAAAAAAGTACCTTGCCCGATAATCGCCAGGGGCGGATCTTTTACGATGAGCGGATAAACAACCGTCGTCAAAAGAATAATCGTAAATATGACGAAACCGATGAGGAATTTCGGGGAGCGAAAGACCTGGTGAACCCTGTTTTTCATGCTTGCCTCGCTCCTTAATCGGCCTGTGTTGCTTTTATGCGCGGGTCAATGAGGCCATATATCATTTCAATGATAAAATTCGCGCTTAGAACCATCAACGTGATTATTAGCGTCACGCCCGATATCAGCGGATAATCCTGCCCCACAACAGCCTTGAGTATCGTGTTGCCGAGCCCCGGGTAGCTGAATATAATCTCGGCCACCAACGCGCCGCCGACCATTGTTCCAATGGACAGAGCCAGGCCCGTCACCTGCGGAAGCATGGCGTTCCGGAATACGTAGCCTATAATCTTGCGGTCTTTGATGCCCAAAAAGCGGCTGTATTTTACATAGTCCGCGTTCAGCTCATAGATGGACATGGAACGCATTCCGATAGCCTGTCCGCCTATGGAGATGAGCACGATGGACCAGAACGGCAGCTGATAGTGCAGGATAACCGACCAGGCGAATGCCAGGCTAAAATTGGGAATTTGGTCAAACCCGTAACCGCCGGAAATAGGAAACCATTTTAGCGTGATGCCAAAAATAACCAGCATGATGGTTGCCATTCCAAAGGCGGGAAAATTGCTAATAAAAATACTGACGGGCATGAATACTCTATCGAAGCTTCCTTTAAGATATGCCGCCAGCGCGCCCAACAAATTCCCTATAAGCCATCCCACGAGAATCGCGGGGAACTGCAGGCACATCGTCCATCCGATAGAATCCCGGATAATGCTCGCGACGGGCCTTGGGTATTGGCTGAACGATATGCCGAAATTACCCTTTGCCACATTCTTTATGTACAGTGCGAATTGTTCCAGCATGGGTTTATTGGTGCCGAACAGCTCGGAATATTCCTGGTAAATCTTTGAGACTCCTGCCTGGCTAGACATACCCTGCGTTACCCTCTGTGTAATGACCGCGACGGGGTCGCCTGGCATTAAACGCGGCAGAATAAAATTCAGCAGGAAGGCAAAAACGAACGTTATGAAAAACCAACCCAATTTTTTGAGGAAATACTGGCTGTACCCTTTCAACTCAACACCTCCCCAAATCGATTTTCACCAGCCAAACAAGAGAACAGCCATGCCCGCTTACGCGGAACATGGCTGTTAGTTACGAAAGTTTACTTTGCGAGCTTCAGTTTATAAAGTCCCGCGATACTGTAACCATCGGTAAGGTCGAGCGGGGGGATGGCCGGTTTGGAACCATCGTCACCGCGGGGGAAGTTTGTCCACACGCTTTCGTTAACGGCATGGAACGACTGGGGGCGATACATAAGGGTAAAGGACGGAACGTCGGTAAGATAGATGCTAACCAGCTTGGTGTAGGCCGCTTTCAGTTTTGCGGCATCGCTCTCGCCGGGTATAGCCTTGATCAGCGCATCGGCCGCGGGGTTAACATAGCCGCCCCAGTTACCGTTCCAGTTGTTGGAAGTGTTGGCAAATTCGCTGCTGATCAGATGGCGGATTCGTCCCCAGGGTTGGGTCGGACCGGCACCGTCGCTCCACATCATTAAAATATCATAACCGGCAGGAAGGGGGGTATTGGTTACTACGGTCTGGTACACTGACCACTCGGGATAGTTGGTGGTAATTTCTATGCCGATTGTCTTGCCGGCTGCGGCAACGACTTCGATTGCGGCCTGCCAGTCCGACCAGCCATTGGGACAGGTTGCTACATAGGAAAGTTTCTTTCCGTTGTATTCGCGCCAGCCGTCGCCGTTGGTGTCTTTGATTCCGGCTGCGTCGAGAAGCTTGATGGCGCCTGCGCTGTCTTTTCCTGCCCACTGGAGGCTCTTGACGGCTGCCTTGTCATAAAGCGCCTGCTCGCCGGCGGTAGGATTCATGAGCGACCTTGGAACCTGGGTAAAGGTAGCGGACTGGTTGGTCATCGCGTTTGCGATGATCGTTGCATAGTCGACTGCCATGGCAATCGCCTTGCGTACCGCAACCTGGTCGAGGCCGGGGGATTTCATGTTATAGAAAGCGGTAGGAAGGCTTGCGCCGATTCCATAGGGAGCCGTAGCAAGGTAGGTGGATATGGGGAGCTTGTCCTTGAGCCACAAATCCTGGATATTGGCGTTAAACTGCTGGCTTACGTCCACTTCACCGGCCTTCAAGGCTGCGAAGCCGGCGTTGTTGTCGGCGAACATCATGTGCGCGAGGTACTTGGGAACGGGAAGCTTGCCCCACATGGAAGCATGCTGGCCCCAGTACTTGTCGTCGCGGATAAAAACTACCTTGGTCTCATCGGTGAAGAATTTGGTATACGGTCCCGAAGAAACGAAATCGTCGGCGGGATCGGCCTTGAATTTGGTTGCATCGCCGCCTGTGCGCGCTTCCAGTTTCTTGGTCCATGCTTTCTGCACGACATAATTGCTGCTTACATAGGAAATGACCTGCAGCGGATTTACCGGCTTGCCGTCTGTTCCAAGCTTTGCTTTAATCAGTACAGTCCTGGCATCCACTGCCGTAATGCTGTCGATGTAGTCCTTGGAATTAACGCCGGCCTGGGTCTCGTACTTGATGTTGGCATCCCAGGTGTAGGCTACGTCTGCGGCAGTTACCGCCGTGCCGTCGCTCCACTTTGCGGCTGCCTTGATCTTGAAGCTTATCTCGGTGCGTTTGGCATTCCATACCCACATGCCGTCGGCCAGCAAAGGATACTGTTTGCCGTCGATCATGTTATAAATGTACGGTGTCTCGAAGATGGGAACGCGGGCGTTGTCCTGCTGGGCGACGCCTAACGCGTTGTTGTTGTTGGAAGAATAGGGATTCCAACCGGCAACGGGTCCCCACTGCTGCCCGTTGAAATATAGGGTTTCATTGCGGGGCAAAGGCGCGGCGAAAGCCGTAACCGCCATGCACATCGCAACCAGAGCCAAAATAATTCGACTCGTTCTTGTCATAAAGTCCTCCTACTAAGAAATCCTGGAGATGATTGGTGTATGGTAAATCGGTTTATTGATTTTTGCAAGCAACTTTTTTATTTATTTTTATCACCTGTTTAATTTCAAAATTTATGTTGTTTTCAGGTTCAAATACTCAAAATATGAAATAGAAACATGATCGCGGCTCCGTAAGCCACCGAATGATCGCCATAGGCCGAATATTGCATGGTCACGTTGCCCTGTTTGGGGTACTGCCAGTTGTGCTCGATTTCGCCCCTTATCTGGTCAAGAAAGCCCTGGCCAAAAATGGATAGAGAGCCGCCAAAGACCAGTTTGGGCAAATTAAGGATATTTACCACCAGTGCTAGATTGCGGCCAAGCTCGCGGGAAAATATTTTTTGCACTTCCAGGGAATGTTCTAATTTTATCAATACTTCATCGGGTATGGCAAACTGGGAGCTTACGGGGAGATTTTCGTGGTATACGCTTCTGAATTCACCAGCAGCATTGCTGTCGCCCCGGAAAATTTTTCCATCCAATACCAGGCCCAAACCCAGGGCGATTCCGTCAAACGGGGCGTTTCTGAGCTTGTTGCGCCGAAATTCTCCCAATACAAACATAAAATCCTTGGTATCCTCGTGTTTTACATGCGAAAGCTCGGCAAAACAGCAGCAGCGCACATCATTTTCTATCAGCACCGGTAAACCGCAATAGTCTTCCATAATACGCACTACTTCCAACGGCTGGGTAATTTCCAGCGGATTGGAAAGCAGTAATAGTCCCTTGTCAGGGTCGACGATTCCCGGAAATCCTATGGTCATCCCCATAATATTGTAAATTTTATTCTGAACATGCAGCAGTATGGCGTCCCAGACCGTCTTTAAGCGGTCTAGCAAGTCCAGATCCTGGCTGGAGTTGGGTATATGCATGGACTCAAAGGCTTTACCCTGGAAATTGACGAACACCACATCGCAAAAAACGGAATGGAACTCAAGCCCCAGCACGATGCCATAATCGGGGTGGATGCACAGCTTTACCGGTTTGCGCCCGCCCTGGGGTCCGGCATCCCCTTCCGATACTTCCGTCACCATCTTAAGTTCCAAAAGGCCCGCCATGCTTCGGCTCACGGCGGCAGGGTCGAGCGCGGTAAGCTCCACAAGATCCGTCCGGCTTATAAGCGGAAACCGCCACAGTTCTTTGAGGAGACGAATGCTTTTGGTGTCCAGTTCAGGAAATTTCATGGCTGCATACTATATCAAAATGCAAAAACACAACAAGCAAAAGTTGCTTGAAACCGGCAAGTAACATTGAATCCTCCAAAAACGGTCAACCGAGCTCGATTTCTACCCTCACGATGCTTCCAGGCTCAGCCAAGGGGATAATTGCCTTGGATCCTTGCAGCGCTACGCTTACGCCGTCTACCGTAATTTTTTTGACACCTTTCGAAACCGACATGGGATTTTTTACCACGATATTGAAGGTGGCGCCGCGAAATTTCCGCACGGCGGAAAAACCCGGCCAGGACTTGGGTATGCAGGGATCTATCCACAGGCCGGAATATTCGGGCTTGATGCCGAAAATCCCCTGGCTGACTACGACGAAGGTCCATGCCGCGGTGCCCGTAAGCCAGCTGTTCTTGGCCTCGCCGAAACAGGGGGCGTCCCTGCCCGCGGTCATCTGAGCATACACATAGGGCTCGGAACGGTAGGTATCGATCTGTTCTTCCTTTTTGGAGGGGCAGATCGAGTGGTAGTATTCGAGGGCGCGGTCGCCGTCTCCCAAGAGGCACCAGCCAAGATGTATCCAGGTATTGTTATGGCTGAAGATGCCCGCGTTTTCCTTGACTCCCGGCGGATACGAAGTAACCTCACCGTAAGCCTTGTTGTAGGTACTGTATGCCGGCTGCTGAAGCATGATGCCGTTTTTTGTATACAGATGTTTGTGTACGCTTTCCATCGCCTTCCTGGCGCGGCCGTTTTCGGCTCCCGCGCCGCCCAGCACAGCCCAGCCCTGGCTTTCTATAAAAATTTTGCCTTCCGCATTGGTCTTGGAGCCTATTACCTTGCCTTCGGCGTCGTAGGCCCTGGTATACCACTCGCCGTCCCATGCCACAGTTTCTACCGTTTCAAGCATAAGCGAGCGCAGTGCGGAAATGCGTTCCGCATCAGCCGGCCGGTCCAGAAACGCGTACAATTCGGCCAGCTCGCGGGCGGCATGGAGAAAGAGTCCGGCTATCATGACCGATTCAGCCTTGGAACCCTTTACGTCTCCTGCGGTCTGGAAGCTTTCATTAGGCTCGGTGGAAAAGCAGTTAAGATTCAGACAATCGTTCCAGTCCGCATGGCCTATCAGGGGCAGTCCATGGGGGCCGCGCTTTTGCATGGTATACGCTATGGAAGTTTCCAGATGATGGAGCAAAGTCTCTGTTTTTGCCTGGTTGGCATACGTCTTGTCGGCATAGCCTACTGGCGCTTCGAGTATGGAATAGTCGCCCGACTCTTTAATATAGGAAACGACGGAAAGCACGAGCCACAGATGGTCGTCGTAAAAATCGCCGCCAACGTCGGCGTTGCCCTTCTTGGTAAGCGGCTGATATTGATGATAGCAGGTGCCGTCCGAAAGCTGGGTAGCCGCGATGTCCAGGATGCGCTCGCGGGCGCGATCGTGGATCATGTGGACGAAACCCAGTAAATCCTGATTGCTGTCCCGGAAGCCCATTCCCCGGCCTATGCCGGTTTCGTACATGGAGGCAGAGCGGCTCATGTTGAACGTGGCCATGCATTGGTACTGGTTCCAGACGTTGGCCATCCGCGTGGCGTGCGGGTCGGGACTCTCCACCTGGAAGTTGCCCAGGTTTTCGTCCCAATACGCCTTTAGCCGCGCAAAAGCCGCGTCCACTGCCCCGGGAACCCTGTATTTTGCCAGCACGGCGTTTCCCGCGGATTTGTTCATCACAAACGGAGCAGTAAACTTATCTTCCCGCATTCCAAGAAGGTCATGATCCACATAAGCGAGTATGTAGGCATAGCTCGACTCTTCCCCCGGTTCCAGCGTCAGCGTCACTTCGTGGCTGCCTATCGGGTTCCACCCAAAAGCCATGGAGTTCGTCGCCTTTCCCGTAAAGGGAACCTTGGCTTCGTGCAGGCCCTCGTGGATTCCAACAAAGGCGTCGCGGCTTGTGTCGAAGCCGCTTATCTCGCGGGTGCAGGCGAACATCGCGTAGTGGTTGCGGCGTTCGCGGTATTCCGTCTTATGGAAGATGGCCGAGCCTTCCACCTCCACCTCGCCGATGGAGTAGGTTCTCTGGTAATTGGTCATGTCGTTCAGGGCTTCGTAAAAACAGAACTCCTGATAGGAATATATTTTGACGGTTTTAGAAAGCGGGGAGTTGTTTTTTACGACGACTTTCCAGAGTTCGAGGTTTTCCCCCGGTGGGACGAACATGGTTTGCGTTAGCGCAATCCCGTCCTTTTCCCCGTGAATAACCGTATATCCCAGACCATGACGGCATTCGTAGCTTACATTTTTGGCTTTTACCGGTTTCCAACCAGGATTCCAGACGCTGCCAGAGTCGTTGATGTACAAGTATCGCCCGCCAAGATCATACGGAACGTTGTTGTAGCGGTAGCGCGTCAGCCGGCGGAGTTTTGCGTCCTTCCAGAAGGTGTAACCTCCGGCGGTATTGGTGCAGAGCCCGAAAAATTCATCCTGCCCAAGGTAATTGAGCCAGGGAAGCGGCGTATCGGGGCGAGTTATAACGTATTCGCGCATGGCGTCATCGAAGTGTCCGTATTCCATAAAATTACCATAAACCCGGTTGTTTGATTTTGTCAAGCAATTGATTAAAAAACAATTGCCCGTGAAAACCCGCTTCGCCGCAGCTAATCGATCTGCCAGCCCATCACAATCGATGTAATCTCAAGAGCTCCTTAATTAAACCTGACATCCATGGAATCAGCTTGACAACACTCCATGCATGGACGAAAATTCAGCCGATGCCGCTCAAAGCTGGAAATAACTTGACATGCAGATTCCAGTAGACGAGAATATCGTATCTGGAAAAACCGAACGTAAAGGCTCTTTCCCAATTTACTTTTTATATCACTCAGTTTAAAGAGGATTTTATATGATTCATGAAATCCGCAAGCGCATTCTTCTTGTAGACGACGACTCGATCATCGCCCTCTGCGAAAAACAAGAACTTGAAAACTACGGCTATTCTGTCCAAACCGCCATATCGGGCGAAAAAGCCGTCGCAGCCATAAAAGCCTCCGCGGGAATCGACCTTGTACTGATGGACATAGATCTGGGAACCGGTATGGATGGCACCCAAGCCGCCGAGCTCATACTCCAAGACCATGATATTCCCATACTGTTCGTATCATCGCATAGCGAACGATCCGTCGTCGAAAAAACCGAGAAGATAACATCCTATGGATATGTGGTAAAAGGTTCTTCCATTGCCGTACTGGACGCTTCGATAAAAATGGCTTTCAAGTTGTTTTACTCGCATAAAAAAATATCCGAAAGCGAAGCCAACTATAGAAATCTGGCGGATAATATTCCCGATATAATTTATTCACTGGACGGCGAAGGAAAAATCAAGACCATAAACAGCGCGAGTTTCATGCGCTACGGTTATAATCAGGAAGCATCGATAGGAAAGGCCTTTATTGATTTCGTGCACCCCGATGACCGGGAAATACTTATTGCGTCCTTTTTATCGGCACTGCGTGACAAGAGAACCCAGACGATGGGCCTTACCTTTCGCATCATCGCCGGTGACGGCCTTATCTACTGGTTCGAACTGAACGCCCATGCCCATTTTGACAAGCAGGGGACATATTGCGGCGAAGAAGGACTTCTGCGCGACATTAGCGAGCGAAAAAAAATCGAGGAGTCCATGCGGGTAAGCAAGGAAACAACCGAACTGCTGCTTAACGTGGCGGCTGAAATAATCATTTCAGAGGATTTTGACGGCAACATTTTGCTCCTTAACGATTCCGGGCACAGGATACTGGGATATGAGCCGCCGGAGCTTATAGGCAGGAACTATATAGATTTGTGCGTCCCCGATGAACTAAAAAAAGATATCAGAAACTATTACGCATGCAGGAAAAACGGTGGAACAGGCAGCATCGACAGCCACGAAAACGAAGTAGTCACAAAGACTGGAGAACGGAAAACCATACTTTGGAACAACATAGTATTTGATGATAAAAACAAAAGAAGCATCGGAGCCTTTAGTTCCGGACTGGACATTACAGAACGCAAACGATCGGAAAACCTGTTGCTGAAGGAAAAGGAAAAACTCCAGATATTCCTAAGCGGCACGAACACCGGTATTTGGGAATGGAATATCCAGACGGGCGAAAATATAGTGGATGAATCCTCAGCCAGGATTCTGGGCTATACCCTGGATGAATTGCAGCCGGTCAATATGGAAACCTGGATACGTCTGAAACACCCCGACGACGCGATTAATGCCAATAAGCTTTTAATGAAGCATGTAAGCGGAGAGACCGCTTTTTACTATTTCGAGTCCCGGATGAAACACAAGAACGGCAGCTGGGTGTGGGTGCAGGGGCGCGGCAAGATAACCGAGTGGGACAAAGAAGGCAGGCCGCTGCGGATGTTCGGCACGCATATCGACGTTACGGAGCGAAAAAAAACCGAAGAAGCGCTTAAGGAAAGCGAGAGCAAATACAGGCAGCTGTACGAGTCAATCATGGATGCCATCGTGCTTATCGACATGGACGGAAGAATCCTGTACTCCAACGCGGTTTTTCAAAAAATGCTCGGGTACTCCATGAACGAGCTAAGGGCTTTCAGTTATCAAGACTTAACTACCGCGAAATCCTTCAAGCATGAGACCGACTCATACACGAAACAAATATTGGGAAGAGGCTACTCCGATATTTACGAAAAAGAGTACATCCGGAAGGACGGCAGCGTCTGTGCCGTGGAGATTCGCGCCTTTCTGCTCAAAAGCCGGGAAAATAAGCCCTCCAGCGTCTGGGCAATCGTCCGCGACATAAGCGACCGCAAGCTTGCCGAAGCCAGGATACAATCCCTGCTCACGGAAAAAGAGCTCATACTCAAGGAAGTGCATCACCGCATCAAGAATAACATGACTACCATAGTCAGCCTCTTATCGCTGCACGCCCAGACGGTCAAAGAGCCATCGGCCGCCAGTGCCCTGGAGGATGCGAAAAACAGAGTTCAGAGCACGATGGTTCTGTATGACAAATTGTACCAGTCCGCGGGTTTTTCCAATGTTTCGGTACAAGACTACCTTCCTGCCTTGATCGACGAAATTGTTTCCGGTTTTCCAAACGGCCGGGCGGTAAAGGTGGAAAAACGCATCGACGATTTTGTGCTGGATGCGAAAAGGCAGCAGCCCCTCGGTATCATCATAAATGAACTGATTACCAATATCATGAAGTATGCTTTTGCGGATAAAGACGGCGGAATAATTACGGTATCGGCATCTAATACCGGCGGCCGCATAGCCATCAGCGTCCGGGACAATGGCAAGGGGATGCCCGAATCCCTTACTTTTGAAAACTCCACGGGTTTCGGCCTTATGCTGGTACAGGTGCTTACGGAACAGCTGGATGGTACTATACGAATCGAGCGCGGCAACGGCACGGCATTTATCCTGGAGTTCCAAAACTGACAGCCTTTTATCTTCTTGCGCCGATTCACATTCAAAAGCATAATGGCAGGCATCTATGCGCCATTATTTCATAATCCGTTTCGACGGCATTCCTTATGAATTCTCCCTCGAAACAAGAAAGCCCGACGAAGGCTGCGCATTGTCCATTCAAGAGATTCATAACCGAAACACGGGCAATGTCCTTGTCTTTGAGCACGGCAATTTTCCGGTACTCGGCAACAGCAGAGAAAGCACCGCCTTCGGCGCAGATCTGAAACGCGCCGTGCTTTTACCCCATATCGGGGACAGGCTGAAGGCCGACGTAAGGGCGAGTCTAGCCTCTATCGCGGCGCAAATACAGGCAGAACTCGATTCCCGGCAGTCAGGCTGTCAAACCATGGCAGCCGCGCTGGCCCTGCAATTCATGACGATTATAAGTCGGGCAACGGCGCAGCTTCCCCGGAGCGAGGTTTGGAAAATCACCGACGCCATAAATCATATAGAAGAAAATTATGCAGATGCTTTTACCCTCGAGTTTTTCGTCTCGAACTGCGCGCTCAACGTAAGCGATTTCTCGCGCCGATTCAAGGAAAAAGCCGGCTGTCCGCTCTTCGAGTTTATCCACCGCCAGCGCATAAGGCATGCCTGCTCGCTCCTCAAGGCTTCCGACATGCCGATTATCGACGTGTCGTTCGCCGTAGGCTACAACAACCTGTCGTTCTTCAACCGCTATTTTCTGCGCCTCATTGGCGTATCCCCGCGCGCCTTCCGCCAGTCTTCCAGATAAGCCGATTCAATTCACGCAGCGAATTGAATTTTTTCTCGTAAGATCGTATCGCTTTTTGGCACCCGAAATTCAAGATCGTGCAAGACCGCCGGATTCGGCCATCCTATACTTGGAGTCAGGTTGAAGGAGGATACAGTGGACGATATTCAAGAAAGGGTTTCCGTGGACATGCTGCGCTTCGACGCGGCAGTCGTGCTATCGAGCGGCTTCATGAGCGCCTCCGACGTGGCAAAGTCGCGTCGCAGCGGAAAAATAAGCATGGCGGCGAACGAAGACGGGAAAGCGCTGCTGGAAGCGGGCGGCGTTATCCTGGCCGAAGGCAGAATTACCAAAAAACGGGGCAGGACGGCCTTCGTCGTTACCAGGATGCTCGAGGCAGGCGAGGAGACAGAATCATGAAAACAGGCACCATCAACGAAATGAACGTGCGCGTCCAGGCGATAATCGGTGAAAAAACAATAACTATCGGGGAATTGGCCTCGATAGCCAAGGGAACCATCCTGGAACTGGAGTCCATAGCCGGAGAACCCATCGAGCTTCATGCCGCCGGGGAGGTAATCGCCCGGGGCGAAGTGGTCGTCATAGACGAGAACTTCGGCATCAGGATTACCGACGTGGTAAAGGCAGGGGCGCCGTCATGAGCGAAACCATGGATGAACGCCGCGTGCCCGGAACGCAAATCCTGGGAAAACGCGCGCTTTTGGACCGCGACTATCGCCTTAAACTCTACGATTTCAGGCGTCCGGATAAATTCTCCAAGGAGCAGATGCGCTCCATGCAGCTGATGCACGAAACCTTCGCCCGCCTGGCGAGCGTCCAAATTTCAGGGTCGCTCAGACAGGTATGCACCGTAAAACTCGAGCTCGTCGATCAAATGACTTTCGGGGAATTCATCGTCCCCCTTTCATCCCCCTGCATTTTGACTATGGCGACCCTCGAGCCCCTCAAGGGACAGGTGGTCCTGCATATCGACAGGCAGGCGGGCGATGCCATAATCCAGAGACTTTTCGGCGGTGGCGGTTCCCGTGGTCGGGCAGGCTCTCCCGACGTAAGCGGCTCCGGCGAACTTACGGATTTTGAGCACGTTGCGATAGGATCGCTGCTCGAAGGAATTTTCTCCGATCTGGGCAAAGCCTGGTTCGAGGTCGAAGCGGTACAGCCGGCAATCGCGTCCATGGAGACGAATCCCGTTTTCTGCCAGGTAACCCATCCCAACGAAATGATAATCCTGACGGGATTTTCGATCACCCTGGGCGAGTCTAAAGGTACCCTCCACCTGGTGTATCCCTACGCCCTTCTTGAGCCTATCATCAGCAAGCTGTCGGCTAAATATTGGTACAGAACGACCGCTGGAGGCAGCTCCCCGGAAGTGGTCGACATGGAAAATTATCCGCCGTCGCGAATTCCCCAACACGAGGCGCGCACCTGGCAGACTCCGCTTCCTACGCAGATTATGGCGAGCCTGGGCAATCTGTCCGTAGCGGAACTGCGCTGCCTAAAAAAAGGCTCGGTCATATTTTTACCGGAACCCGACCGGGCTTGGCTCCGCTGTGGGTCCATAAACGTCGCGGAGCTTTCGGGCCTAAATCTGATAAAGGGCGAGGTCTCGGCTGCCGTGGATACGCCGGACGGTGACGGCGGCCGTGCAGCCTCGGAGCCGCAGAAGCCGGCGGATATCGATCCGGTGCGCATACTTGCAGCCGAGCTTAGGCAGGGCATGGCTTCCCTCAAGGCAGGCATGGCGGAGGCGATCGCGGAACTGAAAAGCGGGCAGGAAACCCTGAGCGACAAGCTTATCTTCGGCCAGCTCGAGGATCGCGGCGCAATGGAACACCAGCCGTTTGCATCGCTATCCGGCAGCGCTCCCGCCGACCTGGCGCTTTTCTTGAACGGCGAACGGCCGCAGCTTATGGCGCTCGTGCTTTCCAACCTCGACGATGTTCTGGCTTCGCGCGTGTTGAGCTTTCTGCCCGAGGCAGTACAGACCCAGGTGGTGGAATGCATCGGCACCATGGATTGGGTTGCCTCAAAAACCATCGAGTGCATAGAGACGGAATTCAAGTACAAGCTTTCGGCCGTAAAAAAAGCGGGCATGGGATCGGGCGGCGTAGGCAAGGTCGTAGGCATACTCAACCTGGTATCGCGCGAGGTCGAAAAACGAGTCATAAATTCCCTGGATAAAAGCTCGCCGGAATTTTCCGAGGAGATAAAGAAAAACATGTTCGTGTTCGAGGATATTTCCATGCTGGACGACGAATCCATTTCCGAGGTACTGGCCGCCGCCGACGAGCAGGACCTGCTGGTAGCCATGAAACCGGTGCCCGAGGCTTTGCGCGAGCGCATCTTTGCCCGCTTTTCGGAAAGCGAGCGCGCCAGGCTCAAGGCCGCCTTCGGCAAATTAGCCCGCGTCAGGCTTACCGAATCAGACGCGGCCGGCCAACGCATCGTATCGGTGATACGAGCCCTCGAAGAGGAAGGCCGCATCGTCATAGTCCGGGAAGATGAGTAAAAACGGTTTCAGAAGCTCTCGTGCAGGCGAACCTTGTGCACCTTCCCCGATCCGCGGAGTTCGGTAAAGAAGGCATCCAGGTCGAGGTTCACGGGGACTCGCACCAGCAGGGTCATCCGGGTGTCCTTGGTCTTGTTGTTCTGCGACGCGTCGATGCTTTGAACGTTTACGCCGTATGCCTTGAAAACCTTGCCGATGGTGTTCCTGTCCACGAAACCGTCGGTGCACCAAATCTGCAGCTGCTTGAGCCGCTCGGTCGGGAAAAGCTTCCGCTCGAGCGGCTCTATGAGCACCAGGGACAGAAGGACTATTCCAAGGGCAAATAGGGAAATTTCCCACATGCCCGCCCCGATGGTAAGGCCGATTCCAGCGGTAGCCCACAGCGTAGCCGCGGTGGTCAGCCCTTTTAT
Organism: Spirochaetota bacterium; assembly: GCA_031402655.1. Lineage (GTDB taxonomy): Bacteria > Spirochaetota > Spirochaetia > Treponematales > UBA12059 > JANNSO01. The sequence goes on along the minus strand of JANNSO010000002.1, from coordinate 63,900 downwards.
ATTGTTGCCTATCTTGATAAACGCCCCTGCGCCCAGAAAGCCTATGCCGGAAACCACCTGCGCCGCGATTCGACCTGGGTCGCCGATGCCAGGATTGATGGTTTGCGGCAGCCAAATGGACAGTATCATCATCAACGTGGCGCCAAGGCCGATTACGATGTGCGTACGCCAGCCGGCCGTCTGTTTGCGGGCTTCGCGTTCAAGGCCTATCAAACCGGCCGCCAGGAATGTAAGCAGGAGGCGGGCAGCGGCGGCCTGAAAGTCGATTATCGGGCTGCCAAGCCACGCAGAAATTTCGTGCATAAAGTCTCCACCGAAAAAGGATTCTTCATCAGGATAATCTTTAAGTTTAGCGAATATTGCGCAGCTGGTCGATAGTGCTTCTGCGTAGTGCTTGACAGATCCCGAATTATTTTTTATATTGACAAATATGTCAATCAAAGGAGACGAGAATGTCACCACGAACAACTGAGGCTAACGACTTAGTCCATGCCGATCGCCGCACGAAAATACTGGGTACAGCACTCGACGTATTTGCCGCAAGAGGATACGAGGGCACGCGCATGCAGGCGATAGCGGAAGGCTCAGGATTCAGCTATGGGCTCGTCTACCACTATTTCCCGTCCAAAGACGCTATTTTCACCGTTCTGGTGCACGCCGCGTTGGATGCCGCATCCGGCTTGATCTCAAATCTGCCGAAATCACCGGTGCCTGCGACGCTGTCGGGTTTCGCAAAGTTTGCGATAGGAGAACCGTCTCCAAAATATTTTGCCCTGATCATCGAGGCGCTTACGAAAGAACAGGTGCCGGCCGAGATTTCTCAGTATGCGCGCACTTCCATCCTCCGATTGGAGGCCGAGCTGGCCGGAATCTTCGATACCTCAAGCCCGGTATCTTCCGGACAATGGAAGGCGCCGGGATTTTTAGCCCTTTTACTGGGCACATCGATTATGCGCAGCTGCGGGATTTCCGACGGAGCGTTCATCGGAGAAGCAGCCGCGTTGTTTGCGGACACGCCAAAGGAGCGCTGACATGGAACGCTTCGATACGATCGTTGTCGGTGGTGGCATGGGCGGGCTTTCTACCGCAGCCTTTTTGACGCTGGAAGGGCATTCGACGCTGGTTCTCGAGAAGCATGATAAAGTCGGCGGGCTCGCCTCGTCCTTCGAGCTTAGCGGCTCCCGCTTCGATATCGGAATCGAGGGCATCAGGGAACTTGCGCCCGACTCCTTTTTGCACCCGTTCCTGCGTTGGTGGGGCGTCGATCTGCCCATGGATGCCCGCCCGGAGACTATGTCCGTTTTTACGGGCCGGGGTCGATACACGATTCGGGGAGAATCGGCACGGGACGACCTACGCGACGCCTTTCCACTTTTCGCACGCCGAATCGAAAGGTTCTTCGAGCTTAACTCCAAAATAATCCTGGAAATGACCGGCAGCGGCAGACCGAAAGCGCCATACGAAATGAGCCTGAGCCAGAAGCTGGCGTATGGCTTTTCATCACTTTATAAGCGACCCAATCTTTTAAAATATGGCTTGCGCGATGCTTCCAAAATTCTTCCTTCTTTATTGGGCGACCCTGACTTGGTTCGCGTAGCCGCATCGAAGACCATGGAAGACATGGTGTACCTGGCAATAGCCCATCGCTGGGAAGGTTTACAAAGCGGAAAAATCATGTATCCCCGCGGCGGCATCGGAGCCGTGCCTGAGGCAGTCGCCGCTTCGATTGCATTGCGCGGCGGAAGCGTCCGCACCTCCACGGAAGTAACAGCCCTGCGGCAAACTCAGCGAGGCTACCTCGTTCTGGATTCAAAGGGAAACGAATACGAGAGCCGCTCCCTGGTCGTGGCCGCGCCTATGCCCTGGGCAGTGTTCACTCTGTTCCGCGATGATGGGCGCTTCGATGCACTGCGGGCGGCTATCTCCAAGCGGCGCGCATTTCCCGGCTGCTTCATGGCGTTCGCGACGCTTGATCCTTCATTCGACCTTGGCGGAGCCAATTATATTGTGGACTGGGGTAACAAAACAGGATGCGACAAGGACCCCGAAACGGCAACTATAGCGTTGATGGTAGCCGGGCTCCCGGAAAAAAGCTCAAAACCAGTACCGATTACCATCATGGCAACGCTGGGATGGGACTACGCCTCACGCTGGGGAACAAGAGCTGAGCGCGGCCTGCAGCAAGATTCCGTGTGGGATGGAATCGGCGACAAGTACAGAGGAGCCGACGCATATAAACAAATCAAAAACAGAACCACCGAAGTACTCCTGAATCGATTGGAGAACAGGCTTGGCCGGGGTTTCAGAAAAGCCATTATTACCTGTGTTTCCGCAACGCCGCTGACGCTAACGCGGTTTACGAACAACCCCGGCGGCTCGTACCTGGGGTTCAATATCCGGGCAGGAGAATACGGTCGCTTCTTCCCGCAGAAAAGTCCGCTGCCGGGTTTATATTTCGCCGGCCAGTGGGTATTCCCCGGATTCGGCATTGCCGGCGTGTCCGCAAGCGGATACTTCGCCGCCAAATCCCTGCTGATGGATCGCGGAATCGACCTCGATGTGCGCCTTGCCTCGATAGGATAGGCTATGCGTTACCTACTCGGGGTTATGGCGGGTATCGTGTCTGGTCTCGTTTTTTCGGCGTCGTCCATCGCGCAAAAAAAAGCCATGAACGCAATCGGATTGAATGCGCCTGTTCTCAAAAAGCTTTTGAAGTCTCCTCTGTGGCTGGGGGGATTCGCCGCTTCCTTCGCGCTGGGCGCTCCGCTGAATATGGCTTCCTACGTTGCGCTCGGGCCAACGCTTCCGCCCGCGCTGGCATCGATCGGGCTAGCGGCAATCCCGCTAATGTCACGGGTATTCCTCGGCGAACGCATCGCGAGCCGAACCTGGTTCGGCACCGCCATGATTGCCGCGGGAGTCGCGCTGGTCGGTTTCAGCGGAATCGCCATCGCTCCCGAAAGCATAGCCTGGCTGGATGCCGGTTTTCTTTTACGCGCCGGTTTTTCCATCGGTGCGGTGGTTCTCGCGACCACGGCCTGTTTTTTTATCGGCCTTCGTTCCGGTTCGGCCTCTTTGTTCCCGGCAATCGCCGCAGGTTTGGCACAGGCCGTATCAAACGTATTCATGGGACCCATAGCCGGACAAATCGGCCGCTTTTTTTCTGGGCGGCTCGACTTCGCCGGGCTTGCGATAATTGCGGGAGCCAGCCTTTTCCTGCTGGGCATCAACGCCGTGGCCATCCTGCTCGCGCAGATCGCGCTGCGGCGCGGCACCGCATCGGCGGCGCTTCCCATCCAGCAATTACCCGTGCAACTCGTCCCGCTTTTTTTCCACGTTTTCCTGTATCGCGGAACCCTCGATTCTCCAGCGGCGCTCGCGTGCGCCGCAGTCGGCTTTCCGCTGCTTGCGGCGGGAGCGCTCGCGTTCCGGCGAACGACGGGTGAATACAGTGTTTATAGAAGTGGTCCACGATTCAATCGATAGAGGCGAACTAGAGCCTGCAATCCTTAATTTTTTTTATAAAATGCTGAAAGCTTGGTGATAGGTTGCCGGATAGATCCATGCAAGGAGAAATATCCTCCGCCCATTTTGCTTTTTCTGTTCCCTTGGCATGAATACCTTTGGCTGAAAGGGCTTGTGCTCCACCAGGATACACTGCATCAGCCAGTTTTTCCCAGGTTCCACAAATTGAATCATTCGTATAAGACTGGAGAACGTTGTCCTTTGCTTTCGGATACGCTTTTTTTATCGCGGGAATATCGCCTAGAAACCAAGCCTCGCCTTCTTCTACAGCAAGGCAAAAATGGGTATCAGGTTTCTTTGTACAATTATCCAGAATATTCTGAAGTTGCCTGATAAAAGTCTTAAAGCATTTATCATCAAGGTCGCAAACAACAACTACGACTGCTTTATAATCTTTCCCATAACCATAATAAGTCCGGCCAAAACCATTTAATAGCTTGGGAAGATTTTCCAAAAAAATTCTGTTCGCAGCATCTTTGGGATTTTTCATATGCTTTGGAATTGTTCCGATACCTTTATACGATTTTACCGTAAAGGTATCGGCTGATCCCTTTATTTTTGGCATTAGAATCTCAAGCATTTTTTTACCCGACTGGTCTTCGACGAGAATATCAAAGTGCATACTCTTACCTTGCATCCAAATAATCGCTATACCATAAGCCGCCTAAGGGAAGACCTTCAGCCACCATATTGACTACCAGCGGATCATCGCTTGCCCGCCTTATCGTCGCGAATCCTTTTGCTTCTTTTTCTAAAACCCAAACTTCTTCCGCCTGCAGCGCATTGACCAGATAAGGTTGATGCGTGGTTACAAAAACCTGGGAGCCGCCTTTTTTCCCCGTGGCATGATTTCTGAATTCGACAACCAAGGTTTCAAGCAGTTTATGGTATAGTCCATTTTCCGGCTCTTCTATGCAGATAAAGGGAGCGGGTTCGGGATCGTTGAGCAGAAGCAGATAGCAGAACATTTTCAAAGTTCCGTCAGACATTTGCTGTTGAGTAAAGGGAACGGAAAATCCTTTATCCTTGAACAGAAGGTACAAATTATTCGTAATTTCGTCCCGGTAAGTTTCAATCGTTCCTATTCCGGGTATTTTTGACGAAATATCCGTTAAAATGCCTTTAAAGACTGACGGATGACTCCTCTCCAAGTATTGAACTACGTTTCCTATATTGTCTCCATGAAGATTCAAGTGCTTTTGAACCCCTGCCTGCAAGATTTGCCGAGCAGCGTCCGGTGTAAAGTAGCTGAGATACCAACTTTTGATAAATTGCTTAAACTTCGTGATTCGCGGGTTTTCCTTTATATGCTCCGCGAGGGTTACGATTGCAAGCCTTCTTGGATCCAGTTCTATTTCGCGTTCTTCAAGTTTATCGCCCTCAATGCTGTCGTCGCCTATCCAAACCGTGCCTTTACCTCGTTCCAACTTTAAAAAAGGTTTTGGCCGCCCCGTGCTGCTGCCTTTTGGCCTTTGAGACAAACGCTCGCTCAAAACGATTGGCAATCCCAGAGACCCTTCTTTAGCTATGCTTACCTCGTAGGTAATAGGGCGATCGGTTTGCGACTCGCGATAATATACTTTAATGGTAATTGGCTCGTTTACCCCGGCAGAGACAAGCTTGTCAAACCCTCCGCGTTTCCTTGCGTTACATGCAGTTTCCAGATCTGTCTCCATGCAATCCGCAAGAAATCCGAACGCATCGAAAATGGAACTTTTACCCGCGCCGTTTTTACCAATAACCACGGTTAACGGCGTAAGCGGCTTGGCGTCCTTCAGGGTAGGATCAGTTCCAATTCGACCCATGGCTACATCTTTAAGCGCGCGGTAATTCTGAATCCGGAAACCTTCAATCATTGCCATTTTTCATTCCTTTAATACGCAACTCATTCTCGGTCATTTACGCCACAAACCTGCGAATTTCAACCTCAGCACCTTTGGAAAAAGCGTCCTGCGCCATTGCATAAACGATCTTTGCCGTTGCCGAATCAAGGGTATACTCGCCGCATTGCTTGCATACTTCCGCTGGTACCGCCTTGATAACCAGGGTGGATTCGTTTTTAGTCAGCACAACCGTTACAAGTCCAGGTGCGTATTCACCTTCTTTGCAAATCAGGCATTTCATTTTATAGTCCTCCGCTGGGTAAATGCATCATTCCACTCAAAAACATCCGGTTCATACAGGATGATGACATGGCAAGTTCGAATGCCCAATGCATCTTCTGTAATCGAATATACTACATGTAAGGCTTTTTGCTCTGTTTTATGTAAAAGTAAAAAACTGGGATACGGTTTATCGTCTGGATATTCTTTGATGATAATTCCATTCGCCACGGCTTTCTCGATCTCGTCTATCGAAAGGCTTCTTTCTATCATCCGTTCCAAAGCGTGTTTTGTATACCGAAAGTTCATCCCTTCCCCTCCACCACCGCTATCTCCGCCGGGCTGAGGCCGTAGAGCTTATAGACTTCCGCGTCGATGCGCGCGTCCAGCAGGGCAATTTTCTGGTCCCACAGCGGCAGGTCGTGCGCACCTGCCTGCGCGCGTGATGCGTGTGCCGCCAACTGCTGCTCCACGAGCGGCGTAACGGCGTCGGGAGACGGATGCGGGGGAATGGGGAGTTGTGTTAAATATTGTGATTTCCAACGCAAAAATCCACCGCGAATGCTGGAAGAAACTGATTCAACCAAGAAAGTCCACAATTTGGAATTCATTATGCCTAGCAAAAAAAGATTGGAAGATGCCATGATGTATGAAGTTGTATCTCCAAAAAAATTATTGCAATCTAAAAAATACTGACCTCGTGTAGCAATTTCTGCATAAAGGATTTTTGGTTTTTCGAATTCATCATAATAATCGCATGCGCGAAGTTCCCACCAGTAATCGCCTTGATCACAGCGAATTTTAGCAGCTTCTTCAAAAGATTTTAAGTGGTTAGCTATTGCAGGAAATTTTTCGCTAAGCCATGCCCACTTGTTTTTTATGCTACCCGAGTTTGCAGCCGTAAACCCTTTAGGAAACAATATAAGCCACTTATCCGCCTGCAAGGGCTCATACCGTTTTATGTCCCTGCCCGCAAGGAAGGGTTTTAGAATTTCCGCGCTTGCAGGGTCTTCGGCAATGAGGCGCGCACGCATTTCCGCATCCACGACGAAGGCTTCGTTGAGGCCGGTTTTGATGCCATAGAATATTTTCCCGTTCAAAACGGTGCCGAGCGGCAATCCTATCGCCTTGAGCTTGGCCACCAGCGTGGTTACGCTCTCGTTGGCAAGCACCCAGCCATCGGGGTCAAGGCTTGTGCGCGCTACGGTTATCTCATGCTCGCGCGCGTAGTCTTCCAGGCTCTGAAAGTCCAGGGTGTCCAGGTTTACCACGCGGAAACTATCGCGAGGCGGCGTCTTTGAAAGGCGAATTATACACGGATATGTCGTAGCGCCTTGGAATACCGGAAGGTCGCCGAAGTCTAGTATCTCCTCAATGGCAAATTGGCCGAGCCAGGCGCGCAAGGCCTGGCCGTAGTTGGCGCGCATCCACTTGTTGGCCACGATGATGCCGAACGCCCCGCCCTCTTTGAGCAGCTGCATTCCCTTCTCGAAGAAGAAGGTGTACAGATCCGCCGTGCCCGCCCAGGTCTTGTACTTCTTGGCGTAGGTCTTGAAATCCTCTCCCAAAGTCTCCTGCCGCACATACGGCGGATTCCCAATCACCGCGTCAAACCCCCTATTTCCCAACTCCGTGTTCTCCGCGCCTCCGTGCAAAAATATACGGGGAAACGCCTTGTCCCAGTCAAAGGTATTTACCGCACGCATCTCGTCGGTGCCAAACAGGCTCAGGTCTTTTATGGCGTAGAAGTCCCCGCCCACCAGGCTGTTGCCGCACTGGATGTTGGCGGTAAGCGTAGGCAAAAAGCGGAAGTCCGACTGCTTAAACAGCTCGCCCCTTGTCTCCAGGCCCTCGTCCTCCATCAGCTTAAGGAGTAGCGATAATTTAGTAACTTCCACTGCCTGCGGGTCAATGTCCACGCCGTAGACATTATTAAGGAGTATGCGCTGCTTGGCGATTATGGCAAGGTTGTAGTGGTTTTCGCCCACCTGGTAGATGTGCCCCGCCTTGAGGGCGACCTTTATGTTAGCGGCGGCGGTGTACCACGCATGATGCCATGCAAGGAGGAATCGGTACGCGCCCAACAGGAAGCTTCCCGAGCCGCATGCAGGGTCGACGATGCTTATGGCTTCGACTTGCGCTGGCGTTTTATCTGCCAGCAGCGGGCCGACGGTGTTTTTTACGATATAGTCCACGATATACTGCGGAGTATAAAAGACGCCGCCGGCCTTGCGCACCTCGGGCTTTTCTTCCACCTTGGCTTGATGGCCGCTCGTAAGCCGTATCGTCTTGCCCAGGAACTGCTCGTAGATGTTGCCCAGCACCTCCACGGGAAACACGCTGAACTCGTAGGGGCAGTCGGGGTAGTACATGCCACCAATAATGCCCTTGAGTACGGCGTCGTCGATGCTCAAGGCGTTGAGCCAGTCTTCGATGCGGAACAGGTCGGAGTTGTATTTCTGGTTGCCCAGCGTAAAGATGCCGCAGAGTTTAAAGTATGCGCCTTTGGCGGTGGCCGCCTCGTGCAGGCGCTTGTAGTCTTCCGAGCCGCGGTCCTCGGCGATGCGCAGGAATATGACGCGGTCGATTATCTTCTGCACCGCCTGGTTGAGCTGGTACAGGTCGATGCTCGCGTTGCGCAGGGCAAGGTTCTTGGCGAGATCCTCGCGCCAGCCCGAGATCAAGCCCAAAAAGTCGCGGTCTATGTCGCTGGTGCCTTTTTTGCCCTTGTTTGCCTGCACGTAGCGGTCAAAGCTGCCTTTGAGCACGGCGGTCTTGCCGAAGGTGTTCAGTATAAAATCCCAGTGTTTGGAATAGTCTTGATAGGTACAGTAAAAAACGCGCGCCGTGCTCGCCTTGTCGCTTTTGTCGGGTTTTATGCGCGTGTCGTAGACGGCGAACTCTTCGTAGTCGGTTAGTATGGACAGCGCCAGCTTGGCCGTGTAGCCGTAGCGGCGCACCTGGTAGGCCGGGTCCACGTCGTCCTTAATGTTGACGACAGGTTTCTTGGCCTCCACGAAAAACTTGCGCGCGCCTCCCACGCGGAAGCTGTAGTCAGGCGCCTTGGGCTTGCCTTCGATAGTAACCTTGTCCTCGCGTACCACGTCGCGGTAATCCTCGCTGTAACCCTGGACGTTGCGCACATCCCAGCCCAGGAGCTCGAAGAATTTGTCGATGAAGTCTACGCGGGTATTGGCCTCGTCGTAGTCGCTTGAGCGGTAACGCTCGCGGTTTTGCATAAAGTTACCCTCGAGCTCGGCAAGAAGGGCGGGCGGTTCGGTTTTGGTGCTATCGATATTGTTGATGGTTTCCATGTGGCCAGTATACACGGTGTAGGAGGAGTGGTCAAAATTATTTCCGATGATTCGCGGGCATCAGGAGACGCGTCTTTTATTCCCGGGGACGTCCCTCTAGCTTCCGGACACGTTCCCCATGCCTTGAGAGACGTCTCTTTAGCTTCCGGACACATCCCCTAAACAAAATGCCTCCACAGGGGAAATTTGAAGTGTCGCATTGCTTTAAGCTTAGGCTAGACCTTACGCCACAAACCTGTGAATTTCAAAACCTAGCTATTTCGTAATCGTACAAAGCCAATTCATGATTCTTGCCGTCACTTTACTCAGGAAAAAGAACTCAATTAAAGGCTTACAGGGCAAGCAATTCTTAGGAAAAATAAGTAGCAATAATTTCATGTAGTTTACCATTGACAGATACAGTTCTGCATGTTAATTTTCTTTTATTAACTCTGAGCTGTAATATTTCATCTAATAGGAGTTCAAATGAAACGGCTTTTATGTTTACTACTTACAGTTATTTTTTTGGCTGGTTGTAGCATTGAATTATTGCATCCAATTAATACTCTTCCCAATGAACCGGAAGATGGTTTTTCGTTTGTTGTGTTAGATACCAATCATAAAGCGGTGGATCTTATTAATGGAAATGGAGAATCAATTGCTACTCCAGAAAAATTAGCATTTGTTTCATTATTGATTAATGAACTTCAAATAAATGGAATTAAAATATGAATTGAACTTCCTGATTTTCATAATGAAGGAACTAAAGGGAACCTCGAAAAACTTCAGTTTTGCGAGGTTGACCATTAAAAAACCTGATTCCTATAAGGAATCAGCGAGGCACCTCTGATAACCATAGGGTTATTAGAGGTGCCCTAAAGGCTGTATAAGCCATTTCTGGACAATTGATGATGCTTGGTATGTTGGTCGTCATATGCATACAATTCAAACTCGCCCAGGTGTTTATGATATCTATGAGTGCGATATATACAAATATATATATATATGCAATGGATGTGGAACATCAAAGCTGAAAATGGTTCATTCAGCACTCTAATTTTTTACTGGATTTTATTGGGAGGTTTCTTGCATGAAAAAACTTAAAAGTATTTTTTTCTTCTTTTTGTTTTGTTCGTCTTTTTTTATGATTTTCGCTGAAAATCCGGATGTGCTACAGAGCCTCGAAGTTTCCAATAATGCTGGGAAATCAATAATATCAGGAATTGCTCCTAATGGTCCGCTTGGGTATTTATATCAAATTACGGATATATTAGATGTTTCTCATACTCTATGCACGAAAATTGATGAAGTTTTTATTGGTACAAAGTCAAATTATTTAATGAAATGGGTTTTTATCAATGATAAAGGAGAAGTTCTCTGTGAGTTCATAATGAGCAAAGAACTCTCCCACGCCTCCATGAAACCATGGTTTTAACTGTCAAATAATAGTACTCTACCCTAAGTTGTCCCGAGTCGCCTTGGCCCTGATCTGCACGATGGACAGGATTATTTCCGCGCCCACGGGATCGTTCAGGATAAACGGGAGCCCGGTGGCAAAGAAAAGTATCAGGATAATCGGCCTTTTGAATTGAGAAACCAAGAGGGAAATGCTATTCGAGCGTTTCTCGCCATTGAGTTTGCTTGCGCCGAAAAGGGCCAGCCGTTCCCTGGCCAGTTCAGCGCTCAAGCCGGTTTTTGCGGATCCAAAGTTACGTATTCGTTTTGAGTATTCCGAAATCATGGCTATACTTTAAACCAATGAAAGTAGGAAAGAAACCATGAGCGATACAGTAATCGTATACGTAACCAGAACGGGGAATTCCAGGGCACTCGCAAACAGCCTGGCCGGGATTTTAAAGGCTCCGGTCCACGAAGTTATCGACGACACCAACAGGCAAGGCGTGTTCGGCTTTATACGAGGCGGCGCGCAGTCGTCCATGAAGGCGTCACCGCCGATACAGGGACCCAAAATATCGATGCAGGGCATTCGTACGGTAATTCTCGTACAGCCGATTTGGGCGGACAATTTATGCCCTCCCCTGCGCACCTGGCTCAATTCCCATAAAGAGGAGCTCAAGGGAGTTCGCCTTGCCCTGCTTGCATCGCAGCTTGGTCCCACTCCCAAAAATTTCCGCGCCAACGTGGAAAAGGAATTCGGCACGCTGGCCGTTTTCGCCGCCATAACCGAAGGTTCGGCCGCAGAAGAGAAGGAATCCGCCATCAAGGCCTTCGCGGCGAAGTTGTAAGGGTACACGGCCGCAATCCCGGAGTTGGAGCGATGGAGCATATAAACATTCTCGGGTTGGTCCTTTTTCTCTTGGCGGGCGCATGGTCCGCTGCGGCCGTCCTGAGGGAAAAAAGCGTATTCGGCGGAGCATTTCTCGACGCGATGTGGCGCAACCTCGTTTGCTATATCGCCTATAATCTTTATTATGCCTGCCTGCTCTATGCACTCGAGAACGTCGCCCCGCTCCAGGCTTTTCTCTCGTCGCGCGCCTTCAGGGTAATACACGGCCTGACGGGCAACGGGCTTTTAGTCGCCATGACCTACTATTTCGCCACAATGATATTTCGGCTCGGGGGACGCAGCCTGCCTGCGGTCCTGGCCAAGCTCATTCCGCTCTCGTTTCTGGCCGTGGCGGCGCTAACGGCCGTCCGCGCCTTTATCGACCCGCAGGGAAACGACTGCACGCCCGCCAAATTGGCCCTCCGCTTCTTCATGATTCCGCTCCACGCGGTATGCATGGGATGCCTCCTGTGGCTGATTCGGCGTAACGGAAGGCAAGCCGCAGGAAAAGGGCGGAACGCGGTGGCTATTTTCGCGGCATTCCAGGTCGTGTTCTTTCTCTTCTATGTGGACACGGCATTTTCCTACCTGCCCTTCCTTCGACCCTGGCCGTTGCTCGCATCCATACTGTATAACCGCGGCACCGAGATACTCTATGCGCTTACCCCATGGATCTGGTTGAAATTCATCTACATTCCCCTGAAGCAAAACCTGTGGTCGGGCATACAGAGTACGGTCGACTTCGACAGCTTTCGCCGGCACCACGAGTTGACAAAACGCGAAGTCGAAGTACTCGGGCTGCTGGTTGAGGGGCGCAGTTACAGGCAAATCGGCGAAGCCCTGTTTATTTCCGTAAACACCGTAAAAAACCATGCTTATTCCCTGTTCAGGAAACTCGAAGTGGCCAGCCGGCATGAGCTGATAGGAAAAGTCGGAGACTACAGGCGCGTCAACCCCGTAGCCTCCGACCCGATGTAAGGTACGGACTCAGGCAAAACTTGTACGCTATTTCGGTTTTTTAGCCTGATTAAGCCATAATCTGGAACGGCCATCCCCTCCCACTTCCCAGGTGTTCGAAGCAGCGAAAATATCAAGCGCCCCGTCACCATCCAGATCCGCAAGCGCGGCAAAGGAGGTATTCGGAGAAATCATCTTCAAGCCGCCATCCAGGAAAATGCCTTTGCCGTCGTTCAGCCAAACGCGCGGAGTCGATCTCCAGCATCCGGTAAACGCGTCCAGGTCGCCATCGCCGTCAAAATCCCCGAGGGCCGCGCACAAGCTGTATGTCCTGCCCAATTTTTGGCCGCTGTCGGCAAAAACGCCCGTGCCGTCGTTAAGCCATACTTTGTCCGCGGGGTCGGCTCCGCCATGCGATGAATTCGCGATGAACGCATCAAGGTCTCCGTCGCCGTCCAGGTCGCCGAGCGCGACATCGGAGGCATTCGAAAAACCGAGCCGCTGGGCGCTGTCCGAGAATATTCCCTTCCCGTCGTTCAGCCACAGAACCGTCGAGTTTTCGGCCTCTTCCCCGTTGTTGGATACCATGGCATCCAAGTCGCCGTCTTTGTCCACGTCGCCGAGGGCGACTGACGAACCAGAGAACAAACCCAGCTTCTGTCCGCTGTCTACAAACTTTCCTTTACCGCGGTTCATGAAAACCTGGTCCGGCTTGTTGCTCCAATTGACCACAAACGCGTCAAGGTCGCCGTCACCGTCGAGATCGCCAAGGGCGACGCAGGAACTCTCGGGACTTGAAAGCCCCTGCTTGGTGTTTATGAATTTCCCCTTGCCTTCGTTAAGCCAGACTTGGTTCGTCGTTTCCTCGGTAAAGAAAATGTCGATGGACCCATCGCCGTTCAAGTCGCCGAAGGCGGCAAAACTGCTTTTGGCGAAGCCTTGCTCGCTCAAGGTAAAAGAACCTTTCCCGTCATTAAGCCTGAGCGTGCTGGCTTCATCCGCGGTGCTGTACAGGGCGTCCGTGTCCCCGTCGCCGTCCACGTCGCCCAGGGCAACGCAATTACCGTTTCCCTTCCCTAAATCCTGGCCGCTGTCTAAAAAGGAAACGAGCGGGACGGGCTCCTGGATTACCGCCGGAGCGCTCGGTCTCGCCTCCGTCCGTGCGCACGCAGCAAGCGCCAAAACCAAAGAAATGCCCAACAGGGGGATGAATCGATTTAAGATATACATAATTTTTCTTTCTGGATCGTTCCGCCAGGCGGAAGGATCTCCATTGATTTCGTGAAGTACGACGTACTTTTTTTACGACACCGATGAATAAGCTCCCCGGATATTAACATTCCCGGTACCATGCGTTCCTCCTTGTTATCGCCGCGATTCAAGTGCCGTGCCATAACTATAGAGAATATTCACGCGGTACACACTGGTGAAATCGCACCGATTTCAGGGAATCGACGTTCCGGCTTGACCCCCAGATAACTGGCTATTTGATACTGGGGAATCCTCTGTATCAAGTCCGGCCGTTTTTCCATCAAGTCGATATAGCGTTCCTCTGGAGTCGATGCTCTGTAACGCGCCAGGCAAACCGCCTTAAGCTGGGGAAACTCGGCGAGCATCCTTTCCTCCTGGTCGGCCGTGCCCACCACCGCCACGGTATCCTCCATGCACTCCAAAAAATGCACCGAGGGAACCTCCTTTTCGTTTCTAGCGCAGGCAGTGCGCCGCCTCCCCGTCCTTACGCGCGCTCCGCCTGGCTGCCGGTAAATTGCGCCTTGTACAGTTCCGCGTAGAAGCCGCCTTTTTCCAACAGCTCCGCGTGCGGTCCCTGCTCGATGATCGAACCGTGGTCCATCACGAGGATGAGCTCCGCGTCCCTGATCGTGGATAGGCGGTGCGCGATGACGAAGGCGGTGCGGTCCGCCATCAGTGCGGTCATGGCCTTCTGTATGAGCACCTCGGTTCGCGTATCCACGGAAGACGTCGCCTCGTCCAGAATCAACACGGCGGGGTCAGCGAGAATGGCGCGCGCTATGGTCAGAAGCTGTTTCTGGCCTTGGGAAATATTCGTGGCCTCCTCGTTGAGTACCGTGTCGTAGCCTTCGGGCAGCGTCCTTATAAAGTGATCCGCATGCGCAGCCTTTGCCGCGTTGACGATGTCCTCTTCGCCTGCCCCATCGCGACCATAGGCTATATTCTCCCGGATGGTGCCGTTGAACAGCCAGGTGTCCTGAAGCACCATGCCGAATATCGAGCGAAGCCCGGAGCGCGGCATCTTCCGTATATCCACGCCATCCACGCTTATGGCGCCGCCCTGAATCTCGTAGAATCGCATAAGCAGGTTTACGAGAGTGGTCTTCCCGGCGCCCGTCGGCCCCACGATGGCGATGGTGTGGCCTTTCTTTACGTCCAGCGACAGGTTCTTGATAAGCGGCTCCTCGCTCTTGTAGCTGAAATCCATGGCCGTTATATTTATTTCACCGTAAATTTTCTCCGGCAGCGCGGCATCGGGGGCATCGGGCAATTCTTCCTCCTCGTCCAGCATCTCGAAGACTCTCTCGGCGCAAGCCACCGTGGACTGGATAACGTTGGCTATGTTGGCCGTCTGCATGATGGGTTGGGTAAACGAGCGGGAATACTGGATAAACGCGGTAATGTCGCCGAGGTTCAGGCGTGCCTTGGTCATCCACAGGCCGCCTACCACCGATATGAGGACATAACCCAGGTTGGAAATAAAGTTCATCGCGGGGAACATGATACCCGAAATAAACTGTGCCCTTGCGCCCGCCTTCGCGAGCCGCTTGTTGATGGCGTCAAATTCGCCCAGCGCGTGCTTCTCGCGGCCAAAGGCCTTTACGATTACGTGACCCGAATACATTTCCTCGATGTGGCCCGAGATCGCGCCTAGTTCCTTCTGCTGTTCCGCAAAGTATTTCTGCGACTTTTTCGCGGTAAACATAGTCGCGATTATATAGAGAGGCAGGGTTCCCAGAACGATCAGGGTGAGGGTGCCGCTGATGCTCAGCATCATGATTACAAACCCTATCAGCTGCACGATCGAGGTAATCCCCTGGGTTATGCTCTGCTGCAGCGTGGTGGAGATCATGTCCACGTCGTTGGTTACGCGGGAAAGAATCTCGCCGTGGGGATGGCTGTCATAGTATTTCAGGGGAAGGCGGCCGAGCTTGCGATCCACAGCCTGTCGGAGGTCGTATACCGTCCGCTGCGAAACGGTGGACATGAGCCAGCCCGAGGCAAACGTAAACAGGGCGGACAAGAGATACATGCCCAACAGGTACAGTAGTATTTTTCCCATGCCGGCATAGTCAAGCTCGCCGTTGGTCGACTCGACGGCCATCAAGGCGTCTTCCATTTGAGCCGGAGTAAATTTCATCTCCGCCATGGCTTCCTGTGGAAGCTTCGCGAAAACCTGGAGCATCGATCTAAGTACCGCCGCTTTTTCTTTTCCGCCGCTCAGGGTTTTAAGCTCAGCCAAAGCCATGAACTCGCGCAAAGCGCTTACGGTTGCAGGACTTACCTGCGGGGTAGGCGTCTGTAGCGATTTCATCTGCAGCATAATCGCGTCGCGTGCCTTTGCCTGCGCTTCCGTCATCTGGCCAACCAGCATGCGCGCCACGAAAGAATCCTTAACCTTATTCATGACCTGCCCCATGATCTTCGGGCTGGCTATCGTAAAAAAAGTGCTTGCGATGGCAAGAAAAAACACGGCTGCCAGGGCAGCGCGATGCGGTTTGAGATATTTCAGAAGCCGCTTTAGCGTCACCTTGAAGTTTTTCGCCTTCTGCACCGGACCACCGCCCATATGGCCTCCCGGACCGCGCATGCCCATGGCCGGTTTTGCCTGTGTTAATTTTTGTTTATTGTAGTCGCTCATGCCAGTTCCTCCTCGGACAGCTGGGACGTGGCAATTTCCCGGTAAACGGGACAGTTCTTCATCAAGTCGGCATGGCTGCCCATGCCCGCCACGCTGCCGTCCTCAAGCACGATTATCCTGTCGGCATCCATAACCGTGCCCACGCGCTGCGCCACAAGGAGCACCGTAGCGCCTTCGATGCGTTCCTTGAGCGCGAAGCGCAGCCTGGCGTCGGTCTTGAAGTCCAGTGCGGAAAACGAATCGTCGAAAATATATATCTGCGGTTTTCGCGCCAAAGCCCTTGCGATGGATAGACGCTGCTTCTGTCCGCCGGAAACATCGGTTCCGCCCTGGGCTATCCTGTGCGCGTATTTTCCTTCGAATGATTCTATGAACTCGGCCGCCTGGGCCGTCTTTGCGGCATCCTGCAATTCCGCTTCGCTCGCATCCAGCGCGCCGAAGCGTATGTTGTCGGCTATGGTTCCCGAAAACAGAACCGCTGCCTGCGGCACGTAACCGATTACGTTTCGCAAGTCCGCCTGCCTCAGGTCCTTTACGTCGATGCCGTTTACCAGAACCTTGCCGGAATCCACGTCGTAGAATCGGGGCACCAACTTTACGAGGCTCGACTTGCCCGAACCGGTGGAACCGATTATCGCCGTAACCTCGCCGCAATGGGCATGGAACGAAACGTCCCTGAGCGCGGGCTGCTCCGCACCATGATAACTAAAAGTAACATTGCGGAACTCCAGGTCTCCGCACACCCCTTTGGGCAATTCCTTCGGGCTCGGCGGGTCTTTTATGGTAGGTTCTATGGCCAGCACTTCGTTGATGCGCTCGGCGGCCGCCTGCGCCCGCGGAACCATGATAAACATGATGGACATCATCAGGAACGAGAACATTATCTGCATCGCGTATTGCGTAAACGCCATCAGCGAACCGAGCTGCATGCCCCCCGTATCGATACGCTTTATGCCGAACCACAGTATGGCAAGGCTGGTAATGTTCATAATCATCATGACCGTGGGCATCATAAAGGCCATCAGGCGATTTACCGTGATGTACGTAGCGGTAATGTCGCCGTTGGCCGCGTCGAAACGGCCTTCCTCGCGCGCGGTGCGGTTAAAGGCGCGAATCACGCGGATTCCCGTCAAGCGCTCGCGAAGCACAAGGTTCAGCCTGTCCAGCTTTACCTGCATCTGCTTGAAAAGCGGCATGGCCTTGGAGGCAAGCAGGATAATCGCCAGGGCCAGCACGGGAATCGCGACGGCCAGGGTCAGGGTCAGCGGCCTGTCTTTCTGGTATGCCATGACGATGCCGCCGATAGCCATGATGGGCGCCATTACCATCATGCGCATGATCATTATCATTACGTTTTGCACCTGGCTTATGTCGTTGGTACTGCGGGTTATGAGCGTGGCCGTGCCGAGCTTGTCGAACTCGTGCAGGGTAAAGCTTTCCACTTTGGCAAACACGGCGCGGCGTGAATCCCTGCCGAATGCCGCCGCTATGAGCGACGACAGAAAACTCGCGATAAGCGCGCACACCATGCTCGCGCCCGTTACCAGAAGCATGAAGCCGCCCTTGCCCACTATGTAAGGAGTATCGCCGTTCATCACTCCCTTGTCGATTATATCGGACATAAGCGTGGGCAGGTACAGGTCGGCCATGACGCCGAAGAAAACCAGGATAAGCACCAGCGAGATCTGCAGCCCATACGGTTTCAGAAAGCGAAAAAGTCTTAACATAGTCCGGAACCCTCCTTGTAGTCGTTTCCATAGTTCGTAGAAAAATATTCGGAAGCCTTATCCAGTAAAACCGTAAGCTGCTCGCATTCGGCGGCTCCTATGTGCTCGATGAGGCCCGCGAATTTCCTGGCCATGGCGTCATGAGCCTCATGTATCGCCTTGGCCCCCGTGTCGGTTATGCGGATGCGTATCACACGCCGGTCCTGCGCGTCATGAGAGCGCTTTACCAACCCGCGGGCCTCAAGGGAAGTTATAAGCTGCGTCACATTGCCGGCGGAAACCGAGAGCAATTCCGCCAGCTCGGATGGTTTTAATCCTTCGCCGTCTTTTGCCTTTTTCAAGTGCATCATCAGGAATATTTCGCCTGGCTTCATGTCCAGGTTGGAAAAAATCCCCGTTTTCGGCATGGACAGCCTGGTAAAGCGCCTTACAGCCATCATCAGATTTTTTGGCTGAATATATTTTGTGTCTGCTGTCACTTCGGAAATCTCCTTTAGCTAATAAATGGTTTAGTTGGTAAACTATTAGTTTTTGTCCGGGAAGTCAAGCACTGTGCTTGCCTACAAGCCTCGTTTCAGTGCAGGATCGCAGCATGGTCAAGGCAAAAAATTACGTTGCGGGCTTCGCGATAGCCCTTATATTCGGCTTCTCCTTCTTATTCACCAAAGGAGCGCTGGACGTATTGTCGCTCTCCGAATTACTGTTTTTGCGCTTTTCCATCGCCGCGGCAACAATGCTGATGCTCAAGTCTTTCCGCGTCATCAAGCTCGATTATAAAGGCAAAAATCTCCGGCCTTTGCTTGTCATCGCCATTCTGCAACCTATTTTGTATTTTATTTTCGAGACCATCGGCATATCTCTGTCCTCCACCTCCACCGCGGGAATCATCCTGTCTATCATTCCCGTTGCGGCGGCACTTCTGGGCATACCGCTCCTGGGTGAAAAGCCCCAAGCCCGGTCATTTGTCTTTATAACGCTGTCCGCACTTGGCGTGGCTGCGGTCGCCCTGGGCAAGAGCGGCGTCATTCCCGGACTTGCCGCTGAAAACCCCTGGGGCCTCCTGTCTCTCTTCGCCGCGGTGGTCGCCGCCGGCTTTTACAATGTCCTGGCGCGCAAACATTCCCTCGTTTTCAGCCCGGCCGAAACAACCTTTGCCATGATGGCCACGGGAGCAATCTCCTTTGGCCTGTGGCATATCGTCTCATCCTTTGTCCACGGCACGGCTTTAATTTCCCCGCATGCCGCCGGCGCGATACCCGCGCTCCTGTATCTTGGATGCGTTTCCTCGGTCGGAGCTTTTCTATTGATGAACATCAACCTGGCGGCCTTGCCCGCCTCCCAGGCTACCGTATTCCTGAACCTCGTCACCGTCGTGGCGGTTTTTGCCGGCTGGGCTTTTCGCGGAGAAACCGTTGGCCTGTTGGAACTCGGCGGCACCGCCTGCATCCTGGTAGGCGTATGGGGTGCGAATCGCGCAAAGAAAAGCCTGGATGCGGCATTATCCCCGCCTACGGTTCATAAACCTTGAGACGGATTCCCGGATATCCTCTTTCCCGTTTTAATCGAATAATCCTGATCATCGCCGGATCGTGCGCATTAGCTTTGGGAATAGTCGGTGTAGTAGTTCCCATCCTGCCGACCACACCGTTTATTTTGCTATCCGCAGCCTGTTTTGCCCGCAGTTCTAAAACGCTTTACCGCCGCTTACTTACCACTCCGCTGTTCGGCCGAATAATCCGGCGCTACCTGGCAGGACACGGAATTTCCATTCGCACGAAGCTGATATCTCAAGCCTTCGTTGCCGTAACCATCGGTTTCTCGGCCCTTGCCATAATTCCCGCGAACCTATTGTGGGTTCGAATTGTGCTTATCCTCATCGGCATAGCCGTGATTATTCATATAGGGCGCCTCTAACAGGGTGTTGAAAAACCTCGGATGAGGATTTTCAACACTTCCAAAATGTAACATTACCGTAGCATTTGTAATCAAATGCGAGGAATGTTTAAGGTTGTTGGAAAAGCCACAAGCTTTTTCAACAGCCTGCTAATAACCCTGTTGGCTATCATAGGTTCCGTTCTGATTCCTGCGACTACCTTGCGAGGTTTTTAAGCCCAGGCAGTCCATCCATCTTGTTCTTGATGATCATGAAGCGCTGCCTGATATTGTACAGTCGACTTTTAAGCATGACGTTGGCAAGCATGCCAAGCTCGCCTGAAGGTATCGACGCCAGCCGCTTCAGGAGCTCGGTCTTAACCACCGTAAACGAGATGGCCTGCAGCACATTCGAATACGCGGGTCCCTTGTCCTCCGCGTTTTTTTCCAGTTTCCCGCGGGAATTCAGGAAGGCCAGCAGATCGGGCGATTCCTCGGGTTTTTCCTTGAACAAAACCGCAAAGCCGATGTCGTTCTGGATGTTGGCCACGATGAAGCGAAAGTGGGCATCGTCTGGCTTGAGCCCGTCGAGTTTTGAAAAATCGACGACTTCGAGGAATTCAAGATTGCTCAGGACCTCGAAGTAATAGGCACGCAGCAATGCATGGGTCGACAGGCGCTTGTCAACCGTAAACTTTTCCTGCTACGCGAAATCATATTCCCTTATTTTTTGGAATTCTTCGACGAGTACGATTTTTTCGGGTATTACCTGTACCAGGGCGGTCTGAGGCAAAGCCAAAAACCCGGCAAGATGCGGATGGCGCAGCAGCAATATTTCTTCACATGCCGGCCGTATTGACTTGTCCGTCTCCGATGCCGCGCCCAGTATGGTCAAGGCATACAATTTTTCCGCCGCCTTTTCGAAGGCCCTGTTGTCCAGTAAAACCGAAACCCTTGTCTCGTGGCGTACATTGGCATATTTCCGGGTTTCCCGAAGCGTTGGAAAAACCAGACACCCGAAATCTTCGGCAAAAGCCAGGCTTACGAGCGACGTGTAGGGATGCTCGCCGCCATAGGTAGCCAATACCCCAAAGCCGTTTTCCAGGAGCATCCTGCAGATTTCCCGCGGCATATCTTTTATTTTCATCGCGTCGACCCCTTCTCTACCCGATCAACATATCCGTCGATATCGAATTTTCTCCGTAGACCGGCTGCGTTCATGTAGCGAATCTTGCCGAAGACAGCCCGCTCGCCCCAGGCGCGGTCATGCTTGCCGAAACACCATGCCACGCCCGCGAAACCGTTGGGATCCCTTCCGTCCAGATTGTACTTGTTGTTCAGCGCTAGCGCGGCGTCAAACGCCTTTTCCGGACTGGCGCTCCACTCCAGGATTTTCTTGCCCCAATACATCCTCATGTATCCGTGCATCTTGCCGGTTTGGACCATCTCGTTTTGCGCGGCGTTCCAATAAGGATCGTGCGTTGCTGCTTGTTCAAGCTGTTTTTTCGTGTACAGGTACTCTCGCCTGTCCAGGCTGTGTTCGGCAAGCGTTTTCCTGCACCACGCAGGCAGGCACTCGAAGGAATCGTAGAGCGGGTTGTAATTGACGAAGTTCATGGAGAGCTCCCGCCGCACGAATAGCTCCTCGAAAAAACTCCCACTGGATTTCGAGCCGGAGGCAAGCACCCGCCGAGCTATCTTGATCGGTGAAATTTGGCCAAAGTGGAGGTACGGACTCATATTCGATAAATAGTCCACCGAAGGATCGTTGCGTAAATCCATAAAGCGTTCCAGTCGGGTTTCGACAAAGGCGTCGAGCATATTTCCGGCCGCTTCTTCTCCCGGGCTTATCCAGGCCACCGGACCGATCGACTGGTCGATGGCAAGTCCGCGGCAGAGCGCCGCCGTATCCCCAAGGTCGACGCCATCGTATTTAAAAGCCAAGGAGTCCTTTTTGATCCGGGGAGTTTCAAATTCGGTAAAAAATTCAGAGAGCCGCCTGTGCAGCTTGGCTCTAATCGTCGCCGCCGCGTATTCTTCCTTGGGCGAAGCCTCGGCAACGGGAACGATCACGTCGCTTTCCACTTGTATGAGCGGACAGGAAAGCAGCTGCGAAGCCTTGCGCCGCCACTCTTTCTGAATGCGAAGATACCCGCAGTCCGTTACCACCATTGAAGCCTGCCCGGAAAAATCCGCTATGCCCTCCGCCGGTACGCAGTTCCGCACGACCATCCGGATTCCCAACTTTTCCAGCGCGGCGGAAGTTTGCGCCAGCCCGCCGAGCATAAAATGGTAGTGCCGCAGATTGGCTTCGGGAAAACCGTCGGTCAGGGCGAAAAACACGAGCAGGGGAACTCTTCGCTTATTGGCCGATTCGATCGCGTAGGCCAGCGCATGGTTATATTCCACCCGCTGCGATTGCTGCATCCAATACACGACGTGTTTTTCGGGCCGCTCGGCGGCGGCGTTCAAAACCCGGATGCGGGCGGGGTGGATCACCTTGTTTTCGCGTTTTGTATGCTTGCCTTAATAAAAGCCGCGAAGAGAGGATGCGGCGCCACCGGCCGCGACTTGAATTCGGGATGATACTGCACGCCCACTCCCCACGGATGGTCCGGCCATTGCAGGCATTCAACCAGTTCTCCGCCGTTGGTGTGGCCGGCGATGATAAGCCCGGATTTTTCGAAGTCGGCGCGGAAGGCGTTGGAAAATTCATATCGATGCCGGTGACGCTCGGAAACGGTCGTCTTGCCGTACGCCAGCGCAGGCTTGGAGCCGTCCCTGAATATCGTGTCGTTGCTGCCCAGGCGCATCGTGCCGCCGAAGTTCTTTATGCCTATCTGGTCTTCAAGCAGGCTGACGACCGGATGGGCGGAATCCTGGTTAAACTCGGTGGAATCCGCGTCGGCCCAGCCGAGCACGGTGCGCGCCCACTCTATGGCCAAAATCTGCATGCCCAAACAAAGGCCGAAATATGGAATCTTGCCTTCCCGGGCGCATCGGGCGGCGGCTACCATGCCGTTTATGCCGCGCTGGCCAAAACCGCCGGGAACCAGGATGCCGTCGATATTCTTGAGAAGCTCCGCGGCGTTCGCGCCTTCTGCCTCAAATTTGGACGAATCGATGCTTATAATCTCCACTTTATGGTCATTGGCGATGCCGCCGTGGAAGAGGGCTTCCCAGACGGACTTGTAGGCATCGTGCAGGTCCATGTATTTTCCCACGACACCGATGCGCACGGTACCCTGAGGTTCTCTTATCTTGCGAACCATCTCGGTCCAGGCTCTCATGTCCGCATGGCGGCTTTCCACGTTCATGTGCTTCAGTAGGAATTTATCCAGATGCTGCTCATGGAAGATAAGCGGGATTTCATAGATGGTCGACTCGACGTCGTTGGCGGAAATGATGCCCTCGTATTCGATATTGGTAAAGGCCGCCAGTTTCCTGCGCAGCGGCTCGTCGAGCGGAAACTCCGAACGGCAAACCAGCACATCCGGCTGGATTCCCGCTTCCTGCAGCTCCTTTACGGAATGCTGGCTGGGCTTGGTCTTGAGTTCGCCGCCCGCCACGACGGGAACCAGCGTCACGTGCACGCTGACGGCGCTCGAGTGGCCGTATTCGTGGATAAGCTGGCGCGCCGCCTCGAGGAATGGCACGCTTTCCATGTCCCCCACGGTTCCGCCCACCTCGATAATGGTGATGTCCACATCGGGTTCTTTTCCTACCGCGACGATGCGCGCCTTTATCTCGTCGGTGATATGCGGGACTACCTGCACCGTGCGTCCCAGGAAACGGCCTTCGCGTTCCTTGTTTATCACGTCGCGGTAAACCTGCCCCGTGGTCATCGAGTTGGCCTTGGAAATGGGCGCATTGGTAAAGCGCGCGTAGTTGCCAAGGTCGAGGTCGGTTTCCGCCCCGTCGTCGGTCACGTACACTTCGCCGTGCTGGTAAGGGTTCATCGTTCCAGCGTCCACGTTGAGGTAGGGGTCGATCTTCATCATGCGAACGGACATGCCGCGCGCCTCCAGAAGACATCCGATGGATGAGGCTGTTATGCCCTTGCCGAGTGACGAGCATACGCCGCCGGTCACGAAGATTAGTTTCTTCATGGAATGGCATTATCGGTCTCGTTTGCGGTTTTGGTCAAGAGGAACCAATGCTGGGAACGAGCGATGCTTCAACAGGTTGTTGAAGGTCGAGTTTTAATTTTGACAGGGTGTCGAAAGCAAGATATAGTAATGCGGACGAATACTGAGCATACCGTTGCCTTAAAATCTCTGAATAGGGAGTCTTGATGAGAGAATGTATTGTAGATGATGAAAAATTTATCGAAAGAGTCGAAACTTTGATAGATCCCGCAGAGGTTTCCCATCTCTTTTTCTTTCAATCTTTTAAGCGGCTGCTGCCTGCATTCCTGTTTAAATGGCTGCTGGCAAGAACTTCCCGAAAGACTCCGTATATGGGCTTCGTAATAGAGCCCTACAGTCTGTTCCTGTTTTTTAAGCTCAAGGACCTGGATAAAGCCAGGTCGTACCTGCCGGACCGGTATGAACTTACAAAAGCGAGAATGTTCGTCGATGACGAGCCGGACTATTACCTGGGCATGGGCGTTTTCAATACGCGAGCGAGCGCGTTCTGGGGAACAAGGCATGAATCCTACCTCATCGCAATAGACAAGGTGACTGGCCTGCTTTCCTGGGTATTCATCGACATCCTGAGCGATACCCTCATCGCTCTCCCGGCCAAGGGCGTCTCCGATCCAAACAGCGGTCCGGCACTATTCACCACCAATTCCAAAGGAGAAATATACCTTGACATACGGGAAAACAAAACAAACCGCCGCTTAAAACTAAAATGCAGCCTTAACGGCGGCAAGCTGAGAAAACCCGATGAAAACCTGTGGATCATGGGGAATACCTCGATTGCTCACAGCAAGCAAATAGCGGGTGACCGGGAAGATCCTTTCGCCGTCATTTTTGATCCCGCCGAAGTCGGGCAGGCTCTCGATATCCCGGTACAAGACGTACTCATAACGGAGAACACCCTATTCCCCGGTTTGGCCGAGGAAAGCTTGAGCAAAGTAGCTTGCTTTCCCTTCGCCCAGCATTACATCGCCGATAGCCCCGGGTGCCGCACTTACGTAAAAAATCCTGACGACATGGTAGCTGCCTACAAGCGAATCGCCAAGATGCCCGGCCTTAAAACATTTTCAACGAAAACCATACGAAAGCTGTTCTTCTTCGGAACCGTTTTCTTTCCCGCGCTTTCAATGATTCTTCTTCTTATTTTGCTTATGCGCTAACCGGGGGAGCCATGGAAAAAGAAACCAACAGGAAATTTATTTCCAAGACGGAATCGCTCGTAAAGCCGCAGGATGTAACCGCGATAAGTTTTCTAGGCGACTTCAACAGAATATTTCCTAAGAAGATGCAAGAGAAAACCATGTTAAAGGGAAGCGCTACAATCCCGTATATGGGCTTCATCGTGGATCCGTATTGTTTCTTCCTTGCTTATGGAATTAAAAACCCGGCTGCTGCGGAGGAACTGCTGCCAAAAGGTTACGAGCTTGCGGCGACGAATGTTTTCAAAAATCAACCGGCAATGCCAACGGTAATCATAGGCGCTTTCTCGGTGCGAACATCCGCATTCATCGGAAATCGACTGGAGTTTTACCTTATAGCCCGCCGCAAGGATACGGGTCGGATGTCCTGGATAATCGCAGATTACGAGACGAACACGAACAGCTATGATCCAAAAAACTGCTTTTCAGGTTATACCAGCGATCCCGCCATTGTTACCACTACTCCCTATGGGGAATTTCTCGCGGAATTCGCCGGGAAAAAGAACGGTAAGGAGTTTTTCCTGTCGGCCGATCTAAAAAGAGGCGAGTGGGAGGAGCTCAATGAGGAACTATGGATAGAAGGTAACCTGTCGATTGATTACGGCGGAGCGTACAAGGTTGAATCCTCAAAACCGTTCAGCCTTATCTTCGATCCTTTTTTGATGAAGAAAGCCCTTCATATTCCTAAGGAGAGCATACAGATAGCGAAGAACTCGTATATGGGAGACATTATCGACACCGATGGGCCGATTTGCGCCGCAGTATTCCCTTACAGCCAACACTTTATAATCAAACAAGACCTCGAGGAAAATTCCATCGCTGGCGATGCGGATTTGAATAGTCGTGTAATGGAGTTCCTCGATAGCTCCGGTTTCAAGACAATGTCCGGAGACGACATAAAAAAGCCGCTGCTCGCCGGGATGATGTTTTCCGCCGTAATCACGTACGGAATCATCATATTCCTCGTAATCAAACTACTCGTGCGCTGACAGGGTATAACGACGAATTGTGCCCAGCAAGAGCATTTCAATCAAGGCTCGCGTTCCCCGAGTCCGTGCCAGACGACGCCTATCATGTAGGCAAACTCGTTGCTGCCCTCGCCGGGCAGGTCCCGAAGCGGCTGGAATCGGTTCTCTAAATTGACGCTGAACTCCAATTTTCCTAAAATAAAGGTGACACCGGCCATCGCACCGCTTCCGGAAGTCGAGGCCGTGGACCCGTTGATATTCGCCCTCATGTAGTCGAATTCGTAGGCGGCGCGAAGCGCCAATGCTCCAAACGGCCACCACTCAAGACCCGGTATGACTCGCGCGGCAAATAATTGGCGGTCGTCGGTGCCCAGCTCGCCGACACCGCGAAGCGAGGCGAACAGCGACCTGCCGAAAAATCCCTGCGTCGCCGCTGCGGACAAGACGACGGGTACCGAGCCCAGAAGGAGGGTGCCGTTATCGGAACCGCTGAAGCCGCCTACCGGTGGTACTACGTAGAAATCCACCTGGTTAGACCACACCAGTTCGAACTCGGCCTCGAAGTTTCCGCCGACCTCCCGATATGCGACTCCGGCTATGAGTCCGTAATAGGTTTTCTCAGCCTCCGGATAATAAAAGAAAGGGCTGTTCGGTCTTGCGACGACACTCGAGCCGTCAATGGAGATTTCGCCGGTCTTGATGTACGCCGCCCTGGCTTGGACACCCAGGCTCAAACCGGGAATCATGCGGTAACCGATGCCGACTAGGGCTCCATAGCTGACGTTACCGGTATCGATCGAAGAGGGACCAGAGATATCCTGTGCCAGCGCATAACCCGGAGGCGAGGTAATGGTACCGCTGTGACCTGCAACTTCGGCTTCCGCCGATATGCCGAAATCCTTGCCCATCGGTATCATGAATCCCATTCCCCATTTCCCGAAATCTTCATAATACTCCAGGCCAAGGATATCGTCATGGTTCATCGTAAGATTGATTCCGAAATCCGGTATGGTGCCAAGGGTGTAGGTATTGGCATTACTCATCCAGCTGTAGACTGCGCCAGTCTCCAGGAAGCCGAGGCTGGCCGGGTTGTACACGGGGGCGAAGCGCTCGAGGTCTACCTGGAAACGCGGCGAGTTGGCGGTAAGCTTGGCCAGGTAGAAATTTACGGCAACGTTGCCCGGGTCTATTTCCTTGGCCGTTTTCAGCTCGGCGATGGCTTCCGTAAGCTCACCCTTATCGAAGTGGTCTAATGCGCGGGAAAAGCCCAGGATTACTTCTTCGCGGGAAACCGACGGCATGACGGGCTTAACCGGCACGGTCTTTACAGCGGCTACGCTGCCGGCAGGGGAAAAACCAAGTCCGGCCAGGGCGGAGTTGGCAAGCTTGCGCGATATGCCGTCATAATCGGCCAGAGGGCCAAGGTTTTTATCGAGCCAGACTATCTCCCCTGTTTCGGTGCTCGTAATCCTGCAGCTGACCAGTACCACGCTGTCCATGTCCAGAACTTCGCCGGAAAGAATATAACGGGCCGACAGCAGCCTTCCGATTTCCAGCTGCTTCGAGGAGTCGGCCGCATCGCTCAGGCTGAACTCCTGCTCCATGAGTATCGCGTCGCGCGCGCTGCGATCTATGAGCACGATGCTGTGCGATGCAGCCAGGTTGACGGCAACCATTTCCGCGAGACCCTTGCCCACGTATTTAAGCTTGGGGTTGTCGCTCCCCACGGTAAAATCGCTTACCGCGAGCCTGGGTAGCTCGGCGAAACAAGCCGCTGCGGCGATGAGTAAAGCGGGTAAAAGAATGTGTTTATTGTTCATCTGCGACGCCCCCGGGTTTCTTTGCCCGGCAGCGCCGGAATAAAGATTTTGTTCTCTGTCCGGGCGTTTGTCAAGAGAATTAGAAGCCAGATGCTTGAAGTCTTCCTCGATTATGGTGTTAGCTTTATTCTCACTTCCAGATAATACCCTTCTTAATGGTTTCCAGATAGATTTCCATGCTTTCATAAACAGAATTTGCCAGGAGTTCTTGGAAAAACTCTTTCCTGTTGTTTTGCTGCCATTCTTCCATTGAGTCCAGGTACTCCGATCTTTGGGTAACCTTTATGATAGCGGGTGAGAATCCGTAGTGAAACAAAATCAAGTTCATGATCAATCTCGCTGCTCGGCCATTTCCATCGACAAATGGATGAATGCTAACAAACCTGGTATGTGCCTCAGCCGCAATAAGTATGGGATGTTCGTTCTTGGGAGAAAAGAACCACGAGAAGAAACTGTCCATCTCGTCTGTAAGCTTTAGAGGATCTGTGAACTTATGAATACTGCCATTATTCAGCCGAACATAAACCGGGGAAGTTCGGAATTTTCCTGCGTTCTCAGAATCTATGCCTTTGAGAACAAGGTAATGAATATTCAGTATGTCTGTCCGTCGATAGTCTTCAAGTTTCTTTTGAGCAATTCTCTCAATGAAGTCGATAGCTTCCTTGTGATTGACGATTTCCAGGTGTTCACGGGTTGATTTTCCACCGATTGTTATTCCATCGAGCAGGACAATTCTTGTTTCCTGAAGAGAAAATGTATTGCCCTCGATCGCAGTGGAATTGAACGTGAAGTCAATATCGAAAAGACGTTTTAGATTATTAACTTGGAGCTCGGATAGAGGCCGCAAAGAATCGAGTTCGGCTTTGAGTCGGTCAATACTTGCAAGAATTGTTTCCAAGTTCATTCGTCTATTATACTCTAATTCGGCAAATCATACAATTTCGTATGATTCATCAATTTTTTTCTCCGCCCAAAGGGTCATGCTAACTAGATGTTAGAGGGCTATCCCTGGCGCAATCGAATTGGTCTTGAATCGCAGCGATTGAGCAAGTTCAAGCAAATCTCTATCAAACGAAAAGAAGTTGAACTCGCCAGCAATAGACTTCTTCAGATCTATAGCAGTTGCCATGTGAATCGCGTCCAGGGTCCGACATCTCGCCAAGTCCTTTCTCAAGTGAATTATCTGGTCGATCTCAGAGTCGATGATTCTAAAATTAATTTCTTTCATGAACTCACTGAGCTCAATAGTTTTTTTGGTTAACCATGAAGCATCCAGTTTAGATTTGTTGTAGTCGTAGGTACGTCGAACGACAGTGATTGTCTCGAGTTTCAACAAGAGGGAGCTCACCCTCGCATTGCCGGAAAGCCATAATTCTTTGGCTTCGACTTTTCGTGGCTCATCAAGCAGTATTGCTAGGATGACACTAGAATCATAGTAGCAGACCATTAGCGATGGTCCCGATTTTCTCGATAGACATCAACCCAATTAATCTCAATCGGGTTGTCACTCGAGGTTGCCACAGATGTATTTCGACTCGCTCTAAGAAGCTTGCCGTCTTTCGCAAGGCCATCCAGCAGGTGCTCTGCGTCTTGGTCCTCTGGAGTGTCTTTAGGAAGAGAAATCTCTGCAATTATCCGGTTGTGTTCGGTAATGAACACTTTTTCTCCGTGTTTCACATACTGGAGATATTGAGAGAGTTGATTCTTTAGGTCGCGAACACCGACTGATATCATGCCTATATTATGGTCACAGTGGCCATTATTGTCAAGGACGGTTTTCCAGTCCATCCTACGCCTAGTTAACCTGCAAGCCTGGTCGCGAAGCGATTGGCATGTAAATTGATATACCAAAAAGCGCTGTCAGGTTGAACTAGATCTTAGGCGAATGTCTTTTCTTTCTTCTCAATAATCCTACCTGTAACGTATTTATGAAGGATGCTGGTGACCAAGGTCTGATATGGAATACCTTCTTCGAGTGCCTTGGTCTTCAAAGCTTCTACGTCTCGTTTCGAAATCCTCACATTCATTCGATAGTCCTTGAGCGCTGTCTCAGATGCGGCTTTCACAAGCCTTTCTTTCAATGAAGCGAGATCGGAGACAGAAGACCATTCACCGGCGTCTACGGAATGGATGAGTTCCGATTCTTCAGTCTTGTTCATTTCTTCCCTCCAAATTGAACTGCTCTGTATGTTTTCCGGCTTGGAAATAATGTCTTGAAAAAGAAATCTCCATTCATTTCTTCCACAAAGGGAACGCAAATTGCGTATCCCTCAATATCTACAATCAAGATCTTCTGATTCTTGTATCGTTCAATACTGGGATGCTCGATAATGTCCAGAAGATGACCTTCCTCGATAGCGACCACGATTCGCTCAAAGGATATTCTTTTTTCTGCTTTCAGAAGTTCATTCTTTTCTTCATTCCAGTTGAAGCTCATAGATCCAATATTGCCTCACGTGTGCCTTTTGTCAATTATTGGAGTTTTTCCCCGCCCGGCAGGGTCCGCATAGCATTTGTTAGCAATAATTAACTATTCGTAATGTGTCCACATTCTTAAAATTCGTACTGCTTTTTCTTTTTCAAATACTTGGTACACTAAACGGTGTTGAATATTAATTCTTCGGGAATATGCTCCGGAAAGGTCACCTATTAATTTTTCATATGGAGGTGGATTTTGAAAAGGATCAATTTCCAGAATTGATATTAAGTTTTTCGTTTTTTCTTTCAATCCAGATTCAATAATTTTTTTAGAATCTTTTAGCGCATGCTTTGAATATAGTATTTCCCACATTACCAATCTATCTTCTTTGAGCTTTTTTCTAATGGTTCTTTCATTGCATTAATAATCGATTCTTTCATTCCAGGAATCGATACTAAATATAAAGTTTCTTGAATTGATTTCCAATCCTCTTCTGCAATTAATACAGCATTATTCCTTTTACCAGATATAATTACTGGTTCATGTGATTCGTTTGTTTGGTCAATCAATTTATATAAATTAGAACGAGCAACACTAGCTGTAAGTACTGACATATTTTCCTCCACAAGATAACGTACGTTATAACGTACGAAATGTCAAGAGAATTTAGTATTTTCTTCCAGCCCGCAGGGTCATCCTAACGCCGTTTTAACCTGCGTTTTGGGTGGCGCGATTCTTGCAAATCGTAGCGAAAGCAAGAATCGTGTCAAAAGCAATTATCACGTTGAAGCAGTTGTTATGCATCTTTCTTTTTTTATACTTTCCCACCAACACCCTTATATTTCTCAACAAAAGCGGCAATTTTTTGGAATACACTTTGTTTTTTACTCAAATATTGAGGATTAAGCGGGCTCATTTTTGGAAGAATTGCATTAAGTTCAGTACCATTTTCGCTGGCGTATTCTCTTTTTAATGAAGCCGAGATATAGCGCTTCGCTGCTTCTTCATTTAGGTTTTCATCCGCTATTAGCTCTTTAACTTCGCGTTGTTGTTCCGCTTGGGCATACTTGAAAAATGCATCAATAATGCTTGACTTATCTTGAATATCGTCAAGGTTAGTTTGATTGATGAAGTCAACCAACAGACTCTCTTTTGCACGGTTCCCAATGCTGGAACGGATGAGACGACGCACATCTTCAACTAAGACCGCTTTGTCTTTGCGTTTATTATTGTTCTCAAAAATCAGTTCCAGAATATAATCGAGGTTGATCTCTTGGGATTTGAGAAGGTCCACTTCAAAGACCACATCATCCCAATCAATGGTGGAGTCAGCATTATCGTTGGCGGCTTTTTCTTTGCGTAGCCAATCGCGTATATCGTTATAGGTTGAACGATAATCTTGGATGGTGCGTACTGCGGGAATCTGTATTCCTTGCATTGCAGTTATGTCTTCGTCATTTAAATAGTATTTGGCTTTGAACTCTTCGACAGCTTGTGGGTCTGTAGTATCTAAGCTCTGTAATGCTTGCAATCCAGCAAACTCATCGTAGTTTTGCAGAATGTTTTCGACACGAAGGTATTCACCAAAGAGTTTGGCAAATTCTTTTTTGTCTTTCTCTTTTACGATTTCAACAGGATTTGGGAACTTGTCATGGAGTTCCTGTACAACATCCATATAGCCCCGTCGGGCTTCACCACTTGCCAGATCGGTAAAACCTTCCATATACTCTTTATAGCTTTTTTCCAGGACTACATTTTTTGTGTTTTTATCACCAAATAATGTGATGGCGTCAATGGTTGCTTGTTCTAAATTGCGGAAGGTTACGATATTGCCAAAGGTCTTTGTAGCATCGTAAATACGGTTAGTTCGGGAATAGGCTTGAATTAAACCGTGGTACCGAAGGTTTTTGTCAACAAACAAGGTGTTTAGTGTTGGAGCATCAAATCCAGTCAGGAACATACCAACAACTATAAGCAGATCAATTTCTTGTTTCTTGACCCGTAAGGAGAGATCACGATAATAGTTCTGAAATCCATTACTTTCCGTACTGAAGTTGGTTTTGAACATGCTGTTATAATCAGTAATGGCAGCGTTCAAGAACTCTTTGGCACTTGAGTCCATGGCGCTCAGTTCAAACCCTTCATCAAGTATCTCACCAATAGAATTTTGTTCTTCATTTGCAGCGAAGGAGAAAATAGTGGCAACTTTCAACGGTTTTTCGCCATCTTTTTGCAAAGCACGAAAAGTTTCATAGTAAATCTTAGCAGCATCGATACTTGTCACGGCAAACATGGCATTAAAACCAGTGCCACCACCTTGTAGCCGATGGGTTTTTTGCCTGAACTTGTCCAATATGTATTGGGTTATTTCTCGTATTCGTTCGGGATGTAGCAAGGCTTCCTTGTTTTCGGTAGCGCTCAGCCTCTTTACGTCCTGCTCCAATTCAAATTCTTTGAAGCGCGGGCGTACATCATTGTAGTCCACCTTGAATTTCAAAACTTTTTCATCGCGGATAGCGTCGGTAATTACATAGGAATGTAATTCCCTGCCAAACACAGTAGCGGTGGTATCTGAACCCAAGGCATTTTGCGGAAATATCGGCGTTCCGGTAAAACCGAATTGGTAAAAAAAACTGAACTTCTTATTCAGGTTCTTCTGCGCTTCACCGAACTGGGACCTGTGGCATTCGTCAAAAATAAATACGACCTGTTTTTTATAGATGGGCAGAGCATCTTCTGTCCTCATCAAGTTATTGAGCTTCTGAATAGTGGTAACGATGATCCTGTTGTCGTCTTTTTCAATATTTCGCTTTAGTCCTGCGGTACTCTCCGATCCATTCACGCTGTCCGGCGAAAAACGCTGGTATTCTTTCATGGTCTGAAAATCAAGGTCTTTACGATCCACCACAAAAAATACTTTATCGATGAACGGAAGTTCTGTTGTTAGTCGTGCCGCTTTGAAACTGGTAAGCGTTTTACCCGACCCGGTGGTATGCCAGATATAGCCACCGCCTTCGGGCTTACTCCAAACCTTAGCCTGAAAAGAACTTTTGATTTTCCACAACAGACGTTCGGTAGCCGCAATCTGATACGGGCGCATGACCAGCAGTGTGTCACTCACATCAAACACAGAAAAGGTAAAGAGAATATTGAGCAGAGTGTTTTTCTGAAAAAACGTAGCAGTAAAATCTTTTAAGTCTTTGATAAGAGCGTTATCCGATTTTGCCCAGTTCATGGTAAAATCGAAACTGTTTTTATCCCGCTTGGTTGTATTGGCAAAGTAGCGGCTGTCGGTGCCGTTGGAAATCACAAAGAGCTGTAAATACTTGTAGAGTGAATAATCTGAATTGAAACTTTCCTTACTATATCGGTGTACCTGGTTAAAGGCCTCTCGGATTGCCACACCCCGCTTTTTTAGCTCGATCTGAACCAAAGGCAGCCCATTCACAAGAATTGTCACATCGTACCGATTACCTTGATTGCCAGATTGTTCAAACTGCTTAATCACTTGCACTTTGTTGCGGGCTATGTTCTTTTTGTCAAGCAGATAGATATTTTGAATGTGTCCATCATCGAAGACAAAATCATGGATAAAGTCGTCGTGAATTTTTCGGGTTTTATCGATGATGGTATCGCTGGGCTTGTCCAGATAGGTTTCCACAAACCGGAGCCATTCACCGTCAGTAAATTGCATAGCATTGAGAGTTTGCAACTGAACGCGGATATTGGCCAGCATGGCATCGGGATTTTTCAATTCGGGCAGATATTCATAACCCTGGCTAATTAAATCTTCGATAAGTTCTCGTTCAAGATCACCTTCGGTCTGGTAGCCTTCGGCAACTACCCATTCCTTGTTGAATTTATCAAGTACGATGAAATTATTCGATTCAACTATAGTCTTGTAATCACTCATTGTTTATAGATCCTCGGTTTGGAATTCTGAATAACCTTCGTAGTAATAGCTCACGTCAATCCCCTTCATAAACAAAGATCGATCATGAATTTGATCTGTAAGGGCTTGCATCAATAAAGTTTTGATTTCAATATCTTTTACCACACTGCGTTCCATTGACGAAAGATAATCGTCTTTATCTACTAAGTTCCAGTCCACTACCTGTTTGATTTCAATTTTAAGCATTAAGTCCAGCCAGATTCGGGTAGCACGCCCGTTTCCTTCACGGAATGGATGGGCAATATTCATCTCCACGTATTTTTCGATAATCTGGTCAAAGTTACCCTGTGGCATGTGATCAATTTGTTCAAGTGCTTGAGCAAGATACATGACTGGGGCGAAACGAAAATTCCCTTTAGCAATGTTAACTTGACGTATTTTACCAGCGAAGTCATAAATTTCTTCAAACAAATAGGCGTGAATAAACGACAGTCCGGCGAAGGTACCAATTGTGACCTTGGCAATGTCACCAGAGTCAAGGAGCTGCTTGGCCCTTTGCTTGCTGATTTTTTCTTCGGCTTTGGCAAGTTCCACTTGGTTGGTAAGGTTCAGTTTGTTTTCCAGGATCATTGGCTAGCTCCTCCAGGGTAATTATCCCAACCATTTTCATTTTCCTCATCCCAAGCAGTGCGTACCTGCTGAGACTCAAACAGTTGAATTTTATTTTTCATTATTCCCCTGCCTTTGGAAACGTTAAGAGTAGATTGCGGTAATATTCATATTGCTTTTGACGCAACTCGATTTCACGGGGGAGCCCTTCGGTGATTGAAGCTGTGAGTGCGTCGAATTTGTCCAAGATGGAGACGATGCGGGCTTGTTCTGCGAGTGATTTTTCTCGATCTTCAGGAAACGGAATGGGGATTTTATATGTTTCAAAATCATTCGCACGAACATGTGGAACGCCAGCTCCCTTACCCATGTTGTGAATATTTGTCTGGTCATTTTTTAACACATAGTAAATGAATTTAGTGACAAGTATTTTGTTGTCGGGATGGATACTGAAAGCATCTGTAAGAAAAATTGGCTGGTTCCAATAACTTACAAGCCCTGCATATGCTCCAGACCTAGCAATAACAATTGTTTCTCCACTTCTATTGCTTTTATCATGATAATAGTTATGACTTGGGCCATTTGCAACGACGGGGTATTTGCCAGGATTCGTTTCCTTTTCAGTTATAGCCGTACCTCTGAGTATTTTCCCGGCTTCCCCCAATGGCTTCCACCCCACTTCCCCCTCTGCAAAGGTGAGCAACTGGTCGCGGTAGTAGGTGTATTGCTTTTTACGAGCTGTAAGCTCGGCTGTAAGCTCAGCTGTAAGCTCGGTGAAGGTGTCCAGAATGCGGACGATTTCGGACTGGATTTCGAGGGATTTTTTCGGATTGTCTGGACAGGGAATGGGCACTTGAATTTTTGACATATCAGTAGCAGAAACATCAATAACTTTAGTGCCTTTTGAAAACTTCCTTTTTTGGTTAGCGAATTCATCGGTTTGAGTGAAATATGCAAAATACTTACCCAAGAGAAGCTGACCAGGTTTAATGACTGTGGCATGACCACCTGTGACAGCTTGTGCCTTACCGAGATAAACTACAGCTTTGCCAACATCCTCGAAATTTTCACTCGTATTTGTGATAACAATATCGCCGGTGTCAACTTTTTTTAACTTTTCAGCCGTTTCATTCGAAACAAAAGATTTAGTTTCTGTTGTAAATGTGCTATAATAGGTATAAATCTGCCCGTAATGAATAGCTGGCACACCTGTTTCTGTAAAATCTGTTTTAGGCAAACCATTGCCACGAACTAACTCCGACACTTCTCCCAAACTCTTCCATTCTACCGCCACCCCATCAAGCAGTTTTTCCATAAAGTTCATACTGTTCATGCTTCACCACCCTGAGTATCGATGGAGGTGGCATAAATATCAGTAATCTTTTGATAGAATTTGCGTTCAGAAAGCCGAATTTCCCGAATGCGCTGTAGTTGTTCTTCAAAATATTTTTTGGTTAGGATTGAACCATCATTTTTCAATCTCTCGTCATCCATGGCAAAGCCTTTTATGGTAAAAGACTCAACAATGGTCGTGGCCCACTTACGAAACTGAACCGCTCTTTCGGAATTTACCTTGTACCCAACAGCAATAATGGCAGGAATATTGTAATGTTGCGTGTCGTAGTTCTTACCATCGGCGGCAGTTATCCGGAATTTCCGGATAACTGAACGTTCCTGCAATTCAGTATCGGAAAATATTTTTTGTAAGTGCTCATTCACGGTGCGGACATTCACATCGTACAGAATACCCATCATTTTTTGACTAAGCCAAATGTTCTCATCGGCATACACGGCATTCACATCGCTATTCCCGCTACCAGCGACAAAGGTTAGGTACTCTGCCGCCGATGAGCGAGTTGAAGGCGCATTGATTTTCTTGCTCATCCTTCAATCTCCGCGATGATTGTATCAATATCGATGCGGAGCTTGTCGATTTTCTTCACCGTACTTTTAATCTCGGCATTCAACTCGGTAATATCAACAATCTCGCGGGTATCTTTGGCTTGCACATAGGAACTTACGGAGAGATTGTAATCATTTTTTTCTATGGCATCGAACTCAATACATTGTGCAAAGTGTTCTACCTCAGTTTTACTATCGAACACTTCCATAATTCCGGCAATATGCTCATCGGTTAGAGTATTGTTGTTCGTCTCTTTCTTGAATAGGCTACTGGCATCGATAAACTGTGTTTTGTTACCGGTTTTATGCTTAGAGAGAACCAGAATATTTACCGCAATGGTAGTTCCGAAAAAGAGGTTCGGAGCCAAAGAGATCACCGTTTCGACGAAGTTATTGTCAATTAAATACTGACGGATTTTCTGTTCCGCTCCACCTCTGTAAAAAATACCCGGAAAGCAGACAATGGCGGCACGTCCTTTACTTGAAAGGTAGCTCAACGCATGGAGTACAAAGGCAAAATCGGCTTTGGACTTGGGTGCAAGTATTCCGGCAGGGGCAAAGCGTTCGTCGTTTATGAGGGTAGGGTCGTCGCTCCCGATCCAGTTTATTGAATATGGTGGGTTTGAAACAATGGCGTCGAAAGGCTTTTCATCACCAAAATACGGGTTTCTAAGTGTGTCACCAAGTGCAATATTGAACTTGTCGTAATTGATATTGTGTAAAAACATGTTCATACGGGCAAGGTTATACGTGGTGTGGTTGATCTCCTGCCCAAAGAAGCCATCTTCTATGATGTGGTTGTCAAAGTGTTTTTTAGCTTGTAGAAGCAAAGAGCCGGAACCGGCTGCGGGGTCGTAGATTTTATTGACCGATGTCTGTTTGTGCATGGCAAGTTGGGCAATGAGCTTGGAAACATGTTGCGGGGTAAAAAATTCCCCCCCGGATTTACCGGCATTTGCTGCATAGTTGGAGATGAGGAATTCGTAGGCATCACCGAAAAGGTCGATCTGGTTATCGTGGAAATTACCAAACTTGAGGCCCGCCACACCTTCCAGAACTGCCGCAAGTCGGGTATTTTTGTCTTTTACGGTATTACCAAGTCGGTTGCTGGTGGTGTCAAAATCGGCAAAGAGTCCTTTAATATCGTGTTCGGACGGGTAGCCGTTAGCAGAACTTTCAATTGCGGAGAAGATTGCTGCCAAATCGGTGTTCAAGTTTGGGTTATCGGTGGCATTTTTGGCCACATTGATAAAAAGTTGACTGGGGTAGATGAAATAGCCTTTGGTCTTAATGGCATCGTCTTTGATTTCCGGAGTGATCACGGAATCGGGGAGTTCTGCATATGTAACACTGTCATCACCGGTTTCAATGAAGTTTGAGAAGTTTTCGCTGATAAATCGGTAAAAGAGCGTACCTAAAACGAACTGCTTAAAATCCCAGCCATCGACAGATCCGCGGACGTCATTGGCGATTTTCCATATCTGGGATTGTAGTTCGGCTCTTTGCTGGATGCTTGACATATATGTAACCCCTGTCTCTAATTGGTGAATGGTTATCTATTTTACTACAAAATGCTATCTTGTTAAATCTCAAGCTGTCGATTGTATATATATTGGATTCTGTTAATAATGAATCTTTTATGGATGTAATATGAAGGCTAGTGCAACAAGTTCTTGATCAGAAAAGATAGATTTTTGATACAAAATAACTGTGCCTATTCATGTCATACAAATTCTGAAGGTCTGACACAGAGTTTATTTGTTCTTCGGCTTAAAAATGTCTTTGTCCCAATTTCTGAATTCATAGTACTTTTCTTTGGGTTCGCCAGTCCAACCGTTTATTCCTTTTCTGGGGAGAAGGATTCCATGAATTACAAAGATCGGAATGAATGTCAAACCAAGAACGCTGAATGCTACCACTTTTCCAAAAGCAAGAGAGAGTCCTAAGAATATTCCAATTACTATCAATGTCTTTATGAATCGACGAAGCCGCGGCGTGCGTTCTTCGAAATGTGCCATGAGAATGTTTCCGAAAAGAAGGAACAGCAAAAAGATAGAAAGTTCAAACCAAATTGAATCAGTTGCCCACATATTATTCCCCTTATAGAAGAAAGTAGGCCTATCCGCTTGAAATGTCAAATGTGCAACAGCATATTTCCTCTGCCCAGAGGGTCCGCCGAACGCTGTTTTAACCTGCGTTTTGGGAAGCGTGGAGCTTGCTTTGCAAGGGTCGTGACGCCCAGATAAGTCAGGTTGATCTAGATGTTAGAACTTTGCGTTCACAACAATCCGTTCAGTGCCACCACCAACGGCTCGAGATTTTTGATCGCCTCTTCGACGCCTTTGATGTTATCAAGATTTTTGGCCTCATAGAGATGCTGTGCGGGAAAGAAATGATCAAACTCTTGTATATGGGACGGAAGAGTCCGAAAGTATTCTTCAACTTGAACAGTTATTCGCTTATCGGTTTTGGGATCGATTTTCGTGCTGTCAATTTCATATCCATGTTGGAGACGGTAGGCGTCGTTAACCAGAGAAACATAGAAATCGTTCCCAAGCAAATCTTCGAGGTCCGCTTCTATCTTTGCAGTATAGTCTGTGACTCTGAAAAGATGCTTGTCTTTCATGGACTTCTGGATGTTGTCCAGTTTCTGTTTGTGGCCACTTTGAATATCGACCAATGCCGCTACGTGGAGTAGATTTGCTTGGAATAGTGAGACATAACCAGGAATCTTGTCGATACCGCCAACAATATTTATCGTCCAGCGATAGTCGAGACCTTGCTTGCCTTTGCTTTCGAGGACTTTGGAAATCCACTTGAGATACAGGTAGTCCGATGGCCCTTCCACAAGGATACTGTTGCGGCCGATAAAGAGGCTTTGGGTCAACTCGTAGTCGAGCGCATTCTGGAGGGGCGAAACGGTGTCAGGGTCGCTACTCAGAACCTTTGAACTGACTTTAGTACCGAGTAGTGTCTCTTCGCGTGTTTTCTTGTCAACTTGAACAACATCCTCCACGGTTCTAGCGGAAAGGATATTGTCAGTGTCGATCATGAAGGGGGAGTGAGTGGTGTAGACGATCTGATATTCGGGCTTGAGCTTTTCGTTGAAGTACTTGAGAAGGTCGCTTTGAGCCCGCGCATGAAGTGTGAGGCCCGGTTCATAAAGCAAAATAAACAGATTGCCTTTGTAGGTCTGTTTTAACTGCTGGAACCAGACCAAGAAGGAGAAGAACCAGACGAAACCGCTACTTCGCTCATCAAAGCTCGTGTCAGCCCGATGCCTCTTGTTGTTGATCCGCGTGCGAAATACATATCCGGCATTGAACGGTGGAGGATCTCCTGGTCTCGCCGAATCAAACTTGAGCTCTACTTCGAGATGCTTGTTTTGCGTCCAATAGCTAAAGATCTGATCGCTAATCTGATTAGAGATTGCCTTCATCGATGAATTGAATTCTTCGAACGTCTTGGCATCTACAATGGTCTCAATATCTGTGCCAGCAAGGGTCATTAGAGCGATAAATATTTTATCATCCTCAGTGAGTACGTTTCTGGTTTTCTTGTCCAGAAATTCATTGATTGAGACATTACCCGGTAATCTGGTGTACTGGTCAAAGTACAAAAATGTCGGCAACAGTCCATCGAGTACACGAGTGACGGCCGCGACCACACCGTCTTTATACGTCGTAGTGATGAATTCCAAAGCTGCAGTTTGTTCAGTGTTTTTTGTTGCAACTCCAGAAAGGTAGCTTCCAAGGTGCTCGAGAGTGCCAACGTTACTACCGTCCTCGAACTTCAATTGGTGTTTGGTGACCAGATGTTGAACCGCCTTCTGCTCATCACATCCGACAACGTATTTTCGTTTGTTCTCATAACCATTCGAAATCTCTACTGTAGGCGATTTCAAGACGTCCGGACCAAATTCTGTAGCAATTCTCTCGAGTTCCTGAGCCTCAAGCTCCCAATGAGTGACAATTGCCGGCTCCTTAGGAGTGGGAAGATTCGGTTTCCAGACCCTTTTGGGGTAATCAATGGAGAGCCTAAACGTTTCCTTTTCATCGGCGGGCTTCAGGCGATAGAGGGCCTTCAAAATTGCGGTCTTGCCCGACTCATTCTTGCCAACCAAGCAAGTCACGTCGTCAATTGAAATATCGGTCGAGTCGTCGATACAACGGAAACTGTGAATCCTGGCCTTGCGAAGAATCATTTATTTCTCCTTTTCTAGATATTCAATAGTTCTAACGCCTAGATAACCTGTGGTTTTGCGGAGCAAAAGCATCAGGTTGACCTAGATGTTAGCTGTCTTATTATTCATGTTGTTCCTGCTTCTACTGTATAGTAGCTAGTTGGAATATCGCGGCCTTCAGAACTTGAAAAGAAATTTTTGCAGTTTGGTCGTCTGGATTGAACCTCGATGTCATCTGTTCATAGGGATGAATGTAGTTCCGGAAGTCCCTCAGAGAATGACTAAATTTCTTGACATCTTCTTTGAGTATTTCCAAGTCCGCAGCAACATCGATCATATTCGATAGCGTCCAATCTTGAAACGCCTTCGGCTTTCCATCTTTCTCTTTTGGTGTTGCAGTTGACTGATTGAACTGTCGTGGATGCTGGAGGGCAACTCCCAACAAGAGTCCCTCAAGCGTACTTCCGCAAAGAAATACGGTCGCCAATGGAGCTTTTGCCTGCATACATTTTCGAATCTCTTCGATTCTAAGCTCAATAACAGGTTGTAGACTTCCGTCAAGGCCAATCTTTGCTATTGGAAGATCTGAAAATTCATGGTTAAGAAACTCATCTTCCGAAATTTCCTTGGCATCTTTTGTTTCTTTTAGGGCATCGATTTGGTCGGTTTTCTTAAAGGTGATTTCCTTCCCGTTCCGTATGACATTCCAACCATCAAAAGAAAGGTACATGTTAAAGTCGCTTATGAGTTTGTCGAGTTCCTCAATGCGCCCGACGAAATTGATCGGCGAAAACAGACTCCTAATGCATTGATCAAGCTCCGGTTTGCCATTGAGTGATGTAAGTCGTTCATCAGTGTAGACCCAACGTGAAGGAAAACCACCACCATAACTGTAGGTGTCTTTGAATCCAAGGTTATTGAAGAATTCAACGAGTTTGAGCCCAGAACGATACTCGGTTCCTTCATTGATGAGCACTCTCAATTTTTCCAGTGTTTTCTTCATTAGTACCATCAATGGCCTCCAACGTTTTTGATCTCTTGTATACATAATCCTCTGCCTGGAGGGTCCGCCGAACGCCGTTTTAACCTGCGTTTTGGGAGGCGTGGAGCTTGCTTTGCAAGGGTCGTGACGCCCAGATAAGTCAGGTTGAAAACAATGTTAGGCGATTTTTTATTTCCTAATAAGCGTCTTTCCTATCTTCAATGTCCAAAATAAAAACAATCACAGTCTCGTCCGAGATCTTATAAAACAGTCGAAAATTGCCTATTCGAAACCGATAGAGCTCTTTCAAGTTTCCTTTGAGTTTTTTGATATTAGGGCCAAAGAACGGATTCTGGCGCAAAATAGGATAAACGTAATCAACAATCTTTCGATATTGTGATTTGTATTTGTTTTCCTTGATCTTTTCTGAGAATGTTTCAGTCTCGGCGATCTTGTAACTAGCCAATTATCTTGTACCGTCCAGCCGAAATATCGGATAGACCCATGTTTATTTGATCTTCAAATGATAGAAGCTCATTCATTTCAAGATCATCAACAACTGTTTCATTGACTGTATAGTTTAGAGTTGCATATTCAATGTAGTTGGAAATGGTTCTCTTCTGCCCGTCTGCGGCTTTCTTGAAGATTTCGTAGACGTTTTCGTCTAGTCGCACAGTGATGGTTTTGGTCATCTGCTTCTCCGGTAGCTTCAATTGTATTCAATATCTTTCATTTTGTCAACCTTAAGAAGAATGTAGATAGCTTATCGCGGTAGATCGAGTTTCTTTCCCGCGCCCGCAGGGTCTGCCTAACGCTCAGTTGACCTGCGTTTTGGGTGGCGCGGAGCTTGTGAATGCAAGATCCGTGACGCCCAAATAAGTCAGGTTGAAGATGATGTTAGGTTCATTATTACTCGAATATTTCTTTGGCAAGAGCTTCACTGATGACGGGTGAAATCGATTCTACCCCGATCTTTCTGTTGATGCAATACTCTGACGTCAACCAAACAGATAGCGACTTCTGCCCCTTACTGGCATTGCATCCTATACAACAAATGGCAATATTCTCGAACGAGATCATGGTGATATCGTTTATGATGTGCTCGATGGACGGTCGAACGCCATTCTCGAACTTCCGGCCGCAGTAAACACATTTTGTATCGCGAGCCCTTATCTGGTCTAGCATCCACCGAGGAATTCCATAGTTTGTCATTGCGGCGCCGTTGCCCTCCAGAGTGTGCACGAAGCCGAAACTGGACTACCATAGCCACTTCGTAGCTCGTGGCTCAAGTGAGATTCGAAGTTTTCCGTCTTTGTGCTACAGATTTTGGCATTCTTTGTACTGAAGGTTCTTGCCGCTATCTCTCGAACATCGTAGGTTCTGTGAACTTCCATAGATTCTCCCATTGTCCTCATAGGCAAATGCTACTCAGAAACTGCCTAGCAAATTCCAAATGGGGAGCTGTGTCCTTCAGAAAGTTGTCCATGCTGAATGATGCAGCGCCTGGACCTTGAACCAAATTGGTTCTCAACTCTTTGAAGATAGGAAACCAATAGGGATTTCGTTCCATGACAAAAACGGCGAACTGCGTCGGCATTGTTTGAGTTTGTGTCCCCAGGTACTTGATTTCCTTCTGAAATTTGGCAACCCAGTACAACTCTTGATTTGGAACATAGTGAAGGTATTCTACGTC
Source organism: Spirochaetota bacterium (assembly GCA_031402655.1). Lineage (GTDB taxonomy): Bacteria > Spirochaetota > Spirochaetia > Treponematales > UBA12059 > JANNSO01. The sequence goes on along the minus strand of JANNSO010000002.1, from coordinate 20,436 downwards.
CGCCATTAGTCTGTCAGTCAGCGGAATAAGACCACCAGTCATGAAACGGCTCTCAACTCCTGGCAGAAACCTAACGTCCCTAAGGAGACCGACCTCTGACTGTATGACCTCGATCATCTTGTCAATCCGATGCCCGTAAGTCTTGCCAATATCTGAGATCGACGGATTGTGCTTCAGTAGAGTCGCTTTGCAGTAGGCTTCTAGACATTGTCCAGCAATAAACAGGGTTGGAATCGGCATGTTTGAGATGGTACAGGCGTACGAGATCAGCCACTGGTCACCGAGTTCTCGAAATTCGTGGTATGTAGCCACCAATACTCCTCTGCCCGGAGGGTCAACCGAACGCCTAGTTGACCTGTAATTTCGGAACGAAATTATCAGGTCGAACTAGATGTTAGCACGGCCATTCCTCATTCCTGATTTCTACTATTCCGTAACATTCTAATAGCGGCATGATATGTTGCAAGATAAAAATGGAACATCCATGAAAACCATATATCCTTGCTGAACGATGTCTTCTGTTTCGGCGAATGATGACGAATAGCGAAACTATTGATCTGGTCGAATATGATAGATGTATCATCTTTCGCCATCGCTTCTTCCAATAACTTGCTCGCTCTCAGCCATTCAAATACATCTGCTAGAATTTTCAATGCGTTTCTGCGGTCTTCTTCACCCGAATGACGATTCTTCCATATAGCCACCGCCTGTCTGACTTTACTGTCAACATTCTCCTCGTCAAACTCCAGAACTTCCGTATGTAGAATGTTTTCAAGTCCGTCAGATCCTAGCAGTTCAATCTCTCCGATTTCACTGAGTTGATAGCCACCGGCATATTCCCCCAGAACCTCGTTGATGAGATTTCTGAATGCCAATTGACCGCCTGTCCTATTGAAGGAGTTCCATCCTTGTGAATGAAAACCAGTATCAGAAATCTGATCCGACCGGTCTTCAGGCTCTTCAACAAGATCGTATAGGAACTCGATGACAGCAAAGACCCGCTCTTCTGTGGTTTCTGTAGCCGACCACTGGTCAACCGGAAAAGAAGAGAAACCAAGTCTGATGAAGGCCAGTTTGTCGATTGACTCTTCAATTTCCCATCCTTGCCGAAGGCCACTCCGAAGAAAATAGTCTTTGGAAAGGAAGTACAGATAGCATTTGGAAACTTTCTCGTACAACATACCAAGATCTATTCGATGGCCATTTCTTCTCTGATGGTAGTATTTTCTTGCCATACTTCTCTTCTCTTTCTTTTGATTTTTCGGTCCGCCCAACATTTGCTTAAGTTGCGAGCCGTACATTGGCGCGGTTTGTGCGTCAAGAGCGAAGCGATAGCACAAACCGTGACAATAGGCGAGTCAACTTGAAGCAGTTGTTAGATTTTCTACACCCAATTTTCTAATTTTAATCCGTTTATTCTTAAAAATTCTTTAGTATTATTTGTTACAAGTATTAAATCTCTTGCTATTGCTTGAGCTGCTATTTGTATATCATAAGGACCAATAATTTGACCACGTTTTTCTAAATCTGCTCTAATTAATCCAAATATTTCTGCATCCCTATCATCAAAAGGAAGAATATCAAAGGCAGAAGCAAAATCATATAATGCTTTTTTATTTTTCTCTATCGCTTTACTTTTATAAATTCCATATTCTAATTCTCCTATAGATATTGCAGATAATTTTACTTGATGTGGCTTTAATTTTTTTATTTCATTTACAACCGTTATCGGGTTGCTATTTATAATGTAAATGCAGATATTTGAATCTAATAAAAACATTAAAGCCCATCTCGTATCTGCATTTCAGGTTGATTTCTTCCATCTATCATAAAATCATCTGAAAATTCACTGAGACTTCTTTCAAATGCTTCCCAAGGATTTGTTTTAGGAAATAGAATTATGGTATTCCCAATTTTCTGTATATATAGCTCTTTTTCTTCAACTTGATATTCTTTGGGAAGTCTTATTGCTTGGCTATTACCACTGATAAATACTTTTGAGCTCAACATGGTATTTACCTCCTTAATATAGTATATACATCAATATATACGCAGTCAAGTAGATTATTCCTCCCCGCGCGAATCGTCCATCTAACGCCTAGTTTGACCTGTAATTTCGAAGAAATTATCAGGTCGAACTAGATGTTAGGCTATTTTTTTTCTAAATAACTGAGAGATTTCCTTGGCAATTTCATGTCCATTTCTATATGATAAAAAGACTTGTTGAGCCCAATCCCAAACTGTTTTTACATATTTCTCATTCGAATTCGTGTCCAAAACATCCGTAACCGTTAGCACACCACGATATCCAATTTGTGGAGATAGTATAAATTCGTTGTCTTTTCCTTCCTTGTATTTGTTGACCACAGAGCTAAGTACCGGCGAAAAATGATAGTTCCATCTGATCTGCTCCGCTAGAATCAAGTTCAACCTTGTGAGGTGAAAATGATTGTTCCATCGTCCATGTATTTCTGAGTGTTGAAGAGCATGTGCATCGACGGAAAGAAATATTGTCATTTGCTCAATTTCGATAGAATGCTCGATCTTGTGTGTGATTAGCGAAGCGACCTCTACACATTCGGAGACTCCGTAATCTGTTCGCGATAAACAGAATTGACATCGTCCATGATCTTCAATTCTTATGTTTTTTTTACTTGCTTGGTCGATCCAGTCTTGCATGTCTCCTCCCTGTTTTGTTTCGCGTGTTGCAAAACTAACTCCGACCAAACTAAACTATTACGCTACAGTAAAGTCAACTGACTTTCCTCCGGCGCCGAAGGCGTCAGCCTAACGCCCACTTATGCCTATCAGTATAACACACCATAAAAACCAGCGTGCCGCAAAGTACGTCATATGCATAAAACAGCTTCCCTAAAACACCCCATCTGCCTTTTTCTTGAACCAGGCAAATATGGCGTCGGCGCGGTTTGAAAAGGAATCGCGAACCTTTCCCTCGATACCGGGAATGAGGGAGGCTCTCGCGGCCGAAACCGTATAGAATAGCAAACCCTGGTTTGTATCGGCAATAAGAACTATCGTTTTAAGCCTGTCCTTTCCGAGTATCGGAATCAAGCCGTAATTCATCTGCGTCAAATTAACCTGGCTAAAGAAGAAATAATCCTTTTGCGCCACAAAATCATATTTATATACGTTCTCTCCGAAGGTCAGGTCTTTTTGAAGCGCGTAGACCGTCGATTCCGCGGGGATGATGTTAACCTTCGGATCCGGCTGCGCAACCCGGCTTTCGGGGTTTGCGATAACAAAGGAGGACTCGTAGAAAACACGCATGCGTTTCCGGCTGGCGGAGTAATACTCTATTCCGCTCAGGGAATTAAATGACCTGGCGGCATTGAAAAGCCCGGTTCTTTCGGCCTCGCTCCAGGATCGTCCTTGTGCGCCCGTAGGCTTTTTATACAGAAACAGGCTTTCCACGAGTAGATTCGGCTGGTGTTTTGCAATAATTTCCCGGGTTTTTACTCCCCCTTCGCCGCTGGGGGCCAAGCCGAGTGCAGTTTCCTTTAATTGGATTTTTTTTACCGATTCACCGCTCAGAAGAATTTTAGCCGTGTTTTGGCCAACCAGTTGTTCAAGTTCAAATGGAGCGGCGGATACGCCATTGACGCTTATCATCAAACAGAATGCTAAACCGAGCATGTTTCTTTTCATGGCATACCTCTACTATAAAGAGACCTGATTCCGGTAATGGATCAGCTTGGAAGCTCTGATAACCCACACGGTTTCTAGAGCTTCCAATAGGCTATCCCGCTCCAAAGGCGATGTCAAGTTTTAATACCGCTACTTTATCCAGGTTTGCCTATAATCCTCGATATATTTCCTCATGGAGCCGGCAGGCCTTCCCGTTAGCCGCTGTACCTCATCCGTGACCAACTCTGCCATGCCGCTCCTGGTATTCGAGTACAGCCACGTTGTAACGAGCGCGAACATTAACGGGTGCCTGCGTGCAAGCTGCTTTCTAAAAAAGGCGCCGGAAGAAGGATTGCGATACCGTATCACTCGTCCGAGTATATCGGTAAAGAGGTTGGCAACCTCGTAATAGTCAAGCGCCTGGGCTCCCGTCAAATCATAGGCCTTTTTCGCATGGCCGGACTCGGAAAGCGTTAAGGCGGCGACGGCTCCGATATCCCGTACGTCGATGAAGCTCGTCTTTGCGTTTTTAACGGGAATGAATATTTCGTCACCGTCGCGAATCTCGTCGCGGTGCACAGTATTGAGGTTCTGCATAAAAAACGAACAGCGGAGAAAGGTATAGTCCAGCCCGGATTTCGCCAGGTACTGCTCCACCTTGTAATGGGGCACAACCTTGTTTTTTTCGATACCTATCAAAGACAAAAAGGTTATGTGAAGCACGCCCGCCAATTTAGCGGCATCGAGGGCAGGATACATGTCCCGCTTAATGTTCGTAATCTGCGGCGGGCGCATCAAAAACATCCGTTTGATACCCTTAAACGCCGACTCGAATGATTCGCTCCTGCCAAAGTCGAAATATACGGCCTCTACTTCCGGGCCAAAGCGCTCGGCTATCTTTTCGGGAAATAAATCGCCCGCCCGAACTGTAATCCCCCTGGCCAGTAAGGCCTTTACGGTCTCCGTGCCCACATTTCCAAGCGCTCCGATGACAAGTGTATCCGCGTTCATGTATGATCCTCCAACAATAGGGTGACTATATAGAAGGTACACAGGTTTGACAATAGGTAGACCGTTCGTTATAATCCGGTCAAGGAGATTATTTTGTCGCTAACAAAGAAACAAACCGAAAACACTGGCCTTTCTACCAGGGACAAAATAATCAGGACCACCAGCAATCTGCTCGAAAACCAGGGCTACCACGGAACCGGAATTGCACAAATCATCAAAGAAAGCGGCGCGCCAAAGGGATCGGTATACTTCCACTTTCCAGGCGGAAAAGAGCAGATTGCCTCGGAAGCTGTGCTCTACGCGGGAGCCAGGACAGCCGCCAGGATTCACGAGAGTCTTGCGTTAACGGACGGAGCGCCTCAAGCGATCAAATCGTTTGTAGAAGGTATCGCCCTTTATGTCGAAGAGTCAGGATTCCAATCTGGCGGCCCGCTTTTAATTGTGGCAGCCGAAACCGCCACTCAAAGCACAGTGCTAAATACAAGCTGCCGAAAAGCTTATAGCCTGATACATGCTGCATTCGAGGATAAACTGCAGGAAGAAGGCATAAACCCGATAATTGCATCCGCGCTCTCCACCACCATCATGGCCGCGGTGGAAGGCGGCATCGTATTGTCCCGGACCTATCACAGTAGCGCAGCGCTCAGGCAGATAGCCAAGGATATGCTTTTCCTGGTATCGCTGGCATGCAAGGTCAGGGGTGGCTGATCGGCGCATAATATGGTGAATAACCCGCTACGCTGGAACTTGCGCCTTGCCCGCATTTAGGGGATACTAATTGCAGAATCCGCTAAAGCAATGCTAACTGAACGGAGGCTTACCCATCGTTATGGAACACTCGGTAGAAAGCAAAGAGCAGCTGCAGGCGCTATGGACCAATATTTATAACACCGAAGGTAAACCGGATTGGTCCGGAATTCTCCCATACTACGACGATAATATATATTTCAAGGATACGGTTCAGGAAATACGCGGGAAGAAAGAATTTACCGCCATGACGGAACGCTTGATAGCGCGCTCGGGAAATCTGGAAATGTCCATTATAAATACGGCTCAAAACGGCTGTACTTTTTTTCTCGAATGGGTAATGACCCTAAGCTTCAAGAAATATCCCAAGTCTTCCATTTACGGCAGCAGCAGGGTAACCGTTAACAACGCCGGGAAAATCATAGACCAACGCGACTATTACGACCTGTGGGGCGATATATTTGATAATATCCCCGGGTTCGGCCGCGCATACAGGAAATTCGTACACAAAAAATTCGGCTGACACAAGGAAGCGCCATGAACCAATACCTGAAAGAGTATAAGTTTTCCAATATTGCCGCCATGCTTAGAAACAACAAGGCTCTTCCAAAAGAAATAAAGGAAAATTGCGCAGGTAGCCTGGTCGTCATTACCGGGGCAACCTCGGGCATCGGTTATGAGACGGCCAGATTCTATGCTTCCCGCGGAGCGACCCTGCTGTGCATAAACAGGAATCTCGAAAAATCCATCAAGCTTAAGGAAGAGATCGAGCGGGAGTTCAAGGTTTCCTGCCGCTTCCATATCGCCGATTTTTCCAGGATTTCCGAAATCCATGCAGCCGCGGAAATGCTGGCGGAAATGCCGGAAGCAATCGACGTACTCATTCATAATGCGGGTGTCTACAACACCCAAAAAAGGTTTACCGCGGACGGCATAGAGGAAGTGTTTCAGGTCAATTACCTAAGCTCTTTTATCATCAATTATATCGTAAAAGAGAAACTGAAACGCCAGAAAAACGCCAGGGTCATCTTCGTCAACTCGGAAGGCCACCGATTTGCGATAGCGGGTTTAAAGCTTGACGACCTGGGCTGGGATCATCAGCACTATACGGGATTGAAAAGCTACGGCTCCGCCAAAACGGCTCAGCTGCTCTCGATGTATCCGCTGTGCGATTTTTTTTCGGGCAGCGCCGTTACGGTAAACGCCATGCATCCCGGCGATGTTAAGACCAATATGGGGGAAAACAACGGCAGGGTGTACCGGTTTTTTAAGCATCACTTGATTAATTCAACGGCCGGAGATCCGCTTCTGTCCGCCAAAGCGCTTTTTTATCTCGGTATTGCCGACGATATTTCCGGCGTTACCGGGAAGTTTTTCAACTACACGACCGAAGAGACTCCTGCACCCCACGCACTCGATACCAGCCTGGCGCCAAAACTCTGGGACTTGAGCCTTAAGCTCGGAAAATTGACATGATCAAGGGGCATTATCAAATCGTTATCGCCGGCGCCGGACTGGCCGGGCTTACATCTGCGGCATATCTTTCCAAAGCCGGGTATTCCGTGCTGCTGGTCGAGAAAACCGGCGCATGCGGCGGCCTCCTGAATTCCTTTAACCGCGATGGTTACGTATTTGATACCGGGCCGCGGTCCATCGAAAACGCCGGGGTCATTCGGCCTATGCTGAAGGATCTTGGAATCGAGTTGGAGCTTCTGGACAGCCCGGTTTCCATAGGAATCGAAAGCCGTATAATCGATATGGAATCGCGGGACAGCATAAAGAATTACAGCGATCTGATCGAGCAGTTCTATCCGGCTCAAAAAAAGGAAATAGGAAAAATCGTCTCGATAATAGAAAAAGTCATGAAGGAGATGCATGTAATCTACGGATATGACAATCCCGTTTTCAGGGATTTTATGCATGACAGAAAATATCTTTTCAAAGAACTGCTTCCCTGGCTCGGCAGATTTTTACTTGCGGTGTACCGCATGAACAGGATGAGCGAACCCATAGAACGGTATCTGTCCAGGATATCCTCTTTTCGGTCGTTAAATGACATTGTCGACCAGCACTTTTTTAAAAATACTCCGATGTTCTTTGCGCTGGGTTATTTTTATGTCTATCTTGACTATCTTTATCCCAAGGGCGGAACCGGAAAACTGGTGGAAAAACTCGCTGAAAAAATTGTTGGCAGCGGCGGCGAAATAGTATTCGATTCAGAGATACAAAATGTTCTTTGCGCGCAAAAACGGCTCAAAGGCAGCAATAACCTTGACTGCTCCTACGATACGCTTTTGTGGTGCGCAGACCTTAAAACTTTGTACAGGATAGCGGATACGAGTGGATTAAGCGCCGGGACATTACGGAAAATCAATGCCCGGAAACAGCGTATCATGGAAAGCCGAGGCGGCGACTCGGTGTTTTCCCTCTACCTGGGCGTGGATAAACCGGTGCAGGACTTCGCAGCCTTGACTCATGGGCATTTGTTTTATACCCCCTCGAAGGACGGCCTTGCCGAAACGCATCGAAGCGAGTTGGCGGACTTGCTGGCATCACCCGAACAGAACAACCGTGAACGGATTCTTGCCTGGGTAAAAAAGTACTGCCGCCTTACTACCTACGAAATCTCCATCCCCTCGCTTCGAGACCCCCAACTGTCCCCCGTTGGCAAGACCGGAATAATCGTAAGTTTTTTCTTCGAGTATGATCTGGTTAAAAAGGTAGCATCCCGGGGCTGGTATGAGGAATTCAAGACACAGGTGGAAGATGCCATGATTGAAGTTCTCGATGCATCCATATTTCCCGGAATCAGGGAAAGGATAAGCCTGCGCTTCTCGTCTTCTCCAATCACGATAGAAAGCAAATTCGCAAATTCAGAAGGCGGAATTACCGGCTGGACTTTTGAGCAAGCCGCCCCCGTGGTCAATCTTCTGCACAAGATACCGCAATCGGTTAAGACTCCCTTCCCCGATGTCCTGCAAGCCGGCCAGTGGGCGTACAGTCCTGCAGGCATACCAACCGCTTTACTTACCGGCTGGTATGCATATAATGCCATCAAGAGCAGGAAACTTTGACCTTTCCCGGATAAGTACGTATAATGGCTGAATGGAACCAATTATTTCGACTCTTTCGAAAGCTTTCGAGGCATTCTTCAGTTTCAAGGCCTATGTAATTTTACCCGTGTTCATGCTTATTCTTGCCCTGGCGGCGCGCATGAAGATCCGGGATGCGCTCATGGCGACAGTCAGAATAGGCGCGGGTTTCGCCGGTGTTTTCGTCGTGTTTACGTTTTTCGTCGCGCAGATCAGCCCGGCGATACGATCCATCATCGAGCTGCGCGGCCTGGATTATCCCGTAGTCGACGTAGGCTGGCCGCCCCTTGCCGCCATCACCTGGTCCTCGGCGCTGACACCGCTCATCATCATTCTGGTGATGCTTCTGAACCTGGTCATGCTGCTTACCAAGACTACGAAGACCTTGTATATAGATCTCTGGAATTACTGGCATTTCGCCTTTATGGGCGCGCTTGTCATGGACGCTACCGGCAATGCCTTTATCGCTGCGGCTTCGAGCCTTGTGTTTGCCCTGTACTGCATCAAGACCACGGAATGGTCCGCGCCTTACGTAAAACGCGAAATGGGTCTGGACGGAATCGCCATCAGCCCCATCTCGGTTTCGGGGTTTTTACCCTATATCGTCGTAATGAACCGGCTCTTCGACGCGATTCCTGGAATTCGCAAGCTGAACTGGGATCCCTCGCGGACAAAAGCGGGAGAAAAAGGACCAAAGCTGCTGCAGGAGCCCATGGTAATCGGCATCCTCGTCGGGCTGTTCTTGTCCCTTCTCGCCGCTTACGATTTAAAGAAAACGCTTGAAACATCGATTAATTTCGCTGCCGTAATGTTCTTGCTGCCCCGCTGCGGAGGCTTGATAGGTCAGGGCATGAGCGACGTGTCGCTTGCCTTTAAGCTACTCGTCGAAAAAAAATTCCCCTCCATGACCGGTCTTTCCATCGCCATGGACACCGGAATCCTTATGACGAATCCGTCGGTCATCGCCACCGGCCTCGTTCTGATGCCAATTTCCCTCCTGATAGCGTTTATCCTGCCTGGCAACCGCGTTCTACCCCTGGCGGACCTGCCCAACCTTATCTCCATCATGTCCGTTACGGTGCTTATCATGGGCGGCAATGTCGTGCGCTCGGTTCTCGCTGCCATACCCATTGTCGCGACCTTTTTGCTGGTAGCCTCGAACATGGCACCGGTCTTTACGAAACTGTCGAGCGCAGCCGGGGTAAACCTGGGAACGGGAACCCAGGAAATTACCGCCTTTACCGACGGCGGAAACCAGCTGCGCTATTGGTTTTATTATCTGTTCCAGGGTAATCTCATCGCTCTCGCCGTCATTCCGGCAATCCTGGCGATGTTGTTTTTTGCCTGGCGAAAACACAAAAAAAACTTAAAGGACCAGAGCGCATAGCTAAATTCTATCTATGCAAATCGCATTTTAGGGAGTATCTTTTCGTACAGACCTTCAAGCGGGAATCAATGAAAAGCAAACGGCACGCAGACCGATCCACTTCAAAACGGGACTTGTCCGGTCCTAAATTCCTCGTGCTCCTGCTTGGCTTCGCATTTTTCCATTCCCTTATTACCGAAATGAACGCCTGGGAAACCATCAGGAAAATCACCGACAGCATGCTGCATGCAATTCCGGGACTCGCCGCATTGGAGTCTTCCGAAAAACATAACGATACGATTTTCGAAACCTCGGGCAACAGGACGGAATCCTGCGATTCGGTCTTCCTTTCCGTCGACCAGGATGCGAAGCACTCTGCCTCCATTAAAAGTACCGCCCGGTCAAAACAACCTTTTTCCGACGATAATCCCCACGTGCCCTACCTGCGGGGACCTCCGCGCGTCTCCTGAAACCCGCACTCTGTTTTCAACCAACAGTTTTTCAAGGAGAATAATTATGCCCATTGATACCGGCAGCACCGCATTCATGCTTCTGGCCACGTCGCTGGTGATGTTCATGACACCCGGCCTCGCCTTCTTTTACGGTGGCCTCGTAAACCGCAAAAACGTCCTTACCATCATGTTTCAAAGTTTCGTCTCCCTTGGCGTTACCACCATAATCTGGTATTTGTACGGCTATTCCCTCTGCTTTTCGGGAAGCATGGGAAATGGCGACTTCTTCGGAGTCGTCGGCAACTTTAAAATGGCATTCCTCAACGGCGTCGATTTGATGGGCGCGAGTCCCATGAATCCCCAGGTTCCCGTTTTAGTGTTCGTCGCATACCAGATGATGTTCGCCATCATCACTCCCGCCCTAATTACGGGTGCCTTCGCCAACCGGGTCAGGTTTCCGGCCTACCTCATATTTCTCGTCGCCTGGCTGACGTTCGTCTATTTTCCTTTTGTCCACATGGTCTGGGGCGGCGGATTCTTGGGTGTCTGGGGCGTCAAGGATTTCGCGGGAGGCATCGTGGTGCATACCACCGCGGGTTTCGCCGCGCTGGCTTCCGTCCTGTACATCGGCAAGCGCAAAACCGTCGAAAAAGGCATGCACTCGATTCCGCTCGTGGCCATCGGTACGGCGATTCTATGGTTCGGCTGGTACGGATTCAATGCGGGTTCCGAGTTCGGCGCAGACAGGATTACCGCCCAGGCATTCCTGAATACCGACATCGCAGCCTCATTTGCCGGACCCACCTGGCTGCTCCTCGACTGGATTTTTACGCGCAAGCCAAAATTCCTCGGCTTTTTGACCGGCTCGGTCGCGGGTTTGGCCACGATAACGCCCTGCGCGGGCTATGTAAGCACGCAGGCAGCGGTAATAATCGGCATCGTCGCGGCCGTGGCGGGATATTTTACCATTCACCTGAAGAACAAAACCAAGCTGGATGACGCCCTCGACGTATTCGGCGTGCACGGCATCGGCGGATTCCTTGGTACGGTTATGCTGGGCATATTCGGGACGGTAGCCATTACCTTTCCCGGCCGCGACCCCACCCTCCTGGCGTCCGGGCTGGTTGACGGCAATACTGGTTTTATATTCAAGCAGCTTGCCGCCGCGACGGGAACGGCGATTTATGCCTTCGCCTTTACCCTGGGCATGCTGTGGCTCATAAACAAGATCACCAAAGTACGCGTTGAGGCGAAGACCGAAAGCTCGGGCCTGGATGCGTCGGAGCACGGCGAATTGGCTTACGACGACATGTAAATAAAAAAGCCCTCCGGCAGTCCCATAGGGAAGCCGGAGGGTTTCGTTTATCGCCCCGGATATTACGCTTTTTTCTTCTTCATGGCGATGTCGGCCCAGACGGCCAAAATAAGCACCAGTCCCTTTATCAAATATTGTATGTTCGAGTTTACGTTCATCATCTGGAGGCCGTTGGAAAGCGACTGCATGATAAGTGCGCCTATAATCGCCCCGAATATGGTGCCTTCTCCGCCGAGGGTTGATGTGCCGCCCAGGATACAGCTGGCAATAACGTCCAACTCGTAGCCGCCACCCGCCCCGGTGGTTCCCGAGCCAACGTACGCGGCGAGCGCTACGCCGGAAACGCCCACGAGGAGCCCCATCATCACGAAGATGCCGAAGATGGACTTCTTGATATTGATACCGGAAAGCCTGGATGCTTCGCGATTGCCCCCGATGGCGTAGGCATAGCGGCCGAACCTGGTATTGGTGGATATGTAGCTCATTACCAGCGTAATGCCGCCCAGGACGAATACGAGGAAGGGAATCCCCTTGGTGCGTGGATCGGCGGCCGGCTCAAAAACACGGCTTACGATAAGGACATAACCGACAAGCAGCACCGCAAATACCGAGGTTTTTAACATGTCCACCAGAAGCGGGCTGGGAGAAATACCGTATTTTGCCTTTTTTCTTCGCTGCACGAATACCATGATATACATCACACCGACCAAAATGGCGGCCAGTACGAAACCCGCCACCGGGGGTATCAATCCCTGGGCTATGTATTTATAGGTATCGTTGGACGAAATAAACAGCGATTTTCCCTGCGTGATGAGGAGGATGCCGGATTTGAAGATAAACATGCCGCCCAGGGTAACGATAAAGGGCGGAACCTTGAGGTAGGCGATAATGGATCCCTGGAACATGCCTATGACCACTCCAAGGAGGAGCGATAGCAGTACCACGATGACCGCCGTTAAAACCTCTATGGCCGGTTGGCCCAATGCCGGGAACAGCGCGTGTAGCGGGGTTTCGACGGCGCCGTAGTAAAGCAAAGCCGCGGCAAACACGGAGACGAAGCCCGCGCCGAAACCCACGGAAAGGTCTATGCCCCCCGTTACTATTACGAACACCATGCCTGTTGCCATGATGCCTATTATGGCCATCTGCGTAAGCACGTTGCTGATATGGTCCGCCGAAAGGTATCCGGGAGCCGCGGCACCGAATCCCACCCAAATAAATACAAGCGCGAGAATCATGATGGACGAACGCATGTTCTTTCCGAAAGCGTCCTTGAGCGTAGTGATCATGCGGATACCCCTTGAGCGATTTCAAGTCCCGTCGCGCGGGCCATTATTTTTTCCTGGGTCGCCAGGGCGATGTCCAGGGTTCCATTCGAGCGGCCTTCCCACATAACCATTACCCTATCGCTCATGCCGAGCACTTCCTCCAGTTCGGAGGAGATCATGATTATGGAGAAACCCGACTCTGCGAGCTGGTTCATGAGCTTGTAAATCTCGAATTTCGCGCCTACGTCTATGCCTCGCGTCGGATCGTCCAGGATAAGGATGCGCGGTTCGGACATTAGCCACTTGGAGATGACTACCTTTTGCTGGTTGCCTCCCGAAAGCGTCTCCACCGCGACATGTACCGAAGGAGCCTTGATGGCCAGCGACTTGGAGAACTTGATTGCCTCCGAGATTTCCGCGTTCTGGTCGATTCGCATAAAGCCGGAAAACCTGTCCAGGTTCGGAAGGCTTATATTCTTGAGTATCGACTGCGGAAGCACGAGCCCCTGGGCTTTGCGGTCTTCCGGTACCAGGCTGATGAGGTTCGCTATCGCGTCTCTGGCGCAGCTGATCCTCAATTCCTTGCCGTCGAGTTCCACCGTTCCCGAGATTACCGTTCCATACTCGCCAAAAATAGTTTGTACGAGCTCGGTTCGTCCGGAACCCATGAGACCTGCTATTCCCAGTATCTCTCCCTTGCGCAAGTCAAAGTCGACGCCTTTGAGCACCTGTCTCCGCGGATTGACGGGATCGGATGCGACCAGGTTCTTAACGCTGAAAAAGACTTCGCCGGGCTTCCGGTTCCCTGCCGGGAATCGTTCCTTCATCTCCCGACCCACCATGAGGCTCACGAGGCTTTCCGTATTTACTTCGGGCACCGGCCTGGTAACGACATGCTTGCCGTCCCGAAAAACGGTTACCGTATCGGTAATCCGGAAAAACTCCTGCAATTTATGCGATATATAGATGCACGTAACACCCTTGGTCTTGAGGTGTTCGAGTATTTCCATGAGTTTATCCACTTCCGCTTCGGACAGCGCGGAGGTGGGTTCGTCCAGAATGAGTATCTTGGCTTCTTCGGAAAGCGCTTTAGCGATTTCCGTCATTTGCATCTGGCCTACGCCCAGGTCTTTTACCACCGCGCGCGGCGATACATTGAGCTTGTAGCGCTTCAGGATGGCCTCGGTGTCTGAATACAGTTTGTCCCAGTCGATGGAAAGACCGTTTCTCGGCTCGCGGCCAAGAAAGATGTTTTCCCCGACGGTCATGCCGGGAACGAGGGTAAGCTCCTGGTAGACGATTGAAATACCCTCGCTGATCGCCTGACGGATGGAACTCGAGCCGAGCTTGAGCTCGCTGCCTTCGTACAGTATTTTTCCGTCGTAGGTACCGTGGGGATAAACGCCACACAGGATTTTCATGAGGGTCGATTTACCAGCGCCGTTTTCGCCGCACAGGCCGTGGATTTCTCCGCGCTTTACGGTAAAAGTCACGTCGGAAAGGGCAGTGACGCCGGGGAATTGCTTTGTCACATGCTGTATGTCAAGTATAATTTCCTCTGCCACTGGTTACTCCAAAAAAAAACCCGGTCCCGAAGGACCGGGCAAATGTCGGTCAAAAAAGATTCTTACTTGGCGGGAGCGTCTTTGATGTCTTTGTACACGCCTTCGTAAGTCTGGAAACCGGAATCAACGACGAGCTGTTTCAGGTTGGCCTTGGTGACCTGGGATACGGTGAGGAATTTGCAGGGAACGTCGCCGGTCTTTGTCTTGTCGCCGGTAAGCTCGGCGAGCGAGAACATCTGGAGATCGGCAATGGCTTCGCCCTTGGCCAATTTAACGGCAAGTTCGCAAGCGAGGGGTGTAAGGTTGCGGGTATCTTTGAGGATGGTTACCGTCAGCTCTCCGCGAGCGATGGAATTACAACCGGCTTCGGTCGCGTCCTGTCCGGAGATGGGAACTATTCCCGCGAGACCGGCGACTTTCATGGCTTCAAGCGCGCCCAAGGCGGTTCCGTCATTGGAAGCCACTACGGCGTCAAACTTTTTGCCGGTAGCGGTCAGGATGTTCTCCATGAGTTTTTTAGCATTGGCGGGGTCCCAGTTTTCCACCCACTGGTCGGCTACTACGACGATTTTGCCGGAGTCGATAAGGGGCTGGAGCACTTCCATCTGTCCCTTGCGGAACAAGGATGCGTTGTTGTCGGTGGGGCTTCCGCCCATCAGCACGAACTTGCCGGAATCTTTAACGGCAAGAACGCCCTTGGCCTGGTTGCGGCCGACGTCTACGTTGTCGAAGGATACATAAGCGGCAATGTTGGCGCTCTTGATCAGACGATCATAAGAAATAACCTTGACGCCTTTTTTGGCGGCTTCGTCTACGGCTGTCGCGGCGGAAGCTCCGTCCTCGGCTACGCAGATAATCGCCTTGGCACCCTGGGTGACCATGTTCTTAATCTGGTCATTCTGGAGCTTGGCGTCGTGGTTGGCTTCCTGGACGAGAACGTCAAAACCGGCATCCTTGAGGATTTTGGTCATCTGATCGCGTTCGCTGGCCCAGCGCTCGGTCGCGAAATCGGAGAATGACAGACCAATCTTCGGCTTGGCGGGTGCACCGCAGCCAACCGCGAGCGTGGCGATCATAAGTACCACAAGAGCTACAAATACAGCTTTCTTCATGAGAGAGCCTCCTAATAAAAAGTTGCAAACTATAATGCAATAATCATGCCAACTAGTTTGATTAATTAAACTATAATAAAAGGCCTGCCTTTTATTATAGACTGCGGTAAACCTCAACGGTTTCATACATAAGGCATCATATGTACATTCGAGATAGCTATTTCTAGCATGAGTGATGCTTTCTTGCAAATCTTCAGACCGGCTCGAATTTTTACCTGGTTGATTTCAACCAAGCCCGGTTCTTTTAAACCAGCAGGCTGCTTCAAAACATGTTTAACACGAAGTATCCATATCCGTTTCCATTCCGTACTTCTTGAGCCGATACCGCAGGGTACTGCGGGTAATTCCCAGAATCCGGGCAGATTCGGAAATATTACCTTCCGAACTCTTTAACGCTTCTTGAATCAGGGCTTTTTCCGCGCTTTCTATGGCATTCCCGTTTACGCTCTCGAATGCGCGCACAGGGGCGTTTCTGAGTTCCAGGGGCAAATCCTCTTCGGTTATTTCCATGCCCGTAGACAACACCACGGCGCGCTCTATCACGTTTTTAAGCTCCCGGACATTACCCGGCCAGGTATTCCGTTCCAGGATTTCGAGGGCCTTGCAGGAAAAACCCTGGATGCTTTTTTTCGTTTCCCGGCAAAACCGTTCCAGGAACGACTCGGCCAGGGGAATAATATCGTCGATGCGGTCCCGCAGCGCCGGAATATGTATCGTAAAGGTATTGATGCGATAATAGAGGTCTTCGCGGAAACGGCCTTCCTGAACAGACTTTTTTAGATTTCGGTTTGTGGCGCATAGTACCCGTATATCCACCCGTTTTACCTTTCCGGATCCCAATGGCTCATAGGTACGGTTTTCCAGCAGCCGTAGGAGCTTGGGCTGTATCGAGGCAGGCAGGTCCCCGATTTCATCAAAAAACAAGGTGCCGCCGTCGGCCATCTCTACCTTGCCCTTGAAATTCCGGTCGGCACCGGTAAACGCTCCCCGGCTATAGCCGAACAGCTCGCTTTCAAGGAGGTGCTCGGGCACCGCAGGGCAGTTAACCGACACGAACGGCCGGGCGGAGAAATCGCCGCCGCAATAGACGGTATGCAAACGGCGGGAAATAACTTCCTTGCCCGTGCCGCTTTCTCCCGTAAGCAGAACCTGCGCCGTAGCCGGACCGACACGATCCACAAAGCGGGCGAGTTCCTTCATTAACTGCGAAACGCAGACAGGCTCGTCGTTGGGCCTGTCGCTCTTGAGGAGACGATTTTCGCTTTCCAGGCTTTCAAGCCTGAACGCCCGGGCCACCACGTTTAGAATTACGTCTTTGTTGAATGGCTTTGTTATGACGTCCACGGCGCCCAGCTTCATCGCTTCCACGGCTTTTTCTATCGACCCATAGGCGGTTATGAGGACGAAAGGAAGCCCGCGATCCGCCTCATGGCACTTCCGCAGAAGTTCAAGCCCGTCCATGCGGTCCATCTTGAGGTCGGAAACAACCAGGCCGAAGCGCGTTCCCGAATCGAGTATTTCCAGCGCCTCTACCCCGTTCGAGGCGCACGAGGTCTCGTAACCCTCGCCTGTAAAAAGCAGGCTGAGGACCGATTGCATGTTGGCTTCGTCATCGACGATAAGTATGCGTTTTGGATTCAAGCTGATCCCTCCGGAAGCATGACGGTAAAGATAGTTCCGCTCTCCGCCGGGGAATCGCACTCGATGGTTCCCTCGTGTTCCTGGACTATCCTGTGCACGATGGACAAGCCCAGGCCCGTGCCATTCTGTTTCGTGGTAAAAAATGGATGAAACAACTGCATCCGCGCATCCGGAGTCAAACCAGGACCCGAATCGGCCACTTCAAGGATGAATCCCCGACTGTCGCGCCGTGCCGTTATCTTTACCGTACCTTCCCGGCCCGCTGCGTCCAGGGCGTTGGATACCAGGTTGCACACGACCTGCTCGAACATATGCCTGTCGAACAGGGCCGCCTCAGCGCCGCTTTCCACCGTTATCGATATTGATTCGCAGTCAGAACAAACCAGCGATACGGCATGTACCAGGAATTTCCTGACGTCGACGGTATCCAGCTTAGCCTTCAGGGGACGGGTAAAGTCTAAAAAACGCGAGACGACCGTGGAAAGCGAATCGGTTTCGGCCACTATCATGGAAGCCAGCGATGCAAGTTTCGCCGAGTCTGGACATGAATCGGCCAAATCTGGTTTGGCCAGGGCGTCCCGCAGCATTTCGGAAGACACTTTGATAACGGCCAGCGGATTCCGTATCTGATGCGCCACGCCGGCTACCATTTCCCCTACCGCTGCCATTCGCGAGCGTATCTGCAATTCTGTTTCAAGGACGCGCAGGTTCCGCGTCATTTCTTCGAACGCATACTCGAGAGAGGCGAATTCGTCATCGGCCACGGCAGAGACGCTATACGAAAGGTCTCCCGCCGAAATAGTCTTGATGGCTTTCTGGAAAGCGCGGAACGGACCCTGAAAACTGTAGCGGTACAGAACCAGGGCAATCACGAACGCCGCCAGCAGCGCCACTATGAGGATTATCAGCGTTAACCAGATATTGCGCGTCAGGATTTCCCGTCCCGGCCCCGTATCGATAAAGTACACGACCTCCAAATCGGGAAAGCCCGGAAGGGATAAAGTTCGATACACGGCCGAGCCTATGTTTCCCGACGATCCAGCTTCGGGAACGGCGGATATCCGGCGGCTGAATTCTATAAATACATTGTCCGACACCCTTCCGTTTACGGGTATGGTTTTTCGCAGCGTCAGGAGCATCTTGGTATTCGATATCTCCTCGATACGACCTAAAAACGACCGGTCCAGGTTTTGCGCCACGCAAATGGTTCCCACGGCGGTTTCGTCCCTGAAAACCCTGTTCAAGGCCCAGATCTGTATGCGGTTTCCTTCTCCTGCCACCGTAACGAGGGTTTCGTCGGACATCTTCCCCGATATATCGCTTCGAAGGAATGCGGCTACCGCGGCGACATTGCCCAGCGACATGACGATCCCGTCGTCGGCGTCTAGCAGGAGTATCGCATCAAGGTTGAGCGGTTCCATGTAAGGAAGTAATTCCCGCCGCAGGGAGTAATAGTCCCCGGAGTCGAAGGACTGGGTTAGCTTTGCCTGACCTGCCAGCAGGTCGACTTTTACCTTAATTTCCTTATGGATATCCGAAAAATACTTTTCTATTATCATGCCGGTTTTTATGCGCTGATCGTCCAATGCCGTCTCAAGAGCCCGGTTGGCGAAAAAATTAAGCGTTATAACGGACAAAACTCCCTGGAAGAGCACGATGAATACAAAAGACAGGAGAACTTTAGTGGAAACCTTCGTGATACCCGGAATCCTCAGCAGCATAGGAAAAACCACGGCGACACAACCTCTTCGCAAGCCAGGATGCATAGAGGGTAAACCTTAGCGACCTGTCTGCGCAAGGATTATGCGGCTTCGCGCTCTCACTTCGCGTTTTTTTTAAAAAACGTCTTTAGCTTGTTCAAGTATCCGTCTTCGCCGTGGTACTCCTTGACTAAACCGGGTTCAGGCATGAAGGTCCTGGCCTTACCCGTAAAGCTTGCCCGGATAGCACTGATCCGCTCTGCCTGCGAAGTTTCGCCTGCAGTCTCGGGAACAAGGGCCGCCGATGCGGCTAAGGCTGCTCCAAAGGCCGCACCAGCCTGTCCAACGACCATAACCGGACGGTTCCAGATGGCCGCAACGCGCCTCATTACTTCCGCGCTTGCGCTCGGGCCACCGGAGGCATGCATAGGAATACCCGTGTTTCCCTTGCCGATGCCGGCGGAATACGCGTACAGGAGGCCCAGTGAACTGTCCACGATGCCCGCATAATCCGTCTCAAACGATACGGGAAGCCCATCCGAGCGCAGAGGAGCGGCACTGCCTCTTGATACGGGGAAAGACTCCGCGTCGCAATGCCAGATACGCAAGACGCTGCCGGGTAGACAGGATGCAAGCGCCTTGTCGCTGGAGACAAAATCGCTGGCCGCCATGCCATAGCTGGTTCGCACGCGTTCCCATGAAAGTGCGCCGTTTGTGCGGCACGCAAAAATAAACGGGCGGCCAAGGCCATCGTACATGGCGTTGGAAGCTCCCGAAAGGTCCACTTCGTTTCCGGGGGTATTCATCATGTAGACATAACTCGTGCCAAGTGACAGAAAATCGCCTTCTGCCGCGTTCTTTGTCTGGGGATTGTCTCCTGAACCAGGCAGCACGATACAATCGGGGTTCATACCGAATTTAGTAACGAAGTAGCCGGCTACTTTGCCGCATGGCTGCAACGGATGGCACAGCGGGGGCAGCTTGTTTGCCAAGCCCTTCTCGCCGCCGGGCAGTCCTTCGCCTGCCGCCTTTATCATGGTTTCGTCCCACACGCGCCGCCCATAGGCCATGAGACCTACGCCGCATGCGTTTCCGAAGTCCAGAGCAATGGTGGCGTCACCAGAGAGCAAAGCCGAAACAAGGGTGGAAATCTGCATCACGCGCCAGGTGGATTCGTAGGAACCCGGATACCGTTTTCCAATGAGCCTGATGGCATTTGCGGAAAACCTGAGAGGCAGTGAGCTGCCCGTCGTCCTGATGACGCTGTCCACGCCTCCCGCGCACAAGCATATTTCCTCTCGTTCGCGGGTAGTATTGGCGGTTTTCCAGATGGGCGCTCCGCCATAGGCATAGGAGCCGCGGGTATGCGCGTCCAGGCTCATCGCGGCGGGGTGGGGGGGCGGGCCCCGACCGGCAACCCCCCCCGGCCCCCCCCCCCCGGGAAAAAACCCCAGGGGGGGGCCCCCCCCAAAGAACGCCCAAAGGGCCGGCCACCGGGGGGGGTGGTTTTTTAAAAAAACCG
>JANNSO010000001.1:0-54719 GCA_031402655.1 Spirochaetota bacterium | reverse complement strand
GCCCTTGAGCGTCTCGCCCTTAAGCTTGAACATCTCCTCGGCAAAATAAACCGCGCCAAAACCCGTAGCCTCGGGGCGAATCAAAGAGCCGCCGAAGGAGATGCCTTTACCGGTCAAAACGCCGGTAAACTCGTCACGAAGACGTTTGTACTGGCCAAACATATAGCCAACTTCGCGTCCGCCGACGCCGATGTCTCCCGCGGGAACATCGGTATCCGGTCCTATATACTTCTGGAGCTCGGTCATAAAACTCTGGCAGAAGCGCATGATTTCGTTGTCGCTGCGTCCATTCGAATCGAAGTCCGCGCCGCCTTTGCCGCCGCCCATGGGTAGCCCGGTCAGACTGTTCTTGAAAGTCTGCTCAAAACCAAGGAATTTGAGCGTCGACAGGGTAACCTTGGGATGGAAGCGAATACCGCCCTTGTAGGGGCCGATGGCGCTGTTAAACTGTACCCGGTAGCCGCGATTAATAACATATTCGCCTTTATCGTTCATCCAGGGCACCTTGAACATGATGCTTCGTTCAGGATCGACGATGCGCTCAAGAATGCGCTGCGCCTTGTATTTCGGATCCTTCTCGATAAGTGGAGCGATGGATTCGAGTACTTCTTCTGCTGCCTGGAGAAATTCTGCTTCCCACGGGGCACGAGCCTTGAGGCCATCAAGGACCTCGCGAATATAAGCGTTCATAAAGCCTCCTTATAAAGAAAGAAACCATGTAATTCCGGTATGGCACTGCTTCGGCCAACCAAGGACAGTGTACATGCTTACCAAGGCTTACGCAAGGCTTCTTTTGAATATTGAAGGATTTTTTTAATAGTTGAAACGATTTTAGAATAAACGGCGGATATCATCAAAAAGAGCGGGCCAACTGGCTATCGAAACCGGTAGAGTAGCAGCCTTCTGCACCGTCGTATCCTTGGGCGGTTCGCGTATTAAAATATCCAGCGTATTGATTGAGTCGAAAAAACCTACTCTCTCCAGCTTGCCTTCCGCTGCATCGTCATCCAGGCGGGTAAGGGTTAACTTGCCCACAATATCCTTGTCGTTCCAGCTAAGTCCCAGGGAATCAGATTTCAAGGACAGGGAGCCATTTTTTAGTACCAGAAACACGTCTCCCGCTTTTAAGCCAAGGGATAGTCCCATGCTGACGAGGGCGGTATCTGCCTTGCGCTGCAGGAGCCTTCCCTGCAGAGGAAGCAGGCTGCTTATCTGGTCCACTATTTGAATGCAGGCAAGCTGGACCCGGTCATTGCCCGAGCGAACGGTATCGATGCGCAAAGCCAAGGCTCCCGTTCTGGCAATGCGCAGCTCCGCTATAATCTGAATCTCCCGCTCTGTTTCCCGAGTAGTAAGCAGAAGAAAGAAATCGGCTCCCGATTCCCGTGCCGGCCTGAATGCGTCGATAAACGTGGGAACCCGCGGAACCTTGCTATCGGGCATTATCTGCGGCGATGAGGCAAACAAGTCGCGCACGAAACGGGCGATCACCAGATCGCTGGCGACATGCCAGGGTGTACCACCGGGACCTGAGGAATACACGGCGAGAGTATAAGGCCGCTCCCGGGAAAGTCCTGGATTTAGATTCCAGTCGCGGGTAACGCTTCCTTCCAGGAGGTCGCCATAAATCTCGAGGGCATCCTCGAGACCCTGATCGGTTTTTCCTAATTCCTTGAGAAAACGCAACTCATCCAGATACGTGGAAGGCAGCTTGGACAGCTTAAGCAGATTGGCGTACTTTCGGCGGCCAAGGTTGGCGTAGGAATCCAGGGAAAGACCACGCCTATATTCAACCAGGGCTTTTTCGTACATGAGGCGCCGTTCAAACTCGGCTGCCCTGTTCCACCGCCACGAGGCGTATTCGGAGCGCGCCGGATTTTCCAGGGCCATGGAATCCATGACAAAATTCTCCAGCGCTATCCGGGCAATTTCGTCATCCGGCCTCATTTCCGCAAGGGTTGCGAAAGCCAGCTCGGCATCTTCGTTTCTGCCCGCGGCGCTCTGCACCAGTGCCAAAAGAAACCATGCCTGGTAGTCCTTGCCGTTATACTGGAGGCTTTTATCCAGAATGGCCACTGCCTCGTCATAGGCGCCTCGTTCGTAATAAAGGGCGGCAAGGAGTCCGCGGGCCGCCGAATGGGAGGGCTGTTTTTCCAGGGCTCTCAAGAGAAGCCTCGAGGCTTCGATGGTATTTCCCGCTTCTACGCTGGCAAGCGCCGCGGCATAGCAAACCCTGGGGTCGTCGCTTGCCCAACGCAATGCTTCCTTTAAAAAACCGGCGGATTCAGCGGATTTTCCCTCGGCTTTGGTGATAAGCGCCAAAGCAACCAACGCGCGGGCATCCGTCGGATACGTACGAAGCGAAGCTGACAGCGTTGCGCGAGCGGATGCCGGCCTGCCCGCCCGAAGGTCGAGTAATGCCATGCCAAAGCGCGCGTCCCGGTCATTTGGCAAAACTCTGAGTATCTCCTCAAAAAGTTTTTTGGCATCATCGGGCTTTCCGAGGCTGATAGCGCAAAAACCTTCGAGATTCGATAAAACACTGTCGCGCGGTCCATAGTTCCCGGCTTCTTTAATATAGAAGACCGCGCGCTCGTATTCACCCAATGCATAATAGCATTGAGCCATCTGCACATAAGCGGGTGCGTAAGCTGGATTCAAGAGTATCGCTTTAAGAAGTATTTCTATAGCCCAGTAGTTGTCGCCGAACGCGACCGACGCTTTGGCCTGATCCAGGAGGGCTGTGACACCTTGCGCTGGCTGGGAAAAACCGATACCAGCCGAAAAAAACAGCAGCAAAACATGCAGTGCGAGGGCCTTGGCGGCCACCGGAGTCTTCATGCACCCTCCGAGGGGTCCTGCCGCTTTAAAATTTTGACGGCGGTTATCCTGTGGCCATCCATCTCCTGGATAATAAAATCGAATCCGCGCCAGCTGGCCTTCTCGTAACGGGAAGGGATTTTTCCGAAGAGATCAAAAACGAAGCCGCCTAGAGTGTCGAATTCCTCGTCGGGAACTTCCAGATCAAGCTGTTCGTTCAAGTCTTCTATGTTGACCCGGGCATCCACAAGCCAGGCTGAGTCCCCAAGGGGCACGATATCCTCCCGCTCGTTGTCGAACTCATCCTGAATGTCGCCTACGATTTCTTCTATTATGTCTTCCATGCATACGATGCCCGACACTCCGCCGTATTCATCGATGGCAATGGCTATATGAACATGCCGTCGCTTGAACTCGCGCAAAAGGGAATCGATGCGTTTTGAGTCGGGGACGAAGAATGGCTTTCTAATGAGCTCCGCCATGTTGATGGCGCCGCCTTTAACGATGGCATGCAGCAGGTCTTTTACATACAAAACACCGATAACGTCATCGATGCTCTCCTGGTAAACCGGTATCCTGGAATGGCCGCAGCCCATGACCGTTTCCAGCAGCTCGTCCCGTTCCGCATCGAGGGGAATAAATACCGTCGCGATTCGCGGCACCATGACTTCCTTGACCGTAGTCTCGGAAAGCTCCTGCACGCCGCGTATCATCTCCCTGCGTTCGCTCGTTACTTCGTCTGAATCAGAGTCGTTCTCATCAATCGGGCTTTTTGCAAAGAGCCGGGAGAAAAAACCTTTTGTCTTCAACGTAACCCTTCCTTTAATAGATGGCAAACGCGCTCAAGCAGAGCTTCCTGCTCCGAAAGCATGGGCTCGTCAGCATTATTGGTGGCATGATCCATGCCCGACAGATGCAATATACCATGAATTATGAGTCTTTGTAACTCTTCATGCAACGAAACGGAAAAATCAAGGGTGTTGCGTATGAGCGCAGGCAGGGAAATGACTATATCCCCGGCCAAAAAACGGCTTTTTCCATGGGAATCGAGGTAGTCATCCCCCTGATTGAATGACAGGACATCCGTGGGTCCTTCCATTTTTCGGTACTTTTGATTTAATTCCGAAATAAGGGCATCGTCGCAAATCAGGATTGACATATCCCAATTGTCGAAGTTTTTGAGCTCTAGAACCATGGAGGCCGAATCACGGGCAAATTCGAGCCATAGAGGCTCAGCTATATTTTGAAGATTGAGGGAGACATGATTCATTTACCGATGTCCCTGGCCTTTGGATACTCGATACGCGAATGAAAATGGCCAGCAAGAATTCGCACAAAAGTATTTTTAATTAACTCAAGGTCCCTAAAACTAAGCTCCGATCGGGCCAGCTGCCCTCCTTCGGACTTGGCCACTATCATTTCCTTTACAAACTGCTCCAGCTTGCCGATATTGGGTTTCTTGAGCGTCCTGGAGGCTGCTTCAACGCAATCCGCAAGCATTACAACGGCGGATTCCTTGCTGCCAGGCAATGGTCCCGGATAGCGAAAGTCTTCCAAATTGGTTTCCACATCGTCCTTTTGCGCCTGTGCATAGAAGTAGCTGATGAGCGATGTTCCATGATGCTCGGCGATAATTGCCTTGACGATATCCGGCAGTCCCAGCATCTCTGCCCGCTCGTTGCCGAATTTTACGTGACCGCGCAATACCGTTGCGGAAAGTCGCGGATTTATCTCATCGTGCTTGTTATAGCCAGACTGATTTTCTATAAAATATTCCGGCTGCTCGATCTTGCCGATATCGTGATAATACGCACCGACTCGCGCCAGAAGCGCGGATGCGCCGATTTCCCGGCAGGCTGATTCAGCCAGATGGGCAACCGTGACGGAGTGGCTATAGGTACCCGGGGCAACGGACAGTAATCGTTTCAAGGCGGGGGCATTTAAGTCCGATAGTTCCTGGAGACGGAAAATCGTAGGTGCGTTCAGGGCATGTTCAAGGACGGGAAGAAAGGCAAGGGTAAGCGTTCCGCAGAGGAACCCGTTGACGCCCTGCCAGAAACCGCTGCCAAGCGCGGCCATGAATGCGTTGCCTGAAAGAGAAGATAGTGCGGTTCCCGCTATAAACTGGAAAAAAGCCAACTGGGCCGCACCGCGCACAAGGTCGATGCGTTTCTCCGTCTTTCTCGCCAAAAAAGAGCCGACTAAGCCGGAGACCAGGGCATTGACGAAGCTGTAAGACTCGAAGCCGCTTGCCAGCAGCAAGCCCACTGACAGGACCACGGTATACAGCAGCGCAAATCGTTCGTTGAATATTATCGCCATAAGCATAGCCAGTAATGCCGTTGGCATGAAGGCTGCGAGATGCCGGACTATATCGCGGGGCAGCAAGGCGGAAAATCCGCTGGCGATGACGAAATACAAAACACCCAGTAAAAGCACCAGTATAAAAGCCGTTTTATCGAGCGTTATCCCCGTTATCCTGGGAGCGAACAACATTAACAAGCCCAAAAATATGAAAACAAGGAAAAACGAGCCGCCGATTACATAGGCTAAACTGAAGCGAAACCCTGACTTTCGCAGTGCGGACAGCTGTTGCATGTCCCCATCGGTGATTATGAATCCTTTGCGCAGGATCTTTTCTCCGCGGGTTATGCGGCGCATTACCGGCTCAACCCTGCTCGCTGCGCTTGCCAGGCGCTTTTGACTCTGCGTCGCGTCGAAAAATGTGTTCTCCTGGGCAAAAAGCAGGGAAAGATCGGAAGCAAGCAAGGCTAAGACCGGATTCAGCTTTAAGGCTTTTGCCGCATCCTTCGCCCCTCTGGACAAGAGTCGCATGGTCAGGAGCTTATCCACCGAAACTTGCTCGTATGTCAAAGGACCGTCGCTCCAGCGCCTAACTTCGATAGTTTGCTGGTTATACTGTTCGAGCCCTGTTTCGGGCAACGCTACGATGCCGATCCTTCCCAGACGCTCCATGATAAGACGTGCCTGGCTTAAGGCGGAAGGGGGCGCGGGATACTCGGCAAGGCGGGTGTACAAGCCGGCATCCGAAAGGGAGGGAAATCTGGCTTGCACTTTAAGAACGAGCTCAGGCGCCGTCCGAGTCGAGTCGAAGGCCTCCCCGAAGAACGAGGCAAAAGCGTCAAACTCCGCGAGTGTTTTTTTCATAACACCGTCATCGATGAAGAACACGGGAGGCACCAGTCGTTTTTCCGATTCGATGCGAAGGTTCGTAGCATGCTCATCGACGTATACAATCTCGCGCGGCGCGCTGACATCGCGTTCCGCTACTTTTCCCGCTTCGAAGCCGTCCATGGCGGCAAAGCGGGAAAACGCCCCGAAGGCCGCAAACGCGACTACGCAAAGAACAAATGCCCCAAGGAGCAAAATACTGTGCATGCGTTTGGAGGAGTCCTCCAAACGCAGCAAGCGGGCAAAAAAGTTACCGGAAGCCGGCAGCCTGTTATAATGATCGTTTTGGTTCATATCTTCTGGGGAACATCCTAGCCTCGAGCGGACAAAAAAGCAACCGGAGCAAACTCAGGCGATGACTACCATGTTATATCCTCCCCTACCTGCTTGTACTGGGTCTTAATTTCGGGTACACCCCGCCAGGCTATGAGAAAGCTTACGGAATTCCTGAACTCATAAGCCTTCGTGCTCGTGTTCAGAAAAGGCATGGCTGAGAAATCAAAGGTCAGGTCCCAGTCCGACAAGTAATGAACAACCTTGACTGACAGGGATTTAAGCTTAAAAAGCGAACTTTGCCGATTCGTCTTGTCCGGATTGAAAAAGTCGAAACCGTGGAGGATATCAAGAAAAGGATCAACCTGTTTCAGGCTTGCCAAAGGCTCGGGCAGGTCGAACAAGTCCTTGTAATATTGCCATGACGAAGCATTGCGCGAAGTTGACGAAAAGCTTATGTCCAAAAACTCATAAATCTTAAAGGTAAGGCTTGGCGAAAAACTCATCGAAGAATCCGTAACGCGCAAAAAGCTCTGCTTGACATCGGAGCTTAGCGTAAAGCCCGCTGAAATACGATTTTTCCATAGTAATATGGGCGTCCATTGCTTATTATAGGCTATAGTCATGTCGCTCAAGCGGAATTGGCTGTTCGTAGCGATGGTCCATCCCGTGCCCGAAGCAAAATTATAGTCAGGCGTGTATTTGCTTACAAGTTCAGCGCTTAGCCCATCCCAGACGAGTTTGTTTACAAGGGAGTCCAGGCGCTTGTCGACAATGCTGTAGATAGCCGAATTGCTGCTTACCAAAAATGGGTTTTTCCCCCCAGTAATCGAAATTGTCAAAGGATCCCATGAAAAGTCTTTTTCGGCGGAGGTCTTGGCATAGACCGTTCCCGATGCAAGAACGATATCAAGGGGGAACTTCAGCGACAGGTTCATGCCGTACGAAGGGAGCAATGGAGGCAAGGATGCCCGTACAGTCAGCGACTGGTTGAAGCCAAACGGGAGTATAGCCAGGGTAGCCGTAAGATTATGGGTCTTTAAGCGCTCCTTGGTCCATTCGACTGTCTGGGTTTTATATACAGCCTCGTTGCCCACCATGGAGGCGAATGAATAATCGTACAGCGGAAGGGCGATATTCCAGGACAGGGTCGTAGGCGCGAAAAACCAAATATCCTGAAAAGGGGAACTTGATACCGCGATAGTGGTGCTTATTGAGTCTGCGCGCACCTGAGCATCCTGACGCTTCCAGGTATCCAGGAGCGTAGAACTTACATAGAGGGGATCTTCAAGGACAATGGGCCTGATTTGCCGTCGTGTAGACGCGCTCGTGGTAATGGAAAGCCTGGCCAGAGAGTCAAAAAAAGCGGCGTTCAAGGTAAGGTTTCCCGAAACATTTGAAGCCTGGGTTTCGTATAAAAGCTGCCAGTCAAGCAACTCGGGCGCAGACCAGGCTGCGGTATTGTAGCGACGATCCAGGCTAAAAGAAGGGTTTGCCTGCCAGAGCAGTTTCAAGGCAAAAAACGGCCTTAAGGTGCTGTTTAGCGGGTTCAAAATACCGGGCGCGGTAAAATCGGGAAAGAGCTCAACAGCTGCCTCAGAGTTAGAAGAGGGCGGTTCCACTATGGACCAGGGCATGAGAAGCCCGGGCAGGGGCTCTTCGAAAACCGGGGCTACAACGGCAGGCAAAGCTTTACCATCCGGGCTTATCGGGTGCGCGGCGGCGGCCGTTTGCTTTTGCCTGCCCGCTAACGGGTATTCAAAAAGAGTTCCCGAGAGCGAAAGCGCGGTATCCAGCAGTTTCCATGAATCAGGCAAAAAAAATTCCGCACCGGGGTTATTCTTATAGAATAAAAGCTCCGTCGCATCTAACGGAGGGATTCCCGCCTTGCCGATCCAGCTGAGTGAGGTGTTAAGCTTCGTCAGTGTCAAAGCGGAAAGCCAGGGAGAAAGAGAGCTTACTGGAATACTCGCGCTAATGTCCACTTTATCGGTGAAGGAGGCGATTTTTGCCGGAACGGTTCCCGTTTCCTTTTTCTTCATGAACTGGAGCCATTCCATATCCTCGCTGCGCTGCTTGAAATCGCGGTCAAACCAAGGATCGCCTGCAAACGGCAGCGCGAAAGATACGGAAACCGGACCGACGGCAAAGCGGCTCGCCAGATTAAACGAAAAGCGGAACGGCACAGTCACCCCGAATAAATTCGTTACGTTCCAGATGCTCTGCAGGTCATTTTCCATTACAAAGGGGCTGAATAGGGTAGCATCCAGGGGAAATACGGAACGGCTGTAGGCAATACCCAGGTGCGCATCGATGGCCTGAAACGGCTTTAATTCCGAAATTTTTGCTTGGATGCCGGCATAAGCTCCCAAATTGGTATAGATATCCAGGAATATTTTTATTACATCACCCGATGGGTTGCCCTTTTTTTCCCTGGTAGTACGCAGAAAAACGCCGTCAACGCGGCGGGCATAGCCTTTTGCGCCGTCAGTAAGCTTAAAAAGGCTGATGGACTCCGCTTTCTCCGGCTTATCCCCTGCAAGATAGGTAGTCGTCTGCACGAACCTGCCTTCGCGGTCGCGATAGCCGAATACGGGATGAAACACGATTTCCTCGCCAGGATAATAGAAAAACGGCAGGTATAATACGGGAAGCTCCCCGACGGAAAGCGTGGCGTTCAGTACGGCCCACTCGTTACCGCCAAGGATCCAAATCCGCGAGGCGCGGATGGAAAAATACTTCTCGGGGTTGTCGCCGTTGGTGATGATGCCGTCTTTGAAAACGAGAACCGATTCACCCCGGCGAACGATGTCCTTGGCCTCGAACGTTAATTTTTTTTCAGTCTCCGTGCCGTTCCTGCTTTTGCCGTCCAGAAACAAGCCGCTCCATTCGTCCAGATCGATCTCCATGAGCTCGCCCATGAAAAAATCGGAGCCGTCGGCTTTTTTGCGCTCGTAAACTATGTGGCCGCGGGCCGACATCAGATTCAAATCCTTATTGTAGACGATTTCATCGGCCCGTATCAGATGCGATTCACCCGTCGAATCATCCTTCATGATTATGGAAACGCCGCCGGTAAACTTGATTATGGAGTCGCCTTCGCCTTTTGCGCTTAGGTATTCCGTCTTGTTTGCCGACTCGATGATGACGGTTTTCCCTGCAGCAGGGTATGCCGGAGGCGCACTCACGCCGTAATGTGCATACAAAGCCGCGCGCAGCTCGCCGATGGTACCTGTCTCGGGCAAACCCAGGCTGCGAACCCATGATACAAGAGCGTAATAATCCGAAGTAAGAATATCAAGAGCGAGAGTATTCAGGAATACGTTCCCTTCAGACGGCTCAGGGATGGAAGTTTCACTCCCCGGCATTTCTTCTGAGGGCTGGGAGTATAAGAAAGGCATGCACAGGAGCACGCATAGGGTTAAAACGAATTTATGCATACCACAGCATGATACAGGTAAGCGCTCAAACGGTAAAGCCTCAATTTAGGGACGAAGCCTACGTGAGTACATCCTTCAGGTATTTCCCCGTCCAGGATCCTTTTACTTTTGCAACGGCCTCCGGTCTGCCTTGGGCTACGACGCAACCGCCGCGGTTTCCGCCTTCCGGTCCCAGGTCCAGTATCCAGTCGGCCTGCTTTATAACATCGAGATTGTGCTCGATCATGACTACCGAGTTGCCGGTATCCACAAGCCGCTGGATTGTTTCCATAAGCTGCTTGACATCGGCAAAATGGAGTCCGGTGGTAGGCTCATCCATAAAATACAGCGTTTTTCCGGTAGGCCGCTTGGACAGTTCGAAGGCCAGCTTGACCCGCTGGGCTTCGCCGCCCGAAAGTGTCAGAGCGGACTGGCCAAGGGTTATGTAACCCAGGCCGACCGAAAGCAGGGTATTCATCTTGTTGGCGATCTGCGGCACCTTTTCGAAGAATACGGCAGCTTCCTCTATGGTCATGGCCAGAACCTCCGCCACGTTCTTGCCCTTATACCTGATGTCGAGCGTCTCGTTGTTGAAGCGCTTGCCGTGGCAAACATCGCAGGTGATATAAACATCCGGCAGGAACTGCATCTCGATACGCAGGGTGCCATCCCCCTGGCAATGCTCGCATCTGCCGCCTTTTACGTTGAAACTGAAGCGTCCAGGCTTGTAAGCGCGGGCCTTTGATTCCGGCAGGCCGGAAAAAAGGTCGCGTATCGGGGTAAAAACGCCGACATAGGTCGCCGGATTCGAGCGCGGAGTCCGCCCGATCGCGCCTTGGTCGATATTGATAATCTTGTCTATATTAACGATGCCCTCAATCGAGTCGAATTCGCCTTCCACATGCGTGGAACGCAACACTCGGTTTGCGATCGCCGGATACAAAATATCGGAAAGCAGGGTGCTCTTGCCGGAACCGGACACTCCGGTAATGCAGGTAAAGCCGCCGAGGTTGATGCTTACGTCGATATTCTTGAGATTGTGCTCCCGGCAGCCATGGACGGTAATGACGTTTCCGTTTCCCTCGCGCCGCGTCTTGGGAACTTCGATTACGAGAGCCCCCGACAGATATTGCCCGGTTATGCTTTTCTTGTTCTTGATTACCTCGGCAGGCGTTCCGGCCGCCACTACATGTCCGCCGTGGATTCCCGCCCCCGGACCCAGATCGACGATGTAGTCGGCCGTGCGCAGGGTCTGCTCGTCATGCTCCACGACGAGCAGCGTATTGCCGATATCGCGCAGGTACAACAGCGTATCGATCAAGCGCTGGTTGTCGCGCTGGTGGAGGCCTATGGAAGGCTCATCAAGAATATATAACACCCCCACGAGGCTTGAGCCAATCTGGGTGGCCAGGCGGATTCGCTGTGCTTCGCCCCCCGAAAGGGTTCCGGCCTTTCTTTCGAGGGTCAGGTATTCGAGGCCCACGTTGCGAAGGAAAGACAGGCGCGCGGTAATTTCCTTAAGTACCTGTTTGCTTATCTGCTTCTGGGTATCGTTGAGGGTTATGCCGTCGAAAAACTTTATCGATTCTTCCACCGATTTCCTGGACAGGTCATTGATATTGACATCATTTATGGTTACCGCGAGCGCCTCGGGCCGCAGCCGGTTTCCCGCGCAGGATTCACAGAGTTTTTCGCTCATGAACTTTTCCATCCAGTCCTTGATGCCGTCGCTTTGGGTTTCCATGTACCGCCGCTTAAGCTCGGAAAGGATGCCGGGAAAGGTAGACTCGTAATCGTAATGGCCGGTACCCTTGGCGTTGTCGTAATGGACCCTGATGGCCTCATCGCCGCCATAGAGAATAACCTTCATAATCTTGGGGGACAACGATTCAAAAGGCGTATCCAGGCTGAATTTGTAATGCTTGGCCAATGCCTCGAAGCGGGACCGATACCACGCAGCCTCCGGATTGTACGGAATGCAGCCCCCTTCGTTGAAAGAAAGGCTTTTGTCTGGAATAACCAAATCAGGATCAAAGTCGAGGTTAACCCCCAGACCGGTGCAGGCTGGACACGCTCCGTGCGGGCTGTTGAAGCTGAAAAGCCTGGGCTCCAGCTCGGGCAGACTTATATTGCAATCGGGACAGGCTCCCCGCTGGCTAAAAAATTCCTCGCTTAAGCCGGTATTTTGGGCTTTTGAAGCCTTATCGCCGGTATTTTCTTTTATGACTATCAGGATGCCGTCCGCGATCCGCAATGCCGTCTCGACGGCGTCGGCTAGCCTTCTGCGAACTTCCTCGGAAAGAATCAAACGATCAACGACTATGTCGATAGTATGCTTTTTCTGTTTGTCCAAAACTATGTCGTCTTCCAGGGAACGGGACTCGCCGTTTACCCGCGCCCTTAAGAAACCCTGCTTGCGCGCATCCTCGAGTGTTTTTTGATGCTCGCCTTTTTTAAGCCGCACCACCGGGGCGAGGACCTGCAGACGGGAACCCGTTTTCCACGACATGATGGTATCCAATATCTGGTCGATTCCCTGTTCCCGTATCTCGCGACCGCACTTGGGACAGTGAGGAGTGCCGATCCTGGCAAAAAGCAGCCTGAAATAATCGTATATTTCAGTAACGGTTCCAACGGTCGAGCGCGGATTCCTGTGGGTGGTTTTCTGCTCGATCGAAATTGCCGGGGATAAGCCTTCTATATAATCGACATCCGGCTTTTTCATCTGCCCTAAAAACTGCCTCGCATAGGCGGACAGGGATTCCACATACCGGCGCTGCCCCTCTGCGAAAATGGTATCGAACGCCAGGGAACTTTTCCCCGAACCGGAAAGGCCGGAAATTACGATGAGTTTGTCCCGGGGTAATTCCAGGTCGATATTCTTAAGATTGTGCTCGCGGGCACCCTTGATGATAAGCTTATTCATGGTAATGGGAAGAATACTGACTCTGCCATGAAAGAGCAAGTACGGTAACGCCCATGTAGTACATCAAGGGAAGCTCGAGAAACTCGGGTTTTGCGAGCTTGACCATCAAGAAACCCAAAGAGATGCTTTATTTTTTCTTGCGGTACAGCCTTCCCCACAAAAAAACGCTTGCCGCGCTTGCCAGAAAAAACGCGCCGAGCACCACGGGGCTCGCGGAAGGCAATGCGGCAAACGGAGCGGGAAAAAGGCTCCAAACCAGCAGAAGGATTACGAATACCAGGACGCATATCGCAAAACACACAAACACCGAGCAGAGCGCCTTAAGCGCCCTGACGGCGAAAAAAGCAGGACGGGCAGGCTTCATTTCTTCGATGCGGCAGGTTTAGCCAGGAAGGTCGTGGCGATAATGATGATGCCGCAGACCACCACTGCAGAATCCGCGACGTTGAACGTCGGCCAACGCTCCATTCCGAACAGACCATAGAATTTAAACGAAGCAAAGTCCACGACACCGTCCGGCCGAAAAATCCTGTCGAGGATATTGCCGAACCCGCCGCCCAGGATGCCGCAAACCGCCCAGCGCTGCAGGGTGGAAAATTCCCTGGTCCTGAAATAGTAAACAAGCAGGGCACAAAGAATTATTACCGGCAGCACTATGAACAAAACCACCCTGGCGATATCCGGAAAATTATAACCCATGCTGAACGCCACCCCGGTATTTTTATGGTGCACCAGCCAGAAAAAGTCGCCGAAAAGACTATAAGCCACCTGGCCAGGTTTTATCAGCGCGGCTACGAAATATTTACTTACCTGGTCGGCGACGATGACACCCCCCGCGAGGAACAGGGGAAGGATATGCGTCTTGAATGATATTTTATTCACATGCGGCTCCTAAAGCGAGAATCGGGCTATTGACCGGTAGGATATTCTATGAACATAGTTTCGAGGCCAAGCTCGCGGCTCGCAAGTTCGGCAACGGCCTTGAGTCCATGCACCTCCGTAGCGTAATGCCCGGCACTGATCATGTTAAGGCCGCCCTCCAGGGCTTCATGGTATACGGAATGCGAGGACTCGCCGGTGATATACAAATCGATTCCCTGGGCCACGGCCGTAAACGCCTCGAAGGGGGCACCACCGGACACGACGGCCACCGTGCTGTTTTCCTTTTTGCCGAAAGGATAGACCGCCAAGGCTCTGTCGCCTTGAGGCAGAACAAGACGAGTGGCTTCTTCGAGGGTCCTGGGAGACGGAAACCGCCCCTTGAAGCCGATGAATTTTCCGTGATATTCGCCAAAAGGCTGCCTATCGATCATGCCCAACATGTTGGCAAGAACCGCATTGTTGCCGTATTCCGGATGGGCATCGAGGGGCAGGTGGCAAGCGTAGAGCGCCATGTCAGATTGTATCAATTCAGCCGTTCGGGCCAAAAGAGTGCCGGTGAGCGGAACGGGTTTGCCCCAGAACAAGCCGTGATGCACGAAGAGCGCCTGGGCTCCAAGCTCCCTTGCGCGCCGTATCGTTTCCATGCAGCCATCCACGGCAAAAGCGACGGATGCAAGGGGCGAAGATGATCTTCCCACCTGCACGCCGTTCAGCGAATCGTCGCAAGCCGCGAATGCGTCGATCGATAAAAGAGCGCGCGCCCACAGGTCAAAGCCGGTAATATTCATGGTGCGGAGTATACTTCCATATTAGGCAAACGGCAAGCGGGATTCGGTTTTAGCCAGAGCAGGATTCCATTTCAGGCGAGTAGACAGCCTGCCTGGGCCTCGCTGATTCCTTACAGAAATCAGGTTTTTTAATGGGAACCTCGCAAAACTGAAGTTTTTCGAGGTTTCCATAATCTTATTTCTTGGGATGGGCGATGATCTCGGCGAGATAGGGCTTTTTCTTGAGGTCGTTTGCCAAGCCTGCCTCGCGCTGTTTATTAACGTAGGAAGGATCCTGGAACTGATAGGTATAATTGGTGTGCACATCATAGGTACCCTTCATGAGCGCGAAGGCATCTTCGGTCATTACGAGTTCCTCGTCGGTGGGAATCACGTAAACCTTCACCTTGCTCCCTGGAGTACTTATCTCCAGCTCGGCGTTGCGGCATTTGGCCTTGGCGTTCTTGTCTTGATCGATGACGATACCCATTTCCTCGAGGCCGGCGGTAGCCAGCTTGCGCGTAATGGGTCCCATCTCGCCTACGCCGGCCGTAAACACGAGCGCGTCCACCCTTCCGAGTGCCGCATAGTAACTGCCTATGTATTTCTTTATGCGATAGCTCTCTACTTCCTGGGCAAGTATCGCTGCGGGGTCGCCTTTCTCGGCGGCATTCTCGATGTCGCGGCGGTCCGACCAGCGGCCGGTAATTCCCAGCACGCCTGAATCCTTGTTGAGCTTCTTCTCCACGTCGGCGGCGCACATGCCGGCCTTGCGGATAAGGTGAAAAATGATGCCCGGATCCACATCTCCCGCGCGGGTACCCATGACAAGGCCTTCCATCGGCGTAAGACCCATCGAGGTATCGAAGGAGCAACCGTTTTTGACGGCGTTTATCGACGAGCCGTTTCCGATGTGCGCGATGATGAGATTGGTCTGAAACGGATCCTTGCCCAGGAGCACGGAAGCCCGCTTGGCGTTGTACAGGAAGCTCGTTCCATGGAAGCCGTAGCGGCGTACCATGTATTTTTCTTCCCACTCGCGGGGTAGCGCATAGGTATAGCTGGTCGCGGGCATGGTCTGGTGCCAGGCGGTGTCCATGGTGGCGCAATGCGGCACGTTCGGAAGTACGGCCCGGGCCGCTTCCACGCCGGTCAGGTTAGCGGGGTTGTGTAGCGGGGCGAGGTCATTGAGCTCCTTGAATGTATCAAGGAAATCATCGGTGATGAGACAGGATCGGGCGAACTTCGAACCTCCATGCACCATGCGGTGGCCGACAGCCTTGATGCCCGACATGTCCTTGATTACACCGTGTTCGGGATGGACGAGCATCGACAGGATAAGCTCGATGGCTACGGTGTGCGTGGGGCAATCGTGTTCCGTCTGGTGTTCGGGCTTGCCGGTGGGCTTATGCGTGATGGTCGAGTCGCCAAGGGTGACGCGCTCGACGATGCCGCTTGCCAGGACGTTTTTATCGTCCCAATCGTACACTTGATACTTGACCGAGGAACTGCCGCAATTAAGTGTTAGTATGACCATGATTGACTCCTGTGTGGGGTAAACGAAAGTCGATGGATTTGTTTCGTTCGCCGAGTTTTGCTTCCGGGGGCGCGAAATACCGTTGGTTCCCGGCCAGACGACTCGACGCAGCCCGAATCGTCCGTACTCTACCACCGGCGGAGCCTCTTGGGCAAGTACGCGGACAAAAGGCTTGGATCCCGGTTATTTACTTATCATCACCTGCACTATCTGCACGACAGGAAAAATGATGCAGACCACGATAAAGATTATTTCAAGCAACAGCGTCTGCCGCTCGTTTTTTTCGGTTTTTACTATATCATACAGATTCTGAAGCGCATCCAGGCGACGCTCGACGGATCGGGTCCAGCCGGCCGTGTTGAAGATTCCGCACAAGTGCTCGTACAGGACGCCCAGGAAATAGTCCCCGATTATCTTGGAGGAGTTCTCCATGTTTTCGAGGATGAACAGCGCATCCAGCCGCAGGCTTTGAATTACGGCGAATTTTTTCTGCAGCGAGCGCGAGCGGATCTTTGTTTCGCGGCGCTTGGTATAGATGCTCCTGATATCGTCTTCCGCCTCGTCCAGCCATCGGTCCAGGAGCCGGTCAAGCGAGCGGAGCTCGAGGAACTGGTAGTTGGCGATTTCGCAGATAAGCAGCAAATCCTCGTAATCGCGGGCCGGATCGAGTATGAGGCAGCGATCCATGTCGAACACCGCGATATCGGTCTCGCTGTACGAGAATGGATTGGACAGGGTCCTGCGAACCTGCGATGGATGCAGCTTGGCGTTGTATGGCTCGCCCGAAAGCAGCGTCGTAAGCGCAAGCTCGTTTTTTTCAAGAAATGCCGAAGGTATCTGGGCAACGTCCTCGAAGCAAAAAGCCATATACGTTTCACGCTCGGGTTTCTGAACAGAATAATGCTCCTGGGAAACTGCCGGCTTTAGAATGTCGAAAACCGCCAGGTAACGGTCGTCCAGGTAGGTATCCAGATTACTGATACTTCCCGACAGGCGACGGTTCTCGATGCCGTGCAGATCCTCCAGAGAGCTATTTACATGGAGCCGCATGATAATAGAGAGGACGCCTTCGTCGTAAATGCGAGCCGCAACCGACAGACCTTCGACCGAATCGTCGATAAAAGCCTTCTGCGGACCGGCTCGCAGGTCAACGCACAAAGGGGCGGGCAGCATAAGCGATTGGGGCGTGTCCCGGCGGCGGACCACCCGCATTCCCGGGGTTCCGGGCAAAAGACTCGCCGCCAGTTTAAGGTCTATGGAGCGGCCGATATCGTACATGGCCATGCGGACGATTTCTACCGCATAGAGCGTGGGAGCCTCAAGGGGGATCTGTCCTTGTGTGCCCGGAGAGTTCGGCGGTCCATCCGGGCTTGAGTTTCCGCTGCTCATTTCCCCGCCTCGACCCGCGCCACGACCCGATTCAAGACTTGCAACACGAGCACGGTATCGACAGGCAGGGTATAGGGAATCGTAAATAAAGTACCCGGATGGTTTACGGTGATTATAGGGGTTTTAGCCCCGGATGGAGCCTCCGCCAACAGGCTTACCTTTAGGGGATAGGGATATACAGGCAATACCTGGGAGAAAAGGCCACTGACCATTCCTTTTTGGGAAACCGGCACTGTGTACACGATCGCTACAGGATTCGCCGGGCTTTCGAGTGTAGCGGCCGACGGCAATTGTGCAACGACAGTGCCCGGCTTTTCCTTGCCTTCAGCCTGGCGGATGGAAAATTTAAAGGCGATTCCGGACTTTTCCAGCTGTTCCACGACACCTTCTATAGTCATGCCGATCATATTGGGAACCTTGACCTTGGCTTTTTCCGGCCCCCTGGATACAACCAGACTCAGTTGCATGAGACCGGTAATTGGCGTTTCGGCCCCCGGACTCTGCTCCATGATAGTCCCGGCAGGGCTCTTGTCGTACACGTAGACAACAGGATCCTTGATGAGAATAAGCTGTCGGGCGGAGCCAAAAACCGTCTGTAGGTGGATTATAACCTCATCGAGATTCTGTCCGATGTAATCGCCGACTTTATCGAGTACGCTGCCCCGGCTTATGACCAGCGTTATTCTTCTGCCTGCCTTGACGATGGCCCCGGCGGGCGGATCCTGTTCCAGAATGGTGCCGCGGCTTTCGGCAGTATCCGAAATCCTCATGGAAATACGCGGATACAGATCCTTCTCCTGCATTTTAAGCAATGCCGAAGTTAGCTCAAGCCCGGTTACGTCGGGCACCAGCGTCTGTTCCTCTCCCTTGAGCGTCAGTGAAAAAGCTATGATGCCGATTAAGGTCATCAAGATGATTACGCCGGCAAGAGCGATTATTGCGGTTCTATAGTGCTTGGCATCGATAGATTCAAAATGACGGGCGGAAAACCATTCGCGAATATCCATAAAAGCTCCTGTTAAGAAAAATAATCATGCCAAGAGGCTTCCATTGAAATCACGGACGCCATTGTAGAAATCTTTAAAAGCCAAAGCCTTTTTTCCCGGTAATTGCAATCGGCGCAAAGCAATCCGACCTTCGCCTGTTTGTACCATTATTCCCTTCGATTTGTCTATGCAAAGCACCTTCCCGGGGATGCTCTCCCCTAAAAGGTAAGCCTCCGACCCCGAATCGGAGGATTCGGCCGTGCACTCAAGAATAGCCAAACGCTGACCGCCGAACAGAGTCCATGCGACCGGCCAGGGGTCGAAAGCCCGGACATGAGATGAGATTTCCGCCGCGGACAGCGACCAGTCAATGCGGCCTTCGTCTTTCGAAAAAGCGTGGCAATAAGTAGCGAGCGACTCGTCCTGAATCTCGCCGGGCTCGTCATTTCGCACCAGCGAATCCAGAGTGTCCAAAAGCAGCGGAACGGCCAAATCGGCAACCTGGCTTGTCAGGGTAGTCGTTGTTTCCGTTCCATCCAGCAAGATGTGAATACGGCCGAGTATTGCCCCGCAGTCCATCCTTAACGCTATACGCTGCACGCTGATGCCGGTTTCACGGTCGCCTTTTAGAATGGCATGGGGAATCGGGGCGCAACCGCGCCAGCGCGGAAGAAGCGACGGATGAATGTTTATTCCGCCCCGTGGAAACAGAGCCAAGAATTTTGGACCAAAAATACGGCCATAGGCAAACACGACCAGAATATCCGGCTGCAAAGCGCCGACAGCCTCGCGTTGGCCCGGGCCAAGGCGTTCGAATCCAAGTATGGGAACCTCGGGCAAAAATTCTCGCGCGGCGTTGGCCACGGGAGTACAGGAAGTGCAGAGTCCCCTGCCCTTTGCGGAATCCGGATTCGTAAGCACCCCGACTATCGTATGGGCCTGGGCGAGTGCCCGAAGGGAAGGGACGGCTATTTCCGGGCTGCCGGCAAAAAGAATGCGCATCGATCTAGGCTCGCATCCTGCGCTCATAGAGCCGCAACGTTTTTTCGCGAAGCTTCTCAGGCAATTTATCCGTAAACAATATTCCCGAAAGATGATCCAGTTCATGCAGGATGACCCGCGCCAAAAGACCTGAGGCCTCCAGGGTAAAGGGCCGTCCGCGCTCATTCCAAGCTTGAATCTTGATTGTAGACGGCCGTTCCAGATTAGCATAGGCACCGGGAATGGAAAGGCAGCCTTCCTCATAGTCGGATAGCTCAGCGCTCGTGGCAAGCAACTCCGGGTTTATGAACACGCGCGGCTTGTCCCCTTCCAGCTGAACTATAAAAAAACGCTTGCTGATGCCTACCTGCGGCCCGGCAAGACCGATACCTCGCCCCCGTATCATGGTAGTAAACATCTGCTCGATTATTGTGGCCAATTCATCGTCAAACGTATCGACCGGCAGCGCAGGCCTGCGCAGAACATCCGCCCCGATAGTATAAATATCAAACATAAAATACTCCTAATACCATAAAGCGCATCACTTTAACGGAAAACCCCTGGGCAGCTCAAATTTATCTCCCACCGTCAATCCGGCCCGGCTAAACCACCCCTGCGGCACCTCCAAAGCATATCGAACATAATGGGCACTGGGAACCGGAGCAAGAGAGTGCGCTTGCATATCCAGTATTTCTTTTATTGTTCCGTCCGATGAAAGAAATCCAATGGAAAGCGGAATAACAGTGTTTTTCATCCAGAACGACATTTGAATATCTTCATTATAGACGAAGATCATCGCTTTGCCGTCTTCCAGCATCGTGCGAAACATCAGCCCCCGGCTTTTTTCCTCGTCACTTTGTGCGACCTCCGTAAGAAGCTCCACCGAACCCGTACGCAATACTACCGTGGACAGTGTTTTCTGCGCCTTTGTATATTCCCGTGTTTTGCCGTACGTATCGGGCTGCGAACGCCCACAGCCCCAAAGCCCAAGCGCGATCAGCAAAAAAAATAGTGCCCCATAATAAAACCCGGTTTTTCCACCACTCACCATAGCCCCCGATACCTTCAGTGTACCGAAAACCCCAGCCAAACGACAAGTCCACCCCTCAACTCTTCCCGCTTACCGGCGCCTGTGCCCCGCACAGCGACCCACGCCTCCAGCCGCTCCCCTCGCTTACCGGCGCCTGTGCCCCGCACAGCGAAGTCCTCCCCAACCAAGCCAGCTCTCTCCGCTTACGCGCTTTTTGTAAATAACGAGGATAGATACGCGAAGAGCCCCCCGTTGGGATGTGCAGACGTGCTCGTGCACGTCAAACATCACAACGGGGGGCTCGACAAAGTAGCTGCCTCGTTATTTACAAAAAGTTAGTAGGCTTTGCCGTCGCGAGTCTTGCGAGTTTTCCTCATAAGCTTTCTTGCCATGGCCTTGTCTTTGCGATTGCGGATAGCGGATGGCTTCTCGAAAAATTCGCGTTTTTTCCATTCGCGGATAATGCCTTCCTTCTCTACCATGCGCTTGAAGCGTTTGATTGCCTTCTCAAGTGGCTCATTGTCGTCGATCATAATCTGGCTGATAAAAATCACCCCCCTTCAAGCGTGGCAACATTGTACCAATATCGGGAAAGTTGTCAATACCTATCATGGCCTCAGGGTCGCACGGTATATTGGAAATGCGTAATTCCCAGTGTAGATGGGGACCTGTTGCCAGGCCCGTAGCTCCTGACCTGCCTATTGCTTCGCCCCGGCCTACAAGCTGTTCCATCGTCACGCTTATGGTGTGCATATGCATATAAATGGAGTAAACTCCCGGAAGATGCTCCAGCACCAGCGTATTGCCCGTGACGATGCGGTATTCCGCCATTACTACGCGGCCGCGGCCCGCGGCGGTAAGAGGAGTTCCTACCGGAACTCCATAATCTGTCCCTGCGTGCATGCTATACGCGACGCTCCCCGAAGAATAGAGATAGCGCCTGCGGTCGCCATAGAAGGAAGTCCGGCGTTCGCTTTGCACCGGCTTGATAAAAGGGGCGTCGAGATAGACGGCAAGAGGATTTGACATTGCCAGCAGAGCGGCATAGCGGCGCGCCTCTTCTTCTTTTTTAGGGTCGGCATCAGCGCGTAGGCCGGTAAGGGAAGGCGTCAGCCTGATATCTTCGGCGATATACTCCCGTGCAAGTATTTCAAGCCCTGCCTCGGCGATCAGTTCTCCCAATGATGAATACAGAAGAACTCGTGCCGGCCCTGGCTCGGCATCAGGGGGAATTCCGGCGAGAAACGCGACAGGTGGTTCTATTCCTAGATATGACACCGCTTTTTCAGGGGATTCCGCCATGATGCTTAAAAAATCCAAGCCGGGATTATATGCCTGGAAAAAAGAACCGAGTTTACCGGACAGGTACTGAATCCGCAGCATGCTGCCGACCAATGGCTTCGCACTGCTTGCCACAATGAATAAGGGGGAACCCTGCGCGATGGAAGGCGAAAAAGTTAGCAACGGTCCTTTACTCTGGGATTGGAGAAGGAAAATCGCTATAATTGCGGTACACAAACTGAGCCGGCACTTAATCATTGGCCGATTGTACGCAAACGTCAACGAAGGGACAAGGCCATAGGGAGCCTATCAAAACCTAAGTTTTAGAGCTTCCCTATGCTCTGCCTAATCGAAACATTTTGATTTGGATTAGAAAGTGAAATGATTGACACGCTTGCCCCAAACAATCAAAACGCGTTATAACTTAAGACATGGAAATCACACTCAGCCTTTCCTTCAAGAAAAACGCCGACGGCTCGGCGAGTATACGATACGGCATTCCTTTATGGTATCGAATCCTGTCTTTAGTAATTCTGGTGATCATCGTAGCATCGATTATCCTGGTTCAGGGCACAAACGCTCTAGGATTGATCATTCTGGCACTGTCGCTTCTCGCGGCTCTCTACGAAGAAACATGGTCCATCGATGAATCGACAAAAACAGTGCGATCCAAGACTGGGCTTCTGTTCCTGGCCAAACGCAGCTCGTTCGCCTTTGGCGACATCGCCCGCATGGAACTAAACGATTTTGCCCGGGGCAGGGTAAACCAGGACGAACTGCCGGAATCGGGGAAAATGCCGTTTGGCTCGCAAACAAGGCTCATCATCACCCTGAAAAACGAAGACCGCTTTCTGGTAAACGCCGTTTCGTTCCGGAAGCGCTCTCGTCTCGAAAAAGATGCGCAGGAGATGGCGCGGCTTATCGGCGTAGCATTGACCTAAGGGCAGCTCGAAAAACTTCGGTTTTGCGAGCTTGACCATAATAAAACCTGATTTCTATAAGGAATCAGTGAGGCAGCACCGATAGCCGGCAGGGTTAATGGAGCTGCTCCTAAGTTTCTTGAAGGCCGTAAAAATAAGGAGGTCTCCATGGTTATTTTACTTGCGGATGCGTTTCAGGCAGATTTGCCCAAGCGCCTCGAAGCTTTCGGGACGCTAACCCAGGATATGGGCCAGGTCGCGGAGGCCGAAATCATCATTGTCAGGTCCAAGACCAAGGTGGACAAGGCAATGATCGACAAGGCGCCGAAACTCAAGTTCGTGATTCGCGGAGGAGTGGGTGTCGATACCATCGACGTACCTTATGCGGAATCCAGGGGCGTCGTCGTTACCAACACGCCCGAGGCTTCAAGCGTCGCCGTCGCGGAACTGGCCTTTGCCATGATGATAGCCCTGCCTGCCCGAATCGCGGAGGCCGATGCATCCATGAAACAGGGCAAGTGGCTCAAGAAGGAACTCGAGCGTACCGAACTCATGGGCAAGACCCTTGGGCTCATAGGCATCGGAAGAATCGCGCGCGAAGTAGCCGTGCGGGCAAAAGCCTTTGGCATGAAGGTAATCGCCTACGACAAGTATGTCGAAAAGAGCGATGCGGCACAAATGCTGAGTCTCGAGCACGTGTACGCCCAGGCCGATTATATCTCGCTGCATACGCCCCTTACCGATGAAACCCGCGGCATGATCAACGCCGCGTCCATCGCAACGATGAAGAAAGGCGCCAGGATAGTAAACACCTGCCGCGGCCAGGTTATCGTGGAGGCAGACGTTGCCGCTGCCCTCAAGGCAGGAACGCTCGGCGGATACGCCGCCGACGTGTACGACAAGGAGCCGCCCGAAGGGTCTCCCCTCATCAGCGCTCCAAACACGGTATTTACGCCGCATATCGGCGCATCAAGCGAAGAAAACCTTGCTCGCCTGGGCGATTGCATCGTTGAGCGCGTGCAGAACTACACGGCAAAAAAAGGAGCACACTGATGAAACGAGTAATCAATTTCAGCGCGGGTCCCGCGGCGATTCCCCTTGAAGTGCTTGAGCAGGCGCGCGACGAGATGATCAATTGGAACGGCACCGGCTGTTCTGTCATGGAAGTTTCGCACCGAGGCAAAGAATACGACGCGCTGCACCACGAGTCGATGGATCTGTTTCGAGAGCTTGCCGGCATGGGACCCGAATGGAAGGTTCTTTTCTGCACCGGAGGCGCCAGCACGCAATTCCTGATGCTGCCCACCAACTACCTTGGCGATGGAAAGTCGGCGGATTACATAAGCACAGGCAACTGGTCCAAGGCTGCCATTAAAGAAGCCAAACGATTCGGTACCATAACCCACCCGGCCAATATGGAACTCGAAGGCGGAATCTTCCGTTCCATTCCCAAGCAGGGGGACCTCAAGT
Source organism: Spirochaetota bacterium (assembly GCA_031402655.1). GTDB lineage: Bacteria > Spirochaetota > Spirochaetia > Treponematales > UBA12059 > JANNSO01. Next base: position 30,846 of record JANNSO010000001.1, on the reverse strand, counting down.
TTAATCCGGCTGCCGAGTATGTTCATTATACCAGCAACAATACCATCTTCGGCACCGAATGGCACTACACTCCCGATGCAAAGGGCAAGCCGCTTATCGCCGACATGTCCAGCGATATTTTCAGTCGGCCATTCGAATTCAACAAGCACAGCATGGTCTATGCCGGCGCCCAGAAAAACCTCGGGCCGTCAGGAGTCACCGTCGTGGCCATGAAGGAAGAATTTCTTGCGAAAGCCAAGGCCGATCTCCCCACCATGATGTCGTACAAGATATTCAACGAGAACGATTCCATGTTCAACACTCCCCCGTGCTTCTCCATCTACATCCTCAATCTGGTGATGAAATGGCTCAAGAAAAACGGCGGGCTCGAAGGCATGGGCAGGATCAACGATGCGAAGCAGAAAACTTTGTACGGAGCCATCGACGGCTCCAAAGGCTACTACAGCTGCCCGGTGGACAAAGACGCCCGCTCCTGGATGAACGTGGTATTCCGCCTGCCCAGCGTCGAGCTTGAAGAAAAATTCATCAAGGACGCCAAAGCGGTGGATATCGTGCAGATTAAAGGCTATCGCACCGTCGGAGGCATTCGCTTCTCTACCTACAACGCATCCAGCCTCAAAGATATCCAGACGGCAACCGGATTCATGGCGGAATTCCAGAACAAGAACCCCTTGTAATCCACTGGATTCGGTCTAACTCGGGGCGGTGAAATACCGCCCCTTTTTTTATGCCTTTTTGCTATCGGCTTGCGTATTAGGCGATCTGCCTTTAGAATGAAACAATGGAAAGCAACGCGGCGGACGGAAACAGGCCCAGGGGAAAATACCTCGATGAAATGAAGCATTCCCTTTTTTCCGAATTTCCCGAAAACCAAAAAAACTCGAGATTGTTCAGGCAAATCGAGAAATTATATATTCTGAATACCATAAACCAAAGCCTTAACGGCGATATTGACAGCACGCATATGTGCCAGGTTGTGGTAGAAAACCTTAAAATCATTTTTTCGGTAGGCATCGTCTATATCGCGCTGGCATACCCCGAAAAAAATATATTCGAGGTCCCGTACTTTCTCATAGACGGAAAGCCGTTCATAAGCCCACCGACACCGATTGGCCAGGGACTTACCTCGATTGTATTGCGGACCCAGAAAACCCTGGTAATCCAACAGGATACCCAACGGCGCATTTTTGAGCTCGGCGGCATTCAAAATGCCAGCAGACACCCGAAATCCTGGATTGGAGTGCCCATTGTCTGGAAAAACACCGCTTTCGGAGTGATGTCGATCCAAAATTTCGATCATGAGCTTTTTTTTGCCGATGAAGACATTTCTTTTCTGGAAGCGATTTCCGAAACTATCGCCGGAGCATTGAACAATGCCCATATTTACAGCGAAGGGATACGGCGAACCCAAGAGACAAAAGCCCTACTCGACATTACCAAGAAAATTTCCGCCTCGCTGGAATTGGAAGCCGTTTTGGACGCCATCAGTTCGAGCGCCCGCGAAATCCTCACGACCCAGACCACTGCCGTCTACCTGCTCGATGAATCGACGCAGATATTAAAAGCGGTTGCGGTATCGGGAAAGAGCGCGGGCGCAATTTTGGCGGATACGACCAGGCTCGGGGAAGGAATCATCGGGGCGGTCGCCGTTTCGGGGCGGAGCGAGCTCATAAGCGACACAAACTCGGACTCAAGAGCCATCCATATAGAAGGAAGCGAGCAGGAAGCGGAGAACGAGAAGCTTATGGCCATACCTCTTCTCACCCAGGGAAAAACACTGGGGGTTTTGGCGATTTGGCGCAATGCGGACGAACCGGCATTCTCCGAATTCGACCTTGAATTCGGCTCGGCCCTGGCCAATCATGCCGCCTCCGCCTTGGTCAATGCGAAAGCATACACGCTTGCCAGGCTCGCCCGCAAGGAAGCCGAGGACGCAAACCGGACAAAGTCGCAATTCCTGGCGACAATGTCCCATGAACTGCGCACGCCGCTGAACGCGATAATCAATTTTTCTTTTCTTTTGGCCCAGGGTACGGAAGGGGCTGTAAACCGCGAGCAGGAAGACTTGCTGGGCAGGATAGAAACATCGGGAAAGCATCTGCTGGCTCTGATCAACGATGTCCTTGACCTCGCGAAAATCGAAGCCGGAAAACTGGATTTATCCCTTGAAGTCATAGATATACCCGAGTTTCTCCGGGAAACCCTCAAGCCGATACCGGCATTGATCGGAGCCCGGCCCATCCTTTTCAGCATGGATGTGCCTGATTCCCTTCCCTCTATCCGGGCGGACAGGATGCGTCTTCGGCAGATACTGCTCAACCTTCTTTCAAACGCGGCAAAGTTCACGGAACAGGGTTTTATAAAACTGAAGCTCGAGACCCACGGAGATGCATTGCGGTTTACGATACAGGATAGCGGAATAGGAATGGATCCAAAGGATATCCCCCGGGCATTGATGGAATTCACCCAGCTTGATTCGGGTCCGGACAGGATCGCGAAGGGAACCGGTCTTGGGCTTTCCATCGCAAGCCGCTTCATCGAACTTCACGGCTCCAAACTGGAAGCACACAGTATCGTCGGCGAAGGGACAAGTTTCTGGTTTGAATTAAAACTCAAGCCCGGAATGAAAGGAAAAAGGTTCATCAATGAATGACAACTCCAAACTGTCGAAATCGCGTATCCTCGTGGTGGAAGATGACGAAAATAACCTTATAATCGTATCACGGCTGCTTGTGCTCGCCGGTGCGAAGGCCGCTCAAATCAGTAAGGTCGGCGCTTACCGATCGGACATGTTTGCAGCCTTGGACCCGGTCTTCGATCTTGTGCTGCTGGATCTCCACCTGCCGGAAAAGGACGGCTACCAGATTATAAAAGAATTGCAGACCGACAGCAGGTTCGGCCCGTCGCGAATTGTTGCCCTCACCGCAAACGTTATGAGCGAGGATTTGGAAAGGGTAAAGAAAGCCGGCTTTCATGGGTTTATAGGAAAGCCGATCAATGCCAAGGCATTTGGCTCAAATCTGGAACGTATACTCGGCGGCGAGGCGGTTTGGGAACCCTGACCGGCACCCCGGACTTGACCACGGAAGCGCAGGGCGTATATCTTCAAGGCATGAAAACTCTACTGACAGGCGGAGTAAAATCCGGTAAATCGAGCAGGGCTCTTGTTCTGGCCGAACAATTTTCCGGAGAGAAGTTTTTCCTGGCGACGGCGACTTCGTTCGACGACGAGATGAAGGACAGGATTGCCCGGCATCGCGCTGAGCGAGGAGGCCGCTTTACCACCATCGAGGAACCCTTGCGCATCGACCTGGCGCTTAGAAACAATATCGTCGTAGACTGCATTCCCATGTGGCTCAACAATATGTTTTTCATGGCAAAGGAAGATCAGTGGCAGGAAGTTCTGGATGCTTTTATCGCGGCACTTCCGGAATGCATAGTAATCGTCAGCAACGAAACCAACATGGGCGTTATTCCGGCAGACCCGCTTTCCCGCCGATACGGCATGGCACTGGGAATCGCCAATGCGCGGATCGCCGCCGCATGCGACGCGGTGGAGTTCCTGGTAGCAGGAATCCCCATAAAGATAAAATAACATGGTCCTGTCGGTACCTTCCTACGTAATTCCGGGCACCTACCTGGAAAACCTGCGTTTCCTCGAAAATCACCCGGAAGTTCGCGCTGTCGAGCTGCTTTTTTTTTCGTGGGACCAGGAGACCCAAGCTTTGCTTAGAAGCGAGCTGCCAGAAATAAGAAAACTGGGAGAGCGCTTCGCGTTTACCGCCCACATGCCTTCCCCCCTATTGCCGGAGGCGCAGGTCCTCATCGAGACAAGCGAGGATTTAATAACTAATTTTATCGTGCACCCCCCCGCCCCGGGACAATCGCTGCCGGCTTTCATAAGGCTGCTGGATACCTGGCGACTGCGCTTCGGAGACAGGTTCCTGCTCGAAAATACCAGGCTCGAGGATTTCGATGCGGTTCAGCGCATCCTGCCGGAAATCCCTCTTTGCATGGATACCGGACACCTGCTGCTCGAAAAAAACGATCCGGCCGCCTTCGCCCGTAAACATGCGCGCACGATCCGCCAGATCCACCTTCATGGAACCGCGGATGGCCGCGACCACTGCGCATTCCTGCCCACGGAAACCTGGTTTCAGGAGCTCTCTCCTTTTTTGCGCGATTTTACCGGCATCGTGGAGCTCGAGATATTTAACTGGGATATTTTAGCTAAAGTATTGATGCTTTTAGGGAATCTCTCAAAACTGAAGTTTTTAGAGCTCCCCTTTACTTAAAAACTTTTTTTCTTGTGTATTTGCAGATGCCATGATAATATTGCTTCCCCGTGTCCAAATAACATGCTGGATCTTTCCCAAATCACTTTCAGGAGGTTCTAAATTGAAGAAGTTTTCCATTATTGCGATCCTAATGATCGCCGCGCTTGTCTTTTCCTGCGTATCTACGCCCAAAATCGTAGAAATCGGTTCCACAAAGGTCGAATTGCTTAAAAACGGCAAGGCAAAAACAATCGATTTTATTTCTATCAATGATTTTCATGCTGCGCTTGACGAAGAGTTAAGCGGGAAAAGCCCGGGAGCCGCTAAACTGGCTACCGTTGTACTCGATGCCCAGAAATCCAACCCCAACACGGTAATGCTCTCTGCCGGCGACAATTATCAGGGAAGTGCGCTTTCTTCCATAACAAAGGGCTTAATCGTATCGGAGTTTTTCAAGACGATTAACCTGCGCCTAAGTGCGGTGGGAAACCATGAACTGGACTGGGGACTCACTAATTTCGCTGCTTGGGAAAAAGACGGAAACATTGAGTTTCTTGCCGCCAACATCATCGAAAAGTCGACCGGGAAAGCTCCTGTGTGGGCAAAACCGTACAAGCTCGTAAAAGTTGGTGGACATACCGTCGCCATTATCGGCCTTATGACCAAAGATACGCTCACTACCGTTATCGCCAAAAATATAGAGCCGTTCAACATTACCGATGCCGCCTCGGCCACAACGGCCATCATTGCCGAGCTGAACAAGAAGATTAAGCCGGAGCTTATAATCGCCCTTGCTCATATTCCCGCCGGTACCGATAAAACCGACCCTACAAAAGTCGTGGGCATGCCTTCTCACATGGAACTGGATACTTTGTCTAAAGTCGCAGGGCTTGACGCGATTATTTCCGGTCACAGCCACAGCGTCGTTTCCGGATACAGCAACGGTATTCCCGTGGTTCAGGCTTATTATAACGGCCGCGACCTGGCAAAATTGTCCGTTACCTTCAACGAAGACGGCACCAAAAAGATTTTACCCAGCGTAAATGAATTTTACAAGACTAAAAAAGACATTGCGGAAAACGCCGATGTCAAGGCTCTTATCGCCCGTTATATGGCCCAGTTCGGCGGAGACCTTACTAAAAAAGTCGCATCCTTGAGCGGCGCTTTGAGCCATGATAAAAACGTAAACGTTACTCCGATGGGTTACTGGGTTTGCGAATCGCTTCGCGACCACTACAAACTCGACATGTATATCCAGAACGGTGGGGGACTCCGAAAAGGATTTTTGGCAGGCGATATCCTGGTTAAAGACTTCTGGGAGCTCATGCCCTTTGACAATTATACCGTTACTTTCGAAATGTCGGGTGCGGATATCAAGAAAACCCTGGAGCATGGACTCGACTCGCCCGATTTCGGCAACGGCCAGTTTGCCGGAATCATCGTGACCTACGACCCTGCCCTTGCCTATAAGTCCAAGATTATTTCCGTAGCCTTGGCCAATGGCACGATGCTCGACGACGCAAAAATGTATAAAGTAGGCACCAATGACTTCCAGTTTACCGGTGGAGATAAGTATACCATGATGAAGCCTGCGGCAAAGAACATCGTAGAAACCTTTGAGCCGGTTCGTGACATCCTGCTTGCGGCCGCGCAGAAAGCTGGCGCAATTACCGTTCCAACGGTGCCTGTTTTAGTAAAAAAATAAGCCTTTTGACCTTCCCATATTGATTACTTAATAAAAGAGCCGTTCCCTGGGGAACGGCTCTTTATATACACGGTAATGCACACTGCGGCTGGATTACATGACTTCCTGGTATTCGGACAACTGCTGCAGGTCTTTGAGCTTCTGCAATGCCTTTTCCTGTATCTGGCGTACGCGCTCTCGGGTAATGCCCAAAAGTTTGCCTGTTTCCTCCAGAGTAAGAGGACCCTCGCCGTTAAGGCCATAACGCAGGGTAATAATCGTAATCTCCCTTTGATTGAGATTTTTAAGAACATTCCCCAGGGTTTCCTGCAAGGTAAGGGTAAAAACTTCCTCGAATGGCTCCACGCTGTTTTCGTCCCTGATAAGATCCGAAAGATGCGTTACATTATCCTCGTCAACCGTGGTATCCAGGGATGCAGTTTCCTGCGAAAGCTTCATTATCTCTTTAACTTTTTTTGCGTCCATCCCCAACTTGTCGGCGAGCTCATCGGAATTGGGGTCGCGCCCGAGTTCCTGGGTAAGCTGCTTTGCCACAAAATAGCATTTTTTAATGGTATTGAGCATATGAATGGGAATGCGAATCACCCGCCCTTTATCGGCCAGGCTTTTTATGATTGCCTGCCGTATCCACCACGTGCCATAGGTGGAGAATCTGCATCCCCGGGTGTAGTCGAAGCGTTCTACCGCTTCTATAAGGCCGATGTTTCCTTCATCTATTATGTCAAGGAGGGTTAAGCCCCGATGTTGATAGTTTTTGGCGATTGAAACGACGAGGCGCAGATTGCTGGAGATCATGCGGTTCTTGCATGCGAGTAGTTCTGCTTCGTGCTTTGGGTACTGCTCGTTATACTCAAGCGTGCTAAGAATCCCGCTATCCCGAAGGGCCGCAACGGCGCCCATGGCATGCCGTGAGTTCTGGATCTTCTCACCCAGCGACAATTCGTCTTCCGCTGTAAGCAATGCGTATTTTGCTATCTGCTTTAAATATAACGCCAGTGGATCGCTCTCGTATTGCGGCTTTGCCTTATGAGCTTTTCTCTGTAAAAGCACCTGCTTTTCCTTTTTTATCTTTTTGCCTACGGATTTCATGGTTGTTGTTGAATCATTCATTGAAACTCCTTACTACCCATTCGGATAAAACCAGCATCTGAAAAACCAGGTATGGAAGAACAAATATTATTTCTAATTGCCTTGCTTAGATATTCTACTTATATTTAAAAAAAAAGCAAACCATTTTAGGCAAAATTCGTCGAATTTCACAAAATTCTCTAATATATCCGTAAAGCGCATTATCTAACAAATTACCTGCTTCAAGGGAAAATACCTATTATGCGAGATTTTCAATTACTTTCGTAAAAACCGCATAGTATGTAAAAAACTCCAAATATCAGAGTATACGGTTTTTGAGATATAAAAACCCGGAGATTTAGGAGATTTTTGGCATTTCCGCATTTCGAGTCGAATATGATGCCCATACCATAATTCTTAAGAGTAAAATCAATCGCGGGGAGCCTTTGCGGGATCAATCGTAGTGGATCCTTTAAAAACAAAAAAGTACGCGGTGCTTTCGCCGTCCGAAGCAAGACTTCCCAGCTCCGTGCCTTTTCGGACGGCATCGCCTGCTTTTACGCGCATCGAAATAAAGCCGCCATATACATACATCAAGCCGTCATTCGCCTGAACGAATACGACATTATTCAAGGTAAGGAAAGGACCCGCCGAAATTACCGTCCCGGCACGGACAGCGATCAAGCTTGCCGCGCTTTTAGCTTTTATCGACACTCCGGAAAGCCTGCCTTGTAAATAGTAAAGTTCGCCGGCACAAGGCCATTGGTTCGTCGATACAATCGTGCTTGGCCCTATGGCAGCGGGAACCGGGTCTGGCTTTGTAAGCGGACTCGGTGGTTTCCCCGACCCCGGCAGACTTGGCACAGTAAGCTTTTGGCCCGGTTTTATAGATGTTGACCCAAGCGAATTCATTTTGCTTATGGTTTCTACGCTGGTATTGAATTGGCGGGAAATGCTGTATATGGTATCTCCCGTTTTTACCGTGTATTGAATTGATTCCGGCAAAGGCAAGGCGGAAGCGCTGCTCTGCGGCTGTGGAATCAGCAGCTTAACCCCCGGCTGTATGGTTTTTGCATCGCGTATCTTGTTTGCCGCCATGAGTTCTTCGACACTGATCTTATAGGTATGAGCTATGCCATACAGGGTTTCGCCTTTTTTTACGATATGATATACCGGTTCCGCGGAATGGAGAGCCAGCAGCATACCCGCCAAGAAAAATAGCACGAGAGCGTGTTTTTGTTGCGTCATTTCAGCTTGTGTATCGGCAGGAAAAGCCCAGCACATAAGGGAAGCAGGTAAATGAGCATCAATTACGGTTCAAGGTCCCGCGGAACAAGCAGTCTTGAGGCATCTTTAAAAAACAAGGTATACGCTCAGAGCGAATATTCGAGAAAAAACCGAAAGTACGATGATGCAAACGGTTCTGCCTGAGGCATTGCAGCGGACTCGGCGACTTGTCCCGCAAACTCCAGCCCCCAAAGAAACGGGCCTGGAAGGCGGAACCCTGCTCCAACGGAATAACTGAAGCAGTTATAAAGGATATCCTGCCGGAATTCTCGAGCGCGCCATGAAAGCCCCGCATCAAGATCGGCTATCGATCCCAACCTCAAGGTCGCATCCAGCCCGAAGTTGAAAACATTTGCCGCTAAGAACTCCGCGTCTTGATACGGTAATTCCCATGAGGCGTTGAGTAGCCAGAAAATCGCCTTCGAGTCATCCTGAAAACCGCCTATAAATACGTGGGGAGCCAGGCGTTTATTTACAGCCTCATCGCCTGACAGCCGAAACCAATCCCAGCTGAATCCCAGCCCAAACAGCTTATCTCCGTAAAAACCAAGATTTATCATCTGGCTGTAGCCGGTATTCTTGACAAAATCGTTGGTGCCGCGAAAAAGTATGGCATCGTCTTTTTTTAGGCTTGTCTGTATCCAGACGCCATTGGATTTACCAAAGGCACCCTCCGAGGACAACGCGAATTCAAACCGTCCCGTATCAAGAAAGGCGAATTCCTTGCTGCCCGGATCGATGCCAAAGGGGGTATACATTTTAAGCGACAGTGCTCGCGTCGGCTTATGCAGGAACACCCAATTCCAAGACTGAGCCCGCCTGGCGCGGACGATGGCAGGCGAGCGGATCTCCTGTTCGATCAATGACCTGGAATCGGAAAGAAATTTCCGCGCGCTGTCCACGCTGCGGCGCGCCACGTCTATGCGGGCCATGAACAGTTCGCGGTCTTTGGGAACCGCTCCCTCGATACGGCTTAAAACAAGACGCTGATCGTTCAAGGTTCGGATCGTAAGGTCGATGGTATTTTGGAGCGGAATCAAAGTGTCCTTCGAGCTTCCTTCGAGCTTTTCAAGCTGGGGGTTCAGGCTGTCGATCCAGGCATCGATTTCCGCTATTTTTTTTTCCGTCTTTTCCAGCTCGGTTATGGCCGATCCCAGGGATTCGTCGATGGCCAGGCTTTTTTCCGCGGTTTTTATGCGCTCATAACCCGTAAGCATGGATGTCCGCACTGTTGTCAGTATTTCCCGAAGGTCCTGAACCTTTCTTTTACCGTTCGTGGAAAAGACGCTGGCATCTGAAACAGGGTCGAGCAGATAGAGTCCCGCGTCGCAGAGGTCCCGTGCCTGCCAAAAGTAGCTCAGCGACTTACCCAGGTCCGCCTTGATTTCGGCCCCCTTGGCCAGGTCCGCCAGGGATTCGGCTTTATCGAGGTTTATCTCCGCCTGATCCAGCAGGTTCATGACGGTGGATACGTACACGTTGTTATAAATTATTCGTAAGGACTCGTCGTCTACCCTTACCGCAACCGTTGCCTTCCAGGTGGAGCCCGTTTTTACCGCCTCTTTGGTTACAAATCTCATCGTAAGCGGAGGATTCTTGAAAACAAGCTCGGAAAAAAGTTTATCCTTATCGAGGGACTTCATGATGACGGCCAGCGCTGCCAGGCGCGCATTGTTTACCGCATCGGCTTCGCTTGAACCCTGTCCACCTGCAATTGCCTCGTATTCCGGACCATCGACCTTGAAAGAAGCCGCGCCGGCTTGTGCCCCGAGAGCCTGCAGGGCAAGAAGCATGGCCGCAAACAAAAGTAGTTTTTTCATTGTAGATCTCCTCCCCGGATTAGGCGGTTTTTCCGCTGCTGAACATCCAGGCACCCGCTTCATCAATCAGCTTGGACAGGATTACTATATGTACTTCACCCTTTGCGCGTTCCGTTTCCTTGCTCCACCGTTCCGCGGAAAATTTTTGCGCAAGAAGCTGCCGCTTCGCCTCGGCGAAAGCCGACATGCGCTCTTTTTCGGAAAGGATTTTTTCCGCACTGGCGCATAGAGTCCCGTATAGATAAACGCTGAGCAAGGCCAAGACCGTATCGGTGGAGCCCATGAGTTTTTCCAGATACGCTACGGCATCGCCGCTCTTTTTTTGCAGTATCACCGTAAAGGCGTAATAAAAGCGAATCCAGTCCTGGTTCTCGACGCCTTTAGCCGAAAGCCAGGGCTGCAGGAATTTTTCAGCGCCTGCATTGTCATTGCGCAAAAGCCAGGAGGTGCCGAAGAGGGTTGCCTCGCGCCGCAAAGCGCCGGGCTTATGCTCCCGAAGAATAGTTTCCAGGGAATCCACTGCCGCCATGTCGGAACGCAAAAGAGACGCGTTGATGAATAAGCGTATATTGCGGCGCGTAAACCGGTGTTTTTGGAACAACTGAATCCTGAGCAGCTCGGCCAGCTTAGGCCAATCCTCTTTTTCGACAAGGAGAAAAAGTTTCCAGTTGGAAGCGAAAAACAGATTAAATACGAAAAGCATGGCTACGAAAAAAAGGGCGAGCGGCCAGTTTTTACCCCAGAAAAGAAGGGAATAGCTTGCGTCCAGCATCAAAAGCGGCAGTAAAAATATAAAAACGAAGGAGAAAAGTATAATTATATTGAAAAGGATAAAAATAGTCTTAAACTTCATCGATGGTTACTCCAATAATATAGATGATGCAGTATACTGCATCTAGAAGATTAAAATTGTAGACCATCAAAAGCGAGGGGTCAATGGGGGGCAGTATGAAAAGCATACCGCTGCGGGACCTGAAACCGGATACGTTCTTTGACGCATCGGTATATCTGGACGAGTCATATATCATACTCACGCCCGAGACGCCGGTAAGCCAGAGCCTTATAAACAGGCTGACCGAGTGGGAGCGGCGGGAAGTTTTTACCGACGGGAATGTGCTTGAAGTCGTAAAGCAGGACAGTGAGGAAGAATCGCCGGATCAGGGCGGCGGAGAGGGCGAAGAAAAAAAACCTTTAACTTCCCAAGGCGCTGGCGACAGGGAAAACCTGGATAAAGTTACGATTTTTTATGAACAGTTTCTCGACTATGTGGATAAAGTATACACTCGCTACGTTACCAAGAACGATATAAGCCAAAAAGACCTGTCCGACAGGGTCAAGGCGCTTTGCGACGTCATACTCGAAAACCGCCGCTACGTTCTGCGGGTAATCGGAAACGCCAAGCCTGCTGCCAACTACCTGGTAAACCATTCCGCCAGATCCACCGTTCTGGCTATCGTTCTGGGCGGGCACCTGAAGCTGCCGCCCCATCGTCTGATAGAACTGGGCGTCGCGTCGGTGCTGCACGAGATAGGCATGGTGCGCCTGCCTCCCCAGCTCTACATGGCAGGCAGGGCTCTTACCGCCGTGGAGCGTAAATCCATAACGGCACACCCTATACTTGGCTACAATATATTAAAGGAAAAGCAGTTTCCCCTCGCCATATCGTTGGTGGCACTTGAGCATCACGAACGCATGAACGGCGGGGGCTATCCCCGCGGAATCGGCGCGGACAAAATATCGCTTAACGCCCGCATCATCGCCGTGGCTTGTTCCTACGACGCGGTAACCGGAGCCCGCCCCTACCGGGAAGCTCGCGAAGGCTACGCAGGCATGGTGGATATACTGAAAAACGAGGGCAAGCAGTATGACGAGTTGGTCATCAAGGCTCTTGTCTACTCCCTCTCCATATACCCCATCGGTTCCTTTGTATTGCTTACAAGCGCAAAATTCGGCCAGGTAGTGGACGTGAATCCCGAAAATCCGCGATTCCCCATTGTGCTGATACTGGGCTCGCGAACTCCAGACGGCAAGGAAATGATGATACAAACTTCGGAAACCGGGGTTCGCATCCTTCGTCCCGCCACGCATGACGAGGCAGCCAAGCCCATGCGAAAACCATAGGGGAGTTGCCCGCGACCGGCTCGATGCACTATGCTCATGGGCAAGGAGCCAGCATGAACCTTTCACCGCTTCACGAAGCACGATATAGCTATCAACCCAAACTGCCCGCCGTACTGCGAGGCCTTGCCGAAAACATCCTGATAGAAGCAGGCAAGCCAACCACGGCAATCGCCGACCAGGATGCGGTCAAGGCGATATTCCCGAACCAGTACGGCAAACCCCTGCTCACCCTCAAACCAGGAAAATCCCCGGAGATGAAGAGGAAGCTTACCGTCGGCGTCATTCTGTCCGGGGGACAGGCACCCGGGGGACACAACGTAATCGCCGGGCTTTTTGACGGGCTAAAAAAGGGTAACTCCCAGTCCACGCTGATAGGTTTCAAGGGCGGCCCCAGCGGCCTGACCGACGATAAAAGCATAAATCTGGATGCCGCCATAATCGACCGGTACCGGAATACCGGCGGCTTCGACATTATAGGCTCGGGCCGCACAAAAATCGAGACGCCCGAGCAGTTTGCCAAAAGCGCGGAAGTGGCCAGGGCCAGGGGGCTCGACGCCGTATTGGTAATCGGGGGGGACGACTCGAATACGAATGCGGCTTTGCTTGCGGAATATTTTGCCGCGAACAAAGTCCCCTGCGCGGTAATCGGAGTACCCAAAACCATAGACGGCGACCTAAAAAACGACCATATCGAGTCGTCTTTCGGATTCGATACCGCCACCAAAACTTATGGCGAACTCATAGGCAATATAGAGCGCGACGCGGCGAGCGCCGGAAAATACTGGCATTTCATCAAGCTGATGGGACGCTCCGCCAGCCACATAGCCCTGGAATGCGCTCTTTCGTGCCAGCCCAACATTGCCTTTATATCGGAAGAGGTCGAAGCGAAAAAGATGACGCTGGCCGCCGTTTGCGACGAAGTAATCCGCTCGATAGTGCAACGTGCCGCCAGAGGCATGAACTTCGGCGTCGCATTGATTCCCGAAGGCCTCATCGAGTTTATCCCCGAGTTCAAGTCGCTTATCCAAAAGCTGAACGACCTGCTTGCAGGGCATGCCGGCGACTACGCAAAGCTTGGCGACAACGCTGCACGCATCGCCTTCGCGACCGCGCTCCTGGACGCGGATTTGGCAGGCCTGTACCGGAGCCTGCCCCAAGACATACAAGTGCAACTTATCATGGACCGCGACCCCCACGGCAACGTGCAGGTCTCCCGCATCGAGACGGAAAAGCTTATCATCTCCATTGTGGAGCAACGCCTTGGAGAACTTAAAGCCAGGGGAGATTACAAAGGGAACTTCAGCTCGCAGGCGCACTTCTTCGGCTATGAAGGACGCTGCGCCTTTCCGTCCAACTTTGACTCGGACTATTGCTACGCTTTGGGAAGCACCGCATGGGCTTTGATAGCCGCAGGATATTCAGGCTACCTTTCCTCGGTGCGCAACACGAGCAAACCGGCCGAAGAGTGGATCGCCGGCGGCATTCCCCTTACCATGATGATGAACATAGAACGCCGCCACGGCAGCGACAAAGCGGTAATTAAAAAAGCTCTCGTGGAGCTGGACGGCGCACCGTTCAAGGCATTCGCTGCGGCCAGGGAAAAATGGGCGGCGGAAAGCTGCTACAGATTTCCCGGGGCTATCCAGTATTACGGACCCGCAAACGTATGCGACCGCCCTACGGAAACCCTGCTGCTCGAGCGTCCTTGAAAAACACAGCGGGTGATCTCCTAAGGGACCTCTGATAACCAACAGAGTTATCGGAGCTTCACTTGATCACCCACTTGCCGGATGTCAGAACAGACTCGCGTCCACCTTGACTATCCTGCCGTTTTCGGTGCCCGCGAATATAAACCCGTCGACGAACAGCGGTCGGGCCGTCATTTTAGAGCCGAGAGCGATTCTTCCGGTCTCTATTTTGGCTTTAACGTCGAAGGCCACGAGGAAGCCGTTTTCCGTACCGTAATACAGGATTCCTTTGGACAAAAGCGGAGGCGCGCTTACGCCCCCGAAAGGAGCCGTGATTTCGACGCCGTCCAGGCTATAGCTGAATAACTTTTTTTTGCCATATGCGAACACGCCGGCCTGGCCCATCTCCACGTCCGCGAAGATTCCACCGGAATCGGAGAGGGATTTCTCCCATGCCAGGGAATTGGTGGCAAGGTCTACCATCACGAGCAGCCCTTTGCGGTCGGCGAAGCAGGCTCGCGTTCCAACGATTCGGGGAGCCTGGGCAACCGGTTGAACCGCGCTTGTCTTGATTTCCGTCTTTATCTCCCCGGTTTCAATATCGATGAGCATAAAAACGCCCTTCTGGCTTACGATAGCGGCTAAGCCTTCGTAATTGGCGGGACTCATGTTCGTACCGCCTGAAACCGGTATGACGCGTATCGTTTCCCCCGTCCTCTCCGACAGCACTTCGAGTCCGTCCCTGGTGGGAAACACGAGCGCGTTGGGGAAAGGAACCACGCGGTTGCCCAGCATATGGGAGCGCTTGCCTTCCAGGGCAACACGGGAAAGAACCGTGCCGCTGACGGCGTCTATAATAAGAAATTCATCGGAGCCCGAATAATAGACAAGTCCCTTGAACGGAACCGCATAGGAGCGTTCCGCAGCCTTGTTTGCCGTCTTGAGAGTCCAGAGTATTTTTCCCGATTCGGATACGCTGCTCAAATTTCCATCTGCGTCGGAAACGATGAACGAGCCGGTCGAGGGAACGCGTACAACACCGCCCATAACGGCTTTTCTTAAAGCCTGCCAGCTTACGCCCGGCCCGCCTTTGTTACCGTTTCCCGATGTTGCGGGTACGGGACTCGTCGCAGCGACGGACACTGAGGCGCTGCCTGAGGCTTCTTCCGCGGATTGCGTAAGCGCCATGGTAACGGGTGTGTAAGGGTCGCTTACCGTACCTGTGGAAGAAAGGGGCATAGCCCGGATTCCATCAAGCCCTTTGAGCTTCTCGACGGAGCTCCTGCTTGCAGGCAGGGGGATTTTTGCCCCGGATCTCAGCGAGCCGTTTGCCTTTTTGACGATAGCTTTTACAAGATTCGCGGCTTCGGCTGAGGCCGTAACGGGCATGCTGATTCCGTCTGTGCCATCAGGGCCTGAATATTGTATCAAGGGAGGCGCAATCATCGTGGTTGAAGACCCTGAAGCAGGAATTACCGGCGGGAGGGAATTGACTTCTGCCAGGATTTCTTTATAGACGGCCTCTGCCCGGTCCACTGAATTCGAGTCTATGGTAATTTCCTGATTGCCGCCGACAACAGGAGCTACCGCGACGATTGCCTGGATTGCGGCGCCGGCAATGGCGTTGGAGCTCGATGCGGCCAGCAGCTTGTCGATAATCGCACTGGCCGCGACCACGGCTACCCTGCCATTGCGGACCGCTATCGTGGTTCCGGTTTTTCCATCGGTGGAAACGATAAAATCAGTGCCGCGCACGCCGCAAATGCTCGTTCCCGTCCTGATTATATATGAATCCGAGCCGGCGAGTTTTTGCACCTTATTGAGCAGCGCTCCGATTTCCAGGCTCGCATCCACGCTGGAAGCGGCATCCGACAGGAAAATTCCATTGACAACCAAGGTAGTGGAAGGCTGGAGTTTGAGTATAGCCATCGTGCCGAATTGCAGCTCGCAGGAACCGTCGGCGGCCGTGCGGATGGTATCGCCCGCCTCCACGGCATCCCCTATTTCCACTGTTTCCCAGGTGCCGCTGCGGCCCAGCTCTACGATACCTTCTATAAAAATGCAGGAAGCGCTGAGCGAGCTCTTGGGAGCCGCCTGACTGGAAGCACCTTCAGGAACCGGGCTTGCCGCTCTATATGCCGCCGGTATCGCCGTATCCGTTTTGGAACATGCCGTAAAAAAAGAGCCTATAACCAGGAGCAATGCCGCCCTTTGAGCTTTATTCAAAAAATCCCCCCCGGGAATGCTTTAGGGAAGCGCTCATATTGCAGCTGCCTACCCGAGCTTCCCATAACGCTATCGCGCGACAGCGCTACGTCCCTACAACGCAAGAGTAAAGCCCGGAGCTTTTGATACTTCAACCTGCACAGACCGGGGAATCCCGGACTTAGCGCAGGTCGAAAGATGGGAGCGCCAGTTTTCGCTTGCCCAGAGAGCAATTGGGCGATAGTATAGTGCCCATGTTTACTTTCCTTAAAAAGCTGTTTGGCAAGTCTCTCCTGGCTTTACCCGAAAAAAAAACAAACCCTCCCGAACCGTGGAGAGCGGATTTCAGGGGTCCTGAAACCGGAAAATTCCTCCCTGTGCAGGACCTGCGCTACACTGCATCCTACCTTGACGGATACCTCGAACTGCGATTGCTCGCGCCCAACCTTTTTGCATGGACCGAAGCCCCAGACCTGCCTTGCGCCGACTTTTCCCTCGATGCGGACATCTTTTTCCAAAATCCCGTCAAAACGGCACAAGGGACGCAGGGAACAGCCTGCTCGGCCGGTTTTATTTTTCGCATGTCCGACCAGAGCTCGTTTATGTACATCCTGGTCTCGGACTCGGGCTTCGTCCGGCTCGATTCGGTATTCAACGGCGAGCCTCATCCTGTCGTGGCGTGGACGGAATGCCCCTGGCTCGATGGCCGGCAGGACATCAATCTTACCCTTGTCGTCAGAGGTTCCCGCTGTACGCTGCTTGCAAACGGCCGGTTTGCACTGGAGGCGGATAACGACACCGTGGAACGAGGCTTGTTGGCGTTTGCGGCTCAAACCTACAACGATGCAAAAGAATCGCTGTTCATCCTTAAAGCCCTTATCGTTGAAACCAGGCCGCTGGAAGTGGAAGTCGATTTCGTGCGCTTTGCGCGCATCGTGCCCGCGGACATGGACCAGCGCCGCAGGTTGATAGATACCTTCATGGGCATGCAGGAATGGGTTTCAGCCCTCGTGCAGATACGGAAGGTCGAAGAACAGGAAGGACTCAGCGCACGCGACCTATTCCTCAGGGCAGAATGCCTATTGCGCGAAAACATGATGGAAGAAGCGGAAACCGCACTTAAGGCCTGCCTGGCAAAAGAGCCGGGCTTCGATCAGGCGCATGAAGAATACTTCAATGTCCTGTACCTGCGAGGCAAATACCTTGAATTGCGCGAAACCCTGGAAGCGGACAGCATGCGCGCCGGAAAAAGTCCCCGGCTGCAAAACCTGCTCGGTCATGCGCGCTTCAACCTGGGAGACTGGCGGGGTGCGGCAGGCAGCTATACGGCCGCCGCCAGGCTCGAACCTTCCATGCCCATTTATGAATTGAACGCCGCGCGCGCCTGGGAAAAGACCGGGGAAAAAAGCGATGCCGCGGGAGCATGGCTGGCCGCGTCGGTGGGATTTTTTGGCCAGGGTTCCTTCGAGGACGCCGAGGAATGCCTCCAGCACCTGCGTTACCTTAAATACGAACCCGCGGCCCTTGCCTCGCTCGAAGGCAGGATCGCCTATGCACGGGGCAATATGGCGGAGGCTGAAACCATTTTCGCCAAGCTCGTAAAAAAAGGAAACGCCGACGCTCCGTCCGCATATCTTTACGGCCTGCTCTTGGGCGCAAAAGGCAATCGGACCGAAGCCATCGCGGCTTTCCGCTCGGCAGCCTCCCTGGACGAAAAAACGCCGGTATACCAATTCAGATTGGCAGAAGCGCTTTATCTGTCCGGCCAGGACTGCACGCAGGCCCTGTCACTCGCGCTGGACAGGAATCCCGGTGACGGGTGGACAAAAAACCTGGCGGGATTGGTTGCCATGGAAATGAAGGAATATGACCGGGCAGCCGGGCATTTCTTCCATGCCGCACAGCTATTGCCTGGGGAGGCCGATATTGCCGTAAACCTGGCGGATTGCCTTTCGCGGATGGGAAAACTACCGGAAGCGCTCTCGGCTCTCGCAGGATTCGACACTGTCCCGGCAGCCAACAATACCCGGGGCAACATTCTTGCGCGCGCGGGAAAACTGGAAGACGCTGCCGTAGAATACGCCAAAGCCTGCTCGCTCTCCGGGGCTCAATCCTCCAACCCCGAATTAAGCGCCGAGTATCAGACAAACCTGGGAGCATGCTATATCGAACTGGAGCGATGGTTCGACGCGGCGGAAGCCTTGCGCAAATCCCTTGAACTGAAAGGCAACGATCTTCGCACGCTTACCCTTGTGGGAGATGTATGGTCCCAGACAGGGGAAGCGCCGCGCGCAGAGCTTTCCTGGAAAACCGCGCTGCAGTTGGCGGATGCGCAGAAAGGCGCAGATGGCGACAAGGCCGCCATCCTGTCCCGCCTTGCGGATTTTTATTTTTCCCGGGGCAAATACCGGCAGGCGGAAGAAATCGCGGGCATCCTGGAACCCCTAGACAAAAACAAGGCAGCCCTGGTCTTGCAGGCAATCCATCGAGCCACGAGCTCCGAGCTTCACTGCGGTTCATGCGGGCGATCATGGACCGCCCCCCTGCCCGTCCCCGCGGTTCCCAAGAGCTCTCTCCACGGTGAACCAGGCGATGCGTCGCCCTCCGGTTCCTGCCCACTTTGCGGAAAGGTATTTTGCGTACGGTGCCGCAAGGATTTCCTCGTGGACGGCCGCTTCACCTGTCCCGATTGTTCCCTTAACCTGAACCTTAACGACGATGCCGTCCGCTGGGTGGTCTGGGACGGTCTGCGCAAGGCATAGCTTGTTTTTTTTGCGGATAAACGGTATCGTGCAGTCATCCCGCGCATGCGGTATGGAGGAGCAGATTACATGAAAAACGTTCCAACGTTGGCCGGGATTCTAGGCGGGATCCTCGGAGCCGCCCTTTTGCTGGCCGCCCCGGTTCCGCTGGGAGCCCAGGAAATGCTCACGGCCGACCAGTTCTTCAGGCAGATATCGGAACGTTACGCCTCGATAAAAGACTACCAGGCA
Source organism: Spirochaetota bacterium (assembly GCA_031402655.1). Classification (GTDB taxonomy): domain Bacteria; phylum Spirochaetota; class Spirochaetia; order Treponematales; family UBA12059; genus JANNSO01. Next base: position 11,682 of record JANNSO010000001.1, on the reverse strand, counting down.
GATGTGTCGGTAAAAGCCGGAAAAACGTCCATGTCGGGTTCGGTTATATTCAAGTCACCTGCCCTCATGCGCATGGACTTTACGCAGCCCGTCGCCCAGGTGATGGTATACAACGGGACAAGCTTCCTGATCTACGTTCCCGAATATCGCGCCATCCTCGTTCAGGAGACATCGGGAGGCGGCGCAAGCGCAGCAGCGGTGGCCAGCGGCGAAGGACTCCGCATGATGGGCCGAAACTATATAGTCGGCTACGAAAAGGGTCCTGTGGCGGAAAGCCTTCCGGGTTCGGAGGGAGAAAAAGTAATACGCCTCATCCTGTCGCGCAGAAGCGTGGCGGAAGGCTTTCGCACCATAGCGCTGTCCATAGATCCGTCGCGGAAACTGATTCGCCGCATGGAAGGCATCAGCCACGGCGGCGACCTTATCGTTTTCGACTTTACGAATATAAGGCTCGACACCGGCATCGCGGACACAAAATTCATTTACGATGCGCCCTCCTCCGCCAATACATTCAACAATTTCCTGTTCAGTACGAGTAAGTAATTCAGCATCCCCGAATCGAAGGAACGCCATGAACGCCATCGGAGAACAATTAAAGGCTGCCAGGCTGGCACGCGGCTATACAGTGGACATGGTAGCGGATGAAACGAATATCGCGAAACGCTATATCGTCGCACTGGAAGAAGAAAACTTCAGCATCTTTCCCGGAGATCCCTATATTCTCGGATTTATCCGAAACTATTCGGAATTCCTGGGCATTGAATCGCAGTCGCTCATAAATACTTTCCGCGGCATCCGCATACAGGAACAACCCGTTCCGCTCCAGGAATTGCTCCATGAAAAAAAGCCGAAAAGGACAATTATAATCGGCGCCGCAATCGGGACCTCCGTAGTGGTGTTAACGCTCGTCGGGCTGCTGGTCGCGGCTGCCATGTCAAAACAAAAAATCGAATCCGCCACGAGCGCAGAAAGAAAACCCACTCAGTATAAAATGGAAAATTCCGAACTGGAAAAACGATTCTACATCGGCGATACCCTGCTGGTGAATTACAACAACGATACCCATGCCGTAAAGGTCAGCGCAGTCGACGACATGGTAACCATAGAAACCCCGATCGGCAAGACGCGTTTTATGATGGGAGAAGAAGGCTCCATCGACCTCGACAAGGACAACATCGCCGAATTATACGTCTTTATAAGCGATTTCCAGAAAAACAAGCCCGATACCGGCGTCATGGTAAAATTCAAGACCGCCGGAAACCTTTCCCTTGCGACGACAGAAAGCGCAGTACCGGTCATGCCGGTCGAAGCAGCCGCAAGTCAGGCTATCAAGCCCGCGGAGGCAAGTACTGTCCCCGAGCGTCCAATCACCGCGCAAACGGTCATTTTTTCCGGCAAGCGCAGTCCTTATCCCTTCGTCCTAAGCCTTACCTTCCGCAATTACGCCATGTTCCGCCACGAAATCGACCGTAAAGACCGCGAGGAACGCTATTACCATAAGGGCGACCAGCTAACCACCACGGCGAACAACAGCGCAAAAATATGGACCAGCAATGCCGGGGCGTGCAAGCTAACCATACAGGCTTCCGGCGGGCAAAGCGTCGACGTCGAACTCGGTGCCCCCGGAGAAGTGGCGGTAAAGAGCATCAAGTGGGCGCAGGGCGACGACAGCCTCTGGAATCTCAGTGTCTACAACGTCAACTAAAACTTTCTTCATAGACAACCACGGCTGCGCGAAAAACCAGGTGGACGCCGAGGAGATGGCCGTTCACCTTCAACTGCGCGGGTACAGCCAAATCAGTACGAGCGCCGACGCGGACATAATAATAGTAAATACCTGCGGCTTTATCGAAGACGCAAAGAAAGAATCACTTGAAGCCGTAATGGCCATGCGCAAGGCGTATCCGGGGAAACGCATACTCATGGCCGGCTGCCTCTCGCAGCGCTATGCCCTGGAGATGGGCAGGGACCTTGCCGAGGCCGACGGAATATTCGGCAACGGGGACCTGTCAAAAATAGGCGATGCCGTAGACGCGATGATGGAAGGCAAGCACCCAAGCCTCGTGCCTCCGCGCCTGCCCTACGCTCCCGCGCGCAGAAAAAAACTCATGGGTTTTCCGCGGCTTGCCTACGTAAAAATAGCGGAAGGCTGTTCCAACCACTGCGCCTTTTGCGCCATACCGCTGATACGCGGAGAAATTTCGTCGCGAGACCCCGACGACGTGGCAGCGGAATGCTCCGAACTGATAGCAGGCGGCGTGTATGAAATATGCCTGATTGGCCAGGACCTGGGCTCCTATGGATTGGACCGCGGCGGGAAGCAGCTCCTACCGGCCCTGCTCGAAAAAATAAGCGCGATAAAAGGCGACTTTCGCGTGCGCATGTTATATATTCATCCGGACAGGTTTCCATTGGGGGTACTCGAACGCTGCGCGGCGGATCCCCGGATCATCCCCTACTTCGACATACCCTTCCAACACGCGTCCACGGCCATACTCGTCGCCATGAACCGTTCGGGTGACGCGAGGCAATACCTGGCTCTTATCCAAACCATCCGCGCCACCTTGCCCGAGGCAGTGCTGCGCTCCACGTTTCTCGTAGGCTTCCCTGGCGAAACCGATGCGGATTTTACCGAGCTCAGGGAATTCCAGGAGGCTGCGCAGCTTGACTGGCTGGGTGCGTTTACCTACAGCCGCGAGGAGGATACAAAGGCTTTTGGCTACAAGGCCCGAGTTCCGAAAAAAACAGCCTCCGCGCGGAAACAGGAAATTGAGGCTGCCCAGCGGGATATTACCGAACGAAGGCTGGCTCGATTCGTAGGAACAAAACAAACCGTGCTCGTGGAAGAACGCATCGAGGACGAAGACCTGGCTATCGGCCGCTGCGCGATGAACGCGCCGGACGTGGACGGGGCCGTCGTCGTCGTAGGCCCGGATCTGCATGCGGGCGATGTGCTCGAGGTGATGATCAGCGCGGTGCGCGGAGTGGACCTCGAAGCCGTCCCCCTCCGCAAAGGAACCGTCGCCGCCAGCAAGGAAGCTGAAAAATGAAAGCCGGCTCCTCGGGCGGGCTTCCCGATTATCTGGAAAGCCTCAATAAGGAACAACAGGCTGCGGTTCTGCACGAAGGCGGCAACCTGCTGATACTCGCCGGCGCCGGCTCGGGCAAGACCCGCGTCATAACCACCAAGATAGCCTACCTGATACGGGAACGCGGGATTGCGCCCGAATCCATTTTAGCCGTTACCTTCACCAACAAGGCGGCCGCCGAAATGCGTGAACGCGCCTGCGCAATAGAACCATTGTGCGAGCGTGCCAACCTGCGCACCTTCCACTCTTTCGGCGCATGGTTCCTGCGCCGCAACGCCCAAAGCGCCGGCCTGGATAAAAACTTCACCATTTATGACGACGACGATTCCACCACGCTGGCGAGGGCGGCCTTCCCGGGCATGAACAGGCAGGACGCCAGGAAGTTGGCGCAAGCCTTCGCCCGCGCCAAGGATTACAACCTTAGCCCCGATTCGCCGGACCTTGACGACCTGTTCGAGGATTATGACGATTTCTCCCGCGACTATTTCGAATACGAGCGCAGGCTCCGCGCGACGGGAAACGTCGATTTCGGCGACCTTATCTCCATGCCGACGCGCATACTCGAGAACGACGCAACCGTCCGCGAGAGAACGCATGCGCGCTTCCGCGTAATCATGGTGGACGAGTACCAGGACTCCAACGTGGCGCAATTCGCGCTGCTCAAGGCTCTTGCGGGACCGGGTGCCTACGTGTGCGTCGTAGGCGACGACGACCAGAGCATCTACCGGTTTCGCGGCGCGGAAGTTCGCAATATACTGGAGTTTCCTGATATTTTTCCGGACACCTCCGTTGTGAAGCTCGAGCGCAACTACCGTTCGTATCAAGCCATCCTGGACGTGGCATCCGCGGTCGTGGAGAACAACCAGGATCGCCTGGGAAAAACCCTCCGCGCCGAGCGCAAGGGTGGCGAGAAGCCCGTTCTTGCCGTATTGCAGGATAACGACGAGGAAGCTTCCTATTGCGTGCGCCTCATCGACAGGCACATTCGCGGAGGCGGTTCTTTCGCCGATATCGCGATACTGTACCGCACCAATGCCCAGTCCCTGCTTTTCGAGCGCGCCCTTCCACGCGCGGGGATTCCCTACCGGCTCGTGGGAGCCCTCCGATTCTACGAACGCGAAGAGGTAAAGGACGCTCTTGCCCTCCTGGCGCTCGCCTGCAATCAGCGGGACGAGGTGGCCTTCAGGCGCATCGCCAACAAGCCGACTCGCGGCATCGGGAATTCCAGTCTCGAGCTGGTGGTGGAAAAAGCCTTTTCCGGCGACGGGAACCTCCTTGATGCCGCGCAAGACACGAAGCTCAAGGCGGCGCGCTCCAGGAACGGTCTTGCCGAATTTTCGGAAGTAATGAAAAAAATATTACGCGAAGTAAGCCCGGCCTGGGAGGAAGCCCAAACGGACGCCTATGCTTTGGACGGCATGGAGCTCCTTAACAAAAGAAACAGGGAAGTACCCAATCCGGAAGAGAGCCTTGCGCGAGTCGCCGAATTGGCCATAAAAGAATCTGGACTCCTTGAATACCATAGAAACCAGGACGAGATAGCGGGCAGCCAGAAAGTGGCCAACCTTGACGAGCTTATAAACGCCGCCAGCGATTATCCGGCTACCCGCGACGGCCTGTCCGAATTCCTTGAAGCCGTCGAGCTGGACCGGGCGATGTCTTCCAAGGAAGTTTCGCTTGACGCGGTAACCTTGATAACCATGCACAACACCAAAGGGCTTGAGTTTCCACTCGTCGTTATTACCGGAATGGAGCAGGGATTATTTCCCCGCGACGAGGACGAAGACGAGGATCTCGAAGAGCAGCGGCGCCTCCTTTACGTGGCGATGACGCGGGCAAAGGACGAACTGCATCTTACCTACTGCAGGCGTCGGCTTTTTCACGGGAGAGTCATTGAAAATCCACCCTCTATATTCCTGGCCGAAATACCGCAAGAAGCGATTAAAATATTCGGCGGCAAACTGGATTTAGGCGCTGTTAAAGGCCTGGCCGGCTGGAAAATAGGCACTGCTGTTTATCACGACGACCATGGCAGCGGGCAAATAATAAAAACCGCATCCACCGATGAATCGGGACCTTGCGTAACCGTGCATTTTGAAACGGGCAGAACCATGAAGTTCTTCCCGAAGTTTACGAGCAAACTGGAGATCCTGGGCGACTGAAGTCCCCTAAAGTTAACAGAGGTTCCAGCCAGGCAATGCAATGGAGAAAACATGAATAATCTATTACGACTATTGCAGCCCATACGGCGAATCCGCGGCAACCGGCTGTACGGCGCCGACGGAAAACGCTTACTGGACCTGTGGCTGGACGGCGGCCATGGACTATTGGGCGAACGCGAAAAAGCCGCGATACTCTACGCCTGCAACGCGGCCGAAAAGGGACTGACGCGAGCCTACCCCGGCTTTTATGAAACCGGTTTTTTAAAGTCGCTGAAATTCACTTGGCCGGAATTCGAGACGGCATTTATTTTTGCCAACGAAGAGAGAGCGATTGCATCTCTGGCATCCACCTTCAAGAAAAACGTCGTCATTTCCGAATCATTCGGTTCGGATGCTAAAAGAATGGAATCAAGCGAAAACATATTCGTCGGCCTGGCGCGCCCGTTCTCGGTGCTTCCTTCTTGCTTTGATGTGGTTTTGACCAGGCTGCCCTGCCCAAGACCCTTTGCACCCGCCTGCGTACTGGCTAAAAAAGAAAAATTACCACCGAATTTCCGGGGAGAAATGATTCCTCCTCTCATGCACCATGCGGCATCCCGGGCGCTGGATACGCTGGCACGGTCCACTGCCGATGGCTATGCCGAAGAACACTGGAATAAATTCGGCCTTATTCTGGAGAAACATTTTTTGCGCTCCGGTCCGTATCTATTCAGGAGAGACGGGGCGATCGAGTATGACAGACTATTCGCGGCAGCCCTTTCGGGCGGAGCCCTTATCAGCCCGAATGCGGATGAACCAAGCATTGTGCCGCCGGACTTCAGCCCCGGCGAAGCGAAAAATCTAGCGCTGGCGCTGGACGCGCTATACCCGTAGCAAACTGGAAACACTCTCGCAGAATCAGGCTGTTTTCCTGCCCCGGCGCACATTGAGCACCAACAAGGCGGCGAGTATGCAGGCTCCCCCCGCCAGCTGCAAGGATCCAAGGCGCTCCCCGAGTAACAGTGCGGACACGCAGATAGTAATGAGGGGCTCCACCGTGGACACGAGGGATGCGTCCGCCGAACCTATGCGCTTCAGGGCGGCGAACAGCGCTATTACCGGCAGTATGGTGGAGATGACGGCGACACCGAGTATTCCGCCTATGGCTTCGATGCTCTGCGGAAAGCGAACGACGCCGCCGGCGAGGCTCAGCAGCCAGTAAAGCGCTGCGGCGACGGTCATTATTACCGTAGTTGCAAAAACGGGATCGATTCCGATAAGCACCCGCTCCGTAACCAAAATATAACCGGCATAGGCGACTGCCACGGTAACGCCAAGGACATAGCCCATCATCGGGTAATCGCCGCGGGTCCAAAACGTGAGCACGCATCCCGTTATGGACAGGACAAGGGCCGCAAGCTGCACAAGGCCAGGCTTCCTCTTGAGGAACAGGATGCCGAAAATTATGACGAAAGCGGGATACAAATACAGTAAAAGGGAAGTCAAGCCCGGTTCAAGGTAGGATACCGTTAAAAAATATAAACCGGCTTGAGGAGCGAATCCGAAAAGCCCCAGAAGCGCAAGGCGCCAGTATTGGCCCCGAGGATGCCTGTATTTTCCGCTAAGAAAAAGATACATCCAAAGAAAGAGCGCTGCCACCGTAAAGCGCCATGCAAGCGCCTGCTGCACCGCAAAGCCTTCGCGGTAGATCAGCTTGGCGAACAAACCAAGGACGGCAAAGCCCGAAGCGGACAGCAGCGCGAAGAGCACGCCGGAGACCCGGGCCTGCCTTGCCTGAACGGCAGGTACTTCCGCGGCCGCCATCAGGAATCAGTGTCGAATACGATACCGCCGGCGGCGGAATCCTCGGCACGGACCTTTGCTCTCAAGGCATCGGCATCCTGAACCTTCCGCTGCAGCTCGGCGAGGTTCCATGACCCTGCGGCATCGGGCTCCCCGTTTTCGTAGGCGGCAAGCTCATCGATGGCCTTCTCGAGCTTTTTCTGGTCGGCCACCATCGCCTGGGAAGGCAAGGCCTTGAATACGGACGCATTGAGCCATAGGGGATTCGCAAGCGCCGCGGTATATAGAATACGCCGTGCGTTCTCCCGTTTTATCGCCTCATTCTCTTTTTTAAGCCTTGCAAAACGGAGTGCGGGTACCAGCCAGAAAATCAGGGAGAAAACCACTGGTACAATGCCAAGGCCGATGAACAAAATTAGAGCAGGATTTGCGACACCTGCAAACTGAGCCAATAATGTTCCGGTAAACTCGTAAAGAAAATTTCCAGTAATGATCCATTTATCGCGAACGGTCCGGATAAGCGTGGATGCGCCGGAGGCATACATGTAAATAAAATATGACCCAAAGGCGAGGTTCACCGCGTTGATGGCGCCATAGGCAAAATTCGAGCTTCCCTTATTGGCGGAAAACGGCCGGGTCGCCTTCATCGCGGAATGCCCGATGCCATCCGAAGCGGCTCGAGCGCTCTTGAGCAGCGACGGAAAATGATAGTACACGGTTCCCTCGGGGCTTACCTCGGGGCTTCCCTCGAATTCGTAGAGATAGGACGAGATTGCAAGCTCGGCATCAACGGGGGAAAGGCCGCTAAGACTCATGAAGTCTTCGAGCAGCACTATGCCTTTTTTCTGCCGTACCAGAGCCACGAAAAGGCGTTTCTGCACCTCGTCATGCCCGGCATTGGGATCGACCTCGCCGAAAACGAAAGAAAATATAGCTTTGTGCAGGGGGCGTTTCTGCTCCTTGCTTCGGTTGCGCAGATTAAAGGAGCCGCGCGTCGACGATGGGCCTTTGAACATCTCGTTGTAGAACCAGATGCGCACAAACAGCTCCACGAGACGCATGGCAAGCCCAAGCCCGCCGAGTCCGCCGGAACGGTTGCTGCTCTTGCTGTCTTTTCCGCCCGCGAAAGTTCCGGCTATGGATGCCACCAGCGCGAGGACGACCAGGGCGATGAACAGTACGAAATAACCGATCAGCATTACCATTATCCATATCTTGAACAGGAGCGAAAGAACCTTGGCAAGGCCTTTTTTGAATCCCCCCCAGAATCGTTTTAAGCCGGGCAGGAATCCATGGTACCGGCTCGTGTAACCCCGCGGGAAGGAATACAGGATCTCTCCCGACTCGCTTACCTTGAGCCTGCCTGAATACTCATCCGCCACTGCCGGCAGCTCCGTAGCCACCTGATATTTCGGCAGCCCGGTAAAAGCCACGAGATCGGCCACGGTGGACTCGCCGCGGTTTTTCTTGAAGGCGCTCAGTATCGCCGAGCGCACTTTGTCCTTCTTGTAATCGTATACCTTTGTTTCGGTTTTCATTGAATCTCCTTAAGTTCGACCCTGGGGGCTTTTCCGGTTTCACGGGGCGTTTTGGCGGCTGTTGCTATTTTTTTGTACAATAGTCCGTGCTCGCGGGCGGACTTGTCCCATGAGAATTCCAGCTGCATCGCGCGAGCGCGCATCGCTAGAAGATGCTCCTGCCTGTTGTACCAGACCCAGACGGCCCAGCCGACGGTATCGTAAATAGCCCGGGGAGAAAGGTAGTCGAACACGAATCCCGTGCCGTCGCCCGTATCCTGGTTATAATTTGATACCGTATCGGCCAGCCCGCCCGTGCGCCTCACGATGGGAATAGTGCCGTAATGGAGGGAATACATCTGGTTCAGACCGCACGGCTCGTAGCGGCTGGGCATGATAAAATAATCCGAGCCGGCCTCGATGAGGTGCGCCGTCTTCTCGGAGTACCCTATGCGCGCCTTGAGATTCGGCAGCTTTTCGGAAAGGGAGCGCAGCTCGTTCTCGCACCAGGCCTCACCGCTGCCCTGAATGATAAACTGCACTTTCATGTCGCGGCAAATCGGCCAGGCGGCGCCGTAGGTGGGTCCAAAAAGGTCGCCCACCCCTTTCTGGTCCGTCAGCCTCGTTACGAGCCCGATCACCGGAACGGAAGGATCTTCTGGCAGGCCGAATTCCTTTTGCAATGCCTTCTTGCAGACTGCCTTGCCAGCCATTTTGCCATGGCTGAAGGTTGCCGGGATCAGTGTGTCGGTAGAAGGGTTCCAGTCGTCGAGGTCGACGCCGTTGAGTATTCCCACAAGGTCGGACCTGCGGGCGCGGAGCAGCCCGTCCAGGGAGCAGCCGTACTCAGGCGTCTGAATCTCAGATGCATAGGTGGGGGAGACGGTGGTGAGCTTATGGGCGCAGGCGATGCCCGCCTTGAGCAGGTTTATGTTATCGAAATATTCCAGACCGGCGCCGTGAAACGCATCCCAGGGCAGGTTGAAAAACGGAAAGACATGCTTGGGGTAGACACCCTGATAGCCCAGGTTGTGTATGGTAAATACCGATACCGACGAACTGAATTCCCCTTCCCGCTCGTTGTAGCGCAGGTAAACGGGAACAAGGGCGGACGGCCAGTCGTGGGCGTGGAAAACTTCTGGAATCCAGCATATCTTTCTGCAGACCTGGAATACGGAGGCGGAAAAAAACGCGAAGCGCTGGGCATTGTCTGCAAAATCGCTTTGTATTTTGTCCCCGTAGATTCCGTCGCGGCCAAAAAATTTTTCGTGGTCCACGAAGTATACGGGGATATCCGACGAAGGCAGGAGAGCCTGATACACCGCGCACCATTCTTCAACCGGGCCTACTTTGACGCCCATGGGCTGGGGAATAAGGTCGAGCCCTGCCTTGTCGATGGAGTAATAGCGAGGCATGACTATGCGAACATCGTGGCCTGCGCGCCGCATGGCCCGGGACAAGGCAGAAACGGCATCGGCAAGACCACCTGATTTGGCAAACGGAGTTGCCTCGCTGGACACCATGAGTATGTTCAAAACGTGACTCCTTGAACCGAAATCTGCTAAGAGCGAGTATATACAATATCATGCATCGGGGCAATAAAAAAACTCGCTATCACCATATCAGGGAGCTTTGCGGCGCACCTGAAGCTCGTTGAAAACGCTCTTGTCGGCGACAGCCTCAAAACGCTTCTTTGCATCGGCATAGTAGAAGTCCTGGGCGGAAAAACGATCTTCGCCCGCACCCGAATGAACTCTCTTCCAGGTACCGTTGCTTGCAAGTACGCGAGCCTGCCTGGTATCGACAAAATACGACAGGAGAATGTCGTAGACGCGCTGCCGGATTTCCTCGGACTGCACAGGAAAAAGCAGCTCGATGCGCCGTTCTAGATTTCGGGGCATCCAGTCGGCGCTGGAGAGATACATTTCCTCCGCCCCGCCGTTCCTGAAGTACAGGATGCGGGAATGCTCAAGGACCCGCCCCACGACGGAAACCACGCTTATGGTCTCGGACATTCCCTTGACGCCGGGTACCAGCTGGCACACGCCGCGCACGTTCAGGAGCACTCGCACACCCGCCGCGGAAGCGCGGTACAAAGCTTCTATAATATCGCCATCGCAAAGCGAGTTGATCTTGGCGACTATGAGGCCCGGGGACTCCGGCGAGCTTCGTCCACTCTCGCGCTCGATGAGAAGGAGCAGGCTGCGCTTCAGGTCGAACGGTGCCATGGACAAAAGCTTAAGGTCGCCCAGGTTGGAAAGACCGGTGAGCATGTTGAAGAACGAACCCAGGTCGGCGCATATCGCGGGATTCGTCGTAAACAGCGATAAATCCGCGTAAAGCCTCGCCGTTCTATCATTGTAGTTGCCCGTGGAAAGGTGAGCGTAGCGGCGGACAAGCCCGTCTTCCTCGCGGCGAACGACGAGCGCGGCCTTGGCGTGGACTTTGAGGTGGGCGACGCCGTAAACCACGATGGCGCCAGCCTGCTCCAGCTGGCTTGCCCAGGCGATATTCCGCTCTTCGTCGAAGCGGGCCTTCAACTCGACGACGACGGTTACCTGCTTGCCGTTTTTGGCCGCCTTGGTAAGGCTCTTGATGACGGGCGAATCCCCCGAAGTGCGGTACAGGGTAGCCTTGATCGCCAGAACAGCCGGATCGACGGCCGCGCTCTCGAAAAAATCGCTGACGAGGGAAAAGGATTCATACGGAAGGTGCAGCATTATGTCGCGCTTCCGCAGTTCGTCCCAAATGCTGTTTTCCTCGCTGGCAGAAAAAACGGGGAAGGCTTCGCGCACGGGAAAACGCAAACGGTCAAAACCCTTTACCGAGGAAAGTTCCATGAAACTTTTCAGGTCTATGGGTCCGCCCATGTGATACACGTCCCGCTCCTCGAGGCCGAGCAATCCTGCGAGCAGGGATGCGAGGCGCTGCGATTCTTTGGATACGGAAAGCCTTACGGGCAGGGAACTTTGCCTGTTTACGAGGACTTCCTTCATCGCCGCGACAAAGTCGTCATCCCGGAATTCGTCGACGCCTATGTCGGCATCCCGGGTAACTTTAAATAAAATCTTGTCTCGTATCTTGAAGCCCTTGAACATTTCGTGGCCGAAGGTAAGGACGATATCGTCTATC